>NZ_JBRREO010000005.1:0-242651 GCF_056760355.1 Stenotrophomonas sp. STEN013 | reverse complement strand
CCTCCCGGCTGGGCGTGGGGGGATATGTGGTCGGGGTGGGGGGGGGGGGCGCGGGGGGGGGTTTGTTTTTTTGGGGGGGGGGCGGGGCTGGCCCCCGCGCCCGGCCCCGCGCCACAGCCAGCAGCTACCTCGACATGTTCCCTACCGTATTCCGCATCACGTCCGTACAGCGCGTGGTGCCCTCCAGGAAGCAGATTCCATGATCATCCGTTCAACAGCGTTTCCCCTGGTCGTACTGATCGGCAGCATGCTGCTGATCAGTGCCTGCAACGCCGCCCCGCCGGCGGCTTCCGGCACCGCCTCTCCCCCTGCCGGGACAGCCACAGCGGCGCCGGCAGAGAACCGCCTGCCACTGGTGAAAGTCCACAAGGATCCGAACTGCGGCTGCTGTGGCGGCTGGGCCGAACACATGCAGGCGGCCGGCTTTCCGGTGGAAATCCACGACACCGGCGACATGCTCGCGGTGAAACAGCGCCTCGGCATCGGCGAAGGCATGTACTCCTGTCACACCTCCGAGATTGATGGCTACGTGGTGGAAGGCCACGTGCCCGCCGATGCGATCCGCAAGCTGCTGGCCGAACGTCCGCAGGCGCGCGGCCTGGTACTGCCCGGCATGCCGATCGGCTCGCCGGGCATGGAATCCCCGGACGGCTACCACCAGCCGTTCACCGTCGCATTGCTGGAAATGGACGGCCGCGTGAGCGTCTTCTCGCAGCACCCCTGAGTGGATCGGGACGACGGCGGTTACGGCCGCCGTCATCCGGCGACCGGGAAGCGCACGTAAAATACAGGCCTGCGCCCTGTGCATTCCCCCTCAAGGAGCTTCCATGAGCCTTTCCTCCCTGCGCGAGCAGCCCGGCGTCGCTGCCGACACGCCGGCTGAAACCCGCGGCTTCGTCTTCAACCACACCATGCTGCGGGTCAAGGACATCACCGCTTCGCTGGACTTCTATACCCGCGTGCTGGGCTTTTCGCTGATCGACCAGCGCGACTTCCCCGAGGCCGCGTTCAGCCTGTACTTCCTGGCCTATGTGCCGGCCGGCACCGCCATTCCCGAAGACGATGCCCAGCGCCGCCTGTGGATGGCCGGCATTCCCGGCGTGCTGGAACTGACCCACAACCACGGCACCGAGCAGCAGGACGGTCCGGTCTACCATGACGGCAACAGCGATCCGCGCGGCTTCGGCCATCTCTGCGTGTCGGTACCGGAGCTGGAGGCGGCCTGTGCCCGCTTCGAGGCGCTGGGCGTACCGTTCCAGAAGCGCCTGAGCGATGGCCGGATGAAGAGCCTGGCCTTCATCAAGGACCCGGACGGCTACTGGGTGGAGATCATCTCCAATACCGTGCGCGCCTGAGCGGGTTGACGATGGAAAAAGAAAACGCCGGCAATGCCGGCGTTTTCTTTGTTGTCTGCCAATCAGGCAATCACTTGCCGAAGGTGCCGGCCTTGACCATCACCATCTGCTTGGGATCGATGTAGGTGCGGATGGCGGTGTTGATCTGCTCGCGGGTGACCGATTCGATCATCGACGGATAGTTGTCCAGCCACTCCAGACCGACGCCACGTTCGACGGTGCCCAGGATCGCCGAGGCCATGCCATCGGTGTTGCCCAGGCCCACCTGGTAGCTGCCCACCATCGCCTGCTTGCGGCCGGCCAGTTCCTCGGCGGTGATGCCGTCCTTCCACCAGTGCAGCAGTTCACGGCGGGTGCTTGCGATGCCCTTGTCCAGCAGTTCCGGGGCGAAGGTGGTGCTGATGGCGAAGCCACCGTCCATGTAGTCACTGCCCAGCAGATTGCCACCGATGCCATAGGTCAGGCCTTCCTTGGCACGCACCGCCGCCATCAGCCGGCCGGTGAAACCCGAGCCGAGCACGTCCACACCCACCATCAGCGGCACATAGTCCGCGTCGGTCTGGCGCAGGCCGGTGCTCTGGCCGAAGAACACGCTGGTGCTGGACTTGTCCTTCATCGCGATGCTGTGCTCGAAGGTCTTGGGCTTGATCCGCGCCGGTGCGGTGCGCAGGTAATCCACCCCACCGCTCCAGCCACCGAAACCGTGCGTCACCGCCTGCTCGATCGCCTTGGCATCCACATCACCAGTGAACACCAGGGTCATGTGCTCCGGGCCGTAGTACTTGCTGTGGAACGCCTTGATCTGCTCCAGCGTCACCGCCGGCACCGCCTTGAGCATGTCCTCGCGCGGCACCGGGGCGTTGTAGCTGCCGCGCGGGAAGATGCTGAGCATCAGCGTCTCGCGCGCCATCGTGCCCGGGTTCTCGCTGGCCTGGCGCAATGCCGCCTCCAGCTGCACCTTGGCCTTGGCCAGCTCCTCGGCGGTGAACGCCGGCTCGCGCAGCTGTTCGGCCAACGCATCGACCACGGTCGGCATGTCGCGCTTGAGGCTTTTGCCGTAGACCGAGATGCGGGCCGGGCCCGGGCTGATCGACAGCGAGGCGCCGATGCTGTCCAGGGCATCGGCAATGGCGAACTTGTCACGCTTGAGGGTGCCGGCCTGCAGCAGCATCGCCGTCAGCGTCGGCACCGCCGGGTTGTCGGACTTGGAGGCGATGAAGGCATCCCCCAGCGGCATGGCGCCGGTGATGGTCACCACGTCCTTGACGTCCATCGGATAGATGATCAGATCCACCCCCGCGGCTTCGGCACGCACGGCCGTGTCGGCGACACCGGCCTGCGCCAGCAGCGGGCTCAGGCAGAAGCTGGCGGCCAGCACCAGCGGAAACATCAGATTGCGCTTTGGGTTCTTCACTTGCTGCTCTCCGGCACGAACCAGCCGACCGTGCTCTGGTCTGCGTTGAAATATTTGCCTGCCACGCGCTTGAGATCATCCGAGGTGACCTTTTCCAGCTCGTCCAGGAAGGTGGCGTACTTGGTCCAGTCACCCAGTGCGATGTACTCGTTGAGCGAGTCGGCGGCCTGGTCGGTGCCGTCACGGCGGAACGCCACATCGGCACGGTACGGGCCCAGCACGCGCTTGATCTCCTCGATAGCGGCACCTTCGCGGGCGACCTTGCCGATCTCGTCGTTGATGATCTTCTCCACCTCGGCGTGCTCGACGCCCGGCGCCAGCACCGCGCTGAGCATGAACAGGCTCGGATCACGCTGCTGGTACATGCCGCCGGAAACACCGACCGCTTTGGAGGTATCGACCAGGGCGCGCGACAGGCGGCTGCCACGGCCACCCTGCAGCACCAGCTCCAGCACGGTCAGCGCCGGGATGTCCGCATCCAGCCCGGCCGGAGCCTTGAACGCCATCATCACCGTGCCCGCCTCGCCGGCACGTCGCAGGATCACGCGGCGCTCGCCCTGCTGGGCCGGCTCGGTGGTGTAGACCTCCGGAATGGCATGCGGCGAACGCGGCACCTTGCCGAACTCCTTGCCGATGGTGGCCAGCAGCTTGGCCGGCTCGACATCGCCCACCACGGTCACGGTGGCGTTGTTGGGCCAGTAATAGGTGTCGTAGAACTCGCGCAGCTTGTCGATGGAGACGTTCTCGATATCGCTGCGCCAGCCGATCACCGGATGATGGTACGGCTGGGCCTGGAACGCGGTGCTCCAGATCAGCTTCATCAGCGCGCCGTTGGGATTGTTCTCGTTGCGCTCGTACTCGTTGCGCACCACCGTCATTTCGCTCTGGCGGTCCTTCTCGCGCAGCAGCAGGCCGCGCATGCGGTCGGCTTCAATGGCGATATAGCCGTCCAGCGCCGAGGGCGGCAGGGTGGCGTAGTAGTTGGTGCGGTCCATCGAAGTGGTGGCGTTGAAGCCGGCACCGACGCGGTCCAGGTAGGTGTCGACACTGTTGCCCTTGCTGGCGTCGTAGTGGGTGCTGCCCATGAACATCAGGTGCTCGAGCAGGTGGGTGCCACCGGTGGAGCCGGTGACCTCGTTGCGCGACCCCACCCGGTAGGTGATCTGGAAGGTGACCACCGGCGCGGCATGGCTGGGCAGTACCAGCACGCTCAGGCCGTTGCTGTCCAGGCGGTATTCGTCGATGCCGTCCATCGACTTGATATGGGTGAAACCGTCAACCTTGACCGGTGCGGCCCAGGCAGCCGGAGCTGCCATCAGACCGAACGCAAGGCCGACGCACAGCAGGCGTGGCGAAATCATTCGTTGCTTTCTCTTCGAGGTGCGCACCAGGCGCGTGGATATTCCAGACATGACCGTTCAGTCCTGCCTGCGGGGGGAGGGGGTTTCAAACGCGGCCAGCACGATGTCCGGCGTCAGCACTTCGGGCATTTCCTGCGGCGCACTGCCGTCGGCGCGGTAGACCAGGTTGAACGGCACCGCGCTGCGGCCCCATTTCTCCAGTTCCGCGGTGATCAGCGGATCGGCATTGGTCCAGTCCGCCTTCAGCGTGGCGATGTTGTGGTCGCGGAAATAGCTGCGGACCCGTTCCGAACTGAACACGACCTTCTTGTTGACCTGGCAGGTGGCGCACCAGCGTGCGGTGAAGTCGATATAGACACCGCGGCCTTCGCGCTGCAGTTCCTGCACGCGCTGGCTGCTCCAGGCTTCCCACTGCACCTGGTCCGGTGCCTGTGCCCGCGGCCAGCCCAGCACCACTGCCAGCACCAGCGCCAGCACAGCGGCGCCCATGCCGATACCGGCACGCGTTCCCTGCACGCCCGGACGGGTGGCCCGCCCGTACAGCCACAGTGCGAACGCGGCCAGGGTGAGCGCGCCGATCACGTTGAACAGCGCCGCTTCCTGCAACTGTCCGGCCAGCACCCACACCAGGTAGCCGACGGTGGCATACAGCGGGAACGCCATCAGCTGCTTGAACGTCACCATCCAGACGCCCGGACGGGGCAGCAGATCCACCAGCTTCGGGAACACCGACAGCAGCAGATACGGCAACGACAGACCCAGCGCGATCACGGTGAACACCACGAACGCCTGCGCGGTCGGCAACGCCAGTGCCGCGCCCAGTGCCGGCGCCAGGAAGGGCGCGCTGCACGGCGTGGCCACCAGCGTGGCCAGCATGCCCGAGAAGAAGCTGCCGCCGATGCCGCTGCGCGTCTGCAGGTTCGAGCCGATGCTGGTGGCGCGCACTCCCACTTCAAACACGCCGCTGAGGTTCAACGCGAACGCCAGCATCACCAGGGTCAGGCCGAACACGAACGGTGCCGACTGCAGCTGGAAGCCCCAGCCCAGTTGCTGGCCGCCCTCGCGCAGCATGGCCAGCACGCCGGCCAGCGCCCAGAACGAGAGCAGCACGCCGGCGGTGAACATCAGCGCGTGCAGCGTGACCTTGCGACGGTCATTGCCGGCCTGCTCGATGAAACCCACCACCTTCAGGCCCAGGACCGGGAACACGCACGGCATCAGGTTCAGGATCAGGCCGCCGAGCAGCGCGAACAGCAGCACCGTCATCGACAGGGCCACCGGCCCGCTATCGGCCCTGGCCGGTTCGCCACTGTTGCCCAGATCGTCCAGGCTGATCAGTGCCGCCGCCTCGGCCTCGCTGGAAAACGGCACATCGACCTGGACCCCGCGGTAGACGCCCTGCGTATCGGTATACGCCAGCACCCCGCGCAGACGCGCGTCATCGGCCATCTGCTCGGCCGGATCCAGCGGCAGTTTCAGCAGCGCGCGCGCGCCGCGGTTGCCGATCGTCTGCGGGATCTTGTAGGAGACGAAGCTGTCGGCCGGGAAGAAATGCAGCTCGGCGATATCGGCCGGCGCACGCACCCGCAATGCCAGATTATCGGGCGCGCGGGTGGCCGCCAGCTGCCAGCCGTCACTGCTTGCCGGCATCGGCTGCGCCGCCAGCGCCGCCTGCACCTGCGTATCGGCCTGTGCCGCATCGGCGCTGACCGGCAGCCGCAGCGACACCTGCGCCTTGCCCGGAATGCACACCGTCTCGCACATCAGCCAGCGGGCCGTCGCCTTCAGCTCGACCTCGCTGCCCGGCCGCAGTCCCGCGGGCGCGGTCAGCTGTATCGGCAGATGCAGCAGTCCCTCGTAGCCGTGCCCGGTGATGTTGCCCTCGCGGTCGCGCACCAGCACCGGCGTCGGCCACTGGATCGCCCCGGTGTGCCAGCCCTCCGGCAGCTCCCACTGCACGCGCGTGGGCAGTCCGGTACCGGCGTTCTTCCAGAAGCTGTGCCAGTGCTCACGGTGTTCCATGCGCAGTGCCACGGTCAGCGGCTGACCGGGCTGGATCGATTGTTCCACCGCGACCAGCGAAGCCTGCACCTGGGCACTGGCAACGGCGGGCAGCAGGCCTGCCAGCAGCAGGCCCAGCAGTATGCGCAACAGCAACTCAGAGCCCCTGCGCATTTTCAGTCTTCTTGATCTGCGCACGCACTGCGCGCTCCACATCCCACTCGCGCATACCGACGCCGACGATCGTGCCGTCGGAAGCGATAAGGTAGTTCTGCGGCAACTGGGTGACGCCATAAGTCTGTGCGGCAGAGGCTTCAAAGCCGGGCGCCTGCAGGTTGATCCACGGCAGATCGGTGGTGCCGCCCTCCTCGTGCATGGCCTTGACCCAGTCCTCCTTCTCTTCATCCAGCGATACGGCGTAGATCTCGAAGCCGTGGGGATGGAACTCACGGTAGACCTTGAGCAGATGCGGGAACTCGCCACGGCACGGACCGCACCACGACGCCCAGAAATCCAGCAGCACCAGTTTGTTCCTGGCCAGCACTTCGGACAGCTTGACCTGCTTGCCATCGACATCCACCGCGGTGATGTCGGCGTAGGGCTTGCCGGGACCGAACTTCTCGGCCAGCTGCATGGACTTCCGGTGTTCCTCGGCCGCGTGCCGCATCTGCGCAATCACCGGGTGCGGACCCAGGGTCTTGGCGTACTGGGCCAGCATCTGCTCGCGACGCGCCTGGTCGTAGCGCTTCCAGTCGTAGTTCTCCGACAGCACCAGCAGCTTAAGCAAGTCCGACGCATCACTCTCGAGCAGCGCGCGGTCGTAGTCGTTCTTCACTTTGTGCAGATGGGTGAAGGCCGGCACCGTGGATTCACGCGCCTGCTTCATCGCCGCCTCGTCGGTCTCATCGACATTGGCGAAGGCGGTGCGGTTCGCTTCACGGTTGGCCTTGAAGGCGGCCACATAGTCCGGACGCTGCAGATAGCCGTAGACACGCTCGGTATAGGTCCCGCCTTTGGCCACCGGGCCGAGTTCACCGGCTTCGATACGCAGCTCACCGGCTTCCAGGACCAGTTTGGCGGTGCCCTGCTTGCCCAGCTGCAGCAGCGCCGGTACCGGCTGCTCGACCGTGCCGCTGAGGACGAAGCTGCCGCCCTGCGCGGTGGTCTTGGCCACCGGCGTGATATCCAGCGGATCGCTCACCTGCGAAGGCACCAGCAACGCTATTTCCTCACCGTCCTTCAATCCGTCCAGGGTGCCGCGGATGCTGTAGGCCTGCTTGGCATCGGCGGCGGCCGGGACCGGTGCGGGGACTTCGCCCTGGCCGCAACCGGCCAGCCCCAGGGACAGCAGAACCGCGCCGGCAAGAACGCCGGCACGCAATGAAGTAGAGAACAGGTTCATCAGTAATCCTTGAAATCAGATACGACACACCGGATGACCGGTGACGATGGCCGCGGGAAGGCAAACAGGGCCCGCACCGCCAGGGCGCGGGCCCGGGGGACTCAGAACTCTTTCTTGATATCCAGGTACAACACCCGACCGCGGATGTTCACCCGGTTGGAGACAAAGCCGTTGATGTTGTCGACGAACGGATAGGCGCGATCGAACATGTTCTGCACGCCCAGCCGCGCCGTCACCCCGCCCAGCCAGCCCTCGCGCTGCAGCTTGCGGTAGCCGACCTGCGCATCGAAGGTGGTGTAGGAGGCCGAGCGCGTGCGCGGATTCTCGTTGGGAATGAAATCGTTGAAGTCGATCGGCTTGGCCGACAGTGGATACAGCACGCGATGCGCGGCCGAGTAGTGCGCGCCCAGCGAGGCGAACCAGGAGGTGTCTTCCCAGCCGACGAACAGGTCGCCGGCCCACTTGCTCGGACCCAGCTCGCTGTCCGAATAGGTCAGTGTCGGCAATGACGGCAACGAGCGCGCACTGAGCTCCAGCGTACGCACCGCGTTGAACTCCACGCGCCAGTCACCCCAGTCGTTGCCGAAGTAGTAGCTGGCGGCGGTGTCGATGCTGCGCGAACGACGACCCAGGAAGTTGACGGCGCGGTTGTCCCACAGCAGCACCCCGTTCTCCCCCGTCGTGAACATGCCCTCGGGCATGTTTTCCAGGTTGCTGAACACCTGGCTCAGGGTCAGGCCCGACAGCGGATCGCCGATGTAGTTGTCGAACTTGGTCTGGTTGTAGGTCGCCGACAGCTGCAGACCACTGGCAAAGTCCGGCGTCCAGTCGAAACCGTAGGTGCTGGTGGTTGCCACCTGCGGTTTGAGATTGACATTGGGACCGGTCAGCGCCACCACCTGGCTGACGCCCTCGGGCAGCGGCACGCCGCCGAACATCAGGCGGCCGGTGTAATCGGCCAGGGTCAACTGGCCGAACTGCTGCTGCGCCTGCGGCACCAGGAACGATTCGCCCCAGGTCGCACGCACCCGCAGCTGCTCCAGCGGCTTCCAGGACAGGCGTGCCAGCGGGCTGGTGCGGCTGAAACCGCGCGACACATGGGTGCCGGTGCCGGTCAGGTCGTCTCCACCGTTGTTGACGGTGCCGGTCATCGCCTCGATATCGAAGCCGCCGAGCTGGCCAAGACCATAGGAGCTGTCACGCAGCGCGTTCTTTCCGTTCTGCTGGAAGCGTTCGTGGCGCGCGGCCACGGTCAGGCTGAGCAGCTTGGCAAACGGCTGGTCCTTAAGCAGCGGAATGCCGATCTCGGTGAACAGCGCCTTCGAAGTGCCGTCGCTTTCCACAAGCAGGCGCTCGCCCAGGTTGCTCTCGTGGGCAAATTTCTGCTCGCGGTACTGTGCACCGAACGCCGCCTCGATCTTGCCGGCCGGCAACGAAAAAAGCTCGCCGCGGGTCAGCGCATCGACCACGTTGGAGCGCGACTGGAAGTTGTAGGCATAGCGCTCGACCAGGCTCTCCAGCAGCTTGCGGTTCTGCGCGACAACCGCCTCATCCCGCCCGTCGCCAAACACGTTCAGGCCCTGCAGGACTGCCTGGGTGCGTTCGTAGCCGTCCATGCCCATCGAGCCGGTCAGGTCGGCAAGCGCATCGGTACGGCCCTTCTCGCGGCCAGCGCTGAACGTCAGCTCATAGTCCCAGCCCTTGGCGAACGGCAACTTGCCGTCGATGCCGACATGGGCATCGATATTGGTCTGCTTCTGGTCCTCGCTCAGACGCATGTCCGAGAACTCGCGCGCGAACGAATACCCGACCAGCACATCGCGGCCAAAACTGTTGTACGGATTGGCTTCGGGCACGTAGACGTTGTAGCCGTGCTCGAACAGGTTGAAATCGAACAGCGTCGGCGACCAGGACTCCTTGTTCAACTGGCGCACATAGCTCATCCCATAGCTCAGGCGCAGGTCTTCGTTGATTCTGTGCTCGCCGCTGAAGCGGGCATGGGTGTTGTCGACCTTGGCGCCGATGCGACCCCGCTCGTAGGTGGTCGGTGCCGTGGCCGGGTCGTAGGGCAGCAGGCTGTCCGGATCCAGCGCGGTCCCGTTCTGGCCACCGGGAATCACCCCGATCACCTCGCCCATGAAGTGGTAGCCGATGCCATAGTCTTCCGACTCGTACACCACCCCAGGCTGGCCCTTGTTGCGCGTACGCCCGTTGACGCCACCGAGATCGGTCAGGTCACCGCGCCCTCCCGGACCAACGTGGATCAGCTGATTGACGTCGGCCGGCGAAGTGCGCTCACGGCCGATGGCCGCGGTGAGGTGGCCGCTCTTGAAACCGAAGGTATGGGCAAGGTCCAGACGCGATACATCGGCACCGTTGCTGGAGTTCTCGTGGCGCAGCTGCGCGGTGGTGCCGTCGTAGGACTGCTTGAGCACGATGTTGATCACCCCGGCCACCGCATCGGAGCCGTAGATGGCGCTGGCGCCGTCACTGAGCACTTCGATGCGCTCGATCTGCGAGACCGGGATGGAGGAGATGTCGGTATAGGCCCCCTGCCCCTGTGCCGAGGCGGCACGGCGCCGGCCGTCGACCAGGATCAGCGTGGAGCGGCTGCCCAGGCCACGCAGGTTGGCACCGGAGGAACCCAGCAGGGACTGGCCATCGCCATACGTGCTGCCGTATTCGAGCTCGCCCAGCGCGCGCGAACTGCCGGTGCGGTTGGAGAAGTTCTGCGGCAGGTTGCGCAACACATCCTCGATGGAGGCGTAGCCGCGGCTTTCGATCAGCTGCGAGTCGATCACGATCAACGGCGAGGCCGGATCGATGTTCTTCAGGTAGGTGCCGGTGACATTGATGGTTTCCAGCGTTTCGGCACCCGCGCGATCGGCGGTGGCCACCTCCTCGCCTGCCGCCCTGCGCGGGCGCACGGTGACGGTATTGTCATTGATGAAGCGGTGGTCCAGCCCGGTGGGCGCAAGCAGCTGTTCCAGTGCCTGGGCCGGTGTATAGCGCCCGACCACCGCCGCGGAACGTTCGTTGCTGGCGGTGGCGCCGGTACCGTAGACGATCTGCAGACCGGTCTGCTGGGCAAAGGCTTCCAGCGCCGAGGACAGCGGCTGCGCCGGGATATCGAGCTCGCGCGAGGCAGCTTCAACGGCCACCGGCGCGGCTACCTGTTCCTGTGCGAATGCAGCGGTACCGGTACCGGCCAGCAATGCGACCGCGACCGCCTGGACCAGAACACTTTTACGAAAGCTATTGCGAGAACACATAGATAGATCGCCCCGAGTGAACCATCGACTGGATGTCGAGCCACCGGCTCCGCGCCATGCGAAACCAGCCTCTTGTTACATCCGTGTGTCCAAAGGGGCGAAAAGGGTACTCGCCGACAAAAATATTTTCGAAAAAATCCGGATCCCGGCTGTACCGCGGCTTACTGGCGGCTTGTGCCCTCGGCAAGCGGCGTCACCACGCTGCGATTGGGCTCGCGACTGACCCGCAGCGCGGAGCAGCACTCCAGGAATTGCAGGAACGATTCGGCATCATCGGCGTTGAACACGCCGCTGTAGCGTTGCTGGCGTGCCTGCTCGTCCTCGACCACGATCTGACGCGGGTTGTAGCGATTGAACTCGGCGACGATATCGGCCAGCGTGTCGTTGCGGAAATTCAACCGGCGCAGGCTGCCCGGTGCTGCGCTGGGCACTTCCAGCGGCATCCGCAGCAACGCCTGCTGCCCCTGGGGAATACGGGCCTGCTCACCGGCGGCCAACGCCGCCGGGCGACCCAGCGACTCCAGCGCGACACTGTCCTTGTCGATGATCGTGGCCGGCGGCTCGTCCAACAGCGACTGCAGCCAGCCGGTCTTGCTGGCGGTCACTTTGACCTTGCCCTCGGTGACCGCCACCCGCGTTCCGGAGGGCAGGCGGTTGACCGTGAATCGGGTGCCCACGGCCTGCACCGTGTTGTTGCCGGCATGTACCCGGAACGGGCGCGCGGTGTCGTGCGCGACGTCAAAGGTGGCCTCGCCTTCGCGCAGCTCGATATCGCGTACGCCGTCGGAGAACTGCACCGCGATGTGCGAGGCCGGTGCCAGCAACACCGTGGAACCATCAGCCAGCACCAGGGTGCGCTGCTCGCCGATGGCGCTGGCATATTCCTGGGCCGACGCGGCCGGGGCGGCCAGTCGCCACCCGATACCTGCAGCCGCACACAGCACGACACTGGCGGCCAGGGCCATCCCCCAGCGTCGACGGCGAGGGCGACGCGAGGGCGCCAGAGGCGACGGCACCGGCGTGGTGGCCACTGCCGGCTGTTCGGCGCGCAGCGGCACCACGTTGTCCATGGCCTGCGCCTGGGCAACGACCTGGTCCAGATCGAACGCTTCCAGTGCGCCACTGGCCGCCAGCTCGCGCTCGACCAGCTCGGCCATCAGCAGCTCTTCCAGGTGCAGCGGCGAGGCCGCCACCCAGCGGGAGAAGTCCGCACGCTCGGCAGCCGTGGGGCCGCCGCGCATGACCTGCAGCCACTCGGCCGCCTCGCGTGCGGCGCGCTCCCGGGTCTGCTCTGGCGATGTGCGGTAGATATTCATAATGTCACTCGATGCCGGCACGGGGCACGGACCACATCCTGTTCAACGTTCCAGACTGGCGCGTACATGCGCCAGCGCTTCCACACTGTATTTCTTCACGGTGTGCACGCTCAGCCCCAGCCGCGCGGCGATCTCCGCATGGCCCAGCCCTTCGCGGCGCTCCAGCAGCAGTACCGCCAGCCGGTTGGCCGGCAACTGCGCCAACGCATCACCCACCTGGCGCTCGAAAAAGCCGCCCCCTTCCACGAACTGCGGCGATTCGGGGTTCTCGGTCAGCGATTCGACCACGGTCGAGTCGAATACCATCCGCCCTTGCCGCTGGCGCATGTTGAACTCGCTGGCCACATGCCCGGCGATGCCATAGATGTACGCCAGCGGGTTGCGCACGGTTTCGATGTTCTGCACCCGCAGCAGCCGCAGATAGACCTCCTGCACCAGATCACCCAGGTCCTGTGCGTCATAGACCCGCCGGCGCAGGAAACGCTGCAGCTCGGCGCTGTAGCTCTCCACCACCTTGGCGGCAAACGCCCGGGCGGCCGGGTCCTGCTCGGCCGACACCATCAGCTGCCCCCACCCGTCACAGCAGCCCCCAGACCATCGGCCCGGGTTGGCGGTGGGGACGCGGATACTATTGGCGACGGCATCGATACTCTCCACACAACGGGCGCAGGGGCCGCTGATATCCAGTGCCCCCCAGCAGGCCATAAGGGTACTCGCTTCGGCGCTGCATTTATTCCGGGTTCATTCCCGCGCCGTCGGCCCCCGGCAGGAACGGGGGCAGGCGCTCCTGCTCCAGCAGCAGTGGCGTGCGCTGCAGTCCGGCCGCCACCTCGGGCCAGCCCGCACGGCGCGCCCACTCGCACATCGTGGCCAGCACCGCCGGTGCGGGGCATTGGCCAGCGGCCCTGCACTCCGCCGGCAACGTGTCCGGCGCCATCAGCCAGGGCCGCAGCCGGCGTCCGCCGTCCGAAGCCGCCTCGGCCAGTCTGGCTGCAATGCGGAAGCCGCCCCGGTCGATATCACCCCAGTGATACACCGCCGCGTCGTCCGGCAATCCGGCCAGCAGGCGGACATAGGCCTGCCGCCAGGCCGGCGACGGCATCCCGCCGGTGTACAGCAGCAGCACCGGCGCCTGGCCGCGCGCGCTGGCCGCTTCGTGGAAGCTGGCCAGGTTTTCGATGCTCAACAGCGCACGTGCGCCGGTGGTGATACCGCCTATGGCATCCACCGGAAATCCCAACCAGCGCTGCGGCAGTACATGGCCACTGCCATCGTCCAGCGCGATCACCCCCGGCCCGGCCAGCAGCAACGGCTGCGGCTCCTTGCGCAAACCCAACGCCGCCCAGATCTCCCCGTTCTCCAGACCGCTGGGCGACAGCTCACCGGTGACCAGCAGGTCCAGCCACGGCGTCAGCGCCTCCAGCCGCTTGCTGTCGCCAAACAGGCGGGTGCTGGCCTTGCGCAGGATCTGCTCGCTGCGCGCAGCGGCCAGCAGGGTGTCCACCGCCTGCGCGGCCGCAGCCAGATCAACGGCCGCATCCGGACCCTTCCCACGCACCTTGCCGCCGCCGCGCCACGCCGCCAGGACCCGGGCGACCACCGGCGCCGAGGCCTGCCAGGTGGCCAGCAACACCTCGGCCCGCACCACCCGTTCGTGCAGAAGCTCAACCCCGAGGTCATGCGCCAGCGCAGCGGCATCGCGCACGCCCAGCCGCAACAGGCGCTCACCGTCGTCACGGTGGCGATCACGTTCGACCGTGATCGCGCCGCACCGCTCGGCCAACGCGATGCGGCCGTGGAACGCGTCGAAATCGGCCATCCCGCGCAGCGCGCGGTACTCGGCAGCATCGCGCTTGCCGGTCATCGACAAGCTGGCCGGCTGCGGGTCACCGGCCAGCGCGGCCGCCTCGGCGCGCCGCAGCAGACGTTCCAGGACGCGCCGGGCCGGCGTGTCCTGTCCGCCGCCCGGCATCTGGCTCACACCGTCGCCTGCTCGCGCGCGATGCGCTCGGTCTCTGCGGCGAGCAGTTCCGGATGCAGGTCGAACTGGTCGGACAACAGCAGCGTGCGCGCCGCTTCGGTGACTTCGATCCGTTCGGCCTGCAGCAGCTCGCCGTCGCGGAACAGCTCGATGTAGCTGTCGAGCACACCGGACAGTGTGCCCTGCGCGGTATCCGGCGCGGCCAGCACCAGCTGCAGGCCCAGCGAGCGCAGGTAGCCGGTGATCGCGCGCGCGTTCTGGGCGTCGATCTTGTCGCCGAACTCGTCCAGCAGGATCAATCCCAGCCCGCCGGGCTGGGCCTCGCTCTTGCCGTAGGCCGCCGCCAGCGCGGCGCCGGCGATCACGTACAGCGGCGCCCGATGCTCACCCCCGGAACCCGAGCGCATGCGCTCGCTCAGGCTGCCGATCACGCGGTCCTCCTGGCGGATCTGCACCTCGAAGCGGAAGAAGCGGCGGTAGTCGTCCAGCGGCGAATTGGCCACATGTGCCGCGGCCTTGTCCTCGACCAGCGCGCGGAACGCCTCGGGCACCTGCCCGGCACTTTCAAACAGGGTGTCCTCGCCACCGATATCGGCCGCCCGCTGGATGAAGCGATGCAACTCGCGGAACTCCGGCACCACTTCGTAGTGGAACTGGTAGCGCTCGTTGTTGGAGAACGCCGGACTGCTGCGCAGGGTGCGGTTGAGGGTGGCGATCTGGGTCTTGAGCCGGGTGAAGTTGTCATACAGCGTGGAGGCCACGCCGGTGCGGAAGGTGTCCACCGCCGTGGCGTAGGCCTGCTGCGCCTCGGCTTCGTACTGCACCAGTTCGGTGTCGCGCAGCTGGGTGAGCTCACGCTGCAGCAGGCCGCGCGCAGGCCGCCAGGCACTGGCATCGAATTCCAGCTCCAGCGCGTGATCGCGTGCGTATTGCGCCAGTCCGCTCCAGGCTTCGGGCAGCAGCCGCGCCAGTTGCGCATCGCTGTCCCTGGCGCGCTCCTCGCACCGGCGGGCCCGCTCTTCCAGCGACGGATATTTCTCGTCCAGCTCCTCGCGTTGCCGCTCGACCCGGTTCGGGTCGACGTCCGGATCGGCGAAGGCGTCCACCGCGCGACGCACGACCAGCGCCTCCTGCTGGCGCAGGCCCTCCAGCAAGCCGCGGGTGCGCTCCAGCTGCGACGCCGCCACCGCTTCCTTGCCGACCAGCGCATCGGCGCGCTGTTCACATTGGCCCAGTTGCGCGGTCAGCTCCCGCAACTGCTCGGACAGATGCAGCAGATCCGGGTCGAGCGCGGCGCGCCGGGTTTCCTGCGCACTGCGGTAGCGCTCGGCGACCTGACGGTGCTCCAGCACGCGCTCGTGCAGGGCCTGCGCCACCGCGTCGGCATCGGCCAAGCGCGCCAGCCCGCGCTGGCAGTCATCGGCACGACGCAGCCGCGGCTCGATCTGCCGCAATTCCTGATCGGCCCGCTCGATTTCCTCGTGCAGCACCCGCAACCGCGCGCGGTTGTCCGACGCGCCGATGCGCAGATCGGTGGCCGCCGGCAAGCGCAGACGTTCGATGCTGCCACCGCGCGAGAGCAGGCCGTCACGGGTCAGGCCCTGGCGGCTGCGCACCAGCTCGGCTTCGGTCTCCACGCAGCGCAGTTCGCCCAGCTGCCGGCGCAGGAACGCCAGTGCATCGGCGTTGACGCCTTCCAGCAGCGCCGCGACGCTGCCGGCGGACGGCGTTTCGGCCCCCCGCGAATTGCGTGCCTGGCTGGACAGCGCCAGCTTCACGCCATAGACCGCACGCCCGCCGGACAGCCCGCGATACAGCTTGACCGCGCGCTCCTCGTCCTGGTCGGGAATCAGCAGCGCCTCGACATTGCTGCGCAGGTAACCCTCGATGGCGTACTGCCAGGCGCCGTCGCTGACCCGCACCAGATCGCACACCGGGCGCGCATCGATGCCGGCGTCGCGCAGATAGCTCATCAGCCGCACGGTGTCGGGATTGAGCTCGGCCTGGCCGGCCGCCAGCCGCTTCTGGTTCTGCCGCGCGGTTTCCAGCGCCTCGCGGGCCTTGTCGTGGGCACCGTGCAACTGGCGGGCGTGGCGATCGACCTGCTCGCGCAGCGGCGCGGCCGCGCGCAGCGCCTGCCGCGCCTGTGCATACAGTTCTTCCGGCGTCCACGGCAACGCAGCCTCGGCCGACAGCGCCAGCAACTCGGTGTGCCACTGCTCCCACTGACCGCGCACGCGGGCGAATGCGTCGCTGTCGACCCCCTCCAGCGCGAGCGCGTCAAGCTGGCGGAACTGCTCACCGGCGAATGCCAGCTCACGTGCCAGGTCTTTCTTCAGCTGCGCCAGACGGTCGCGGTCGCGGCCGGACAGTTCGTCCAGCTGCGCCTGCTCACCGTAGCCCTCGCTGCCCTGCAGACGCGCGTTGGCACGGGCCTGCTCCTCGCGCAGGGTGTCGCGTTCGACCCGGGTATCGGCCAGCTGACGGCGGGTATCGACCAGCGTGTTCTCCGCCTCGGCCAGCGCGCCTTCGGCCTGGTCCAGCTGCTCGCTGTACAGGTCGCGCGCGTATTCGGCCGCCAGCGCCCGCGCCGACGCGGCGCGCGTGGCCTGGCCGGCGATCTTCTCGTACTGCCGCTCCACGCCTTCGGCCGCGTCGATGCGCTGCTTGACCTGCTCGATCTTCTCCTTGATCAGGCGGAAGCTCTCCAGCAGCGCGCGGAAACGGGCGATGTCGGTGGGCCGGTCCTCGGCCACCAGCGTGCGCACGAACAGGTCCACGTCCTCCACGCGCTGCAGGTTCAGCGCATTGAGGAACGCCTTGCGGTAGGCGTTCAGATCCGGAGTGACTGACGGGCCGGCCCGCAGCCGCAGCAGCAGGTCGCGCAGGAAACGTTCGGCATTGGGATGCAGCTGCGGGGTTTCACCGGCCTCCTTGCAACGACGGGTGACGTGCTCGCGGAAGGTGTTCCACGCCAGCGGCAGCTCCTTGCCATTGACCCGTTCCAGATGCTCGTCCAGCTCCAGCGCCACACCCGGCAGCAGGTACAGGCCATGCACCCGGTGCTCGGGCTCATCGACCGAAGCACCCAGCGCGATGCCGGCGGTCAGCGGCTCACCGCTTGCGGTGTCACGGAACACCAGCGAGATGTAGGTCGTGGCGGTGCGTCGCTTGCGGCCTTCCTCGCCGGTGCGGAACACGCCCAGGCAATAGTCGCGGATGGTGCGCGCGCGGTGGCTGCCCCCGGCCTGGGCGTTGAAGCGGATACGGCTGCGGTCGCCGCCCAGCAGCACGATCTGCAACGCATCCAGCAGCGCGCTCTTGCCGGCGCCGTTGGGCGCGATGATCGCGCTGGTGGCATCCAGCTGCAGGCTCTGTGCTTCGAACAGGAAGAACTGGACCAGGTGGATGCGTTCAAGCTGCTGCATCGTCGTCCTCCGTCTCCACACCGTCGTCGTCGCGATTGTGCTGGTCCAGCCGCTGCAGCCACTGCTCGCCGACGATCTCCACGATCGCCGGACGCGCACGCAGGTGGAACGGCTGCGGATCATCGCCTTCCGATTCCACCAGCCGGCATACGCCCCAGCGTTTGAGGGTGCGGGCCAGGGCGCGCAGCGTGCCGGTGTCGGGCATCGCCCGGCCGGTCAGCGCCTGCCAGCTTTCCTGCAGCTCGGGCAGTTCCACCACCACCTCGCCGTGATCCTCGATCAGGCCCTGGCGCATGGCTTCGTCGTACCGCTGGCGCAGTACCAGCAGGGCCAGTGTTTCATCCAGCGTCACCGGCGTGCCTTCGCCATGCACCGGCAGCGCCACCACGTAGCGGTAATGCGCGTTGCGTTCCAGGCGGATGCCCAGCGGCTCAAGGGCGGCGACGAAATCGGGGTAGTGGTCTTCGACCAGGTGGTAGGCCACGCGGGTACGCGTGTCGGCCGCGTACAGCACCTGCTCGGTGGCCAGACGATAGGCGGCGCGCTCGAAGTCCTGCACCGTGTAGGTGCCGTTGGACATCTGGCTCAGGGTGTTCCAGCTGCGTTTCATGCGGTTTCCGGAAGTTTGGCGCCGACCCGCACGATGCGGAAGCGCGGGCCGCGCAGGTAATTGTTGGTGTCGGTATCGCCGGTATCGAGCAGTTCGACGCGGAAGCCGCGCAGCACCCGGCCGAGCGGGTCCTCGCGGCGCAGACCGCCGATGCGGTTGCCACGCAGGGCCAGCGTGAGCAGGGTCTGGTAGGCGCGCAGGTCCTCGATGCTGGCGATATCCAGCCCGTCCGAGTCGAGCACCGCGGCGCGTTGCAGATGGCGACCGACATAGCGCGCCATGTCCTCGGCGTTGACCAGCCGCGCGCGCTTCATCCGCCGCAGCAGCGACAGCCGCGCCAGCTGCTCGGGCGTGGGCGGCGCGGTGACGTTGGCGCTGCGCGGAATCGGCACCGGTTTACGGTGCGGCGGACGCAGGCGACTTTCGTCCATCAACGGACCGGGCGCCACCGGCAGGCGCAGCACCTCCTCCGGCGCGGACAGCACGCCACGGCAGGCGCGGCGCAGCAGCACGTCAAGCTTGTCGGGCGCACGCAGGCGGTAGTCGAGAAAGGCCAGCGCGCGGCGGTTGGCCTGGCGGATGTCCTCGTCCAGCCGGGTCAGGTATTCGTCGATCCGCTCCAGCTCGCGCAGGCGCCCCAGACTGCGTGACAGGCGCTGCTGCGCGCGCGCTTCATCGCCACCACTGAGGTGGTCGCGATACCACGCCACCAGCGCCTCGCGCTGCGCGCCGGCCTCCAGCTGCTGCACCATCGCCAGGATCGAGCTGCGCCGCGCCATCGGATGGTCGGCACGGTGGAGCTCGGCGTAGTCGCCAATGAACAGCTGGCCGACATAGCGCTCGAACCACTGCCGGGCGAACTGCGCGGTAGTCTCGGCCCTGCTCAGCTCCGGCATCAGGTCGCGCACCTGCAGACTCATCGAGGCCAGCGACACCAGCAGGCGCCGCGCCTGATCGGCGGCCTCGTCGAGAATGCCGCCGTCGGCATGGCCGTCGGTCACCTTCTGCAGCTGGGATTCGATCGAGCCCATCTTGGCGCGGACGAAGGTCGGCCCCTGTTCGCAGAACTCCACCAGGGCCGACAGCAGCTCGGCCACCATGCGCGGCATGCTCACCATCTCGCGCGCACCGATGCGCTCCTGGCGCAGCCAGCCGGCATCGCGGAAGCGGTCGTGGATCGCCGCGGCCCGCACGTTCAGCGGCGCGTCCGGCGCCTGTCCGTCCTCGTCCTCCCAGGGATCGTCGGTCAGCAGGTAGCGCTCGATCGCCGCGGTGATCTCGCGGCGCGGAAACCCGTGGCTGGGCGGCACCGGCGCATCCGGGCCGAAGAACTCGTCGAACAGCCGGCACAGCAGCGCCCAGTAGTTCTGGCGGTTGGCCGAGGCCAGCGGACCGAAAATGCCGGCCGGCACCACCGAAAACAGGGACGGGAATGTCGCGGGGGATGTGGTGGTCAAAACGTCGGGGTCCTGCAGCTTCCTGCCATGCGCCGGCGATTGTGGCATATCGCCAGTGGCCTGGAACCGCCCGGCGGCCCTCGGGATGACGTTGCCTGCGGAGGCCGCTGACAGGCGGTTTTCGCACCTGCTCGCCGCCTTCGGCGGTCCCGGCCGTGTACACCCGGCCTAGAAAAAGCCCGGCACAGGGCCGGGCTCCGTCGCAGCGTCGGGGGAGAGAGGACCGGGCTGCAGGAGGGAGTTTCCACACCCGCAGTTACAGGGCCGTGACAGCCGTACTCACTCCACCGTGACGCTCTTGGCCAGGTTGCGCGGCTTGTCCACGTCGGTGCCGCGGGCCAGGGCGGTGTGGTAGGCCAGCATCTGCACCGGAATGGTGTGCACGATCGGACTGAGCACGCCGGCATGACGCGGGGTACGGATCACGTGCACGCCCTCGGAGGCGTTGAAGTTGCTGTCCTGGTCGGTAAACACGAACAGCTCGCCGCCGCGCGCGCGCACTTCCTGCATGTTGGACTTCACCTTCTCCAGCAGGCTGTCGTTGGGGGCGATGACCACCACCGGCATCTCCGCGTCCACCAGCGCCAGCGGGCCGTGCTTGAGCTCGCCGGCCGGATAGGCCTCGGCGTGGATATAGGAGATTTCCTTGAGTTTGAGCGCGCCCTCCAGCGCGATCGGGTAGTGCAGGCCACGGCCCAGGAACAGGGCGTTGGACTTGCCGGCAAAACGTTCGGCCCAGGCGGCGATCTGCGGCTCCAGATTCAACGCGTGCTGCACGCTGCCCGGCAGGTGCCGCAGCTGTTCCAGGTAATCGGCCTCCTGGGCGGCGTCGACCTTGCCGTGCAGCTTGCCCAGCACCACGGTCAGCTGGAACAGCGCCGCCAGCTGCGTGGTGAAAGCCTTGGTCGAGGCCACACCGATCTCGGCGCCGGCACGGGTGTAGCAGACCAGTTCGCTGGCACGGGGAATCGCGCTCTCGGGCACGTTGCAGATCGACAGCGTGTGCAGATGGCCGAGTGATTTGGCGTACTTGAGCGCCTCCATCGTGTCCAGCGTCTCACCGGACTGGGAAATGGTGACGATCAGATGTCTGGGGTTGGCATAGGCGGCGCGATAGCGGTACTCGCTGGCGATCTCCACGCTGCATGGCAGCCCGGCGATGGCCTCGATCCAATAGCGCGCGGTCAGCCCGGCGTAATAGCTGGTGCCACAGGCCAGGATCTGCACGCCGTCGATGTCCTTGAACACCGCTTCGGCATTGGCGCCGAACAGGGTGGCCGGGAAGCCACTGGCATCGATCGCCGCTTCCACGGTGTCGCCCAGCGCGCGCGGCTGCTCGTGGATTTCCTTCTGCATGAAGTGCCGGTACGGGCCCAGTTCCAGCGAGGCCAGCGACACGTCGGACAGGCGCTGCTCGCGCTGCACCAGGGTGTTGTTGCCATCGAACACGCGCACGCCCTGACGGGTCAGCTCGGCGGTATCGCCCTCCTCCAGGAACATCACCCGGCGGGTGGCCTGCAGGATCGCCGACACGTCCGAGGCGACGAAATTCTCGCCCTCGCCCAGACCCACCAGCAACGGACAGCCCATGCGGGCCACCACCATGCGGTCCGGCTCGTTCTGGCTGATCACCGCCAGCGCGTAGGCGCCGGTCAGCTCCTTGACGGTGCGCTGCAGGGCGCCGAGCAGGTCGTCGTGATCGGCCTGCAGATGATGGTGGATCAGGTGGGCGATGACCTCGGTGTCGGTCTGCGATTCGAACACATAGCCCAGCGCAATCAACTTTTCGCGTTGCGCTTCGTGGTTTTCGATGATGCCGTTGTGCACCAGCGCCACGCCCTGGCTGATGTGCGGGTGCGCGTTGGATTCGGTCACGCCACCGTGGGTGGCCCAGCGGGTGTGGCCGATACCGACCGTGGCGTGGAAGTGCTCGGCACCGGCTGCGGCTTCCATCTCCGCCACGCGGCCGGTGCGGCGTACGCGACGCACCTGGTCCGCATCCAGCACGGCAATCCCGGAGGAGTCGTAACCGCGATATTCCAGCCGTTTGAGTCCTTCAATCAATACCGGAACCACATCGCGATCGGCGATCGCTCCAACAATGCCGCACATAGTCGATCCACTTGCGTTAGTGAACGGACATTCTAAGCCAGCCAATTCGGACAGCGGCAGGACACGGCGAGCCACGGACCCGCAGGCAGTGTCCGCGACAGTGTCCGCGGACACCCGGACAGCCAGCGACACCCGATATTTCCAAACAAATTCAATGAATTGTGATTGGCACGCGATCTGCTTAACCAACAGCAACCCATGCAGTGAAGTATCCGATGATCCGTGACACCTCCGCCCAGGACCAGGTAAGCACCCAGCCCCCGCGCCCCGTCTGGCGGCGATGGCTGTGGCCGGCTGTCACCACCTTGGTCGCGGTGGCGGGTATCGGCTACGTCGCCAGCAGCTGGCTGGGCGCCAGCCGCTCGTTCGACAGCGACCGGCTGCGCCTGGCCGAGGTGGGGCGCGGCGACCTGGTCCGCGACATCGCCGCCGACGGCCGGGTGATCGCCGCCAACAGCCCGGTGCTGTACGCCATCTCCGCCGGCACCGTGACCTTGAAGGTGGTGGCCGGTGACGTGGTCAAACAGGGCCAGGAACTGGCGGTGATCGACAGCCCGGAGCTGCGCAGCAAACTGGCGCAGGAACAGGCCACCCTGGCCGGGCTGGAAGCCGAGGCCGGCCGTGCGGCGCTCGATGCCACCCTGGCCCGTGCCACCGCCAGCAAAGTCACCGACCAGGCCGCCATCGACCGACAGGCCGCCGCTCGCGACCTGGAGCGCTACCAGCGCGGCTTCGATGGGGGCGCGGTGCCGCAGGTCAATCTGGCCAAGGCCCAGGACGACCTGAAGAAAGCCGAGATCACCCTGCAGCACGCACGCAGCGATGCCACCTTGCAGAGCCGGGGCGCGGATCTGGACGCGCGCAACAAGCGTCTGCTGGCCGAACGCCAGAAGGCGGTGGTGAACGAAGTGCAACGTCAGGTCGATGCGCTGACCCTGCGCGCGCCGTTCGATGGCCAGGTCGGCCAGGTCCAGGCCACCCAGCACACCCAGGTCATCGCCAACGCGCCGGTGCTGGGCGTGGTGGACCTGTCCAAGTTCGAAGTCGAGATCAAGGTGCCGGAAAGCTTCGCCCGCGATCTGGCGATCGGCATGCCGGCGCAGCTCACCAGCGGCACGGGGCAGCCGTTCCCGGGCGAGATCGCGGCCGTTTCCCCGGAAGTGGTCAACGGTGAAGTGGTCGCCCGCCTGCGCTTCTCCGACCAGCAGCCGCCGGGTCTGCGCCAGAGCCAGCGGATGAGTGCACGGGTCCTGCTGGACACCCGCAAGAACGTGCTCAAGGTCGAGCGCGGCCCCTTCATCGAACAGTCCGGCGGGCGCTACGCCTACGTCGTGACCGGCAGCACCGCGACCCGTCGCCCGATCCAGACCGGTGTCAGCAGTCTGGGCGAAGTGGAAATCGTCTCGGGTCTGCAGCCGGGCGAAAAAATCGTCGTCTCCGGTGCCGACCTGTTCGGCGACCACGAGCGCGTCTCCATCAACTGACCCTCCGTTTCTCCTTTCAGCCCAGGAACCTCCCATGCTCCAGATGCAATCCGTCTCCAAGGTCTTCCGCACCGAACAGGTTGAAACCCATGCACTGCGTTCGCTGGACCTGCATGTGCGCGAGGGCGAGTTCGTCGCGGTCACCGGCCCGTCCGGCTCGGGCAAGACCACCTTCCTCAACATCGCCGGGCTGCTGGAAACCTTCACCTCCGGCCAGTACCTGCTCGATGGCCAGGACGTGAGCCACCTCGGCGATGACGCCCGTTCGCGGCTGCGCAACCAGAAGATTGGTTTCATCTTCCAGGG
Organism: Stenotrophomonas sp. STEN013; assembly: GCF_056760355.1. NCBI lineage: Bacteria > Pseudomonadati > Pseudomonadota > Gammaproteobacteria > Lysobacterales > Lysobacteraceae > Stenotrophomonas > Stenotrophomonas sp. STEN013. Next base: position 219,152 of record NZ_JBRREO010000005.1, on the reverse strand, counting down.
CTTCAACCTGATCCCCGATCTGAACCTGTTCGACAACGTCGATGTGCCACTGCGCTACCGCGGCATGCCCGCGGCCGAGCGCAAGCAGCGCATCGAGAAAGCGCTGGGTGATGTCGGTCTGGGCTCGCGCATGCGCCACTATCCGGCCGAGCTGTCCGGCGGCCAGCAGCAACGCGCCGCCATCGCCCGCGCCCTGGCCGGCAGCCCGCGCCTGCTGCTGGCCGACGAACCGACCGGCAACCTGGACACACAGATGGCGCGCGGGGTGATGGAGCTGCTGGAGGAGATCAACAGCCAGGGCACCACCATCGTCATGGTCACCCATGATCCGGAACTGGCCGCACGCGCCCAGCGCAACGTGCACATCGTCGATGGCCAGGCCACCGACCTGCTGCGCGAGCCGGTGCTGGCCCGTCCGCATCCCGTTTCCGTCGCAGGCTGAGGCCACCGCCATGTTCGGCTACTACTTCAAACTCGCGCTGCGCAGCTTCGGCCGCAACAGGATCCTGACCGCGCTGATGGTGCTGGCCATCGCGCTGGGGATCGGCGCGGCGATGACCACCCTGACCGTGTTCAAGGTGCTCTCCGGCGACCCGATCCCGCACAAGAGCGACCGGCTGTTCTACGTGCAGCTGGACCCGGCGCTGCGCGAAGGCTACCTCCCCGGTGAGGAACCCGAATCGCAGTTGACCCGCTTCGATGCCGAGGAACTGCTGCGGCAGAGGAAGGCGCCACGGCAGGCGATGATGACCGGCGGTGGCGGCATCGTCGATCCACGCATCGACGCCCTCAAACCGTTCAGCGTCAGCATGCGCTACACCTCGGCCGATTTCTTCCCGATGTTCGACACGCCCTTCCAGTTCGGACAGGGCTGGAGCGGCGATGACGACCAGGGCCGCGGCCGGGTGGCGGTGATCAGCAAGACGCTCAACGACAAGCTGTTCCAGGGCGCAAACAGCGTCGGCAAGGACGTGCTGGTGGAGGGCAATGCCCTGCGCATCGTCGGCGTGCTGGAGCAATGGGCGCCGGCGCCGAAGTTCTACGACCTGTATTCGGGCAAGTACGATTCGGGCGAAGAGGTGTTCGTCCCGTTCAGCACCTCCCGCGAACTCAAGCTCGGTCGCAGCGGCAACATGAACTGCTTCGGTCGCGAGGCGATCAATGACAATGAAGCGCTGAATGTGCCCTGCGCCTGGATCCAGTACTGGGTGGAACTGGATTCACCCGCGGACGCGGCCGGTTACAAGGCCTATCTGGACAACTATTCCGAGCAGCAGCGTGCCAGCGGCCGCTTCGAACGCCCGGCCAACACCTGCCTGCGCAATGTCATGGAACTGATGGAGCACCGCAACGCGGTGCCCGGCGACGTGCGCCTGCAGATGTGGCTGGCCTTCGGCTTCCTGCTGGTGTGCCTGGTCAATACGGTCGGCCTGCTGCTGGCCAAGTTCCTGCGCCGCAGCGGGGAGATCGGCGTGCGCCGGGCGCTGGGAGCCAGCCGCGCGGAGATCTTCAAGCAGTGCTTGGTCGAGGCCGGCACGATTGGCCTGGCCGGTGGTCTGCTCGGGCTGGTGTTCGCGCTGGCAGGTTTGTGGGCGGTGCGGCAACGGCCGGCCGAGTACGCGTCGCTGGCCCATCTGGACGGCTCGATGCTGCTGATGACCTTCGCCCTGGCGGTGCTGGCCAGCATGCTGGCCGGCATCCTGCCCGCCTGGCGGGCGATGCAGGTGGCGCCGGCACTGCAACTGAAAAGCCAGTAACCGGACGCCCGCTTCCGCGGCCCCGGCTTGCTCCCTCCCTACTCCAGGCTTCACGGAGAACCTCATGGATATACGTCCCATCCTCTCCACGCTGACCCGGCACAAGACCGCCGCGGCGTTGATCGTGCTGGAGATCGCGCTGAGCTGCGCGATCATCTGCAACGCGCTGTTCATCGTCTCCCAGCGCATCGACGCCATGCAGCTGGCCAGCGGCATCGATGACGACCGCCTGGTCGAGATCGGCCTCAGCGGTATCGGCACGCAGGTCGACGGCGACGCCCGCACCGCCGAGGACCTGGCCGCACTGCGCGCCATCCCCGGCGTGGAGAATGCGGCCATCGTCAACCAGCTGCCGTTCCAGAACGGCTCCTGGAACACCTCGCTGGCCATCAGCGCCGAACCGGACGCGCAGTCGATCAATGGTGCCCAGTACATGGTCGGCGAGAACGCGCTGGACACCCTCGGCGTGAGGCTGCTGGCCGGCCGCGACTTCAACCACGACGAGTACATCAGCATGGATGTCATGCAGAAGATGGAGGATCTCAGTGCGCTGCGGGCACCGGCGATTCTCACCGACGCCATGGCCCGGAAGTTCTTCCCCGACGGCGATGCGATCGGCAAGACCCTGTACATGGCCAACATCCCGGTCACCGTGGTCGGCGTGGTGCAGACCCTGCTGCGCCCGAACATGCAGGACAACAACCGCACCCATTCGCTGATCTTCCCGGTCCGCACCAACTTCGCCAACGGCGGCCGCTACATCCTCCGCACCAGCGATCCGGCGCGCCGCGATGAAGTGCTCAAGCAGGCGCTAGCCACGCTGGAGAAGAACGACCCCAACCGGCTGGTATGGGTCAAACAGACCGTCGAGGAGAAACGCGCCAAGTACTTCGCCAACGACCGCGACATGATCGGCATGCTGCTGATCGTCAGCGGCCTGCTGTTGCTGGTCACCGCGCTGGGCATCATCGGCCTGGCCAGCTTCTGGGTACAGCAACGCACCAAACAGATCGGCATCCGGCGTGCGCTGGGCGCCACCCGCGGGCAGATCCTGCGCTACTTCCAGACCGAGAACTTTCTGCTGGCCAGCATCGGCATCGTGATCGGCATGCTGCTGGCCTACCTGCTCAACCAGTGGCTGATGGGCCGCTACGAGTTGCCGCGGCTGCCGCTGCTGTACCTGCCGGTCGGCGCGCTGACGTTGTGGCTGCTGGGCCAGTTCGCCGTGTTCGGCCCGGCGCGGCGGGCGGCGGCCATTCCGCCGGCCGTGGCCACACGCAGCGCATGATCTCGTCCTTCTTCCTGCCATCGCGCCTGCGGCCGGTGATGACGCGGGCGCTGCTGGGCCTGTTGCTGGCGCCGGGCGGTACCCTGGCCCAGACCAGCGACGCGGGCGACACCGCACTGCACGACACCATCGCCGCGCTCGACCGGGCGGTGTTTGACAGCTTCAACCGTTGCGCCGATCCGGCGCAGCTGGACAGGCACGCCAGCTACTTCGACCCGGCCGTGGAGTTCTACCACGACACCGGCGGGGTGACCTGGACCCGCGCGGCGATGTTGGCCAACACCGGCAAGTTCGCCTGCGGCCATTTCACCCGGCAGCTCGTCCCCGGCACGCTGGAGGTATTCGCGATCAGGGACTTCGGCGCACTGGCGCGTGGCCAGCACCTCTTCTGCGACAACCAGAGCCGCAGCTGTGACGGCCTGGCCGACTTCACCATTCTCTGGCGTCTGCATGACGGGCAATGGCGGATCACCCGGGTGCTGAGCTATGCCCACCGCGCCGACCGCAGGGATGCCCCGAGATGAACTACACGCTGGAGACCGGCCTGCGCGGCTGCCTGCGGCATCCGCGGACGATGACGCTGGTGGTGCTCACCCTTGCCCTGGGACTGGCCTCGGTGATGACGATGCTGACGCTGCTCTCGGTGTTGGGCGCCGATCCCCTGCCCGGCATCAGCCACACGTTGCACCTGGCCTGGGCCGACTCGCGTGAAACGGCCAAAAGCGGCGACAGCGACACCTACGGCGATGGCTCGCTGGTGCCGCCGCTGTGGAAGCTGGCCGATGCACGCGCAATGCAGCAGCTACGCCCGGACATCCGCCAGGTGGCACTGGTCACCGCACCCGTGACGGTGGCCAGCATCGACGGCAGTGCCCGCAAGCAGGTCTCGGCGGCCTTCGCGCTCGGGCCGATGCTACCGGTGTTCGAAGTGCCGTTGCGCCACGGCCGCTACTGGACGCCGGAGGAGGAGATGGCACGCACACCGGTGGTGGTGATCAGCCGCGCGTTGAGCCAGCGCCTGCTCGGGCGCGAGGACGGGACCGGTGCCGAGGTGCGTCTGGGCAAGCGCAACTTCCGCGTCATCGGCATCAGCGAGCGCTGGGCGCCGCGGCCACGCCCGCACTTCCTCCCCGCCAGCGACGCCGGTTGGCGTGGCGAGGGCGATGAAGTCTTCGCCCCGGCCGAAGCCGCGCTGGCATCGGGCATCGAGATCAGCAGTACACGCATCTGCGACGACGCCGGTTTCGGTGGCTTCCGCTTCGACCAGGTCAACGTGGACCAGTGCCGCTGGCTGGTGCTGTGGGCCGAACTGGCCGATGCCGGCCAGCAGCGCAGCTACGCGCAAAGCCTGCAGGCATTCGCCGCCGACCGGCATGCCGCCGGCATCTTCCCGCGACCGCCGCTGACGCGGCTGCAGTCCATGCCGCAATGGCTGCACCTCAACCGCGTGGTACCCGACAGCGTGCGCCTGAACCTGTGGCTGGCGATCGGCCTGCTGTGCTGTGTCTGGTCAACGTCGCCGGCCTGCGCTCGCGTCGTGCCGCGGTCTGGCTGCTGCTCACCGTCAATGCGGTGGTGGCGGCCATCACCGCGATCGGCATCGCCAGCCTGAGCGGCTACTGGATCCAGCAGCGCACCCGCCAGATCGGCATCCGCCGGGCGCTCGGTGCCCGCCGTGGCCAGATCCTGCGCCAGTTCCTGGCCGAAAATCTGCTGCTGACCAGCGCCGGGGTGTTCGCCGGCGGCGTGTTGGCGCTGCTGGTCAACCAGTGGCTGATGCATCACTACGAGCTGCCCCGATTGCCGCTGGTCTACCTGTCCATCGCCGCGCTGTTGCTGGTGCTGCTGGGTCAGCTGGCGGTGGCCGCACCGGCGCGGCGGGCCGCCCGACTCCCCCCTGCCAGCGCCACGCGCAGCGTGTAATGTGCGGATGCGCCCGAACCCAGCCTTCCAAGACAGCCGATGCCGCAGATCCTGATCATTGACGACAACGCCGCCGTGGCCACCGCACTGGACGTGCTGTTCTCCCTGCACGACATCGACACCCGCCACGCCAGCGCGCCGCAACAGGGACTGGCGATGCTGGCCGAGCAGGAGTTCGACCTGGTGCTGCAGGACATGAACTTCACCGCCGACACCACCTCCGGCGAGGAAGGCCAGGCGCTGTTCCGTGCCATCCGTGATGCGCATCCGGACCTGCCGGTGATCCTGCTCACCGCCTGGACCCATCTGGACAGCGCGGTGGAGCTGGTCAAGGCCGGCGCCGCCGACTATCTGGCCAAACCGTGGGACGACGGCCGCCTGCTGACCACGGTCAACAACCTGCTGGAGCTGGCCGAGACCCGCCGCGAGCTGGCCCGGCGCCGCGCCCGCGAGCTGCGCCAACAGCAGGCCCTGCACGAGCGCTACGACCTGCGCGGGGTGGTGTTCGCCGATCCGGCCAGCGAGCGGGTGATCTCGCTGGCCTGCCAGGTGGCGCGCTCGGACCTGCCGGTGCTGATCACCGGCCCCAACGGCGCCGGCAAGGAAAAGATCGCCGAGATCATCCAGGCCAATTCGGCCAACCGCAAAGGCCCGTTCGTGGCTCTGAACTGCGGCGCCATTCCCGCCGAACTGATCGAGGCCGAACTGTTCGGTGCCGAGGCCGGTGCCTACACCGGCGCCAACAAGGCCCGCGAGGGCAAGTTCGAGGCCGCCGACGGCGGCACCCTGTTCCTGGACGAGATCGGCAACCTTTCGCCCAGTGGCCAGATGAAACTGCTGCGGGTGCTGGAAACCGGGCGCTTCGAGCGGCTGGGCTCCAACCGCGAACGTCAGGTCAAGGTGCGCGTGGTCAGCGCCACCAATGCCGACCTGCCGGCGATGATCCGCGACGGCAGCTTCCGCGAGGATCTGTACTACCGCCTCAACACCGTCGAACTGGCCGTGCCCGCGCTGGGCGAACGCCGCGAGGACATCCTGCCGCTGGCCCGGCACTTCCTCGGCGACGCCGGCAAGCCGCTGTCCGCCCAGGCCGGCCAGGCGCTGCAGCGGCACAGCTGGCCGGGCAACGTGCGCGAGCTGCGCAACGTGATCCAGCGCGCCAGCCTGCTGGCACAGGGCGCGCGCATCGAGGCGGCCGACCTGAACCTGCCGCGTCCCGCCCGGCCCGCCCTGCAGAACGCCGAGGAACCCGACCGCACCCGCATCGTCACCGCGCTGCAGCGGGCCCACGGCGTCATCGCCCAGGCCGCCGCCGAGCTCGGGCTGAGCCGGCAGGCGCTGTACCGGCGCATGGACCGTCATGGGATTCCGCGCGAATGAGCCGGCGATGCTGAAATCACGCTCCTTCACCTTCAAGCTGTTCCTGCGGCTGTTGCCGGTGCTGGCGCTGGCCGCGGCGTTCCCATGGCTGCTGGCGTACTGGCTGGACCGCGGCTGGGTGGTGGCGCTGGTCTCTGCGCTGCTGCTGATGGCGCTGATGTGGTGGGCGCTGCGCCGCGCCACCGCGCCGGTCCGCTCGCTGCTGCGCGCCCTGGCCGGCACCACCAGCAGTTACCGCGACGGTGAATTCAACTTCAGCGTGCACTGGCGCGGCAACGACGAACTGGCGCAGCTGGTCCGCGCCCATGGCGAACTGGGCGAGGTGTTGCGTGAGCAGCGCCAGGCGCTGGCGCAGCGCGAGCTGCTGCTGGACACCATGGTGCAGAACACGCCGGTGGCAATGCTGCTGCTCACCAACGGCGGCGATGGGGTGCAGCGGGTGACCTTCTCCAACACCGCCGCGCGCAAGCTGCTGCACGGTGGCTGGAAGCTCGAAGGCAAGCGCATGCATGAGCTGCTGGAGAGCATGCCCATCGAACTGCGCAACGCCATCGCCCGGGGCGGGGACAGCCTGTTCGCGGTCCGCGAGCCCGATGCGATGGACGGCGACGAGGACGACGAGCAGATCTATCACCTGTCGCGCCGCAGCTTCCATCTCAACGGCCGTCCGCACGAACTGCTGCTGCTGCGCCTGTTGACCGCCGAGCTGCGCCGCCAGGAAGTACAGACCTGGAAGAAGGTGATCCGGGTGATCAGCCATGAACTCAACAATTCGCTGGCGCCGATCGCCTCGCTGGCTCACTCCGGTGCCGAACTGGTCCGGCGTGGCAAGACCGAACGGCTGGAGGACATCTTCGCCACGGTCGAGGAGCGTGCCCGACACCTGGAAGGCTTCATCCGTGGCTACGCGCGTTTTGCCAAGCTGCCGCAACCGCAACTGCAGACGGTGGTCTGGAAACCGTTCCTGCAGGGCCTGCAGCAGCAGATCAGCTTCCGCATGACCCCGCCGCCGGATGAGCTGAGCAGCCGCATCGATCCGGCGCAGTTTTCCCAGGCGCTGCTCAATCTGCTCAAGAACGCGCACGAAGCCGGAGCGGAGGCGGCTGCCGATTCGGTGGAACTGCGCGTGGCGCGGTTGCCGAACTGGCTGCGTATCGAGGTGCTGGACCGGGGCAGCGGCATGAACGAGGCGGTGCTGCAAAACGCCCTGATGCCGTTCTATTCCACCAAACGCAACGGCACCGGGCTGGGCCTGGCGCTGACCCGCGAGATCATCGAAGCCCATGGCGGCCGCATCGCGCTGCAGAACCGCAAGGACGGCGGTCTGTGCGTAGCAATTCTGCTGCCGCACGATTGAGCCCGGCGACGTCTTCAGAAGCCGGCAGGCGCTGCGGCAGACCGCCTTGCGCCCGCCCGTGCGGTGCATTCACAACGCGCGGATACGCCGTCGTCTCGCAGACACAGGGCGCGATACGCTCGCGCCCTGTGTCTGTCGGCTCAGCCCTTTTTGACCGGTCGTACCCAACCGTCGATGGTCTGCTGCCGCGAGCGCGCCACGGTCAGCTTGCCGGCGGGTGCGGTGCGGGTGACCACCGAGCCGGCGGCAATGGTCGCCCCCTCCTCCAGCGTCAGCGGTGCCACCAGCGAACTGTTGGAACCGACAAACACCCGGTCGCCGATGATGGTCTGGAACTTGTTCACCCCGTCGTAGTTGCAGGTGATGGTGCCGGCGCCGATGTTGGTGCCGCTACCGATCACCGCGTCGCCCAGATAGGTCAGATGGTTGGCCTTGCTGCCTTTGCCCAGGGTCGCCTTCTTGGTCTCGACGAAGTTGCCCACGTGCACGCCCTCGGCCAGTACCGTGCCCGAACGCAGACGCGCGAACGGGCCGATCTGTGCGGCGCCTTCGGCGACCACACCTTCCAGATCGCAATGCGCCCGCACCTCGGTGCCGGCGCCGAGTCTGACATCCTTCAGGCGCACGAACGGACCGATGCTGACGCCGTCGCCGAGCTCGACCTCGCCTTCCAGCACCACGTTCACATCGATCTGCACATCGCGGCCCACGGTCACCGTGCCACGCTGCTCCACGCGCGCCGGGTCCAGCAGCCGTGCACCCTGCGCGCACAGCGCCTTGGCCGCGCGCAGCTGCCATGCCCGCTCCAGCTGCGCCAGCTGCCAGGGATCGTTTGCCCCCTCCGCTTCCTGGGCATCGGCCACCCGCACCATCTCCGCGGCGGTGTACTCGGCTGCGGCGAAGGCGAACACGTCGGTCAGGTAGTACTCGCCTTGCGCGTTGGCGTTGGACAGCGCGCCCAGCCATCGCCGCAACGCGGTGGACTCGGCGGTGATGATGCCGGTGTTGACCGTCGAAATCCGCTGCTGCTCGTGGTCGGCATCCTTCTGCTCGACGATGGCCGCGACCTTGCCTTCGGCATCGCGCACGATGCGGCCGTAACCGGTGGGATCCTCCAGTTCGGCGACCAGTACCGCCAGTCGCGGCGCGCCGTACAGCAGCGCCCTGAGGGTGTCGGCGCGCATCAACGGCACATCGCCGTACAGCACCAGCACCTGCGCGGTGTCGGGAACCTCCGGCATCGCCTGCCGCACCGCATGGCCGGTGCCCAGCTGCTGGCTCTGCTCGGACCAGATCAGGTCATCCTGGTCGGCAAACGCCGCACGTACCGCCTCACCGCCATGGCCATAGACCACATGGATGCCGGCCGGCTGCAACTGCCGCGCGGTGTCGATCACGTGTGCCAGCATCGGTCGCCCGGCAATGGGCTGCAGCACCTTGGGTAGAACCGACTTCATACGCTTGCCGGCACCGGCGGCGAGGATGATGACGTGCAGCGGCTGGGTCATGCGGACAACTTCCTTGAAAGATGCTCGGATTCTAAGCCTGCGCTGGTTAGCATTACAGGCAAAAGGGAAAACGCACCGCTGATGAGTCTGTTCCGTCAAAGCAGCCAGTACATCGCTATCGGGCTATTACAGCTGTTGCTGGACTGGGGGGTGTTCGTTGCCGCAACTTCGCTGGGACTTCCTGCGGCGCCCGGCAATCTGCTCGGCAGGGTCAGTGGCGCCTTGATGGGGTTCTGGCTCAACGGCCGCTACACTTTCTCCAAGCACGGGCAGCAACGCCACGGCTGGAAGCGTTTCGCGCGCTTTCTGGTGCTGTGGCTGGCAATGACCGTGATCAGCACCGTGCTGGTCAGCTACACCGCGCAGCAGCTGGGTCTGCAAATGGCGTGGCTGGCCAAACCGCTGGTGGAAGGCGGGCTGGCCATGGTGACCTTCTTCCTGCTCCGGCATCTGGTGTATCGCTGAATGCCGCGCGACCGCGCCAGTACATGCCACACCCTGCAGCGCCGATACCGTCCCGCCGGCACCCGCAACCACAGCCACAGCCTGCGCCATCCGTAGTGGCGGGTGGACATGGCCGTGACCATGCGGGCGCATGCACCCGCGCCGGCCCGTCCCTGCGCCGCACAAAACGAAAACGCCGGCACAGGGCCGGCGTTTTCGATGCGTTGTCCGCGAACCTCAGTGCTTGAGGTTGCGGCGCAGACGCTCCAGCGCCTGCAGCTGCGCAGTGACCTCGGCCAGGCGCTGCTGCGCTTCGGCCAGCTCCATGGCTTCGCCACGGTTGGCCAGCACACGCTCGGCTTCTTCCTTGGCCTTGCGCACCGCCGCCTCGTCGATGTCGGTGGCGCGAATGGCGGTATCGGCCAGCACGGTCACGACCTGCGGCTGCACTTCCAGGATGCCGCCGGAAATGGCGAAATCCAGCTGCTCGCCGGCAGCGGTGGTGACCACGACCTTGCCCGGTTTCAGACGGGTGATCAGCGGCGCGTGCTTGGGCGCGATGCCCAGCTCGCCCAGCTCACCGGTCGCCACGACCAGGGTCGCTTCGCCACTGAAAATCTGCTGTTCGGCACTGACGATGTCGCAACGAATGGTGCTCATGGAACTCTCTTCGCCTGGTTGGGTGGGCAGCGCCCACCACAGGTTGCAAAGGGCGGAGCGAACTCCGCCCGACGCAGGACTTAGGCCTTTTCGGCCATCTTCTTGGCCTTCTCGACCGCTTCTTCGATACCGCCGACCATGTAGAACGCCTGCTCCGGCAGGTGATCGTATTCGCCATCCAGAATGGCCTTGAAGCCGCGGATGGTGTCCTTCAGCGACACGTACTTGCCTGGCGAACCGGTGAACACTTCGGCCACGTGGAACGGCTGGCTGAAGAAGCGCTCGATCTTGCGGGCGCGCGACACGGCCTGCTTGTCTTCCTCGGACAGCTCATCCATACCCAGGATGGCGATGATGTCCTTCAGTTCCTTGTACTTCTGCAGGGTGGCCTGCACGCCGCGGGCGGTTTCGTAGTGCTCGGTGCCGATGACCTGCGGATCGAGCTGGCGCGAGGTCGAGTCCAGCGGATCGACTGCCGGGTAGATACCCAGCGAGGCGATGTTACGCGACAGCACCACGGTGGCGTCCAGGTGGGCGAAGGTGGTGGCCGGCGACGGGTCGGTCAGGTCGTCCGCGGGCACGTACACGGCCTGGATCGAGGTGATCGAACCGGTCTTGGTCGAGGTGATGCGTTCCTGAAGGACGCCCATTTCCTCGGCCAGGGTCGGCTGGTAACCCACCGCCGACGGCATACGGCCCAGCAGCGCCGACACTTCGGTACCGGCCAGGGTGTAGCGGTAGATGTTGTCGACGAACAGCAGCACGTCCTTGCCCTTGCCGTTGGCGTCCTTCTCGTCGCGGAAGTACTCGGCCATGGTCAGGCCGGTCAGGGCCACGCGCAGACGGTTGCCCGGCGGCTCGTTCATCTGGCCGTACACCATCGCCACCTTGTCCAGGACGTTGGAGTCCTTCATCTCGTGGTAGAAGTCGTTGCCCTCACGGGTACGCTCACCCACGCCGGCGAACACGGACAGACCGCTGTGCGCCTTGGCGATGTTGTTGATCAGCTCCATCATGTTGACGGTCTTGCCGACGCCGGCGCCGCCGAACAGGCCGACCTTGCCGCCCTTGGCGAACGGGCACATCAGGTCGATGACCTTGATGCCGGTTTCCAGCAGCTCGGTGGCCGAGGACTGGTCCTCGTACGACGGTGCCGCGCGATGGATTTCCCAGGTGTCCGAAGCATCGACCGGACCGGCTTCGTCGATCGGGCGACCCAGCACGTCCATGATGCGGCCCAGGGTGCCGGCGCCGACCGGCACCGAGATGGCGCGGCCGGTGTTGGTGGCGACCAGGTTGCGCTTCAGGCCGTCGGTGGAGCCCAGCGCGATGCAACGGACCACGCCGTCGCCGAGCTGCTGCTGCACTTCCAGCGTGATTTCGGTGTTGTCGACCTTCAGTGCGTCGTACACCTTCGGCACGTCGCTACGCGGGAATTCGACGTCGACGACGGCGCCGATGATCTGAACGATCTTGCCCTGACTCATTGCTGCATCCTCTAAATGTGTGCTTTGACTGCGCGCGGTCAGACCGCTGCTGCGCCGCCGACGATTTCGGAAATTTCCTGGGTGATCGCTGCCTGGCGGGCCTTGTTGTAGACCAGCTGCAGGGTTCCGATCAGCTTGTTCGCGTTGTCGCTTGCCGCCTTCATCGCCACCATGCGTGCCGCGTGCTCGGACGCCACATTTTCCAGCACCGCCTGGTACACCAGCGACTCGATGTAACGCGTGATCACGTGCTCAAGCACGGTCGCGGCATCGGGTTCGTACAGGTAATCCCAATCATGCGCGGCCACCTGGGTCTCGGCGGCGGGCAACGGCAGCAGCTGGTCGAACGTGGCCTTCTGCGTCATCGTGTTGATGAAGCGGTTGTAGACCAGGTACACGCGATCGACCTTGCCCTCGGTGAAGGCGTCGAGCATGACCTTGATCACGCCGATCAGCGTTTCCAGCTTGGGCTGGTCGCCGATATTGGCCACCGAGGCGGCCATGTTGACGTTGACGCGGCGGAAGAACACACCGGCCTTCTGGCCGATGGTCACCACGTCGATCTCGGCACCCTTGTCCTGCCAGTCACGCATTTCCGCGACAGTCTTGCGGAACAGGTTGTTGTTCAGGCCGCCGGCCAGGCCGCGATCGGAAGAGATCACGATGTAGCCGACACGCTTGACCTGATCACGCTCCACCAGGAACGGATGCTGGAAATCGGTGCTGGCCTGGGCCAGGTGGCCGATCACCTGCTTCATCGCCTGCGCGTACGGACGCGAGGTCTTCATCCGCTCCTGCGCCTTGCGGATCTTGGAGGCCGAGACCATTTCGAGCGCGCGCGTCACCTTGCGGGTGTTCTGCACGCTCTTGATCTTGGTTTTGATTTCGCGTCCGCCTGCCATTTCTCGCTCGCTCTGCTTACTTGGTTGGGAGGTGGCCGTGTGGCCACCCCCTGCCGGTCATCGCCTGGGCGATTACCAGCTGCCAGTGGTCTTGAACTCGGAGATGCCCTTCTTGAAAGCGGCTTCGATCTCGTCGTTCCATGCACCGGAGTCGTTGATCTTGGCGATCAGCTCACCGGCCGTGTTGGCAAAGTGCGCGTGCAGGCCGGCTTCGAACGCCAGCACCTTGTTGACCGGCACGTCGTCGAGGAAACCCTCGTTGACGGCGTAGATCGACAGGGCCTGGTCGGCGATCGACATCGGCGCGTACTGCTTCTGCTTCATCAGCTCGGTCACGCGCTGGCCGCGCTCCAGCTGCTTGCGGGTGGCTTCGTCCAGATCCGAGGCGAACTGCGCGAACGCGGCCAGCTCGCGGTACTGGGCCAGCGAGATACGGATGCCGCCGGACAGCTTCTTGATGATCTTGGTCTGGGCCGCACCACCGACGCGCGACACCGAGATACCGGCGTTCACGGCCGGACGGATACCGGCGTTGAACAGGTCGGTTTCCAGGAAGATCTGGCCGTCGGTGATCGAGATCACGTTGGTCGGCACGAACGCGGACACGTCGCCGGCCTGGGTCTCGATGATCGGCAGCGCGGTCAGCGAGCCGGTCTTGCCCTTCACTTCACCGTTGGTGAACTTCTCCACGTACTCTTCCGAGACGCGGGCCGCACGTTCCAGCAGGCGGGAGTGCAGGTAGAACACGTCACCCGGATAGGCTTCACGGCCCGGCGGGCGCTTGAGCAGCAGAGAGATCTGGCGGTAGGCCACGGCCTGCTTGGACAGATCGTCGTACACGATCAGCGCGTCCTGGCCGCGGTCCATGAAGTACTCGCCCATGGTGCAGCCGGAGTAGGCGCTGATGTACTGCATCGCGGCCGACTCGGAAGCGGTGGCGGCCACGACCACGGTGTGGGCCAGCGCGCCGTTCTCTTCCAGCTTGCGCACGATGTTGGCAACGGTCGAGGCCTTCTGGCCGATCGCCACGTACACGCACTTGATGCCGGTGCCCTTCTGGTTGATCACCGCATCGATGGCCAGCGCGGTCTTGCCGGTCTGACGGTCACCGATGACCAGCTCACGCTGGCCACGGCCGATCGGGATCATCGAGTCGACCGACTTGTAACCGGTCTGTACCGGCTGGTCGACGGACTTGCGCCAGATCACGCCCGGCGCCACGCGTTCGACCGGCGCGGTCAGCGAGGTGCCCAGCGGGCCCTTGCCGTCGATCGGCTCGCCCAGCGCGTTGACCACGCGACCCAGCATTTCCGGACCGACCGGCACTTCCAGGATGCGGCCGGTGGTCTTGGCCACATCGCCTTCGCGCAGGTGCTCGTAGTCACCCAGCACCACGGCGCCGACCGAATCGCGTTCCAGGTTCAGCGCCAGGGCGTAGGTGTTGTTCGGCAATTCGATCATTTCGCCCTGCATCACGTCGGCCAGACCGTAGATGCGCACGATGCCGTCGGACACCGAGGTGACGGTGCCTTCGTTGCGCGATTCCGCGGACAGGGCGACCTTCTCGATGCGGTTCTTGATCAGTTCGCTGATTTCGGAGGGGTTGAGCGTGGTAGCCATCGTCAAGTCCTAGTGCCGGCAATCAAGCCGGACGTTAAATTGAATTCAGTGTGCGAGCGCGGTCTGCAGGCGCGACAGCTTGCCCTTGAGCGAGCCATCGATCACCACATCACCGGCGTCGATCACGGCGCCGCCGATCAGCGACGCATCCACCGCGGTCGAGACTTCGACTTCGCGGCCGAAGCGCTTGCGCAGCGCAGCCTTGATCTTTTCCAGCTCGTCATCAGCAAGTTCGGCCGCCGAGGTGACCGTGGCCTTGACCACATGCTCGGCTTCGGCGCGCAGCTGCTCGAACAGCCCGGAGATTTCCGGCAGCTGCTGCAGACGGCGCGATTCGGCCAGCAGGTTCAGAAAGCGGCCGTAGCTTTCGCCTGCCGTTTCCGGAGTCAGCAACGCCACGGCGTCACCGCGGCTCAGCTGCGGATTGGACAGCAGGGCCGACACGCGCGGATCGGCGGCAACGCGGGCGGAGAACGCAAGCGCGTCCGACCACGGCGCGAACTTGCCTTCCTCACGCGCAATCGCGAATGCGGCGCGGGCGTACGGGCGGGCAAGCGTGAGGGCCTGGCTCATCTCAGATCTCCGCAGCCAGCTCGTCGAGCAGCGCCTTGTGGGCGTTGGCATCGATTTCGCGCTTGAGCAGCTTTTCGGCGCCGGTCACGGCCAGCGCGGACACCTGCTTGCGCAGATCTTCGCGGGCACGGTTGGCGGCCGCATCGATTTCAGCCTGGGCCAGTTCTTTCTGGCGGTTGGCTTCAGCGACGGCTTCGTTCTTGGCGGCTTCAACGATCTGATTGGCGCGCAGATGGGCCTGATCGATGATCTCGTTGGCCTTGCCACGTGCGTCCTTCAACGCCTCGTTGACCTTCTCCTGCGCCTGGGCCAGATCTTTCTGGCTGCGGTCGGCAGCAGCGAGCCCTTCAGCGATCTTCTGCTGACGCTCCTCGATAGCCTTCATCAACGGCGGCCAGATCTTGGTCGCGATGATCCAGATCAGCGCGGCAAAGGCCAGGGCCTGTGCAATGAGGGTGAAATTGATATTCATGGGTTCGCTCAGTCGCTGGTGTCGGGGGTGGTTGCGCCGCCACGGCGACGCAACCGAACCTTCATCCGAAGCCGGTTGCCTAAAGGCAACCGGCCATCTCACTGCAGCTGGATCAGCCCGCCAGCTTGGCGGCTTCGGCCAGCAGCGTCGCGGCCAGCGGGTTGGCGAAGGCCAGCAGCAGGCCGACGGCGACCGAGATGATGAACGCGGCGTCGATCAGGCCGGCGGTGATGAACATGCGGACCTGCAGGACCGGGATCAGTTCCGGCTGACGGGCGGCCGATTCCAGGAACTTACCGGCCATGATGGCCAGACCCAGACCGGCGCCCAGCGCGGCGAGGCCGATCATGATGCCGACGGCAAGGGCGGTGGAGCTCTGAACTTGGGCGAGATTGGTCAGGACGGCGAAGTACATGGTTTTCTCCGGGAACTTAAGTAGCTAAGGGTAGTGAAGCGGATGAAGGTTGGAACTGGTTGAAGCTTGTAACTCAGTGACTGTCTTCCGACAGGCTCAGGTACACGATGGACAACATCATGAAGATGAAAGCCTGCAGCGGAATCACCAGCAGGTGGAACAGCATCCAGCCGAGGCCGAACGTGCCGCCGGCAATGGCACCGAACACACCGGCACCACCCAGCACCCAGATCAGCAGGAACACGATTTCCCCGCCGAACATGTTGCCGAACAGTCGCATCGCCAGAGAAATCGGCTTGCTCAGCCACTCGACGATGTTGAGGATCAGGTTGAACGGCATCATCCACTTGCCGAACGGCGCGGTCAGGAATTCCTTGATGAACCCGAGCAGCCCCTTGGACTTGAGCGAGAAGAAGATCATCAGGAAGAACACGCTGATCGACATGCCCAGGGTGGCATTGACGTCGGCGGTCGGCACCGGCTTCCAGTAGTGCACGCCAGCCCACGACAGCGGGATGGCGATGAAATCGGCCGGGATCATCTTGATGAGGTTCATCAACAGGATCCAGAAGAAGATGGTGATCGCGATCGGCGTCACCAGCTTGCTCTTGCCGTGGTAGGTGTCCTTGGCCTGGCGGTCAACGAACTCCAGGCAGATTTCCACGAAGGCCTGCCACTTGCCCGGCACACCGGCCGTGGCCTTGCGGGTCGCCATCCAGAACGCGAACACCATCACCAGGCCCATCAGGACCGCGGTGACGATGGTATCGACGTGGATCGTCCAGAAACCACCGCCTTCACCGACCGGAGCGGTCAGATTCTGCAGGTGATGCTGGATGTAGGAGGTAGGTGTTAGAGCCTCGCCCGCCATGTGTCCGGAACCTTTATGAATTCGATCAACGTCTGGCCAGAGCCAGAACCTGGAACATCAGCGCCACTGGAATTGCCGCCAGCAGTGCCAAAGGAGGAAGTTGCCACCAGAAAAAAGCCATTCCCAGCACCGCAACAATCAGCACAAGCTTCAGCACGAACCCCACGAACAGGCGGACCATTGCTGAACCGGCGGCCTGAACGCCGCCACCGAGCCCCACCCACGCAGCCAGCGCCGACCCGCCCACCACCGCCGCACCCGAGACCAGGGCGCCGAGTGCGTACTTTGGCCCCATGAAGAGGAAGGCCAGAGCCAGGACCACCACTGCGGCCAGCGGATAGACCGCAGCGCGCAACATCAGTCGCCGACCCGCATCAACGGAGTTCAGCACGTCAAAGTGTCCTGCTAGATGGTAAGGAAGAGCCGAGCCGCGCGAAGACGTCTCGTCGAGCCGTGAAAGTATAGCAGTGGGACATTTTGCGAGACAACCGCCACAGGACACCCTTATGACTATGCAAGTTGCCGCAATTTCAGGAATTTTCATTGGAACACTCCGATCGGGGTGACCCACGGGGCGGGAATGCTGCACTGCGACGCCGGGAACTTCGCGATTCGCGTCAGGTCACACCGGCAGTCCGTCGCGCATTACCTCGTCGATGTGGGCGACGGATCGGGTGAGGTGGCGCCGCACGCCCTCGACGGGGCCCCCCCACCGCACTTTGCGTGCATACACATCGCGTGCACCTCGCGCTCACCCGCAAGCCACGTGCGATCGGGGATAGTCAATTGCTTTCACGCAACACAGGAAAGCAATCACGATGCGCAAATTCTCCCCGCTGGCAGCGATCGCGCCGTGCGCCTTGGCAATGACCCTGTTCCACCTGCCGCCGGCGCAAGCCGCTGAGCAGGATCCCCGCTTCACACTGCGTCTTGGCGCGATGAACATCGACACCGACAACACCCTCCGCGGCAGCACCGTGATCGGCGGCCAGCCGATCAACCTGTCCGGGGATTTCGGCATGGGCGGCAAGGAATGGGAGCCGCGCGTGGACGGCCTGTTCCGCATCAGCGACCGCCAGCGCCTGATCTTCGACTACTTCAAGTACGACAAGAAGCGCCGCCAGACGCTGGACGAAGGCATCAGCTACGGTGACACGACAGTGCCGGCCGGCAGTTTCGTCAAGGGCGAGCTGAAGTACCAGGTTGCGACCCTGGTCTACGATTACTCGGTGGTTGACAGCGAGCAGTTCGACCTGGGCCTGCAGCTGGGCGCCGAGTACGCCAAGGTCAGTGCCGATGCCCATGCCGACCTGGGAGACCTCTACCAGGGCCGCTTCCTCAACGAGAAAGCCGATGGCATCGCACCGGTGGTCGGCGCGCGCCTGACGTTCACGCCCTCGGAGCACTGGCTGATCAACCTGCAAGGCCAGTACCTCAATACGGGCTGGGGCAGCTTCGACGATTACAAGGGCGACCTCAGTCGCGCCAACGCCATCGTGCAGTACAACTTCAATCCGAATTTCGGCATCTTCGCCGGCTACGACTGGTTCAAGCTCGATGCCGACAAGCGTGGCAGCGACGGCGTGATCGGCCTGAAGCAGGAGTTCAAGGGCCCGCTGGCAGGCGTGAGCCTGTCGTTCTGATATCGACCCCGCAGGATCTGCGCTAGTGCCGCGCTGTGCCCGGCAGGGGCGTTATCGGCAAAGCCCGACCGCCCCTGCCGGCCCTCCCTTTGCCCACGGCCAAGGGAGGGCGCGCACCCACGCCGTGCCCGGCGGAGGAGTTCACCGCAATAGCGAGCCATGCCCGGCAACGGGCTTGGAAAGGAGACGGCAGCGCGCCTGGTGATGCCGGCACCGCAATCCAGACGCCGCGCAGTGCGATACCCCCCATGCCGGGCGGCGGATGCGGCCCGGCGCCGGGATTCCATCGCAGCGTACGCGTCGCACCCTGCCCTTCCCGAATGCAGCAGGCCCGCCCCTCGACTGGAAAAAGAAGAAGACAGCTTCGAGAACAAGCCCACTTCCTGTTGCGCCAAACGACCTGCCTCGCTCAACGCATGCGGAGGTTGCTCATCACACAACGGCAGTCATCTATCGGCATCAATCCGACTTCTGCACGCAATTCATCAAGGCGTTGCGGATTCTCCACCGGCGCCATTTCAATCGGACTATCGGCGTCAGCCTGGGGGGAACTGCGAACCATAGCGCTGCGGCTTTCCTTGCGCGCAACACACGGTCCACCAGCATCGCGTAGCGTCGCCCCTCGATGCCGCCGAAGTCCGGTACCGCCCCGTAGTGCTCGAGCAGCTTCGCCTGCAGAACAGGATCGGCATCTGCATGCTGGGCGAGCAACCACACCGCAGACATTCCATCGGCCCCGACTGCGGCGTCCGTCGGCGACTGGCCCGCGTCCAGCCAGGAATGCAGCACCGCGCTGTTGTGCCTATCCACCCACCGCGGCAGCCTGATCCAGTAGCCCCTGCGTCGGCTTGCGCCCGCCGCCGAACGCCCGCTCTGGCACCTCCTGGTTCCGCTCGGCCATATCCCGCAGCAAGCGACGCCGTTCTGGATCAGTGGGCTGCACGGCGGCGAGAGCAGCGGCCTTTGCAGCGGCCTCGTTGCGCTCGCCCCATTGCCGGGCCCCCGGACACCCCAGCAACGGATCCCCCTCCGCCAGAACAGGCGTACTCATCAGCACGATTCCCACCAGCAACCACCGCTTCATGCGTTTCTTGCTCCTGAATTCGACCGGGCTGGCACAAAGAAAAAGCCCGGCGTTTGCCGGGCTCTTCGTCTGCATCACTTCTTCTTCGGGATATACAGATCGGTGATGGTGCCGTCGTAGATCTCCGCGGCCATCGCCACCGACTCGCTCAGGGTCGGATGGGCGTGGATGGTGTGGCCGATGTCCTCGGCCTCGGCGCCCATCTCGATGGCCAGGCCGATTTCGGCCAGCAACTCGCCGGCATGCACGCCGACGATGGCACCACCGATCACGCGATGGGTTTCCTCGTCGAAGATCAGCTTGGTGAAGCCTTCGGTACGGCCGGTACCGATGGCACGACCGCTGGCCGCCCAGGGGAACTTGGCCACACCCACCTTCAGGCCCTTGGCCTTGGCCTCGGTCTCGGTGACGCCGACCCAGGCGATTTCCGGATTGGTATAGGCCACCGACGGGATCACCCGCGCCACCCACTCCTTCTTCTCGCCGAAAGCCACTTCCGCAGCCAGCTTGCCCTCGTGCGTGGCCTTGTGCGCCAGCATCGGGTTACCGACGATGTCGCCGATGGCGAAGATGTGCGGCACGTTGGTGCGCATCTGCCGGTCCACCGGAATAAAGCCGCGGTCGGTGACTTCGACGCCCGCCTTGTCGGCATCGATCTTCCTGCCGTTGGCCGAACGGCCGACTGCGACCAGCACGCGATCAAACGTGCCGCTTTCCATCGCCGGCTTCTCGCCTTCGGTGGCGGCCTCGAAGGTCACGGTGATGCCCTTCTTGTCGGCGGTCACACCCGAGGCCTTGGTCTTGAGGTGGACCTCGATGCCCTGCTTCTTCAGACGGTCGGCCAGCGGCTTGACCAGGTCCCTGTCGGCGCCCGGCATCAGCTGGTCCATGAACTCGACCACGGTCACCTTGGCGCCCAGGGCGCTATACACGGTAGCCATTTCCAGACCGATGATGCCGCCGCCGACGACCAGCAGCGAACCCGGCACTTCGGCCAGTTCCAGCGCGTCGGTGGAGTCCATCACGCGCTTGTCGTCCCACGGGAAGTTCGGCAGCTTCACCGCCTGCGAACCGGCGGCGATGATGCACTGCTCGAAGCGCAGCAGCTGGGTCTTGCCGTCCTCGCCGGTGATTTCCAGCTCGTTGGCCGAGATGAACTTGGCAACGCCCTGCACGGTGCGCACCTTGCGCTGCTTGGCCATGCCAGCCAGGCCCTTGGTCAGCTGACCGACAACCTTTTCCTTGTAGGCACGCAGCTTGTCCAGGCTGATCTTCGGCGCGCCGTATTCGATGCCCAGTTCATTGGCGTGCGCGGCGTGATCGATGATCTCGGCCGCGTGCAGCAAGGCCTTGGAAGGAATACAGCCGACATTGAGGCAGACGCCGCCAAGGCTGGCATAGCGCTCGACCAGCACGGTATCCACGCCCAGATCGGCCGAACGGAACGCGGCGGTGTAGCCGCCGGGACCGGCGCCGAGTACCACCATCTTGCATTCCACATCGGCCTTGCGACCGCTGGAGGGCATCGGCAGCACGCGGGCGGCCACCGCCGGGTCCGGGGCGCGGTGCGAGGGGGTCACCGGCGGCTTGCTGCCCGGGGCGGCCTTGGCCGCTGCCGGGGCGGTGCCGGCAGCGCCTTCCAGCACCACCACCACGTCGCCGACCGACAGCTTGTCGTCCAGCTTGACCTTGATCTCCTTGACCACGCCATCGGCCGAGGACGGCACTTCCAGCGTCGCCTTGTCCGATTCCAGCGTGACCAGGCCCTGGTCCTTCTTCACCGTATCGCCCACGGCGACCAGGATCTCGATCACCGGCACGTTCTGGTAATCACCGATGTCCGGCACCTTGACCTCGATCGGCCCGGAGGCGGCCGGCGCAGCGGCGGCAACCGGCGCACTGACGGCGGCCGGAGCGGCGGCAGCGGCAGGCTGTGCCGCCGGTGCCGGTGCAGCCGCCGGGGTGGACGCCGCGGCCGGGGCTGCGCCCTCGCCTTCGGCCTCCAGAAGCACCACCACGTCGCCCTGCGACAGCCTGTCGTCGAGCTTGACCTTGATCTCCTTGACCACGCCGGCAGCCGAGGACGGCACTTCCAGCGTCGCCTTGTCCGATTCCAGCGTGACCAGGCCCTGGTCCTTCTTCACCGTGTCGCCCACGGCGACCAGGATTTCGATCACCGGCACATTGTCGTAATCGCCAATGTCCGGAACCTTGATTTCAATCGTCGCCATTGTCTTCTCCTGTGGGCTCAGCCGGCGTCGCCGCTGAACCGGTCATGCATCTTGTCGAGCGCGCGTTCGATGTCGGCGTAGCGCTTCTCGTGTTTTTTGTCTTTGCTGTGCGCCAGCTCCACCAGCAGCGCAGCCTGGTCCAGCAACGCTTCAAGCCGGCCGCAGCCGGGCCGCAGCCCGCTGTAGCGCGCGCCATTGAGGGTGAAGGACACCACCTCGCCATCGGTCACCGGCGCGCGCGGCGCCACCTCACTGGAGGCCAGTGCCGCCGCCCACACCTGCAGCAGGCGTTGCGCCAACGCATCGGGCACCGGCGCCTGGGCGAGCTCGGGCTGCTGATCCAGACGCAGATTCACGCCGGCACGGCTGCTGCCACTGTTCCAGCTATAGATCCGCTTGTCCGCCAGCCCCGCCACCACGACCCATTGCCCGCTGCCGGGCTCGCGCCGCAATTGCACCTGCGACTCGGGGCCGCGTGCCGGCAACGACAACAGCGACAATCCTTCTTCGGTCACGCCGCCGAGCAGCTGCGCCGCGGCGTCACCGTAGTTGGCCACCGCCGGCGGCCAGCCTTCACCCACCACTGCCGCGCACTGGCTTGCCGCCAGTACCGGGGCGGTGGTCAACGCGAGCAGCGTCGCCAGCAGCAGGCGTGCGGACGCGACTGGCTTCACAGCAACACGCGGCGCATGTCGGCCAGCACCTGCGAGAGGTACGTGGTGAAGCGTGCGGCCAGGGCGCCATCGATCACCCGGTGGTCGTAGCTCAGCGACAGCGGCAGCAGCAGCTTCGGCGCGAATTCCTTGCCGTTCCAGACCGGCTGGATCGAGGACTTGGAGACGCCGAGGATGGCCACTTCCGGCGCATTCACGATCGGGGTGAATGCGGTGCCACCGATACCGCCCAGCGAGCTGATCGAGAAGCAGCCGCCGCTCATGTCGGCCGGACCCAGCTTGCCGTCGCGCGCCTTCCTGGCCAGCTCGCCGGTTTCCTGGGCGATCTGCACCACACCCTTCTTGTCCACGTCGCGGATCACCGGCACGACCAGGCCGTTCGGCGTATCGGCGGCAAAGCCGATGTTGACGTACTTCTTCAGGGTCAGGTTCTCGCCGCTGGCATCCAGCGAGGCGTTGAACTCGGGGAATTTCTTCAGGGCCGCGGCGCTGGCCTTGATCAGGAAGGCGAGCATGGTCAGCTTGATGCCGGCCTTCTCGTTTTCCTTGTTCAGTGCCACGCGCAGGGCTTCCAGCTCGGTGATGTCGGCCTGGTCGAACTGGGTGACGTGCGGAATCATCGCCCAGTTGCGGGCCAGGTTGGCGCCGGAGATCTTCTTGATGCGCGACAGCGGCAGGGTCTCGACTTCACCGAACTTGCTGAAATCGACCTTCGGCCACGGCAGCAGGTTCAGGCCACCGCCGGCAGCCACGGCGCCACCGGCGGCGGCCGGCGCCCCGCCACCGAGCGCGGCCTTGACGAACTTCTGCACGTCGCCCTTGGTGATGCGGCCGCCCTTCTCGGTGCCGCTGAGCTGGTTCAGGTCCACGCCCAGTTCACGCGCGAACACGCGCACCGCCGGGCTGGCATAGGGCACCTTGGACGGCAGCACGCCTTCGGCGTTGAACTGCACCGGCGGGCTGGCCGGCTTGCCCGCCGGCAGCGCGGCCTCCGGCGCACTCTCGCGCTGGGCCAGCTTGTCGGCGACCGGGGCCACGGCCACCGGCGCGACCTTGGTACCGGTTTCGGCGGCGGCTTCGACCTTGGCCGGCGCGGCCGGGGCGGCGGCAGCGGCGGGCTTGGCAGCCTCTTCAGCCACTTCGATCAGCGCCACGAGCTTGCCTTCGGACAGGGTGTCACCGACCTTGACCTTGACTTCCTTGACCACGCCGGCCACCGACGAAGGCACTTCCATCGTCGCCTTGTCCGATTCCAGCGTGACCAGGCCCTGGTCCTTCTTGACGGTGTCGCCGACCGCGACCAGCACTTCGATCACCGGAATGTCGCTGTAGTCACCGATATCGGGGACAAGTGCTTCCTTGATTTCGGCCATGAAACTACTCCAGCAACAGTGAGGGAATCTCCTATTGTGGCGTCAGCGGGGCGTAGCGCCAACCGCCGTAACTGAATTCGCATGCGTATGTCCCCGGACAGCTGCACGCCATGTCAATGCCGACGCCGGGCGTGTCCGATGCGTTGCCCCATTCGTGGCTTGCCGGCTGTCTCAGCTGTCCTGGCCGGTCATGCCCGCGGGGGCTGGGTTTGCAAGGCGCGCCGGGGCACTCAACCAGGGTTGCAGCTGCTGCCAGCGCTGCAGCAGACGCGGCAGGGACCACGCCGCGTTGGCCGGACTGGTGGACGGCAACGCCAACACCGGCAGTCCAACCGCCAAAGGCGGTAAAGCCGGCTGCACCCAGCGCACGAACGCGGCGTGGGCCGCCGCGCCATTGCAGGCGATGGCCTGCAGCTGCGGAAGTTGCGACAGCATTGCCGGCAGCGGGTTGACCACTTCGCTGCCGCGCACGATGGCCGTGTCCAGGCTGCCGACACGCTGGCATTGGCCGATCACGTCCCACACCCCCACACCGGCGCGCTGCAGGCACTGCATGCGCCGGGCATAGGCCAGCGAGGCATCGAAGTCACACAGCGCTGCCATCAGCGGCCAGAAGCGGTTGCGCGGATGGGCGTAATAGCGCGCCTGCTGCAAGGACGCTGCGCCGGGCATCGAGCCCAGCACCAGCACCCGGCACTGCCCGTCCACCTGCGCGGGCAGGCCCTGCAACACGGTGGTTGCCATCACATGCACCACAACATCGTGAATGACGCTCGGCGGGAAGGCACGGTTTGCATGGGGTTTGCGCTGGGTTTGATGAACATCGATGCGGACGCCGGATGTCGCGTACGAAGGGATTCATCTTGCCATGGCTAGGGTTCTACCGGCCCCGCGGAAAGGGGCCTGGCAACACCGCAATCCCGAACCAGAAAGTACGAGGAGTCCGCTATGCGTTCCATCAAGATGCTCAGCCTTGCCACCTTCGGCGCACTGGCGCTGTCGGCCCCCGCATTCGCACAGGACGCGACCGGCGACACCGCTTCCGGCAAACATTTCGCCGTGGTTGGCGGCATCAGCCTGCTGCAGCCGAAGAACGATCCGGCCGATGGCATCGACAAGGTCGATGGCGGCCCGGCCCCGACCCTGAGCGCCAGCTACTACTTCAATGACAACTTCGCCGTCGAGCTGTGGGGCGCGGCCGACAAGTTCAATCATCGCGTCCGCGCCGAGGGCCTGGGCAAGGTCGGCAGCGTGGAGCAGCAGCCACTGGCGCTGAGCGCGCAGTACCACTTCGGCGCGGCCGACAACACATTCCGGCCGTTCGCCGGCCTGGGCTACTACGAATCGAACTTCAGCAACGAGAAGATCGATGGCCTGAGCGGCACCGGCAACCACGTCGGCATCGAAACCGCCAAGGGCGCGATCGGCACCGTGGGCGTGGACATGAACATCAATTCGACCTGGTTCGCGCGCGCCGACGCCCGCTACATGCATGCCCGCCCGGATCTGCGCGTGGCCGGCCAGAATGCCGGCGAGCTGAAGCTGGACCCGTGGACCATCGGCATCGGCCTCGGCGCCCGTTTCTGACCGCCATCGATAGCGGTTGAGAAAGGCACGGGCCGTTCGCGGTCCGTGCCTTCGTGTATGGGCACTCCGCCGCCCGGGCGGGGCCGGGCTTCATCACTCCACTGCAGCGCGCGGTAGTCGAAGCCGGCCTGCAGCCGCGGCTTGACCACCTCGAAGAACGGTGACACGTCGAAATCGCGTGGCGTGTACAGGCTGTAGTTGCGGATGTGCAGGATCTCCTGGCGCTGTTCATGGCCACCGGCGCAGCCCAGTACCGACTCGATTTCGGGCAGGATCGGATAGCGGATCGACTCGAACGCCTGTGCCAGCAGGGTCGAACAGATTGCCTTGGTCGGCTCGCCGCTGCCCAGCGCGATCAGCCGCCGCCGCAGGTGCGCGGGCACCGGCGGCTGGCGGATCAGGTAGCGGGCCAGATCGAACACGTTCTTCAGGTCGTAGCTGTAGCCCAGCCGCGCACGCAGGAAGCCGACCAGCTGGTCCACCACCGCCGGCGCCAGTCCGTGCGGGCGACAGATCCGGGTGTGCTGGCGGGCGAACTCGCCGAGTGGAATGCGGCGCACGCCTTGCTCCACGTCCACATCGATCAGCATCGGCTGCGGACGCGCGCCCTCGACCAGCGGCTCCTCGCCGATGTACAGCGCCGCATGCGACCAGGTGGACTGGGTCAGGAACTTGATCGCCGTGGCGAAGCGGCTGTTGCCCTCCACCAGCAACACATCGCCGCGCTGCAGGGTCCGCGCCAGCAGCGCCGGATCACTGGTCGAAGGCCGGGTCTGGTGACGCCGCGGTTGCGCGAGAAAGTGCGCCATCCGGCGCCCCAGCAGATGCAGCAGGCCCATCGACGATCTCCGTGTAACGTGGCGCCAGCCTAGCGATGCCGCTGGCGGACCGCCACCGGGCGGACGCTCAGCGCGGGCTGCGGTCAAATCCCCGGTAACGCAGGTGATGGCGCACCTTGCGCCGCAGCAGCGCGGCATACATCAAGGCGTAGCCCAGCAGCACCGCCGCCATCGCCAGCAGTCCGGCATGGCTGAGCCAGCCGGACGCCGGCCACGGCACGCCATTGACCGAGGCCTGCCAGCCCTGCACCAGCCCGGCCACCAGCCGCACTGCGATCATCAATGTCAACAGCGCCACCAGCCAGGTACTGGGGGTGTAGAACAGTGCCTGCGGGCCGCTTTCAAAGCGGGTCAGCGCATGCCCAAGTACACCGAGCAGCACCCCGGCCAGCCAGCCGATAACGGCGTACAGCCACGCGGCGGGCCACCATGCGCTGGCGATCGTGGCAAACAGCGCGAACCCGAGCGTGGAGGCCAGCGTGGCCCAGAAATTGAGCGTGACCAGCCACGGCCATGCCTGCCGGCGGGCGCCACCGCTGCGAACGCGCTGCCACAGCGACAGCGGCAGCAGCAACAACACGATCGCCACGAACATCAGTACGCCCAGCGGCAACGCGATCAGCAATGGCATGGACGGAAACTCCCCTCAAAGCGCACCCGTGATCGATGCGGTTACCGCGGGTGGAGCACGGCAATCCCCGCACGTGCCCCGCAACATCCAGGGAAATGCAACGCCGGCTCAGAACGCCGGCAGCACCGCGCCTTTGTACTTCTGCTCGATGAAAGCCTTCACTTCCGGACTGTTCAAGGCCCGGGCCAGCTTCTGCACACGTGCATCGTCCTTGTTGTCCGGACGGGCGACCAGGAAATTCACGTACGGCGAATCGCTGCTCTCGATGGCCAGTGCATCCTTGGTCGGATTCAACCCGGCATCGAGTGCGTAGTTGGTGTTGATCAGGGCCAGATCGACCTGGTCGAGCACGCGCGGCAGCATCGCCGAATCCAGCTCGCGGAACTTGAGCTGCTTGGGGTTGGCGACGATATCGCGCTGGGTGGACAGCGCGTTGCTTGGATCCTTGAGTTTGATGACGCCGGCGGTGTCCAGCAGGATCAGCGCGCGGCTGTTGTTGCTGGGGTCATTGGGAATGACCACATCGGCCCCGTTGGGCAGCGCGTCCAGCGAGGTGACGCGGCGCGAATAGGCGCCGAACGGCTCGATATGCACGCCGGTGACGGTGACCAGATCGGTCTTGCGGTCCCGGTTGTAGGCGTCCAGGTAGGGCTCGGTCTGGAAGTAGTTGGCATCGACCTGTTTCTGCACCAGCTGGTCGTTGGGCTGCACGTAATCGTTGAACACGCGCACGTCCAGCGTGACGCCCTGCTTTTCCAGGATCGGCTTGACCACCTGCAGGATCTCGGCGTGCGGCACGGCGGTGGCAGCGACCACCAGCCTGGAATCATCGGCGGCGGGCTTGCCGCAGGCGGCCAAGGCCAGAACGGCGGTGATCAGCGGAAGGACAAGCAGCTTTTTCATGGGGGATGGGTTCCTGGAAAAACGGAAACGGCGAGCGCCCCACCCTAGCAGGTGGCGGCGACGCCATTGTCGATGGATCAGCCGGTCACTTGCGGCTGTAGTGCGTGACCAGACGGTCGCCCAGCATCTGCAGGACCTGTACCAGCACCAGCAGCAGCACCACGGTGACCAGGGCCACGTCGGTGTGCGAGCGCTGGTAGCCGTCGCGGAAGGCCAGATCGCCCAGACCGCCGGAACCGATCGCGCCGCCCATCGCGGTGAAGCCGATCAGCGCGATGGTGGTGACCGTGGCGCCGGCGATCAGGCCCGGCCGCGCTTCGGGCAGCAGCACCTTGAACACCAGTTGCGCGGTGGTCGCGCCCATCGCCTGGCTGGCTTCGATCACGCCCCGGTCCACTTCGCGCAGTGCGGTTTCCACCAGTCGCGCATAGAACGGCGCGGCGCCCACCACCAGCGGCAGGATCGCCCCGCGTACGCCCAGCGAGGTGCCCATCAGACCAAGCGTGACCGGGATCAGCACGATCATCAGGATGATGAAAGGCACCGAGCGCAGCAGGTTCACCAGCAGTGCCAGCACTCCGTACACCACCGGCTTGCGGTGCAGTTGAGGCGAGCCGGTCAGGAACAGCAGCACGCCCAGCGGAAGACCAATCGCCAGGGTCAGCGGCAGCGAGCCGGCCAGCATCAGCAGGGTGTCGATCGTGGCCTGGCCGATGTCGGCCCATTTGCCGGCATCCAGGTGGCGGAAGAAACCGTCCGCGGTGGCGATGATCATCGGCGCAGCTCCTCCACATGCACGCCCGCGGCAACGAATGCGGCCTGCGCGGCGTCCTCGTCACCGCCCACCAGCGCAACGGTGAGCTGGCCGTAGGGGGTGTCCTTGATCCGGTCGATACGCCCGGACAGGATGTTGTAGTCCACCCCGGTCTCGCGGGCGATGCGCCCGAGCAGGGGTTCGTAGGTGTCCTGGCCCAGGAAGGTCAGGCGCATGATGCGGCCGCCCACCGCGGCGAAGTCGCGCAGCTGCTCGCCCTCATCCACATGCTCGGACTCGGAGACGAACCGGCGCGTGGTCGGATGCTGGGGATGCAGGAACACCTCGGTCACCGGGCCCAGTTCGACCAGATGCCCGGCATCGAGCACGGCCACGCGGTCGCAGACCCGGCGGATCACGTCCATCTCGTGGGTGATCAGCACGATGGTCAGGCCCAGCTCGCGGTTGATCTTGCCCAGCAGCGCCAGCACCGAGGCCGTGGTCTGCGGGTCCAGCGCACTGGTGGCCTCGTCGCACAGCAGGATCTGCGGGCGGGTGGCCAGCGCGCGGGCGATGCCGACGCGCTGCTTCTGCCCGCCCGACAGCTGCGCCGGGTACTTGCCCGCGTGCGCCTCCAGCCCGACGGTGCGCAGCAGCTCGGCCACGCGCGCGTCGATCTCGGCCCTGGGCGTGCCCGCCAGTTCCAGCGGAAAGGCGACATTGGCGGCCACGGTACGCGCCGACAGCAGGTTGAAATGCTGGAAGATCATGCCGATGCGGCGGCGCAGCGCGCGCAGGCCGTCGGCGTCCAGCGCGGTGGCGTCCTGGCCGTCGATCAGCACGCGGCCGCCATTGGGGTCCTCCAGCCGGTTGATCAGGCGGATCAGGGTCGACTTGCCGGCACCGGAGTGGCCGATGATGCCGAACACTTCGCCGGCGTGGATCTGCAGGTCGAGCGGATGCAGCGCGGTGATCGCGCGGCCTTCCACCACATAGGATTTGTGCAGGTTCTGGAACTCGATCACTGCCAGGGCAACCGGGGGAGGACGGAACGGGCGTGCAGCCTAGCAGCGCCACGGCTGCGGCGCGCGTGCTGACACCGGGAATCTTATTCCTTTTGGTTCTAAGCGACCGCCCCCGCCCCTCCCTGGCTCAGGGATGGTCCATCGGCGCGGTCCGCCGGGCCTGCTGCACGCGTTCCCGATGCAGCAGGTACAGGCCACTGGCGACGATGATCGCCCCCCCCAGCCAGGTCCAGCGGTCCGGCAGCACGCCCCACAGCAGCAGATCCAGGCCGATCACCCAGACCAGACCGGTGTATTCCAGCGGCGCGATCAGCGAGGCCTGGCCCAGCTGGAACGCGCGGGTCAGCGCGATCTGACCCAGCGCCCCGGCCAGGCCCATGCCGGCAATCAGCGCCGCGTGCTTCCACTGCAGCGGTTGCCACTGCGGCCAGGCCAGCAATCCGGCACCAACGGCCATGATCAGCAAAAACCACACCACCATGGATTGCGACGTATCGGTACGGGTCAGCAGGCTCACCGTCACCGAGGCGATGGCGTAGGCCAGCGCCGCCACCAGCACCATCAGCCCCGGCAGCGAGATGATGCCCTCCACCCCCGGGCGCAGCACCACCAGCACGCCGACCAGGCCGATGCCGATCGCCACCCAGCGCCGTGGCCCGACATGCTCACCGAGCAGCGGCACCGACAGCGCCGCCACCAGCAGCGGCGAGACGAAATAGAGGGTGTAGGCGGTGGACAGCGGCAGCGTGCGCAGCGCATAAACGAAACAGCCGATCATCACCATGCCCAGCACACCGCGCAGCAGGTGCAGGCCCCAGCGCACCGGGATGATCGAGCGCGGCCCGGCGGTGGCCAGCACCCACACCAGCACGAACGGCAATGACGCTGCACCGCGCAACATGGTGACCTGCAAGGTGGGATAGCTGGCCGACAGCATCTTCATGCCGGCATCCATCAACGAAAAGAAGGCGACAGCCGCCAGCATCCAGAGGATGGCGTGCGCAGGGGATTTGGTGGAAGGCATGGCGCGATTATCGGTCCTGCGCCTACCGCGGCGCACCCCCATTCAGTGCACTATGTTCAGCCCGCATCCGGGCGGCCGCCGCGCCTCCGCCACCGATCAGCCGCGTGCCCGGGGGTGCGCAATCAGCCGCAGGCACCGTGGTCCGGCGCGCGCCACCGGGCCGGCATCGATCGCCTAGAATGGAGACCGTTTTCATTGATGGGAGCAGGCCTCCATGCCTTCCTTTGACGTCGTCTCCGAAGTTGACAAGCACGAGCTGACCAACGCCATCGACCAGGCCAACCGCGAGCTGTCCACCCGCTTCGATTTCAAGGGTGTGGACGCCAAGTACGTGCTGGAAGACGAGAAGCTGATCAAGCTGACCGCGCCCACCGATTTCCAGCTCAAGCAGATGGGCGACATCCTCAAACAGCGCCTGGGTGCCCGCAGCATCGATTTCCGCTGCATGGAATTCGGCGACATCGAGACCAATCTGGGCGGCGCGCGCCAGCAGGTCACGGTCAAGCAGGGTATCGAACAGAAGCTGGCCAAGCAGATCGCCGCCAGGATCAAGGAGTCCAAGATCAAGGTCGATACCCAGATCAACGGCGACAAGCTGCGCGTCAATGGCAAAAAGCGCGATGACCTGCAGGAAGTGATGGCGCTGCTGAAGAAGGGCGACTTCGAACAGCCGCTGCAATTCGAGAACTTCCGCGACTGAGCCACGCGGCTGCAGCAGGCACATGCGCTGCTGCGGCCTGTTCCGGCGTGGGGCCGGCCCCATCGCCGAAGTCCGGTCCGCGGAAATCCTTGCCGTACGCCGGGTGCCCATCACTGCACGGCGTGTCATGCGCACCGGCACGGTCCAGCGAGGCGCCGCCGCAGCAGGCGTCCAGGGCCACTACAATCACCTGCCCCCGTCCGCCTGCGTAGCCGCCATGAACGAAACCTCCATCGATCCCATCGCCCTGACCCGCCGCTGGGTGGAGAAGGCGGTGATCGGCCTGAACCTGTGCCCGTTCGCCAAGGCGGTCTATGTCAAGGACCAGGTGCGCTTCGTGCTCAGCGATGCCTCCACGCCCGAGGCGCTGCTGGAAGAGCTGGCCGAAGAGCTGGTGCTGTTGCGCGACACGCCGGCCGAGCAGATCGACACCACGCTGATCGTGCATCCGGACGTGCTGACCGATTTCCTGGACTACAACGATTTCCTCGACAACGCCGATGCGGCGGTCGAGGCGCTGGATCTGCAGGGCATCCTGCAGGTGGCCAGTTTCCATCCGCAGTACCAGTTCGCCGGCGTGGCGGCCGATGACGCCAGCAATTACACCAACCGTTCGCCCTACCCGACCCTGCACCTGCTGCGCGAAGACAGCGTGGAACGGGCGGTGGCCGCGTTTCCCGACCCGGAGGTGATTGTCGAACGCAATATCGCCACGCTCGACAGGCTCGGCGTGGACGGCTGGAACACGCTGCTCGCCGGGGACTGAGCGGCGGTTCCAGGCGCGGACGGTGGTTGAAACGGCGCGGGCCGGAAACGGTCGCGCCGCCGCTGTCGGGGTGGCGCCTGCCGCGTCACTCGGCCTGCAGCACCGGCGCGGCCCCCAGCCACGGCAGCAGCTGCTGCCGCACTTCATGCAGCGAGCCGACGATGCGATGCCCCAGCGCCCGCACCTGCTCATCCGGCGCCAGCAGATCCGGTACCTGCACGGTGGTCATGCCGGCCGCGAGCGCGGCGCGCACGCCGGTCGGTGAATCCTCCAGCGCCAGGCAATGGGCCGGATCAACCCCCAGTCTGTGCGCCGCCAGCAGGTAGATGTCCGGCGCCGGTTTGGAGTGGGCCACCTCGGAACTGGTGGCCACGGCATCGAAATAACGCAGCAGCCCGGCCGCTTCGAGTTTGCGCGAGGCCAGCGGCTGGCGCGTGGCGGTGGCCACCGCGCGCGGCAGCTGGTGTTCGACCAGCAGCTCGAGCAGTTCGATGATGCCCGGCCGGTGCGGCACCCCGGCCTCGACGATGCCGTCGTAGCGCGCGTAGGAGGCGGCCAGCAGTGCATCAGTGCGCTCCAGGCCCAGGACCTCGCCCAGGCGCTGGCGCGAGGCCGCATCGGAGGAGCCGATCAGCGACAGCAGCAGACTGCGTGGCACCTCGTACCCGTGCGCGTGCGCGGTGTGCTGCAGACAGTCCAGCAGCGCGCGCTCGCTGTCCAGCATCAGGCCATCCATATCGAAGATCACCGCATGCGGGCGCGCGGACAGTGCGGCCGGCTGCATCAGCCGTGATTCCCGAACAACCGCGCCAGATCGGCCGCATCCAGCTGCCGCCACTGCCCCTCGTCCAGACCGTCCAGGCCCAGACCGCCGACGCGGCTGCGATGCAGCGACTGCACATGGTTGCCGACCGCGGCGAACATGCGCCGCACCTGGTGGTAGCGGCCTTCGTGCAGGGTCAGCCGGGCGTGGCGCGGCCCCAGCACCTCCAGCTCGGCCGGCAGCAGCGGCTTGTCGTCCGATTCCAGCAGCAGCTCGCCACTGGCAAAGCGTGCCCCCTCGTCGCCGCGGAGGTCCTGCGCCAGCTGCGCTTCGTAGACCTTGTCCAGCTTCGACTTGGGCGACACGATCCGGTGCAGCAGCGCACCGTCATCGGTCATCAGCAGCAGTCCGCTGGTCTCGCGGTCCAGCCGCCCCACCGGCGAGAGCAGCGGCGAGCGGTCGCGGAAACGGTCCGGCAGCAGGTCATAGACCAGCCGGCCGATGTCCTTGGTCGAACAGGTATAGCCGGCCGGCTTGTGCAACGCGATGGTCAACCCCGGCGGCGGATCCAGCGGTTCGCCATCCACACGGATGCGGTCGTGTTCAACCTTGTCGTCGGCATACAGCACCTCGCCGTCGCCGTCGGTGATGCGGCCTTCGCGGAACATGCCCTGCACCTGCTTGCGGCTGCCATAGCCCAGGTTGGCGATGTGCTTGACCAGCTTCATGCGCGGCCTCCACGGGTGCCGACGATGACCTTGAACCCGTCGCGTTCGGCGGCCACATGCACTTTGCCGAAACTGTCATTGAGGATCTGCTCGTACGGCAGGTGCCGGTTGGCAACCATGAACAGCTTGCCGCCCGGGCGCAGCGCCTGCGCGGCCACGGCGATGAAGCGCTGGCCGATGTCCGGCCGGTCCTCGCGCGCCGGAGTATGGAACGGCGGATTGGAAACGACGAAGTCGTAGCGGCCCTCGATGCCGGCGGTCACATCGTGCCAGCGGAAACCCAGCTTGGCGCGCTCGCCGGCGGCAGCCAGATTGGTCCGCGCCAGCGCCAGCGCGCGCGCCTCGGCCTCGTACAGATCCAGCGCGCTCACCTTCGGGCAGCGCGCCAGCACCTCGGCCGACAGGTAACCCCAGCCGGCGCCCAGATCGGCGCCGTGACCGGCCAGATCCGCCGGCAGCTGCTCCACCAGCAGCGCCGAGGCCGGATCGATCCGGTCCCAGGCGAACACGCCCGGACGGCTGTGGAAGCGGCCATCGACAATGGTGCGCGGTGCATCCAGCGCCGCCCAACGCTTGCGCAGCGCCTCGTCGTGACTGCCGTCGGCCGGCGCGGTCCAGTAGGCACGGCAGTGGTTCTTGGTCAGCTTGCCGCCGAGTCCGGCCAGCTGCTGCAGATCGCTTTCACCCGAGCGGGCGCCTTCGTTGTTGGACTGGCAGGCCACCACGATGCCACCGGGGGCGAGCAGGGCCACGGCGCGGGCAAACAGTGCGCGGGCCTCGTCACGCTGCCGCGGCGGCAATACCAGCACCGCCGCATAGCGGGTGGCATCGCCCTGTACCTGGGCCTCGTCACGTACCTGCCAGCCACTGCGCTCCAGTGCCGCGGCAAACGGGCGGAAGCTCTGTTCGCAGACCAGCTGGTCACTGGCGGCATGTTCACGCAACGGCCAACCGTCGCGCGCACGCAGGAACAGGACCGGCCCCTGCGGCCAACGCAGGTTACCCGCGGCAAACGGAAGAAAGAGGGTTTCCAGAGGAGCGTCGTGCTGGGCAGCCATTGCGAACCGGCAAAAAGAACAGGGCCGCCCATTCTAGCCGTCCGCCCCGCAACCGGCCCTTCAGGCGCTTTCGCCGGGCATCCGCCGTACCTCGCGGATGCTGTCCAGCCACACCACATGCTGCTGCGAGAAGCGCCCCAGGTCATCCAGCCGCACGGTGGCGTTCACGCCCGGCTGGTCGTTGTGATCGACAAAGTGCTGCAGCGCCGGCCGCGTGGTCACCGTGCCCGCCACTTGGATGCCGTCCTGCAACACCAGAACGACCCGGGTGCGGTCGCCCAGTTCACCCAGCAGTGTTTCCAGCAGGGCGATCCGCATCGGGTCGGAATAGACGTGGGGCGCGTAGAGAGCCATGGCAGCGTCCTCGGTGATGGGGATCACACTACCCACAGCTCATGTGAAATCCGCGCAAAGCTTTCAGTGGCGTGGTCTGGCGTCGCGGATCGCCCCGACCAGCTGGGCCAGACTGTACGGCTTGGCCACATGCGCCTGGAAACCGGCCGCGAACGCACGGCGGCGGTCATCCTCCCGCGCCAGCGCGGTGACCGCCACCGCCGGCAGTTCACGGCCTGAGACGCCCATCGTCTCGCGCAGCGTGCGCACCAGACCGTAGCCATCCATACCCGGCATGCCGATGTCGCTGAGCAGCAGATCGAAGGCGGTGTGCCCACGCCGGTCCAGCAGCTCCAGCGCCTCGGCCGCGGAACTGGCGGTGATCACCGACGCCCCCTGCTCTTCCAGCACCCGGTGGATATTGGCCAGCACATCCGGCTGATCCTCCACCGCCAGCAGCCGCATTCCCTGCAGCGGCAGCTGCGCGATCACGTCCTCGCCGATCGGCCCACGCTGCACCCTGCGACGTGGCCGATGGCTGGCGTCGGCGCGGTGTGCGGGCAGCCGCACCCGGAATACCGCGCCCTGGCCGGCCCCGCCGCTGGCCGCCGAAACGCTGCCGCCATGCAGTTCGGTCAGCTGCTGGACGATGGCCAGCCCCAATCCCAGCCCGCCATGGCGACGGGTGGTCGTGCCATCGGCCTGACGGAAGCGGCCGAACAGGTGCTCCAGAAACTCCGGGGCGATGCCGTCCCCGTTGTCGCGCACCTCGACCACGAAGTGTCCCGGTGCCTGCAGCACCGCCACTTCCACCCGCCCCTCCACCGGGGTGAACTTGATCGCGTTTGACAGCAGGTTCCACAGCACCTGCTGCAACCGGGTGGCGTCGCCCAGCACCGGACAGCGCATCTTGGGCACCTTCACCAGCAGCGTCTGCGCCTTGCCCTCGGCCACCAGCGCCTGCGCCTGGACCGCTTCACGCACCTGCGCGGCCAGATCCAGCACCTCCACCTCCAGCTGCACCTTGCCCAGCAGCATGCTGCTCAGGTCGAGCATGTCCGACATCAGACTCTTCTGCGCCAGCGCACTGCTGGCGATCACCTCCAGGCCACGGCGCATCGGATGCTCGGCCGGCATGCGCTGCAGCAGCAGCTCGCTCCAGCCCAGGATCGTGGTCAGGGGCGTGCGCAGCTCGTGCGACAGCGTGGCCAGGAATTCATCCTTCAGCCGCGTGGTGCTTTCAGCGGCGTTGCGGGCGGTGCGCTCGGCCGCCAGCAGCTCCTCGCGCGCCCTATCGATTTCACGCCGCTCGGTGATATCCGGACTGTTGCCGGCCAGGCCGATGAAGCGCCCGTCCGGGGAAAAGCGCGGCACCGCGTTCATCTCCAGCCAGCGCCATTGCCCGTCATGGCGCTGCACGCGTACGTTCAGGTGCAAGGCACGCTCTTCGGCCAGCGCGGTGCGCAGTTCGTATTCAAATGGCGCCAGCTCGTCCGGATGCAGCAGCCCCTGCCACCAGCGCGCGCCAAAAACGTGGTTGCTGGCGGTACCGAAAAACGTGGAGAAGGCGTTGTTGATGAAGCGCAGCTGGCCCAGGTCATCGACCACCCACACCGGCATCGGCAGGCCGTCGGCCAGTGCGCTGAAGCGCGCCTCGCTCTCGGCCAGCTCGGTTTCAACCTGCCTGCGCCGGGAAATATCGAAAAACAGCACGCCAAGCCGGCGCTGCCCTTCGGCGCCCAGCCGCACCGCTTCCACCGAATACCAGCGTCCCAGCGCGGGCACCTCGCGCTCGAACTGCACCGTCACGCCCTCTTCGACCACACGACCGAACACGCGGAACCAGTAGTCCTCCAGGCTGGGGACCAGCTCGCGGGCGCGCCGACCGGTGACCTGGTGCAAGCCGGTGATGCGCTCGAACGCGGCATTCACCCGACGATAGATGAAGTCCACCGGCACCCCGTCGCTGAACACCATCTCGACCACGCAGAAACCCGTGCCTACCGCTTCGATCAACTCCTGATAGAGCAGGGAGTTTTCCAGGTCCGCAGCGGCAACGGGCACCAGCGGAAGACGGGGCGGATTCGGGGAAGGGAGCATGTCACCGGCGGCGGAAGGACAGACGGGGCAAACGGGAGCAGCGCCAGTCTGGGCACCGGCCTATCGACACAACGTGATGATGAATCCCGCGCAACTTCCGCGCGTGCGCGCCACGACCAGCATTGTTCCGCGCCCAGGCAGGCCCCACACTCCAGACACGCTATACCTACGGAGATTTCCATGAAAACTTCGACCCTTGCCCGAGTGGCACTGGCCTGCATTCTGGCTGCGGGCACTGTCCATGCCGGTCCCCGCACCGTCACCGCGCCCGACGCACCGCGGGCGCTGCCCGCCGAAGGCCGGGTACAGGTGCAGTGGACCGATCCGGCCCAGTTCACCGAACTGCGCCAGAGCCGCAACCGCTGGGATGCCGAACGGGGCGACTGGGTGACGCAGCTGGCCGGGTACCTGCGCAAGCAGGCCGACAAACAGTTGCCGGCGGGACAGCAACTGGACGTCACCTTCACCGACATCAAACGTGCCGGCGACTACGAGCCGTGGCGCGGCCCGCGACTGGACGATGTGCGGATCATGCGCGACATCTATCCGCCGCGGATCACCCTGCAGTTCGCCCTCACCGACGCCAATGGCCAGGTGATCGCCCAGGGCGAGCGCAAGCTGGTGGACACCGCGTACCTGCTCAACAGCAGCATGCCCAGTGACACCGACCCGCTGCGCTATGAGAAGCGGATGCTCAACGACTGGCTGCGCCGCGAGTTCCGCCAGGACACGGCGGCCGGACGGTAAGCGGCCGGCCGCCTCGCAGGCGGCACGCCGCTACTGCGGATGCCGTGGTTCCCCCACAGAAAAGGGCCGCACTGCGGCCCTTTTCGTTACTCGGACAGATAGACGCGCGGCGTGCGTTTGAGGCTGCACGGCAGCCGGTAGGCACTGGTGTTGCAACGCGGCGCCAGCTCGGCGATGGTCGGCGCGCTGCCCCACAGCTGCACGAGGCTGCCGTGGCCGGCCTGCGGGTGATCGGTCAGATCCACGGTCAGCATGTCCATCGACACGCGGCCGATCAGTTGCCCCGGCACGCCTTCGATCAGCACCGGCGTGCCATTGGGGGCGAACTGCGGATAGCCATCGGCATACCCCATCGCCACCACACCTACCCGTGTCGGCCGCTCGGCGACAAAGCGCGCGCCATAGCCCAGCGGCTCACCCACACCCAGCTCGCGCACCGCGATCACCCGCGACTGCAGCGTCATCACCGGGCGCAGCTGCGCGGCGTGCGGGCTGGGCTGCGGATACAGCGGGTCGGCGCCATACAGCATCAGGCCCGGGCGTACCCAATCGCTGCGCACCTGCGGCCAGCCCAGCAGCGCCGGCGAATTGCACAGGCTGGTTTCACCGGCCAAACCTTCTGTCGCACGAACGAAGATATCGAGCTGCTCCCGGGTGCGGTTGCTGTCCAGTTCATCGGCACGCGCCAGGTGGGTCATCAGCACCAGCGGGCCGACCTGCGGCAGCGCGCTCAGGCGGGCATGCGCGTCGCGGAACTCTTCCGGCGACAGACCCAGCCGGTGCATGCCGCTGTCCAGCTTGAGCCAGATACGCAGCGTGGCACCGGTCTGGAACGCCTCCACCGCTTCGAGCTGCCAGCGCGAGGACACGACCGTCCAGAAATCGTGCTCGACGATCAGCGGCAGTTCGGCCGCATCGAAGAAGCCTTCCATCAGCAGGATCGGACCACGGATGCCGGCCTGGCGAAGCTCCAGCGCCTCTTCGATGCAGGCCACGCCAAAGCCGTCGGCCTCGTCCTGCAGCGCGCGCGCGCAGGCCACCGCACCATGGCCATAGGCATCGGCCTTGATGATGGCCAGCGCCTTGCCGCCGCCCAATTGCCTGGCCAGGCGGTAGTTGTGGCGCAGCGCGTCCAGGTCGATGAGGGCGTGGGCCGGACGCATCAGTGCCGTCCCTTGCCGTAGCGGAAGATATCCAGGCCTTCGCTGCTGATCTGGGGCGTCTTGCCGCCCATCAGGTCGGCCAGATAACGGCCCGAACCGGCGGCCATGGTCCAGCCCAACGTGCCGTGGCCGGTATTGAGGAACAGGTTGCGATACGGCGTGGCGCCAATCACCGGCGTGCCGTCCGGGGTGGCCGGACGCAGGCCGGTCCAGAATTCGGCGCGCGACAGGTCGCCGCCCTCCGGATACAGATCCTTGACCACCTTCTCCAGCGTGGCGCGCCGGCGCGGCTCCAGCGACAGGTCGAAACCGGACACTTCGGCCATGCCACCGACACGGATGCGGTCCTGGAAACGGGTGACGGCGATCTTGTAGCTTTCGTCGAGGATGGTCGAGTTCGGGGCCATCGCCGCGTTGGTAATGGGCAGGGTCAGCGAGTAGCCCTTCAGCGGATACACCGGCAGCTGCATGCCCAGCGGCGCGAGCAGCTGCGGCGAGTAACTGCCCAGCGCCAGCACGTAATGGTCGGCGGTTTCCAGCTGGCCGTTGATGCGCACACCGGTGATGCGGTCGCCGTCGGCGTGGATGGCGCTGATGGTCTGGTCGAAGCGGAACTCCACGCCGTTCCCGGCGGCCAGCGCGGCCAGCTTGTCGGTGAACAGCTGGCAATCGCCGGTCTGGTCCTCGGGCAGGCGCAATGCGCCGACCAGCATGCCGGTTTTGCCGGCCAGCGCCGGTTCGACGCGGGCGATGCCCTGGCGGTCGAGTACTTCATACGGCACGCCGTACTGGCGCAGCACCTCGATGTCCTGCGCGGCGGCATCCAGCTGCTGCTGGGTGCGGAACAGCTGGGTGGTGCCCAGCTGGCGTCCCTCGTAGTCGATGCCGGTGGCCGCACGCAGCTCGTTGATGCAGTCGCGGCTGTAGTCGGATACGCGCACCATGCGCGCCTTGTTCACCGCGTAACGGGCCGAGGTGCAGTTGCGCAGCATCTGCCACAGCCAGCGGTACTGGTTCAGATCGCCGGTCGGGCGGATCGCCAGTGGCGCATGTTCTTCGAACAGCCACTTGATCGCCTTGAACGGCACCCCGGGCGCGGCCCACGGCGAGGTGTAGCCGAAGGACAGCTGCCCGGCGTTGGCGAAGCTGGTTTCCAGCGCCGGCGCCGGCTGCCGGTCGACCACGGTGACCTCAAAGCCGGCCTGCCGCAGATACCAGGCACTGGTCGTGCCGATCACACCGCTGCCGAGCACCAGAACACGCATCTTCTTTCTCCGGACCACATGATTCCCTGCACAGAGGACAACAGGGACTAGGAAGGGCGCAGTATATTCAGGCCAAGCCAGTTGTTTTTTCTGTATTGACCGGAAAAATCAGGCTAATTTCCCGTTTCGTTCATCAAAAGCAGAGCCGCCATGGCCACCCGCAGCCGCGAACTGGACAAGATCGACCGCAAGATCCTGCGCATCCTGCAGCAGGAAGGACGCATTTCCTTCACCGAGCTGGGCGAGCGCGTGGGTCTGTCGACCACGCCCTGCACCGAGCGGGTGCGGCGGCTGGAACGCGAAGGCGTGATTACCGGCTACTACGCGCGGCTGGACCCGTCTTCGGTGAAAGCCGGCCTGCTGGTGTTCGTGGAAATCAGCCTGGCCTACAAATCCGGCGACATCTTCGAGGAGTTCCGCCGCGCGGCGCTGAAACTGCCCAACGTGCTGGAATGCCATCTGATGTCCGGTGACTTCGACTACCTGCTCAAGGCCCGCATCAACGAGATGGCCTCCTACCGCAAGCTGCTGGGCAGCACCCTGCTGACCCTGCCGCATGTCCGCGAATCCAAGAGCTACATCGTGATGGAGGAGGTCAAGGAAACCCTGTGCCTGCCGATCAGCGAATGAGCGCGGCCGCGGCTCAGTTGCCGCGCGCGGCGCTGGGCGGCGGTACCACCCGCTCACCGGTGCCGCTGGGCACGGTGTCGTAGTAGCGCCCGGTGCGGGTATCGATCACCCGGTTCGGACCGGCCGGCTGCATGCCGTTGAGCGGCTGGCCGTTGCGGTCATAGACCGGACGGGCGACGGCCGGTGCCGCCGGACGGGTCGGCACCGCCGGTTTGGCGGGCGACACCGGCTGCTGCAGGCGCTCGCGCACAGGGGCGTTTTCGGCCGCCGGGCGGTTGTCGTCGGCCTGCGGCCGGGACGGTGGCGGCAAACTGACCGCACGGGTGGCGGTGGGCGACGCCGCGGGTTTGAGCTGCGCCTGCGCCGCCAGCGGCAGGCCGCCGGCCAGCAACAGCACAATGCGGGCAAACCTGGTCATGGGGGCCTCCCTTTATGGATCGGTTCGAGCATGCACCCGAACGGCTGGCGCAGCGATGAACGCGGCGGCTTGGTCCGATCCCCGCACGCGCCTACCATGGGTCCTCGCCCCATCGGACCCCCACCATGACCGCTTTCGACCTCACGCCTCCGGACGCCGCGCAACGCGCCACCCTGATCGCCGGGCTGAGCCCGGACGAGGCGCGCGTGCTGCTGCACCACGGCACCGAGGCCCCGTTCTGCGGCGTATTCCTGGACAACAAGCGGGCGGGCGTCTACTGCTGCCGGCTGTGCGGGCTGCCGCTGTTCCGCTCCAGCACCAAGTTCGACTCCGGCACCGGCTGGCCCAGTTTCTTCGCCCCGTTCGATCCGGCGCATGTGCGGCAGATCCGCGACACCAGCCACGGAATGGTGCGCACGGAAATCGTCTGCGCCCGCTGCGACAGCCATCTGGGCCACGTCTTCCCGGATGGTCCGCCGCCCACCTTCGAGCGGCACTGCCTGAACTCGGTATCGCTGGGCTTCGCCGACCACGGCGAGCGTTATCCCAACCCACTGGGCCGCGGCGGCGCCGAAGCGATGCCCGCCGACTGAGTTCACACTTCAGTTCTGGCGCGCCAGGCCGACAACGGGAGATTCCCTCCTTGTGCCTGCCCCATGCTCATCATCGTTGGTCTGCTCGTCGTCATCCTCAGCGTACTGGGCGGCTATCTTGGCGCGCACGGGCGCCTGGGCGCGCTGTGGCAGCCCTATGAACTGGTGATCATCGGCGGCGCGGCACTGGGCGCGTTCCTGATCGGCACCCCGCTCAAGCTGGTCAAACAGACCCTGGCCGCGGTGGTGGGCACCTTCAAGGGCCCGCAGTACCAGCGCCAGGATTATCTGGACGTGCTCAGCCTGGTCTACGAACTGCTCAACAAGGCGCGCAAAGAGGGCTTCATGGCGCTGGAGGAGCACGTGGAGAACCCCGGCGAGAGCCCGGTGTTCGCCAGCTACCCCAAGATCCAGGCCGATCACCACCTGATGGCCTTCATGACCGACTGCCTGCGGCTGATGATCGGCTCCAATATCGAGCCGCACGAACTGGAGGCGCTGCTGGAACTGGAGCTGGAAAAGCACCACGAGGAGTCGCTGGCGCCGGCCGCGGTGCTCAACAAGGTCGCCGACGGACTGCCCGGTTTCGGCATCGTCGCCGCGGTGCTGGGCATCGTCATCACCATGGGCTCGATCGGCGGCGACATCAAGGAGGTCGGTGGCCATGTCGCCGGCGCGCTGGTCGGCACGTTCCTCGGCATTCTGCTCGGCTATGGCTTTGTCGGCCCGCTGGCGGCGGCGGTGGAAGCCCGCGCCGAGCAGGACGCGCGCATCTACGAATCGGTCAAGACCGCGCTGCTGGCGTGCCTGCGCGGCTACAACCCGAAGATCGCCCTGGAGTTCGCGCGCAAGACGGTGCCCTCGGCGCTGCGCCCGGGCTTCAACGAGTTCGAGCAGCACCTGAAGTCGGTCAAGTAAGGCGCCGGTCATGAGCGAAACCAAACCCACGGTGATCATCCGCCGGGTCAAGAAGGTCAAACACGGCGGCCACCACGGCGGTTCATGGAAGGTGGCCTACGCCGACTTCGTCACCGCGATGATGGCCTTCTTCCTGGTGCTGTGGCTGATGGCCGCCACCAGCAAACCCGAGCGCGCGGCGATCTCCGAGTATTTCCGCAATCCCAGCCCGCTGGCCGGCAGCAGCGCCACACCGGCCCCGGGCATGGCCGGTCCGGGCGGTGCCAGCACCTCGATGATCAAGCTGGGGGGCGCCACCGACATCTCGCGCGGCAACAGCAGCGACCCGTTCCAGAACCAGCAGCAAGCCGTGCCAACTCCGGTACAGGAACGCGAGCGCGAGAAACAGCGGCTGGAAGCGCTCAGACAGGAACTGCAGGAAGCCATCAGCAAGAGCCAAGCGCTGGAGCCGTTCAAGGACCAGCTGCTGCTGGATATCACCCCTGAGGGCCTGCGCATCCAGATCGTGGACCAGCAGAACCGGCCGATGTTCGATCTGGGCAGCGCGCGGCTGATGCCCTATACCCGGGC
Source organism: Stenotrophomonas sp. STEN013 (assembly GCF_056760355.1). NCBI lineage: Bacteria > Pseudomonadati > Pseudomonadota > Gammaproteobacteria > Lysobacterales > Lysobacteraceae > Stenotrophomonas > Stenotrophomonas sp. STEN013. Next base: position 175,975 of record NZ_JBRREO010000005.1, on the reverse strand, counting down.
GATCCTGCTGGAGCTGTCGCACTTCATCTCCCAGGTGCCCAACCGCATCAGCCTGACCGGCCACACCGACACCACCGCCTATTCGACCCAGCTGGGCTACAGCAACTGGGAACTGAGCGCCGACCGCGCCAACGCCGCGCGGCGCACGCTGCTGGAAGGCGGCATGGACGAGGCCAAGGTCGCGCGCGTGGTCGGGCTGTCCTCCTCGGTGCTGTTCGACAAAACCAACCCGCAGAACCCGATCAACCGCCGGATCAGCATCGTGGTGATGACCAGGGACGCCGAGGCCGCCGCCCTGAATGAAACCGACACCTTGCCGCTGCCGGCACTGGCCGCCGCGGCCGCGGGCGGCAACGCCGATCCGGTCACCGCCGCCGACTGAGGCCTACAATGGGCGCTGTTTTCCCATAGCCCGAGCATCATGTCCAAGCAGTCCAAAGCCAAGCGCGACCAGCGCAAGAAGCAGGCCCCGCGCCGCCCGTTCGCCCGCCTGAACGCCCAGCAGCCGGTGGAAAACCACGCCGTGCTGATGAATGAAGAAGGCCAGGTGGTGGCCGCCATCGGTCTGCAGGGCAACGAATGGCTGCTGGCCATCGGTGGCCAGACCATGGGCAACGCCGACAACCCGGTGCCGATGCTGGCCATGCTCAAGCACCTGGCCAACGTGCAGGAGAAGGAAGGCCGCAAGGTCAGCCTGGAGTACTCCCCGCAGCTGGAGGCGATGATCAACGATCTGGCCACCGACGAAGGCAAGACTGCCGACGACTATCTGGCCGCGCTGGTGGCCGAGTTCGAAAGCGGCGACGAGGAAATGGCTGCCGAAGACGCCGACGTGGCTGACAGCACCGACGCCGACGCCGCACCGGCTGCTGAAGCCGACACCGGCGACAAGCCGCAGGGCTGAGCCGCAGGCTACCGGTGACGGTCTATATCGACGATGCGGTACATCCCTGGCGCGGCGAGCGCTGGGCGCATCTGATGGCCGACACCCTGCCCGAGCTGCATGCGCTGGCGCAGCAGCTCGGGATTCCCCGCCGCGCCTTCCAGAACCGTCCCAGCGGGGCGCACTACGACATACCGGCGCCGCTGCACGCCCGGGCCGTCGCGCTCGGCGCGGTCGCCATTTCCCGGCATCGCGACCGCGCCCTGATGCGCCAGGTCATCGCCAACGCGCGGGCGCAGTACCAGGCCGGTTGAACCGCGAGTCCGCACTCAGAACGGATCGCTACCCAGCCGCACTTCCACGTTCAGCAGCGAGCACAGCGCCAGCATCGCGTCATCGTCGCGGGTCAGCGCCATCCAGCCGGTGAAACCCTCGCTGCCGGCATCCACGCTCCACAGCGTGTAGCCGTGCTCGCGCAGGCGATCGAAGGCGATGGACAGCAGCTGCACGCCATCGACATGGTCGGCGAAATCCTCGTCATCCAGATCGCCGCCCCAGTCCAGCTGCAGGTTCCAGCGCGCGGCCAGCTCGCTGACCGCGGCCATCACCGAGTCCAGATCCTCGCGCTCGACCTCGAAACCCGATTGCCAGCCGATGGCCGCAAACAGCGGCGGCAGCCAGTCACTGTCCGGCTCCAGCGGTTCGCCGCGCTCGGCCAGCAGCTCGCGCCAGCGGTTGAACTGCTGCAGCGCCAGTTCCTCGTCGCCGGGGTTGATCAGCACCAGCAGGTTCCACACCCGCGCCTCGAAGTCGTCCTCGTCGAAGTCGTGGGGGTTTTCCTCGAAATCGAAATAGTCGCTGTTGTCGGGCATGGCGGTTGTTCTGGCTGCGGGCGGGCGCGCCATTCTGACCGCAGCACCGGCGTCGGGGAAGCACGGCGTTTCAGGCTCGGGCGCAGCGGCAGGTATCCTGTGCGGCAGAAGACGGCCACGTTGGCCTTCAACCGATGATGAAGATGAGCGATACCCCTCCCGATCACCTGGCGGTCAATCCGCAGAGCCCGTTCCACGATGCCGCCGCCCTGCAGCGCGGCGTTGGCGTCCGCTTCAACGGCATCGAGCGCGATGACGTGGAGGAATACTCGGTCAGCGAAGGCTGGATCCGCGTGCAGGCCGGCAAGGCCCGCGACCGCCGCGGCAACCCGATGACGCTGAAGATCAAGGGCACGGTGGAGCCGTATTTCCTGCAGCTGCCGCAGCCGTAAGCATCACCGCCGGCAGCGTCAATCGCGCTGCCGGCTCTCCAGCAGGTCCAGGTTGCGGATCAGCTTGCGCGCGACCTCGTCGGAGATCTGCCCGCGCCGGGTCAACCGGAACAGCTCCTCGCGCTCGGCATTCAGGCCGGCCGCGCGCAGGCTGCGATAGGCCTGCTCCATGCGTTTGACCTTCTCCGGGTCCTCGTCCGGGCTCTGGCCCTTGTCCAGATTGCGCTGGTACAGCAGGCTCACCCGCGCCGCGGCATCGTTGTAGAGCTGCACGCTGCCGGTGCTCTGGCCCTCTCCGAGCTGCTGCCGGGCTTTCTCCACCGCCGCCAGCGCCGCCCGGGACGACGCCTTGCGCGCGATGTCCTCTTCGCGCCGGCTGTCCTCGTCCTTGGGCAGTTCCAGCCCGGTGAGCAGCCGCGGCAGCACCAGGCTGGCCGCGACCAGCGACACCAGGATCACCGCTGCCGCCAGGAAGATCACCAGATCGCGCGCCGGGAACGGCTCACCGCCAGGCACCATCAGCGGCAGCGTCAGCACGCCGGCCAGGGTGATGGCACCCCGCACACCGGCCACCGACATCGCCAGCACCACCCGCCACGGCATGCGCGTGCCCTGCTCGCCGCGCCAGCGCGCCCGGAGCAGGTTCCAGCGCAGCGACAGCCACACCCACGCCAGTCGCAGCAGCACCAGCATGATGTTGATCGCCAGCACGTACACCAGCAGCCACCACGGGTTGCGCTGGCCGCTGGTGGCCATGGTATCGACCGCGCGTTCGACAATGCCCGGCAGCTGCTCGCCCAGCAGCACGAAGATGATGCCGTTGAAGCTGAACTGCACGGTGTTCCAGACCGCCGCGCGCTGCACCCGCATGCTGCCGCTGATGCGGCCGGTCAGCTCGACATAGCTCATGGTGATGCCGGCGGCGACCGCGGCCAGGATGCCCGAGGCCTTGAACTCCTCGGCCAGCAGGTAGGCGGCGAACGGAATCAGCAGGTTGAGCAGCAGCGCCGCGCCCGGCTCCTCGCCGAAGCTGCGCCACAGCCAGCGCTGGAAGGTGGATACCCCGTACGTCACCCCCACGCCGATCGCCAGGCCGGCCAGCGCCACCCACAGGAAGGTCAGCGAGGCCTGCGCCAGCGAGAAGCTGCCGGTCATCACCGCGGCCACCGCGAAACTGAAGCAGACCAGGCCCGAGGCGTCGTTGAGCAGCGACTCGCCTTCCAGGATGTGCATCAGCCGTTTGGGCATCGGCACCCGCGAGGCGATCGCCCCGACCGCGACCGGATCGGTCGGCGAGAGAATCGCCGCCAGCGCGAAGGCCACCGCCAGTGGCATCGCCGGGATCAACCAGTGGATCAGCAGCCCGGCGCCGAGCACGGTGAACACCACCAGGCCAAACGCCAGCTCCAGGATCGCGCCCTTGTCGCGGAACAGGCCGTGTTTGGGAATACGCCAGCCGTCCAGGAACAGCAGCGGCGGCAGGAACAGCAGGAAGAACATCTCCGGGTCCAGCGCATGACCGCGCTTGAACACCCCGGCAATCAGCGCGCCCAGCCCGATCTGCACCAGTGGCAGCGGCAGCGAAAAGGGAAGGATTCTTACCAGATAGCCGCTGGCGACAACGGCCACCAGCATCGCCAGGACGACTTCGATCGTGTGCATGCCCGTTCCAGGGAATCACCACCACGACAGCGCGCTGCCGGCGCGGGCAGCGACGGAAAAATACCTCTGGAAAACTACCACAGGCGTGCCGGGATGCCGATGCGCGCAGCTGGAACCGGCGCGCATTGGCGAACACGCTTACCCGGCACCCTGGAAACGGTAGATGTCCATCGCCAGAAACCCCAGGTCGATGCCGGCATCGATGCGCTGCGCGCCGAGCTGGTCGGTGCCGGCCGCACCCATAGCGAAATACAGCGGCAGCAGGTGCTCGTCGGTGGGATGGGCCTGCACGGCGGACGGCGCCTGCCGGCGGTAGTCGAACAACGCCGGCAGGTCGTTGGCCTGCAGCTTCTGCTCGATCCAGCCGATGAACGGGCGCACGTACGGCGCTTCCCGGGCCTGATCGTCGTTGCGCCAGTCGTGCAGGTTGTGGGTAATGCTGCCCGAGCCGACCAGCAGCACGCCCTGCTCGCGCAGCGGCGCCAGCGCCCGGCCCAGCGCGAACTGGTGGCGCGGCCCCAGCCCCGGCTGGATCGACACCTGCAGCACCGGGATGTCGGCCTGCGGATACAGATAGCGCAGCGGCACCCAGGCGCCGTGGTCCAGGCCGCGCTGCGGGTCCAGCACCGCCGGCAACCCGGCAGCGGCCAGACGCGCGGCCACCTGCCGGGCCAACTCCGGGGCCCCCGGCGCCGGGTACTGCAGCTGGTACAGCGCGGCGGGAAAGCCGCCGAAATCGTGAAGGGTTTCCGGCTGCGCGGCGGCCGAGACCATCGGCGCGCGGCCCAGCCAGTGCGCCGAGGCCATCACGATCGCGCGCGGGCGCGGCAGGCCGGCGGCCAGTTCGGCCAACCGTAGCCCCACCAGGCCGGGCTCCAGCGCGGTCATCGGTGAACCATGCGAGATGTAGAGGGATGGCAGACGGTCCGTCACGGCGGACTCCCGGAGCAAAGAGGACAGCCGCCAGCTTATTGCGCGGATTGCACGCAACAAATAACCTCGACGGCAACGTTTTATTGCGGAAGTGGAAACAGTGGACACGATCGATGCGATGCGGGTGTTTGTCGCCGTAGTCGAACGCAACGGTTTCAGCGCCGCGGCCGAGGCGCTGGACCTGTCCACCGCCGCCGTCACCCGGCAGATCGCCGCGCTGGAAAAGCGCCTGTCCGCACGCCTGCTCAACCGCACCACCCGGCGCGTCAGCCCCACCAGCACCGGCGCGGCCTACTACCAGCGCTGCGTGCAGCTGCTGGCCGAATTCGACGCACTGGAAGCCTCGGTCGGGGCGCAGGCGCTGCAGCCCTCCGGCCGGCTGCGGATCAATGCCCCGGTCAGCTATGGCATCGCCCGCCTGGCGTCGCTGCTGCCCGGCTACAGCACGCGGTATCCGCAGGTGGAACTGGACCTGCAGCTGTCCGACCGGCTGGTGGACATGGTCGAGGAAGGTTTCGATCTGGCCATCCGCATCACCCGCCAGCCGGCGCCCTCGCTGATCGCCCGGCGGCTGGCGCAGGCGCGGATCACGCTGTGCGCGGCGCCATCCTATCTGGCCCGACGCGGCGCCCCGGCCACCCCGCAGGAACTGGCGGGGCACGATTGCCTGTCCTATACCTACTCGGCCGGCGGCGACAGCTGGACACTGCAGCGCGGGCAGAGCGAAGTGGGCATCGCGCTGGTGCCACGCATGCGCGCCAACAATGGCGAGGTACTGCGCGAGGCGGCCATCGCCGGCATGGGCATCATCGCCCAGCCGGATTTCATCATCGGCGAGGCGCTGGCCGACGGTCGCCTGGTACCGGTGCTGGCCGACTGGGAAGTGCCCTCGGTCGGCATCCATGCGGTCTATGCTAGCCGCAGCCACCTGGCGCCGAAGGTGCGAAGCTTCATCGACTATCTGGTCGAGTGCCTCGGCGGGGAAACGGCCGCCTCAGACTGAGCGGTGCTGGTCCAGCGCCACCCGCACCGCCTCCAGCGGCATCGGGCGACCCAGCAGGTAACCCTGCACCTGGTCGCAGCCGTGCGCGGCCAGCCACGCCAGCTGGCCTTCGCTCTCCACGCCCTCGGCGATCACGTTCAGGCCCATGCTGTGGCCCAGCGACAACAGCGCGCGGCAGATCGCCGCGTTGCGCGGGTTGCGTTCCACATCACAGACGAAGTCGCGGTCGATCTTCAGCGAGTCCAGTGGCAGGTGCTGCAGGTAGGACATGCTGGAAAAGCCGGTGCCGAAATCATCCAGTGCCGCACCGATACCGTTTTCCTTCAACGCCTGCAGCGTCTGCAGCGCCTGCGCCGGGTTGCGCATCACCGCGCTTTCGGTCAGTTCCAGCTGCAACGCCCCGGGGGGCAGGTCCCAGGCCTCGGTGGCACGGCTGAATTCGGCCACCAGATCGCTGTTGAACAACTGCACCGCCGAGATGTTCACCGCGATCGGCAGCCCGCCCCAGCCTTGGTCGGCCAGCTGGCGTTGCGCGCGCGCCGCGGCATGGATCACCCAGCGGCCCAGCGCGACGATCAGCCCGGTGTCCTCGCACAGGCGGATGAAATCGCCCGGCGCAATGAAGCTGCCATCGGCCTGCGGCCAGCGCAGCAGCGCCTCCAGCGCGGCCGGACTGCGATCGGCGGCGTGATAGATCGGCTGGAAGTGCAGCTCGAACTCGCCCTGGTCGATGGCGGTGTGGATCCGCCCGGCCAGCTGCAGGCGTTCGGTGTAACGGGCGGCGATACTGGCATCGAAACGCGCCAGCACCGTGCCATTCTCGCGCGCGGCATGGGCCGCCTGCGCCGCACGGCCCAGTACCTGTTCGGCCATTTCCCCATCGTCAGGACAGCGCGCCACGCCCAGCCGCGGTTCCAGCTGGTGACGCGAATCGCGCCCGCGCACCGGTTCGGACACCGCCGCCAGCAATGCGTCCAGGACCTGCTGCACCTCGTGCCCGGCGGCGATGGCCAGCACGAAATCCTCGGCCGGCTGATGGGCCAGCAGGCCATAGCCGGCCGCCAGCGCCCCCAGCCGCGTCGCCATGGCCTGCAGCACCTGCTCGCCTGCGTCCTGGCCCAGCGTATCGGCCACCATCTGGATCCCGCGCAGCTGCACGTGGACCACCGTGTAGCCGCTGCCAGCGGCGTCCAGACGGTCGGCCAGCGCCCGCACCGTCAGCAGGCCGGTGCCGGCATGATGGCTGGCGCGATAGGCCAGATCGCGTTCGTAGGCCAGCCGCTGGCTGGCGTCCTCGGCCAGCACCAGCAGCGCGGGTTTGCCATCGAACTCCAGCCGCGCGCTGTGCCCGATCACCTCGAACAGACTGCCGTCCTTGCGCCGGTGGATGAACACCCCCTCGGCCGGACGCAGCCCGTCGGCCAGCTCCCGGATGAACGCGACCGTCTCCTCGCGGTACTCCGCCGGGCGGATGTCCAGGATCGTCATGCCAAGGAATTCGTCGCGGCTGTAGCCGTACTGCCGCACCGCGGCCTGGTTCACTTCCAGGAAGCGCAGGGTATGGAGGTCGAAAATCCAGAACGGCGCCGGATTGCGATCGAACACCAGCCGGAACTGGCGCTCGGCTTCCTGCGCGCGCAACTGGCTGTGCACGCGTTCGGTCACATCCACCACCGCACCGGTCATGCGCTTGCGGCGGTGCTCATTGACCATTTCCCCGCGCGCCGACAGCCAGCGCGTGGAGCCGTCGCGCAGCACCAGGCGGAACAGCGCGTTCACCACGCCACCGTTGGCCAGTGCCGCCTGCAGCTCGGCCCGCAACGTGGGACGGTCTTCGGCATGCACGCGCGCATACAGTGCCGGCAAGGTCGATTGCCGGGTCGACAAGCCAAACAGCTGCTGGGTCTGCGCCGACCAGCGCAGGGTGCCGCCATCACCGCTGATCGACCAGGTCCCGACCTTGCCAACCTGGTGGGCCAGGGCCAGCTCGGCGGCGCCGGCGCGCAGCTCCTCGGTCAGCCGCGCCTGCCGCCGCAGACTGCGCCGGCGGATATGGATCAGGTACAGCAGTCCGACCACGTACAGCACGTACAGGCCGATGGCCGCATACAGCGCGGTGTACCACGGCCCCATCACCTCGTCGTAGGACAAGCCGGCGAACACGATCAGCGGATAATCGCGCGGCGCGCTGATCGCGCCGATCCGGGACAGGCCATCGACCGGGCTGTTGGCCACGCCGCGGGCCCTCACCTTGTCCTCGGGCGGGAAGATCCGCATCGGCCGCGGCAGCGTGCGCTCCACCAGCGACGGGTCCAGACTGTGGGCCAGCAGCTGGCCATCGCGGTTGCCGATGGACACCACGCCCATGCGGCCGGTATCCAGGCCAGTAACGATCCGCTGGAACGCCGCCAGCCGGACCTGCGCCAGCAGCCATTGCCCCGGCTGTACCGGAATGGCCAGCTGCACCAGCCGTGATCCGTCCGGTCCGCGTTCCATCCTGCCCAGGTACAGCTCGCCCCTGAGCACCCGGTGCGCCGGATTGACCCAGCGGCTGAACCCCGGATCGCCGCTCCCGCCCGACAACGCCCGGCCCTGGCCATCCACCAGGGTGATGGTGGCCAGGTCCGGATTGCGTAACAGCACCCCGGCGATGGCCGACTCCAGCAGCGCCGGCGCTTCCTCGGGAGCCAGCCAGAAATAGTCGCGCGCATCATTGGCGGTGCCGCGCAGCGTCCGTTCGAACGTGGACAGCTCCGAGCGCAGCAGGCGATCGGTGCCGGTGGCGATGGCCATGCTCTGCCGCTGCGCGGCCTGCAACCGGTTGCTGCGGTCATTCCACAGCAACAGCGCCAGCACGAGGGCCAGCACGATCGCCGCCACGCTTCCGATACCGCCGATCCTTCGCAGTGGATGGGCGAAGATCCGGTTCACAGGTGCCTGTCCGACATCAGTACACGTGCTGCACGCATGGGCGAGGTTCGTCTTCAGAGAACGCGACAGAAAATCCGCCCGCCACGGACCGGTTGAGTGCGCGTGCAGAAACGGTTTTCAACGTTGCGCGCCGCCCCCCGGCCACCATCGCAACGTTTCCTTCACAGCATGCCGCACAACAACCGCCCGCGTGAAGAGTCGACACGCAATTTCCGGCAGGTTTGCCGTTACCTGCAACGATCAAGTGCCCAACCGGCAGCCGTATGGTGCCGGGGCGGATCCGGACTATCGGCGCTGCCGCTGCGGATACAGCCGGCGCGGGCAATATCCGGCAGTTGCCAGGCGGTGCGCGGTGCGGAAAACGGAACGGGTGCCCAGGAGCGCCCGTTCCGTTGCGGGTGCGCAAGGACCAGGCCCTGCTATTCCGGCCAGCGCAGCAGCAGCGCCGGATCGGCTCCCACCCGGCGGCACGCGCGCGTGGAAATGCCGTCGCTCAAGGCGATCCGGAACAACGGTGCCACGCTGCGCAGCACCCGCGCGGCGACAATGGATTGCAGCTGCTGGCCACGGCTGCGTCCGAGCAGCTGCGTGGCCCACTCCGGGAGCAGGGCCGCGCCGGCCGACAGGAACAGGTCGCGCGAGACACCCGGCAGCGGCACCGGCAGGCGCACCTCGCTGAGCACCTCCAGCACCTCGCGCGAACGGTCGTCCATCCGCAGCTGCGACTGCTGCTGGGCGAAATAGGCCTGCACCTGAGCCTGGCTGGCCGGCACCTCGCGCGCGCCCAGCGCCTCGGCCACGCGCCGGTATTCGTCGTAGTAGCGGTCGGCGATGGCCGCCGGAATCTCCCGGCAATAGCGACGACAGCCTTCCAGGAAGCCGTAAGCCTCGGTCACATGTACCCAGGTCAGCAACTCCGGCGCATCGGCGCGGTAGTGGCGGCCATCGGGCAGGACGCCCGCCACCTGCGCATGGATCCGGCGAACGCGTTCGATCAGCGTCTCCACTTCCGCCACCGGCGCGTAACTGGTGCCGGCGACAAAGCTGGTGGTCCGCCGCAGCCGTCCGACCAGGTCCTCACGGAAATTGGAATGGTCATAGACCCCGGCCAGCGCGCGCGGATGCAGCAACTGCAGCATCAATGCGCACAGGCCGCCGGCGAGCATGCCGGGAAACTCCGAATGGATGCGCCAGGTGACGCTGTCCGGGCCGAACCAGCCCGGATCGCCGGCGGGCGCGTCGTAGGCCACGCCACTGTGGTCACGCGGGAAGGCGTCCAGCACCCAGCGGCGGATCTGGGCGGTGGCGGCGGAGGAAACACGTTCGGACAGGAGCGACATGGCGCCTATCGTACCGTTGCCGTCGCGCAAGTCGCAGATCCTCCGGTGTCATGCGCGATGATCGACACCACCCGGTGCGCCGCGACAGCCGCCGGAAGCGCTGTGTGCAGATGCAGCATGCGCCGCCGGTTTCAATTTTCCATTCCGCCACTTGCGCGATGACGCACCGCAAAATCCGCTCCCGTCCTCGTGCGCCGCTGCGCACGCCTTCGCGCGCCCCCCATTGCCAAGCAAGCGGAAAGTGCTAGAACTAAAGCCGCCTGACCGCTTCACGTCGCATCCGTCGCTCGTTCCAGAAAGTCACTGCAAGGAGCTCAACATGATCGCGTTGTTCAAAGGTTTGGGATTGCTGTTGCAGGACAACGAGCTGTATCGCAGCCCGTTCGAGAAGCAGGTCGCGCACTGGAAGAACCTGAGCGACGAACAGATACGCCAGGAAGTCGCCCTGCTGGCCAAGGCCAAGTGCCAGTGGCTGATCGCCTCCATCGTGCTCTGGCAGGCCGCCTCGCTGTTGATTCTGGGGCTGATCACCAACTATCTGTGGCGCGATGATTTCCATATCACCTTCACCCGCGTGGTGATCGTGTTCGGCTCGTGGGTGTCGATCCTGTTCGTGATCTGGTTCATGGCCAACATGTTCGATCACACCGCCGGCTTCGAGCGCTGGATGAAGGCCTTCAACAGCCGCGCGCGCATCAGTTCCGACGCCGACAGCGTGGAGAACGTGGGCGAGGCGCTGGAAATGGCCCAGCACTATCCGGAAGTGCTGGACTACAAGCAGGCTGTCACCGCCAAGCGCGAACTGCGCCATGAGGACGTGCGCATCATGCGCGAGCTCGGCCGCATGCGACAGCATTCGGAGCTGGTGGGCAAGCTCAACCACATCGGTGACGACGGCCTGCGGTTGCAACCGGCGTTCTGATACTTCCATTCCACGCATTACCCATCGCCGCGCACTGGCGCGGCGATGTCATTTGGGGATGTGCACCTGCTGGCCAAAGCCGCCGGGCAGATCGCGCAGTTCGCGGCTGCTGCCCACCACCAGGGTGAAGTCGGCCAGGGGCTCGCGGCGGCAGTCCTGCCCGCCCTCCCGGGGCTGGCATTGCTCGTTGTAGAGCCGGTAGCCGCAGCGGCCGCTGTCACTTTGCAGGCATTGGAAACGGCTGACACCGGCCATCACCGTGGTGCGGCTGAGCAGCGCGTGCTCGCCGCTGAGGCGGGTGATCGAGGTCTGCCCGGGGGGCTCGTGGATGCCCAGCATCGACAGCAGACTGCCGAGCAGAACGGTCAGGTACAGCATGGCGATTCTCCTGGGACGGGTGCGGCCTCACATGCCGCGGAACAGACTCATGAACGGCTGGCTGACCACCAGCGTTTCGCTGCGGTTCTTCAGCCGCAACACGCCGCGCCCGCTGTCCTCGCGGCTCACCGCCGCCACCGCTTTCATGTTGACCAGTGTGGCCCGGTGCACCTGGCGGAAGCCGCTTGGATCCAGCACCGCGGCCAGCTCGCGCAGCGAACTGCGCAGCAGCAGTTCCGCATCGGCGGTCACCACCACCGTGTATTTGTTGTCGGCGCGGAAATACAGAACCTCATCGAGCATCACCAGTCGCGTTTCACGGCCATTGCTGGCGGTGATCCACGCCAGCGGCGGTGCGCTCGGCGGCGTAGCCGGTTGCCGGGCCAGCTGCTGGAGCAGGCGTTCCAGAACCACCGGGTCCGCGCCCCCCACCGAGCGCCGGGCCAGCACGCGCTGGCGGGTGGCCAACAGGCGTTCATCGCTGACCGGCTTGAGCAGGTAATCGACCGCGCCTTGTTCGAAGGCGCTGATCGCGTACTGGTCGTAGGCGGTAACGAACACCACCTCGGTGCGCGGGCTGACGCTCTGTAGCGCGCGCGCCACATCGATACCGGTGACCCCGGGCATGCGGATATCCAGAAATGCCAGCGCCGGCTGGTGGGTCTCCAGTGCTTCCAGCGCCGCGGCCCCATCCTCGCAGGCGGCGACGATGACCAGCTCCGGCCACAAGCGCGCCAGCTGGTCCAGCAATGCCTGGCGCAGCAGTGGCTCGTCTTCGGCGATCAGCGCATCAAGAGGCATGCGGCAGCTCCGGGATGAGCCTTGCGACGGCCGGTGCCAGTGCCGGTTCCAGATGCTGGCACGGCAGGCTGATGGTGGCGGCCATGCCGCTGGGGAAATTCGACACCAGGGTCAATGACGCATCGGCGCCGCAGCTCAGGCGCAGGCGTTCACGCAGGTTCTTCAGGCCGATCCCGGTGCCGGTGCTGCCGGTCGCCATGCCCTGGCCGTCATCGGCCACGGTGACGGTCAGCCGGCCGTCCAGTTCGCGCGCCAGCACCCACACCGTGCCACCGCCGGATTTCGGCTCCAGGCCGTGCTTGATCGCGTTCTCCACCAGCGTCTGCAACGACATCGACGGCAGGGTGAGGTTGTGCAGCGCGTCGGGCACGTCGATCTGCAGGGTCAGCCGGGTGCCCATGCGGATGCGCAGGATCTCCAGATAGGCCCGCACCCGCTCCAGCTCCTGACCCAGCGTGGACAGCGACTGGTCGATGCCCGGCAGCGAGCTGCGCAGATACTGGATCAGGTGGCCGAGCATCTGCTCGGCGCGTTCGGGATCGCTGCGGGTGAGCACCTGCGCATTGGCCAGCGTGTTATAGAGGAAGTGCGGTTCCACCTGCGCGTGCAGCAGATTCAGGCGGGCGACGCTGAGTTCCTTCTCGGCCTCGGTGCGCGCGGCCTGCTCGCGTTCTTCGCGCCGCTGCCGGGCAACCTTGCCGCTCAGCGCCTGGGTCACCGCCTCGGCGTTCTCGTAGTTGCTGCCCTCATCGAGCAGTAGGAGATCCAGCCACGCGCCGGCATCGGGTTCGAACAGCAGGGTGACGCTGCAGGTGTCGGCGCCGGGGGTCACCCGCGCGGTGATCTGGTTGTGTTTGATCGCCAGCCGCGCCAGCGGATTCCAGCGCGATGGCGGCCGCTCGCCATAGGGATCGGCGCGGCGCTGGGTAGCGCGCAGCTGCAAGGTGCCCACCGAGCGCTCCAGCCGTTCGATCCGCGGCATCTGGCCGATCACCTGCTCCAGCAGGGCGAAGGCGGTGCCCGCCTCCAGCGGCAGCTCCACTTGGCGGCGGTGGCGGTTGCCCAGGGTCTGCGTGTCCAGGCGGTCGGCGACCAGCGCCACGCGGCGCACATGGCCGACGATGGCCGTCAGCGCAAAGCCCATCAGCACCATCGCGGCCAGGCCGAAGATCCAGCCGGGCGCCTCGTCCATGCCGCTAAACAGCCCGCTCCACAGGAAGCCGGCCGCGATCAGCGTCAGCGCCCAGGCGGCAAGAATGCGGAAACCGAGAAACAGGCTGGCGAACATGGCGGGGCTCTGTGGGAACTGTCGCCGAGCATAGGCCGCCGGCACCCTCCCACAAGCACGATGCGACGCAGGCCGGGATTTCACCGATGAAGGCCGGCCCGCCGGGACGGAGCATCGGCCCCGCCCCGCGTGCCCGCCCCCCATGCGCGGGCTGGTGCGCCTCGCCTCCCCCCGTGCGGACCGCAGCGCAGAAATGATGGCCTGCCGGCGTCGCCCGCCGCGCGGAGCCGGAAACGCAAAGCCCCTCTCCAGGCCGGAGAGGGGCTCGGTCAAACCCTCACGCGTCCCGGTACGGGTTACTTACGCTGGTCGGCGCTGGCATCACGGGTGGCGCGGAAGGCTTCTTCCGGGCTCCAGTTCGGCCACTGGCGCGAATTGGCCAGCTGCTCGCCCAGCGTGTAGACCACCTCCAGATCACGCGCGGCGCCGGCGAAGGTCCAGTCCGCCTGCCATTCATCGCCCTGCTGGTGGTAGCGCTTGGCGGTGTAGTCATCCGAAGCCGCCTTGCCGGCCGCCACGCCCCCGTCGATCCAGTCCTGCCCGGCCGAGTACGACAGCGCCGGCACGCCGCGCTTGGCGAACGGGAAGTGGTCGGAGCGGAAGAACAGCCCGGCTTCGGGCTTGGTATCCGGGGTGTAGCGGATGTCCCAGGCCTTGGCCACGTCCTTGAGCTGGTCCAGCAGGTCCATCTTCGCCGAGCCGTAGATGCCGAAATCGCGCGACGGGCTGTACGGCGACATGCCGTCCATGTTGATCACCGCCACGGTCTTGGCCAGCGGGTACAGCGGGTGGCTGGCGTAGTACTCCGAGCCGAGCAGGCCCTTCTCCTCGGCGGTCACCGCCAGGAACAGCAGCGAGCGCTGCGGCCTGGGCTGGGTCGCAAAACCGCGCGCCAGCTCGACCAGCGCGGCGGTACCGGAGGCGTTGTCCATCGCGCCGTTGAAGATGCGATCACAGCGCGCATCGGGCTCACCCACGCCGATGTGGTCCCAGTGCGCGCTGTAGATGATGGTCTCGTCCGGGTGCGTGCTGCCCTCCAGGCGCGCGGCGACGTTGTGCGAGGTGATGACCTCGTTCTTCACCGCGTAATGGGCCGAGAAGGTCTCGCCCTTCAGCTCCACCGGCTGGAAGTCGCGCGACTGCGCCTGCTTCTTCAGCGCCTCGAAATCCAGCCCGGCGCGCTTGAACATCGCCACCGCCAGGTCGCGCTGGATCCAGCCTTCCAGCGCCGGATGTGCCGCGGCCGGGTCGTCACGGACCACGTCGAACATGGTGTTGGTGTTGGAACCGGCCACCGTCGCCCAGCCATAGGAGGCCGGTGCGGTTTCGTGGACGATCAGCACGCCGGCCGCGCCCTGGCGCGCACCTTCCTCGTACTTGTAGGTCCAGCGGCCGTAATAGGTCATGCCCTTGCCGTCGAAATCGCCGACGCCGGTCTCGAAGTCCGGATCGTTGATCAGCACCACCGCGATCTTGCCCTTCAGGTCCACGCCCTTGAAGTCGTCCCAGTTGCGCTCCGGCGCCTTCACCCCATAGCCCAGGAACACCAGAGGCGCGTTCTGGATGTCGACCTGCGACTGGCCGTTCATCGCCGCGCGCACCGCGATCTCCTGGCCCTGGCTCAGCGTCTGCGGGGCGCCCTGGCTGGTCAGGGTGAGCTGCGGCTTGCCGACGATGTCGCCCTTTAGCAGCGGCACGGCCTGCGTCCACAGCCGTTTCCCATCCTTCAGGTCACCGCCCGGCTGCATGCCGGCCTCGGCAAACTGTTTGCTCAGAAAGGCAATGGTCTTTTCCTCGCCGGCGGTAGCCGGGGAACGGCCCTCGTAGGCGTCGGAGGAAAGCTCCTTGACGTCGGCCGAGATACGCGTGCCGTCGAACTTCGGCGGGGCGGCCATCAGGGCCGTGGACACGGACATCGCCAACAGGCTGATCACGACTCGTTTCACGCGGGTACTCCAGTAGTCAGACAACTGACCGGGAGTGTAGCCAGCCCCCGCCCGGCACGGGCAGTGCCGGAGTGCATGGCGGCCGGCCTGGCTGCCACGCCGGAGGCGGGGCCTGGTTACGGGCCCGGCTGGCCATCCATATGGACGATTTCCCACAGGTGGCCATCCAGGTCCTGGAAGCCACGCTGGTACATGAAGCCGTAGTCGCGCGCCGGCATCGGCTCGCGGCCGCCGGCGGCCACGGCCTTGTCCACCAGTGCATCCACCGCCGCGCGACTGGCCGCCGACAGGCAGGTGATCACCTCGGTGTGCTGCCGCGCATCGCACAGCGGCTTGGGCGTGAAGGTCTGGAAGAACGGCTCCACCAGCAGCATCACGAAGATGCTGTCGCCGACCACCATGCAGGCGGCATTGTCATCGGTGAACTGCGGATTGAACCGGTAGCCCAGCGCACTGAAGAACGCCTTGGACGCCGGCAGATCCCGTACCGGCAGGTTGACGAAGATCTTCTGGGACGCGGCCGTCATCACGGGCCTGCCTCTGTCGGCTTCATGCAGTCGACCATCCACCGCTGGCCGTAACGGTCCACCTGCATGCCCCAGCGCTGCGCCCGGAAGGTTTCGGCCAGCGCCCTGTGTACCTGTCCGCCTGCGGCCAGCGTGGTGAACACCCGCTCGGCCTTCTCGATGCTGTCCATACCGGCGTTGCTCGTCGTCACACCCCGGCCGTTGGCCGCCGGGCCGTCGGCGTCCATCAGGATCGCACCACCGGCCTCGACCTGGCCGTGCGCCACCTGCTCCGGGGTGGGAGTGAAGCCGCCACAGCCTTCGGCATCCATCCCGCCATCGTCTGGCACATCGCCATACATCATCTCCGACACCACCCTGCCGCCCAGTGCGTTGGCGTAGAACGCCATCGCCTCACGGGTGTTGCCGTTGAAACCCAGGTAGGGAATCAGCCTCATCGTATTGGTCCGTTCGCGATGGAGCTGCCTTGGCAGCCTGCGGTGAAAACACACCGACAGACCTTGCACCCTGGCCGGCATGCCCGAGGTGAAGGCCCCAGGGGTCAATCCGCATCCCGGGACCAGCCGCCACCAACCGGGTTAACGGCCTGGATGAGCATCCGCTGATCACAACCCGATCAGCCCCGTCCGGCCCGTGTGCGGAGCAAGCGGCGACGCGCTGCCGGGTTGGCACCGGAGTAACGCCCCGAGAACGGCATCCGGATCGCGCTCCAAACGCCACGGCGGGGTCCTCCCCGACAGTCCCGGCAGACCGGCCGGGGAGGACCGCACCGGACCGAATTTCCGCGCATCCCGTGCCGGTTGCGCTTTCTCAACCGTAATGAAAATCACAGAATCGAAGGGATCTTCCGATAAAAAAATCATGTAACAACATGAAAAATTTGGAAAAAAAATCCCACCCCCAAAAAAAATACTCGGAAGTGGTTAAATTTTCGGCTCAACAGGAATAGGTTTTGTTCACTTGCCATTTAGGTTCGACTGGGGCCCCGGCAAGTACCAACACTATTTTCTGGAGAGAGAGAAGATGGTCAAACGCAAGACGATCCAGCGCGCCGCGCTGAGTGCTGCATTGAGCCTGTGCCTTGCCGGGGGAGCCTACGCACAGAGCACCACCGGCAACATCTACGGCACGATTCCCGCCGCCTCCGCGGGAGACACCACGGTCCAGGTCACCAACGACAGCGGCTTCAGCCGTACGGTGACGGTCGACGCCAACGGCCGCTACAACATCAGCGCCCTGCCGGTGGGCAACTACAAAATCACCGCCCAGCGCAATGGCCAGGTCATCGGCACGCGCGAGGTGAAGGTGATCGTCGGCGCTGGTACCAATGCCTCCTTCGCCAGCGGCGGTGATGCCTCCACCCTGGAGACCGTCAACGTCACGGCGACCGCGGCGGCCGCCATCGACCTCACTGCCGTCGATACGCGTACCGTGTTCACCGCCGAACAACTCGAGCGCCTGCCGATCAACCGTTCGGCCGAAGCGATCGCCTTGCTCGCTCCCGGCGCGGTGGCCGGTGCCGGCGGCTACTCGGCACTGGCCGGACTGGTGTCCTTCGGTGGCGCGGGCGTTTCGGAAAACGCCTATTACATCAATGGCTTCTTCACCGGCGAACCGCTTTCCAATCTCGGTGGCTCGGGCCTGCCGTTCCTCGCCATCGCCCAGCAGGAGACCTATACCGGCGGTTACAGCGCCAAATACGGCCGCTCCGACGGTGGCGTGATCAACCAGATCGGCCAGCGCGGCACCAACACCTGGGAGTTCGGCGGCGAAATCACGTGGGCGCCAAAGGATCTGCGTGATGACCGCAAGGACCTGTACCTGCCCAACCTCGACCTTCCCGACGGCTATGAGTACGAAGATCCGGATGCCGCCGGCTCGCTGTACAGCCGTGGCAAGGGCGGCGACTCCAGCCGGACCACCTACGCGGCGTATGTGGGCGGACCGATCGTGCAGGACCGGCTGTTCTTCTTCGCCGCCGCCGAACTGGAAAAGCGCGATACCGTCATCAATCCCAATTCGCTGGCAACGCCGCGTACCGAGCACGGCAAGGACGACGACCACAACCTGTATGCCAAGCTGGACTGGAGCATCAGCGACAACCACATGCTGGCTGCCACTTGGCTCAAGAGCAAGGACGACTACAGCGGCAGCTACTACGCCTATGACATGGACACCGGCGTCGAAGGCGAAAAGCTGGGAGTGGTGCCGACGCCGGTCATCAAGAAGAACGACTACCGCATCCTGAACTACACCGGCTACCTGCGCGACGACCTTACCCTGAGCGCCACCTACGGCAGCAACGAGTACACCAACCAGCAGATCAACCCGGGCATCCTGCCAGGTATTCCCTACGTGGTCGGTGCCACCAACCAGGACCCGGCCATCACCGGCGGCACGCCGATTCCCAACCGCCAGGGCGGTTACCAGAGCCGCGATGGCAGGAACAAGACACGGGGCCTGCGCGCGGACCTGGAATGGGTGGTCGGCGACCACACCCTCAGCGTGGGTCTGGACAACATCAAGTTCGAAGCCACCAATGAAGGTACCGCGCAGGTGGCCGACTACTGGCAGTACGCCCGTACCAGCAATCCGGCCGGCAATATCTCCTCGGCCTTGGGCGTGGGTGCGCCCGGCGGCAACGGCTACTACGTGCGCCAGCTGAAGTACTTCAATAACACCGACATGTCGCTGGACCAGAAGGCCTGGTATCTGGAGGACCGCTGGCAGGTCACCGACAACCTGCTGCTGTCGCTGGGCCTGCGCAATGACGAGTTCACCAACAAGAACGACGCCGGCGCGGTGTACATGGATGCGAAGAACCAGTGGGCCCCGCGTCTGGGCGCCAGTTGGGACGTGTTCGGTGACGCCACGCTGAAGGTGTTCGGCAACGCCGGCCGCTACTTCCTGGCGATGCCCAACAACGTGGCCATCCGTGGCGCCTCGGCTTCGACCTTCACCTATGAGTACTTCACCTACACCGGCATCAACGCCGATGGTCTGCCCACCGGCCTGACCGCGGTACCGGGCGTGAACGGTGCGCCGCCACCGGGACCGGTGTCGTCCAACGGCGAGTATGGCGATCCGGTGGATGTGCTGGCCTTCGCGCCGAAGGACCTGAAGAACATGTACCAGGACGAGTACATCCTGGGCTTCGAGAAGCAGATCAGCGAGCGCTGGGTCGCCGGCGCCAAGTTCACCTACCGTGATCTGAAGTCCTCCATCGACGACGTCTGTGACCCGTACACGATGCTCGACCATATCGGTGCGGTGGACTACAACGCGCAGGGTTCGGGCTACAACGCCGAGCTGGCCGACGGGCGCAACGTGTTCGTGAACTACTGCTACATGTTCAACCCCGGTGGCAGCAACACCTTCAGCCTGGCCTACCTGGATGGCGCCGGGAATCCGACCGGTGAACGCACCGACGTGGTCATGAGCAGCAAGGACTGGGGCTTCAGCGAAGGCGTCAAACGCACCTACAAGGCGATCGACGTGTTCATCGAGCATCCGTTCGATGGCACCTGGGAAGGCCGTGCGACCTATACCTACTCCAAGAGCCAGGGCAACAACGAAGGCCAGGTGAAATCGGAGTTCGGCCAGACCAACATCTCCAAGACCCAGGATTGGGACGCCTGGCAGATCATGCAGTTCGCCGACGGCTATCTCGCCAACGACCGGCGCCACTCGATGAAGCTGTACGGCAGCTACGCCTTCACCCCGGAATGGTCGGTGGCGGCCAACCTGCGGGTGCAGTCGGGTACGCCGATCAGCTGCCTGGGCTTCTACAACCCCGACGGCACGATCGACGAGAATTCCACCGAGGCCGATCCGATCGGCTATGGCCCGAGCTATCACACCTGCTTCGGCCAGATCGCCAAGCCCGGCTCCAAGCGCACGCCCTGGACCAAGAGCCTGGATATGAGCGTGACCTACCGTCCCGCGTTCCTGGATGAGCGGCTGGCGCTGAGCCTGCAGGTGTTCAACGTGCTCAACGACCAGAAGCCGATCCAGGTCGATGTCACCTCGGAAACCGACGTTGGCTACACGGTCTCCAACACCTACCTGTTGCCGATCGCCCGCCAGGCCCCGCGTTACATGATGCTCTCGGCGTCCTACCGCTTCTGATCAGGCAAGCAGCACGGACAAGTGAACACAGCGGCACCTTCGACCCCGGCGCACTGCCGGGGTCTTTTTTTGCCCGCAGGTCGATCCAGGACGCGGACACCGCCGTGCCCGTGGGCGGGCTCATGAATCTGTGAGCCGCAGCGGCAGCTCGCGTCCCTCCCGCGCCTGGTTGCCGCTGTAGTCGCTGGCGCTGATGCGGATGATGTAGTCACCGGCCGGCAGCTCGGCGGGTTGCCACAGGCCGCTGCCCAGTTCGCCATCGCGCACGGTGTTGGTCAGCACGTAGCGGAAACGGGTGCTGGCGCTGCCGTGCACGGTGATGCCGCTGTCGGCGGCGTAGGCCACCTTGACCGCCTCGCGCTGCGGTGGCATGCGGTTGAATTCGATGTTCATCCGGGGCTGTTCGTAGCCCGGCAACGGCCGGCCGGCGGCATCCAGGATCTGGTAGCCCAGTGCATACAGGCCGAGGCGGCGGCGCGGCAGGTTGTGGTCGACCTGGTCCCAGGCCTCCACCACCAGCTGCAGGCCGCCCCCCTCACGGGCGACCCGCAGCCGCCCATCCACCATGTCGCGCAGACGCCGGTCGTTGGCATCGAGCAGGGCGATGTCATCGATCCTCGGTGCGACCCGGTCGGCGTAGTTGGCAAAGCCCAGCCGCACCGCGTTGCGCTCGTAGCCCGAGGGCCCCACCGCCAGATGTACGTGGGCCTGGCTGTTGATGCTGCCCAGCGCGTCGCCAGGCTGGAAACGGGTGCCGCGGCGCACCCGCACGCGCTGCAGGCGGCCGTTGTCGTCGTTGACCAGCTGGAAGCGGGTGGCATCGAGCGGGCGGTTGGCGGCGTCGCGGCCGACCTTCATATGGATGTAGTCCAGCGTGTCCAGCGAGAAGCCTTCGGCCTGCCCGCCCGGCGTCCAGGTCGCCGCCGGGCTGCTGACCTTGCCGGCGGCGATGGCCAGCACGGTCTGGCCGACATCGCCGCGCACGTCGAAACCACTGTGCAGATGGTGACGGCTCTCGCCACTGAAATTTCCGCGCACCTCGCCGAGCGTGCCGGTCACCTCGTGCCAGCCGGTCTGCGGCGCCAGCGGCCAGCGGCCCTGGTTGGCCGGCAGCGGATTGTCCGGCGACGGTCCCAGCAGCGGTACCTGCGGCGCTGTACCCGCTAGTTGCCGCTGCAGGTGATGCAGGCGGTAGCCATCGGCATCGGCCAGCAGCAGGCTGCCATCGGGTGCCAGCGCCAGCCCGGCCGGGCGCGCAAAGCGGTGCGTCTCATTGCCGGCCACGGCGACCACATGACCGTGCGGCGAGACCTGTACCACCCGTCCACTCGACCGCTCGCCGACATAGGCCACCCCGTCATGGGTTACAGCCAGGGTCATCGGCCCCCACAGCACACGCTCGCCATCACCGCCGCCCACGCGCGTTGTGACCTTCCCGTCCGGGGTGACGCTGCGCAGCGCGTTGTTCTGCAGATCGGCGACCCACAGGCTGCCATCGGGCGCCAGGGCCAGATCGGTCGGGGTGTCGAACCGCGCCTGCGCGCCTGCGCCATCCATCCAGCCGGGCCGGTCACCACCGGCCAGCGTGCTGACCTGGCCGTCAGGGCCGATGACACGGATGCGGTCGTTCCAGGTATCGGCGACATAGACGCGGTCGTCGGCGCCCACCGCCACACCCATCGGCCCGTTGAACCGCGCTTGCCGGCCCGTGCCATCGGCAAAGCCGGGCGTGCCGTTGCCGGCCAGCGTGCTGACCTCGCCCTGCGGGGTGACCTTGCGGATGGCGTGGTTGCCGGTGTCGGCCACGTACAGATTGCCGTGCCGGTCCAGCGCGATACCCGAAGGCGTGTGGAACGCGGCCGCCGCGCCCCGGCCATCGGCGAAGCCTTCGCCACTGCCGGCCAGCAGCCGGAAGCGGCCATCCAGCCAGCGGTAGAGGATGCGGTTGTTGTCGCCGGCATCGGCCACGAACACCACTCCGCCGCCGATCGCCACGCCCCAGGGATCACTGAAACGGGTCTGCGCCGCGCTGCCGGTGTTCTCCCCGGCCAGACCGTCACCGCCCAGCAGATCGATCCGCGCCTGCCAGCCCAGCGGGGTCGGTCCCGGGCCGACCGGCTCCGGCGCACGCGGCGCCCACAGGAAGGTGGCCGCCAACGCGGCGCCGGTGACGGCGGCGACTGCAACTGCCCAATGCTTGCGATCCATGTACACCCAACCCGTTGCGGACCGGGCACGATAGACGCTCACGCCTGGCGGCGGAACCGCCAGATGGCCTGCCTGCCGGAGACGCCGATGCAGCTGCACCTGGAGCACGACCCGATCCGCCTGCGGCCGGGGCATGGCGAGGACGTCTGTCTTCCGCTGTCGCTGACGGCACTGCTGGCCGACGGCCTGCAGCGTTTCCCGCCGTCGGAGGCGGCGCTGGAACGGGCCATCGCCCGCACCGAGGATGCGCTGATGCCGCAGATCCCGGCCCTGCGCGCGCATCCACCTCTGCAACTGGACTGCGCCGATGCGGTGCTGGCGCCGTTGACCGGGCTGCTGGTCCTGCCGGCGCAGGCGCGGCCCGTGCTGCAGATCGAACAGGTCGAACACGCCTTCAATCTGCTTGCCCGGGTGGCGGCCGGCATGCCGGCCAGATCCGTGGGATTGCCGGAACAGCCCGGCTTCGTCGCAGCACTGGTCGTGGTACGCGAGCTGATGCACCACGTCGGCTGGCGGCAGCTGAGCCTGGGCGATCCGGCACACGACTGACAGCCGGCGGGCCGTCGGGCTGTCGGCGGCTACAGCGCCGGCCGCTCCGGCGCCGTGCCCAGCGCCTGGCGATACTTGCTGTACAGCGCCAGCACCTTGTCCACGTAGTGGCGGGTTTCTGCATACGGCGGCATCCCGCCGTAGCGGCTGACCACACCGGTACCGGCGTTGTACGCCGCCGCCGCCAGGGTGCGATCGCCGTTGTAGCGCTGCAGCAGGGCCTTCATGTAGCGCGCGCCGCCGGCGATGGACTGGGCCGGCGACAGTGGATCGGTCACCCCGTACGCGGCCGCGGTTTCCGGCATCAGCTGCATCACACCCTGCGCGCCCTTGGGCGATACCGCGGTCTCATCGAACGCGCTTTCGGCGTGGGCCACCGCGCGCAGCCAGGCATCGTCCACCCCGGTGCTACGGGCGGCGGCGCGGAACTGGCGTGCGTGCCGGTCCAGCTGCGGCCGGCCCACCCGGCCCAGACCTTCATGTGCCGGCTCGCCCGGCGGGGTCGCCACGGTGAACCGCAGGTACGGCCGCGAGCCCGGCAGGTTGCGGGTGGAATAGACCAGCACGCCGTCCTGCTCGCGCTCGTACAGGGTGCCGCTGAACACACCCAGGTTGCCCCACAGGTTGGGCGTCTGCACCGCGTCGTCGGCCAAGGTCATGGCTTTGCACGTGGAACCGGGCTCCGGCGCGGTGGCCAGGCTCACCGTACCTTTCTGCACACAGCGATATACCGTGCGGGCCTGCGCCGGCGCGCACAGCAGATACAGCAGTACAGCCAGGACGACCGCACGCAACATCGGGATCGGCATCTTTCACTGGAGAAGGCGATGCTGGACCCGGTTTTGCGAACCTGCGGTGATGAAACCGGCCGGCGCCGCCGCGACAATGAACCGTCCCTCTCCCGGAACCCGCCATGGACCCGTCCCCCGCCCCGCTGCTGACGTTCGTGAATCCGCAGTTCCACCGTGGCCGCAACCTCAGCGTCCGTCGCGGCAGCCGCTGGCATGGCGTGCCGCTGGCACGGCTGCAGCGCGCGCCCGGGCTGGCGGAAATCACCGTGCCGCTGACCACCGGGCTGCGCCACTTCAACACGCTCACCGCCGCTGACCTGGCCGATGAGCACGACCCCAGCTGCCGCACACCGGAGGGGTTGCTGGCGGTGCTGCAGCAGATCTACCCCGGCTTCCAGGCCGATGAGACGGTGACGCTGGTGCACTTCCATATGGACTGAACGGACAACGGCGCCGCGCAGGACGCGACGCCGTTGCCGTTGCCGTTGTACCGCCTGCGATCAGTTCGCGGTGGCCGCGCGCAGATGCGTACCGACCGGTGCGGAGAAGGTGCGACCGTCAGTGACATCCCAGTTGATCGACCAGGTCATCACCCCGCGGAACGTCGGGTACGGCTGCGCCGGTGCGACCTCGTCACACTGGCTGGCAGTGGTCAGGCAATCGAAAGCGCGGGTGATGTCGGCCGGGGTGGCATAGCCGTTGCCGGCCGCGCGCAGGCCCGAGGGCACCGCCAGCGCCACCTGGTCGGCACGCAGGCCGTCGAAGCGGCCCTTGCCACCGGCCAGCTCGAAGCCTTCGATCAGCATCTTCGCCGAACCCACCAGCATGTCCACGCTGCCGCCGGGATACTTCTCGGCGCGGTACGGGGTCGGCAGGCCGCCGTTGTTGTAGAGCTGCACGTGCAGCAGGTCCAGCTCGTCGCGCAGGCCGTCGATCAGCGGCAGGTAGGCGCCCCAGATGCCGTCCATCGACACGAAGCCGCCCTGCACATACGGGTGCTCCGGCGCCATCGACACGTACAGGTTCGGGTACATGGCGTGCAGGCGCTTCACCGCCGAGACCAGGTGCGGCACCACGGGTGCGCCATGGGTGACGCCGGCGATCTTCTCCAGATCGATGTCGATGCCGTCAAAGCCGAACGTGTTGATCGCCTCGGCGGTGGTGGCCACGAAGTTGTCCTCGTCGCGCCGGGTGTTCAGGGTCACCGTGCCCAGCTCGCCGCCAAAAGACAGCACCACGATCTTGCCCTGCGCGCGCTTGGCCGCGATATCGGTGATCAGCTGCGCGCGATCCAGCGCCGGATCGGGGGTGAAGGCTACCTTGCCCTCGCCCTTGTCCTGGGCGAACGCCAGCACGATCACGTCCCAGCTGTCATCGACCTGGCCCAGCGGCAGCACGCCGATGCCATTGTTGAAGTTGTGCAGATAGCCGATCAGCGCATGCTTGGGCAGCGGATGGCTGTTGCCCGGGGCAACGCCCGCCTGCGAAACCGGCGCCGCGGGTGCAGCCGCCGCCGGCACGCTGGCCGTCTCGGGCTGCGCCTGGCAACCAAGGGTGGAAACCAGCGCCAAGGCGCAGGCGAGCAGACTGATCGACTTCATCGCAATCCGGAAGATGTGAAGGAAGCCCGATTCTAGGCGCAGCCGACCCGGTTAAAACCATTCAAAAACATCAACTTATGAAAGTTGTCCGGGTTTGGCCTGCCATGTCTTGGCAGTGGCTCCAGCAGTGTCTGGACCTGCCCGGCATTGGCCTTGCCCCGCCTGCCGGCCGGCGCGAAATGTCCGCCGCTCAAGTGCACATTTTCATGCGCCGCTCGGCGTCCCACAGCGCACGCCGCGCCTGGTCGTAGGCGTTGTCGGCGGCGCTGGGCAGGCTGTGTTCGGCTTCCACCGGATCGGCGCCGTGGCTGTAGCGGTACTCCACCCGCTGCAACGTCTCCAGCTGGGCCAGCGCCGGGGCCAGCCAGTGGCTGCGCTGCGCCGGGCTGCAACGCGGATAGCGCTGCTCCAGATCACCCAGCGCTCCACGGATACGGCGGCTGGCCTCCCCTTTCAGATCGGGGGCGTTCTCGTAGCGGATCGGCGCAGCCTTCCAGGCATCGCCGGTGGCCTCGCTGCCCAGGTCCGAGGGTCGTTCGTGCCGCGCCGGGTTGAAGGCGATATCCGGCGGCCGCCGCGCCTCAGCCGCCTGGATGTCTTCACCATAGATAAGGCTCTCCGAGCGCTTCTGCCGTGTTCCGGCACGCCTGCCCGAAAACAGGTTGGCCGTTGCACGCTCGCCTACGCCCGTGGCCAGTTCATCGCGATGCTCGAAGACACGCTCGGCATCGCTCTGCTGTTTTGCCTCACCCACGGTATCCGCTGCAAGCCTGGCCTGGCCGTCGCTTCCATACAGCGCCAGGCGCGGTGCGCTCGCAGGGACCGGTGCTGCGGCAGGAACAGGGGCGGGTACGGTGTCGACCGCGGCGGTGGCACGCGGCGGCGACTGGCGCGATGGCGCCGTTTGTGGCGACGGGGTGCCGGGCAATGCCGTGCCTGTCACCGGCCGTGCCGGCAGCAGCCAGCGCAACTGGATACGCGTCTCCGGACGCGATTCGCGCACCGGCGGCCACTGCCACAGCAATCGCAGCAGCAGCGCAGACACCGCGACCGCCGCCAGGATCGCCACGGCATGGGTCCACAACGGTTCTGGCGAGCGGACTGGGCGCATGCGACTCCATGGGACAAGGGCCACAGGACGGTCAGCGGCCCTGTCGCGGCGTATTGGCAGCAGCAACAGACCGGCAAAACCGCAGCGAGTTCCAATATCGGCGCCGGCAGGGGCATGATCGGGTTATCGCGCCGGATCGCCAGCACCGGCCTTCGTTGTCGCCGTATCGAGGAGTCGTGCCGTGAATACCGTTGCATCGCAGAATCTGGATGAAAGCGTCGCCAAACAGCTGTTCTTCGGCCAGATCGCCGAGGACGTGCTGTTTCCCTATCCGCAGATCCGCGAGCGCGACCGGGAAATGCTCGGGGCGATGACCGAGGCCATCGACCAGTTCCTGACAGACAAGAGCGCCGCGCTCAAACAGTACGACCGCGATGCCGAGCAGCCGGAGGAGTTCATCCAGGCCTTGCGCGAGATGGGTCTGTTCGGCCTGATCATTCCCGAGGAACACGGCGGACTGGAGCTGTCCAACGGCGCCTATGCGCGCGTGCTGGGCCAGACCAGCAGCCGCGACAGCTCGGTGTCGCTGACCATCGGCGCGCACAGCTCGATCGGCATGAAGGGCCTGCTGCTGTTCGGCAGCGACGAGCAGAAGCGGCTCTATCTGCCGCAGCTGGCCAGCGGCGAGATGATCGCCGCGTTCTGCCTGACCGAATCCGGCGCCGGCTCCGACGCCGCGGCGATCCGCACCAGGGCCAGCCGCAACGCCGACGGCAGCTGGACCCTCAACGGCGAGAAGATCTGGATCACCAACGGCGGCATCGCCGGCTTCTACACCGTGTTCGCGCGCACCGACACACCCGAAGGCAAGGTCACCGCGTTCATCGTCGAGGCCGGCTGGGACGGCGTCAGCCACGGCCCGCACGAGGACAAGATGGGCATCCGCGCCTCCTCGACCACCACCGTCGCCTTCACTGACGTGCGCGTGCCGGCGGCCAACGTGCTCGGCCCGGTCGGCAAGGGCTTCAAGGTGGCGATGAACATCCTCAACAGCGGTCGCACCGGGCTGGGCGGCGGCGCGGTCGGCGGCATGCGCGCGCTGATCCGGCTGGCCAGCGCGCAGGCCAACGAGCGCCGCCAGTTCGGCCAGACCATCGGCGAGTTCGGGCTGGTGCGCGAGAAGATCGCGCAGATGACGGTGGACTGTTTTGCCGCCGAAAGCGCGGTGTGGATGGTCGCGCACCTGATCGACAGCGGCCGCAGCGACTATTCGGTGGAAGCGGCGATGAGCAAGGTGTTCGCCAGCGAGGCGGTGCAGCGCGCGTCCTACGAAGCGCTGCAGATCGCCGCCGGCAACGGTTTCATGCGCGAGTTCCCCTACGAGCAGATGACCCGCGACACCCGCATCCTGTCGATTTTCGAAGGCACCAATGAGATCCTGCGGCTGTATGTGGCGCTGTCCGGGCTCAAGGGCGTGGGTGCGACCCTGAGCGAACTGCAGAGCGCGGTCGGCGGCATCTTCAACGACCCGATCAAGGGTTTCGGCGTGCTCGGCGACTACGCCGGTCGCCGCGTGCGTGAGGCCACCGGCTATGGCACCGACCGCATCGTCCATCCGCTGGCGCCGGAGCTGCGCAAGCTGGCGGCGCTGTGCGAGAAGTACACGGTCGAACTGTCCAAGGTCTCGGACCGGCTGCTGCGCAAGCACGGCAAGCACGTCGCCGGACAGCAGCACGCGCAGAAGCGCATCGCCGATATCGCCATCGATGTGTTCGTCGGGTTGTGCGTGCTCTCGCGCGCCGACAGCCTGGTCAAGCAGTCACACCCCGCCGCCGACGAAGCGGTCACCATCGCCGGGCTGTTCGCCCGCCAGGCACGCAGGCGCCTGGTACGCAACGTGCGCGGGCTGGAGCGCAACGAGGACGCGCAGGTCGAGCAACTGGCCGCTTCGGTACTGGAACGCGGCAACTACGCTTTCGACGTGCTCTGAGAGGAATCAAAAGTGCGGGCCGCTCCCGGCGACGGTCGGCGGTGACGGGGGAGACCCGCCGGTTCAGATGCGCTGCGCGTTCAGGGCCTTCTCGATGTCATCCAAAGGGATGTTGGTCCAGTCCTTGACGATCTCGGCATGCAGCCGCGCCTGTACCTCCTTGTGCAGCTGTGGCCGGATCTCACCCAGCGACACCGCATCGGCCACCAGCACCAGCCGCTCGAAGTGGTGTGCCAGCGCCTGCCGGTTCAACCAGTCGGCAAGCAGCTTCACAAACGCGGCCTCACCGGTGTCGTTCTCTTTGGGCTGCAGGCCCGAAGGACCGACATTTTCCGTATCCAGCGTGGGGGTCGGATCCTGATGCAGCTTGAGTTGGGTTTCGGTCCCCACATTGCGCAGCACGCGTACGCTGCGGCCATTGGCCACCACAACCCAGGTACCTTGAGGAATCAGCGACATCTCATCACCTTGCAGACTTGAGGCAGGAACCGCAGCCTAACGGGGCTGATGTGAGGCTGCTGTCCCGGCCCCTGACCACCCGGCGCGGCACGCCGTTTAGGCTGGCACCGGGCGCTTCCCGTACACTGGCAGCCCTCGCCGCCGTCATTCGACTGTCCGACGGGTCCGGCGCGAGCCGCCCGTTTCCGCTGCCCTTGCACGCCACGGCACTTCCTCCCGTCTCGGCAATGGACCGGCACATGATCAAGACCGATATCATCCCCACGCTCGAACACACCGCGTTCGATTTTTTCTACGCGTTCGCCCGCTTCGAGTTCTGCATGAAGGAAGCCGGCTACCTGAAGTCGGACAAGCCCGGCAAGAAGGCCGAGCCGAACTGGGACAAGTTCGTGCGCAGCAACCGCACCCGCTACACCTTGTCACCCGATGCGCTGGCGCTGCTGGAAGCCGGCCCGCAGCAGCAGATCAGCACCTCGCACGGCAAGCTAGCCTGGCGCGAGATCGAGTTCGATGAGAACGAATTCGAACTGCAGGCGGTGGCGATCCTGCTGCGCGCGGCACGCAACAATGTCTTCCACGGCGGCAAGCGCGGCAACAGCGGCTGGGACGACGTGAACCGTACGATGCGGATCCTCACCCACGGCAAGACCGTGCTGGATGAACTGGCGCAGTTCGCCAAATTCGTCGAGTACAACCGCGGCTGAGCGCACGGCCGGGGTGAGCCGCGCACACCGGCTCAGCTGCCGGAGACGCCATCCTCGGCCCACGCGCCTTCCCTGCGCACGCGCCGCATCAGCCCGCGGCTGTGGCGGTCCATGCTGTGCACCCGCACTGTGGCGCCGTGATGGCGCAGCCGCGTGACCACCTTGTCCAGCGCCGCCACCGCGGTGATGTCCCACAGCCGCGCACCATCCAGGTCGATCACCACCCGGTTACCGGGCAAGGTCCGGGGATCGAACGCGTCGATGAACGGATCGGCCGAGGCGAAGAACACCTGGCCAGTGACCCGGTAGGTGCGCACACCGTCGGTGTCCTCGATGCGGATATCCAGCAGCTGCGCCACTTTCAGCGCGAAGAACACGCCACTGAGCAGCACGCCCACGCCCACACCGGCGGCCAGGTTGTGGGTGCCCAGGGTGACCGCCACCGTCGCCAGCATCACCACCCCGGACAGGCGCGGGTGCCGTCTCAACGCACCGAAGCTGCGCCAGTCGAAGGTGGAGACGCTGACCATCACCATGATCGCGACCAGAGCGATCACCGGCACCTGCGCCATCCAGGGTTTGAGCAGCACCATCAGCATCAGCAGGAACACGCCGGAAAACAGGGTGGACAGGCGGCCGCGACCGCCGTATTTCACATTGCCCACGGTCTGCCCGATCATGCCGCAGCCGGCGATGCCGCCGAACAGGCTGCTGGCGATATTGGCCGCACCCAGGCCGATGCTTTCACGGTGCTTCGGGCTCGGGGTGTCGGTCAACTCATCGACCACGCGCGCGGTCATCAACGACTCCAGCAGTCCCACCATCGCGATCGCCAACGCCGGCATCGCGATGATCCGCAGCGTCTGCAGATCCACCGGCACCTCGGGCAGTCCCAGCCACTGCGGCAAGGCGCCCGGCAGCTTGCCCAGATCGGCCACCGTGCTCACCGGCAGTTGCAGCAGCACCGCCAGCAGGCTCAGCACCACGATGCAGATCAGCGGTGAGGGAATCATCCGGAGGCCGGGCAGCGGCAGGTATGGCAACCCGTAGATGATCGCCAAGCCCAGCCCCAGCAGCGCCCAGGTCGCCGCATTGGCCGCCTCCAGATGCGGCAGCTGCGCGGCGAAGATCAGGATGGCCAGCGCGTTGACGAAACCGGTGCGCACCGAGCTGCTGACAAAGCGCATCAGCACATCCAGTCGCAACGCGCCGAACAGCACCTGCACCGCGCCGGCCAGCAGTCCGGCGGCGAACAGATAGGGCAGCCCATGCGCGGACACCAGCGGCGCGGCCACCAGTGCCACTGAACCGGCCGCGGCGGTGATCATCGCCGGGCGCCCGCCAAACACCGCGATCACGATGCTGAGCACGAACGAGGCGAACAGCCCCACCTGCGGGTCCACGCCGGCCACGAAGGAGAACGCGATGACCTCGGGAATCAGCGCGAACGTGGCGACCGCGCCGGCCAGCAGCTCGCGCAGCGGATGGGCACGCCACTGCGCCAGTTCGGATCGGAGAAAGGACATGGATTTGGCAGCCTGGAACAGCGGACGCGCGTGACCGACAGCGCGGCGGCGGCCCGGGGGCGGGAAAGGGGGCGGATTATGCGGCCTGGCTGGGCTGCGGACAAAATTCGCCCGCGGTCACGCAAGTCCACCGCCACCCTCGGCACGGCTCACCCCCGTTCCGGATGATCTTGAATGCGGGCCCGCTCAGGTACGATGCACGCCCCTTCCCACCGCCACCGGTGCTGCGGCGCTCCGCCACCCGGCTTCGATCTCCCATGCCCCACTACACCGGCCCGCTGCTCACCCGCCCCCTGCTCGAGCGCCTGCGGACAGCGCTCAACAACGGCGTCCAACAGATCCACGCCTCGTTCGATCTGGGCCGCAGCGAGACCGCCGTGATCCTCGCTGAGGACGGCTGGCAGTGGCACGGACAGCGCTTTGCGTGGCCGGACAAACTCAAGGACCGGACCATCTACTACTGGGATGGCGATGCCTTCAGCGCCGCCTCGCGGTTCGGCAGCGCGCTGTACAAGCTGGTGCCTACCGACTGGGGTATTCCGACCTTCGAGATCGACGGCATCAAGATGCTGGTCAGCGCGCAGCTCTCGCCGCTGGACGATGCGCGGCGCAAGGTCGCGCTGGTGGAGCCGCGGGGCAAGCAGCTGCTCGACACCTGCGGCGGCATGGGCTACTTCGCCGCCTGCTGCCTTGCCGAAGGAGTGGCCGGCATCCGCTCGTTCGAGAAGAGCAGCGAAGTGCTGTGGCTGCGCACGCTCAACCCGTGGTCGCCCGACCCGGAAGCCGCTTCCGCACACGGCCGGCTGCATCTGGCCCACGGCGATGTGTCACGCGAAATCGAACACCTGGCCGATGCCTCGATGGATGCGGTGCTGCACGACCCGCCGCGCTTCGGGATCGCCGGGGAACTCTACTCGCAGGTGTTCTACGATCAGCTGGCGCGCGTGCTGCGCCCCGGCGGCAAACTGTTCCACTACACCGGCGCGCCGAACAAACTCACCAGCGGCCGCGACGTACCCCGCGAAGTCGCCAGCCGCCTGCAGAAAGCCGGCTTCAAGACCGGGCTGGCGCTGGACGGGGTGCTGGCGGTGCGGCGCTGACCGCAACAGGGCGGCGGCGCTCCACCGCCCCGGCACAGCGCTTCAAGCGCCGGGCTTGATCGCGATCTTCAACACGCCGTCGCGCTGGTGCGAGAACAGATCGTAGGCGGCGACGATGTCGTCCAGCGCGTAGTGGTGGGTCACCAGCGCCCCGAAATCGGCGCGTCCGGACGCGACCACGTTCATCAGCCGACGCATGCGCTCCTTGCCGCCCGGGCACAGTGCGGTGTTGATCCTGTGGTCGCCCAGGCCCGAGGCGAACGCCGCCAGCGGAATCTTCAGGTCCTCGGAGTACACACCAAGGCTGGAAAGCGTGCCACCGGGCTTGAGGATACGCAGCGCCGATTCAAACGTACCCTGCGTACCCAGCGCCTCGATGGAACTGTCCACGCCGCGACCGCCGGTGAGCTTCATGATCTCGTCCACCACATCGCAGTTGCGGAAATTCAGCACCACGTCGGCCCCCATCTCCTTGGCGATCTGCAGCCGGTGCTCATTCCCATCGACGGCGATGATGGTCGAGGCCCCCAGCAGCCGCGCCCCGGCGGTGGCGCACAGGCCGATCGGGCCCTGCGCGAATACCGCCACCACATCGCCGATGCGGATGTTGGCGTTCTCCGCCCCCTTGAAGCCGGTGGACATGATGTCCGGGCACATCAGCACCTGCTCGTCGCTCAGCCCGTCGGGAATCGGCGCCAGGTTGGCCTGCGCGTCGGGCACCAGCACATACTCGGCCTGGGTGCCGTCGATCATGTTGCCAAAGCGCCAGCCGGCGGTGGCCTTGTAACCGTGGCAGCCGCAGCGGCCGCTGGCGATCAGGTAGCTGCCATCCTGCGAGGCCACCCCGTCCTGCGCGGCGTAGGAGTTGAAGTTGGGGCAGATCGCCCCGGCGATCACCCGCTGCCCTTCGGTGTAGCCCTGCACCGCACTGCCGAGCTTCTCGATCACCCCGACCGGCTCATGGCCGACGGTCAGTCCTTTGGCGACCGGGTACTCGCCTTTGAGGATATGTACATCCGTCCCGCAGATGGTGGTGGTGGTGATGCGGATCAGCGCATCGTTGGGACCGACATCAGGGATGGGTTTGTCGGCCAGCTCGATACGCCCGGGCTCAACGAATACGGCAGCTTTCATCATGCTCATGATGCATTCCTCAGCGAGGGAAGGGGCCCGGCCGCCACCGGTCGGGCCGAGCATACTCCCGGCGTGGTAACGGCCTGTTGACGGCACAAGCCACCTCGCCGGTCCGGTGCAGGCCGCCCAAACCCCGGGCGCCGGGAAGTTCCCCTCCCCGCGCACACGGGCTGCGCCAAACCCGCCACGCCGGCATGCCCCTTGCCCACACACCCCGCAGACGCGCTCACGTCGGCATTAGGCCGGGATCACGCCAACAGCCATCGCGCACAAAAAAGGCACCGGAGTGGAAACTCCCGGTGCCTTCCATGGTGGGCCCACCAGGATTCGAACCTGGAACCAAAGGATTATGAGTCCTCTGCTCTAACCGTTGAGCTATAGGCCCGCAACGACGGCACAGTGTAGTGGAGCGCGCGTAGGGCGACCACTTGCCCGTGCGCGTTGGGACAGCGCCGCTGCACCGAAGTGGCCGGCCGGTGCTGACCGTCTCGCGCGGGCGGCAAAGAAAAACCCCGCCTGGGCGGGGTTTTTCGCGTTCAACCCTACAGCCTGGAAATCACTCGATATCCAGGAAGCTGCGCAGCTGCTCCGAACGGCTCGGGTGACGCAGCTTGCGCAGCGCCTTGGCCTCGATCTGGCGGATGCGCTCGCGGGTGACGTCGAACTGCTTGCCGACTTCTTCCAGCGTGTGGTCGGTATTCATGTCGATACCGAAGCGCATGCGCAACACCTTGGCTTCCCTCGGGGTCAGCCCACCGAGCACGTCGCGCACGGTTTCCGACAGGTTGATGTTGACCGTGTTCTCCACCGGGGATTCCACATTGGTGTCCTCGATGAAGTCGCCCAGATGCGAATCCTCGTCGTCGCCGATCGGGGTTTCCATCGAGATCGGCTCCTTGGCGATCTTCATCACCTTGCGGATCTTGTCCTCGGGCATGTCCATTTCCTTGGCCAGCTCCTCCGGCGTGGCCTCGCGGCCGTACTGCTGGAGCATCTGGCGGGAAATGCGGTTGAGTTTGTTGATCGTCTCGATCATGTGCACCGGAATACGGATGGTGCGCGCCTGGTCGGCGATCGAGCGGGTGATCGCCTGGCGGATCCACCAGGTGGCATAGGTCGAGAACTTGTAGCCGCGGCGGTATTCGAACTTGTCCACGGCCTTCATCAGGCCGATGTTGCCTTCCTGGATCAGATCCAGGAACTGCAGGCCGCGGTTGGTGTACTTCTTGGCGATGGAGATGACCAGGCGCAGGTTGGCCTCGACCATTTCCTTCTTGGCCTTGCGCGCACGGGCCTCGCCATAGGCCATCACACGGCTGATTTCCTTCAGCTCTTCCAGCGACAGCGACGTCGCCTTCTCCACGTCCTGCGTGGCCTGCTGCTCGGAAATGATCTGGTCCTTCACATCACGCAGGGCCGAGGACCACTTCTGCTTGCGCTTCAGTGCATCTTCCACCCATTCCAGATTGGTCTGGTTGCCTTCCCAGGAACGGATGAAATCCTTGCGCGGCATGCGTGCGGTGATCGTGGCCAGATGCAGCACGCGGCGCTCCTGGGCCTTGACCGAAGCCATCACATCGCGCAACTGCTTGACCAGCACGTCGGTCAGCGGCAGCGGCAGCTTCAAGGTCACGAACGTGGCAGCCAGCTCGTCACGCAGCTTGGTACGGGCCTTGTCATCGCCCTTGGCGTGGGCTTTCTTGAACTTGGCCATGTCACTGGCCAGCTGTTCCATGCGACGGGCAACTTCAAGCGGATCCGGACCGGTCGGACCGGCTTCCTCTTCGGCGACGTCGTCGTCTTCCTCTTCAGCCTCGGTGTCGGCCTCGGTGTCATCGCTTTCAGCGACCACGGCCGGCGCCGGCTCTTCTTCCACCAGGTCGTTGAAGCCGACGATGATTTCAGCCAGGCGCTTCTTGCCCTCTTTGTGCAGCTCGTAATCGGCCAGCACGGTTTCCACGGCCATCGGGAAGGTGCCCAGTGCGGCCTGCACCTGGCCCAGGCCTTCTTCGATGCGCTTGGCGATGGCGATTTCGCCTTCGCGGGTCAGCAGCTCGACCGTACCCATTTCGCGCATGTACATGCGCACCGGGTCGGTGGTGCGACCACCTTCGGTGTCGAGTGCGGTCAGGGCGGCCGCCGCTTCTTCAGCAGCGGTGTCATCGACTTCACGGTTGCCCGTGTTGCCGTCGCTCAGGGCCAGCGTGTCGGCATCGGGCGCGACTTCATGGACATCGATGCCCATGCCGGTGATGAGGGCGATGATGTCTTCGATCTGCTCCGGATCGACCATGTCGTCGGGGAGGTGGTCGTTGACTTCGGCGTAGGTCAGGTAGCCCTGTTCCAGGCCCTTGCTGATCAGAAGCTTGATGTCGTTTTGCTGGGCAGGACGTTCGTTGGCCATGTAATGCTCGCGCCACCGGCGGGGAAAGAAGAGAACCTACTATTATACCTGCGCAGCATAACGCTTGCCGGGCGGTGGATTCACGGCGCGTCAGGATCTGAGCAGAAACGTCACCGGTCCGTCATTGACCAGGCTCACTACCATATGGGCACCGAAGCGGCCGGTTTCCACCCGTGCGGCGTGTTTTTCGCGGCAGATGGCCACCAGTTGATTGAAAATACGTTCAGCTTCGTCGGGGGGCGCCGCCGTGCTGAAGCCCGGACGCATGCCGGAGCGGGTGTCGGCGGCCAGCGTGAACTGGCTCACCAGCAGCAGGCCACCGCCGGTATCGCGCAGGGAACGGTTCATTCTACCGGCATCGTCGGCGAAAACCCGGTAGCCGAGCAGGCGATCGGCCATCCGTGACAGAGCCGCGGCGTCATCGCCCGGCTCCACCCCCACCAGCGCCAGCAGGCCTTGGCCGATTTCGCCGACCACGGTTTCATCGACCGTGACCGAGGCCCGGGTGACACGCTGGATCAGGGAAAGCATGGCGGCTCCTGGCAAAAGGAGGGCGAACCTTAACATCGCGCGGCAGCGGCTAAACTTGGGCACATGAAACCGGACACCGCCGCCAAGCTCTACTATCGCCTCGCCTCCGTGCTCACCCGCCTGCCGTGGTCGTGGCAGCGTTCGCTGGCCGACAGCGTTGCCTGGTTGTGGCGGCGCATCGACGCCCGCGAAAGCCGGGTGACCCGGCGCAATCTGGAGCTGGTGTATCCGGAACTGCCGGCGGCCGAGCGCCAGCGCCTGCATCGCATCATCTTGCGTACCACTGCCCGCCAGGCCTTGGAAACGCTGTACCTGTGGACCCATCCGCCGGCGAGCAACCTGCAACGGCACCTGGTCGAGCGCCACGGCCAGGCGCTGTACGACGCGGCGCTGGCCTCGGGCCAGGGCGTGATCGTGGTGGCGCCGCACTATGGCAACTGGGAGCTGCTCAACCAGTGGCTGGCCTCGCGCGGCCCGTTCGCGTTCGTCTACGCGCCGCCGGAGAACCCCACCGGCGACGCCTTCCTGCAGCGGGTGCGCAGCGGCGACAACGTGCGCCAGGTCCGCGCCGAAGGTCCGGCCGTGCGACAGCTGTTCAAGGTGCTCAAGGATGGCGGCGCGGTGGCGATCCTGCCCGACCAGCAGCCCAAGAATGGTGACGGCGTGTTCGTGCCGTTCTTCGGCCTCCAGGCCCTGACCATGACCCTGGTCAACCGGCTGGCCGAACGCACCGGTGCGAGGGTGCTGTTCGCCTGGTGCGAGCGGATCGGCCCGGACCTGGAATTCGCGCTGCATGTCGAACCGGCCCCGGCGGCCATGGCCGATCCGGATCTGCAGGTCGCCGCGGCCACGCTCAATGCCGGCATCGAACGCATCGCCCGCCGCGACCCGTCGCAGTACCAGTGGACCTATAAACGCTACACGCTGCGCCCCCCCGGCAGCGGCGAGAAAGACCCGTACGCCACCGCCAGACACCCGCACTGACGCGTTGCCAGCAACACTGCGTCGCCCGACCGCGCCGATTGAATCCCCGGCCGGCGACCCCCATTAGGTTTCCGATGAGCGCCCTGCCCTCCCCTGCAACTTCATCCGCCGGTTTCCCCCAGACTGCGGCCATCCACTGCGAACGGGCAGCGGCCGAGCTTCGCGCCGGGCGTCCCCTGGTGATCGTCGATGGCGACCGGCGCAGTGCCGTCATCGCCCTGGACAGCGCCACCGCCGCCAGCTTCAGCGCCTTCGCCGATGCCGCGGACCAGCGGCACTACCTGTTCCTGACCCGCCCGCGCGCGCAGACGCTGGGAATCGCCGCCGAACACGGCATCCGCATCCCGCTGGCCGGCCTGACATTCGACAGCCTGCCGGCGCTGGCCTATCTGCGCGATGCCACACCGCCGCAAGGCCCGTTCAGCGCTGGCGATGCCCGCGATGCCGCCGCGGTGGAACTGGCGCGGCTGGGCCTGCTGCTGCCGGCGCTGGTGGCGGCGGAACTGCCGGTCGGCGCCTCGCCGTTCGACCGGTGCCTGCATCTGGATATCGCCGACCTGGCTGCCGGCGCCGCCCAGGCCGGCCAGGACTACGAACTGGTGACGCGCTCGCCGGTGCCGTTGCGCGATGTCGGCATGAGCGAGTTCGCGGTGTTCCGCGGTGGCGTGGCCCAGCGCGATCAGGTGGCGGTGATCGTCGGCAACCCGGACCTGGGCGGCATCGTGCCGGTGCGCGTGCATTCGTCCTGCCTGACCGGCGACCTGTTCGGCTCGCTCAAATGCGACTGCGGCGACCAGCTGCGCCGCGGCCTGCGCACGCTCAAGGAGCTGGGAGGCGGCATCCTGCTGTATCTGGACCAGGAAGGCCGCGGCACCGGCATCGCCGCCAAGATGCGCGCCTACGGCTACCAGCACGAAGGCCTGGACACCATCGACGCCGACGCGCAGCTGGGCTTCGGTCCGGACGAGCGCCGCTACGGCAGCGCCGCGGCGATGCTGCGGGGTCTGGGCGTGCGCCGCATCCAGCTGCTGACCAACAACCCGAGCAAGGTGCAGCACCTGCGCAACGCCGGCATCGAGGTGGTCGGCTGCGTGGCAGTGACCGGCGAGATCACCACCGAGAACGAGCAGTACCTGCGCACCAAGGCCGAACGGGCCGGCCACCAGCTCGATGTCGATGCCCTGATCATGGCCGCGCAGTAAGCCCGGCGCACAGGCCTGCGGACGGATGCTAGGCTCGCTCCAGCCTCATCGCTGGAATCTTCGCTTGTCGATCCAACCCCCCGAACTTCCTCCCGCCCCGGTCGCTGCTGAAGGCAACTGGCAACCGCTGCCGTCACGCGGCGCCCTGCTCGCCGCCATTGGAGCCGGGCTGACGATGGCGATCACCCTGGCTCTGGCTGCCGGCGCGCTGACGCTGGTGCTGCGCAGCCCGCACTGGCCGCTGATCGCCGCGGCGGGCGCGGTCATCGGCCTGCTGTGGGGAGGCTGGTTCGGCTGGCGCCGGCAACGGCTCACCTTCTGGCGACTGGATGCACAGGCGTTGGGCGTGCGCCGTGGCCACCTGTGGCAGAGCGAGAGCCGGGTACCGGTCTCGCGCGTGCAGCATCTGGACCTGCGCCGTGGCCCGCTGGAGCGCGCCGCCGGGCTGGCCACCCTGACCGTGCATACCGCCGGCACCCGCCTGAATACCGTCGCCATCGCCGGCCTGGACCACGCCGATGCCGAACGCCTGCGCGACCGGCTGGCGCGCCAGCTCGACCATGACGACGACGCGCTGTGAGCACGGCGCCGATAGACGCCGGAGAACGCCGGCTGCACCCGTGGTCCTGGCTGTTCGTGTTGCAGCAGCAGATCCAGCAGCTGCTGCTGCCGCTGGTGGCGGTGCTGGTGTTCGGCAGCCGCGGCGATGACGACGGCCTGCCGTACCACCACTGGATCACCGCGGCGGTCATCGTGGCGGTGCTGGCCTCGGCGCTGGCGCAGTACTGGAGCTACCGCTACCGCATCGGCACCGACACCCTGAGCATCCGCAGCGGCATTTTCGAACGTACCCGCCGCGAGATTCCCTTCGCCCGCATCCACAACGTGGTGGTGCACCAGAACCTGCTGCACCGCCTGTTCGGCGTGGCCGAGTTGCGGCTGGAGTCGGCCGCCGGCGACAAACCCGAAGCGCAGATGCGCGTGCTCAAGCTGGAGCAGGCACTGGAACTGGAACGCCTGATCCGCCATCGCGGCAGCGCCGCACCCGGCGCGATGGTCCAGGAGCCAGTCGCGGACGTGCTGCTCACCTTGCCGCTGCCCGAACTGGTGCGGCAGGGGCTGATTTCCAACCGCGCGATGGTGGTGCTGGCCGCCGCCGTCGGCGCCGCCTACCAGCTGTTCCCGCGCCGCGCGATGGAAGATGTCATCACCCAACAGGGCCGGCAGATGTTCGGCTATGCCAGCCAGCTGCAGCTGGGCACCCCCACGCTGGTGATCACCGGCCTGATGGTCGTGCTGCTCGCACTGGTCCTGCTGCGGGTGCTGTCCATCGGCCTGGCCATTGTCCAGTACCACGGCTTCCGCCTGACCGAGGCCGACCGCCGGCTGACCGTCGAACGCGGGCTGCTGACCCGGCTGCGCAGCAGCGTGGCCCGCCGCCGCATCCAGGCCTGGACCCTGCGCGAAGGCGCGTTGCACCGGCTGTTCAAACGCCGCCAGCTGCGGGTGGATATCGCCGCCGGCGGTGCCGGCGAGAAGGACGGCCGGGCGTTGAAGGAACTGGCGCCGCTGGCGCCGCCGGACACCTGCGATGGCCTGTTGCAGCAGCTGCTGCCGCAGGTCCAATGGCCACCGTCACAGTGGCACGCCGTCTCCACGCGCGGCTGGTGGCGGCTGTGCCTGCCGGCGCTGCTGCCGGTGGCCATCCTGACC
Source organism: Stenotrophomonas sp. STEN013 (assembly GCF_056760355.1). Taxonomy (NCBI): domain Bacteria; kingdom Pseudomonadati; phylum Pseudomonadota; class Gammaproteobacteria; order Lysobacterales; family Lysobacteraceae; genus Stenotrophomonas; species Stenotrophomonas sp. STEN013. The sequence continues at coordinate 136,022 of NZ_JBRREO010000005.1, read as the reverse complement.
GCCGTGCTCACCCATGAAACCGGCGCGCCGGGGCTGTTGCCGCTGTTGTGGCTGCCGTGGTCCGCACTCAAGGCGCACCGCCAGGTCAGCCGCATGGGCTACAGCATCGACGCGCAACGGGTGGCCGTGCGCGGCGGCTGGTGGAACCGCTGGTGGCGCATCGCCGAGCTGGACAAGCTGCAGGCGCTGCGCCTGGACCGCTCACCGCTGGATCGCGCGTTCGGTACCGCCACGCTCACCCTCGACACGGCCGGCGCGTTCGGCGCACCACCGCTGCAGCTGCGGTTGCTGGAAGAGACGCGCGCACGGGAACTGCTGGACCAGCTCGGCGCCGAACTGGCCCGGCGCAAACTGCGCTGGTAGCGGCCGCGCCACGCATCCGGGCCGCTGAAGGCCCGGCTGCTCGGTTCCGTAGCCCGGGCAAGTAAAGCCCCCCCCCCTGGAGGCACGTCGAAATTTGGCAACGGAAAACCTGCTTTTTCGGATCCGGCATCAGGCGTGAAGCCCAGTCACCGGGTCGATCCCTCTGACCGGGTGCGCTGCGCTTATCCGGGCTGCACCTATGTCGCTACAACCTGACTTCGCCCTCAGCCTGCCGGCAAGGCGAAGTTGCCGACCGTCAAACCCGCGCCGGGCCCCAGTAGCCGATGCGCTTGCGGATCTTGAGCTTGCGCCACAGGTTCAACGGCTTGGGCTTGCGGTTGCGCGCGCCCTTGGCGACAAACGCATCGATCGCCTGGAGGATGCGCTCGCTGGATTGGCCATCACGGTACGGGTGCAGCTGGTCGGCGAACTGGCGCACCGCGGCCATCAGTTCCGGCGGCCGCGACAGCGCGGTGCGGATCGCCCCTTCGAACTGCGCCGGATCGTCGATGTCGATCAGCTGCGGGCCCGGGCGGCGGTTCTTGAAGGTCACCACCGGCTTGTAGGTCAGCAGGAACTCGTTGAGTGCCGAGGAGGTGTCCGAGCACATCATGTCCACCTGCGGGAACAGGTCCAGGATGTTGTCGTCATCGGCAAAGCGCAGGTACGGGCCTTCCAGCGCGCGGTATTTGGCCACCATTTCCGGATCCATCTTCGGATGGAAGGTGACGACCCAGCGCCACTCGCCGGTCTGCGACAGCCGCTTGATCTCGTCGTAGAGAATGCCGGCCGCGCTCCACGACGGTGAGAACGTGGAGTGGTACAGGATTACCGGCGGCTGCCGCACCGGCTCGGGCACGTCGGCCAGCTGGCTCATGAACGGATCGATCTTCGGGAAACCCGTCTCCACCACCGAAAAATGCCCCATCTGCTCGGCCAGCGCCGAGAACGCCGCGGTGTCACGCGGGCCGGTGGTGCAGTACAGGTCGAAGAAGCCGCGGATATAGATGTGCCGCGGCTTGCCGGCATCGAAGCCGTGGAAGGTTTCCACCTTCACCCCGGGGAAGAAGTGCGGCACCGCGTTGGACGAGGTGATCACCGCATACGGGTTCCACGCGCGCACCTGCTCCACGCTCAGCAGGGTCTCATCGGCGGCCAGATCCTCCGCGCCGGGGCCGTCGAAAAACCAGGCCGCCTCGTCGCCCCGCGCGCGGATCGCCGCCTGCACCGGACGGAGGATGGCCAGCGCGTAGCGCTCGGACCCGTACAGCAGATAGTGGCGTGGCACGCGGAGAACTCCTGGATATTGCGGCAGAGGCGGTCAATTATCGCATCGCCAGTACCCGGCGTCGCTGCTAGGCTTGGCCCCCGGTTCCCCGCGCGAACGGTCGCATGCCCAGCCCAGCCCCCACTTCATCGACCCGGCGGCCACGCCTGTCGGCCTGCATCATCGCCTTCAATGAGGCCGACCGGATCGGCGACTGTCTGGCGTCGCTGGCGTTCTGCGACGAGATCGTGGTGGTGGACTCGTTCTCCACCGATGCCACCGTCGCCATCGCCGAAGCGGCCGGGGCACGGGTGATCCAGCGCGCCTTCGACGGCTTCCGCAGCCAGAAGGCGTTCTGCGTCGAACAGGCCGAACATGACTGGGTGCTGTGCCTGGATGCCGACGAGCGGGTGGATGCGGCCTTGCGCGCGGCCATCGAGGCCGAGCGCGATGCCGGCTTCACGCGCGCCCGGGGTTACCGCTTCGCCCGCTGCTCGGAATATTTCGGCCGTTTCCTGCGCCACGGCACCGCCTATCCGGACCGCGTGCTGCGCCTGTTCGACCGCCGCCACGGCGGCTGGCGTGGCGAGCGCGAGATCCACGAGGCGGTCACCGTGGACGGTCCGGTAGTCCTGCTCCGCGGCGACCTGCTGCACCACCCCTACCGCAACTTCCTGCAACTGCTGGACAAGAAGCAGAAGTACGCGCGGATGATGGCCGAGCACGAGTTCAGCCGTGGCAAGCGCGCGACCCTGGGCAAACTGATCCTCGCCCCCACCTGGCGCTTCTTCCGCAGCTATGTGGTCAAGCGCGGCTTCCTGGATGGCTGGCCGGGGCTGATCGAGGCGTTTGTCAGCGCCAACTACGTGCGCCAGAAGACCATCATGCTGTGGCTGCTGTGCAACGGGCAGCCGCTGTAGCCACGGTCTGGCATATCTGCCGGGCCGCGGCCGGAACGCCCCTCCAGGCACCCTGAACGCGGCGCAACAAGCCGGAAAACATCAGGCGCTCCGGCCGGTGGCACCGGCCCGGGCCGTTAAAATGGCGCCCCCATGCGGTGGAAACACACGGGCTGTCACGGCACCGGTTTCCGTACGCCGGTACGTCCCCCTTGCCTGTCCCCCGCAGGCAACCCCTGCAGCGGCCGCTGCTGCTGCCGCGCCATTGCCCTGCCCAAGCCATTCCATGAAGTCCGCCCCCTCCCTTGCCGAGGTGACCGTTGTCTGCGTCACCTACAACTCCTCGCCGCTGGTGGAAACCATGGCCAGCACACTGGCCCGGTTTCCGAACGTGGTCATCGTCGACAACGCCAGCGGCGATGACACCGCCGCGCGCGTCGGCCAGAAGATCCCGCACGCGCGGCTGATCACGCGCCATACCAATGCGGGCTTTGGCGCGGCCAACAACCAGGCGATGGCCGCGATCCAGACCCCGTTCGCGCTGCTGCTCAACCCCGACTGCAGCATCGCCCCGGCCGATGTGCAGTGCCTGCTCGATTGCCTGGCCCGGTTTCCGCAGGCGGGGCTGGTGGGTCCGCAGAGCTGGCGTGACAACGGCACACCGCAGCTGTGCCACCGCGATGCCTTCTTCCGGCCGGAGACGAAGGGCCGCGTCCGCGTACCGGACCGGCTGGTCAGCGCCGAGTGGATCCATGGCTGCTGCCTGCTGGTACGGACCCGTGCGTTCCACCAGATCGGCGGCTTTGACGAAATCTTTTTCCTCTACTACGAAGACGACGACCTGTGCCTGCGCATGGCCAAAGCCGGCTATCAGTGCCTGCTGCAACCTGCGGCCAGGGCATTCCACCGCGGCGGCGCGTCTTCCACGCCCAGCGTGCGCACGGACTTCATCAAGCGTTTCCACTATGCAAGGTCACGGCAGATCGCCATCCGCCGTTATGTCGGCGCGGCGGCGGCGCGGCGGCATCTGGCCAAACTGCTGCTGGTCGCATTGCCGGCCACGCTGTTCTACAGCCTGCTGTCACGGCCACGGCACGCCATCAAATGGGCCGCATGGGGGGCGGCGGCGCTGTCGGCCGGCCTGACGCTGGACCTGGTTCCGGGCCAAGCCAAAGCTGCGGCATCCACGCGCTTCTGAGTCGTGCGGAACCGGCGCTGGATCGGCCCGCCGGACAGCGCACTGCAAGCGCGCAGTCCCAGCCGGTATACCGCGCCTGCCGGCTCCTCCGGATGACGCGGTGCGGAGGGCGATCGCGGATCAAACACGGGGCCTGCCACTGCCCACGGCCCAGACTGTCACGCCGCCGGGTTCAGGCTTATTCAAGCGTCAGCCGCTGGCTGCCTTGCGATGAACTGGTGCCTGGCTTCCGCGCGCGGCATTGTCGACCAGTGCCAGCCCGCACAGCACGCCCACCAGGGCGGTGTAGGTGCTGGCGGTGATCTGGTGGGCGAACATCGACTGGGTCATGCCGCACAGGATGTAGCTCACCACCAGCATCACCCCGGCCGCCGCCGGCCCGCGAAAGCCGTCCTCCTCGCTGTCCAACTGCAGGCGCAGGAACAGGCCCAGCGGCAGGCCATAGACGCACAGCAGCAGCAACAGGCCCGGCACACCCTGGGTCGCCGCCCATTCGGCCAGATCGTTGTGCGCATGGCCGAGGTGGCAACGGAACACCTGATCGGCCTGCGAGCTGCATTGGGGAAGGCGCCGCATGGCATCGTCGAAATGGCCGATCCCCACCCCGGTCAGCGGCAGTTCGCGGAAGGTATCCCACGCCACCTGCAGGCGCTCCAGCCGCGCCCCGGCGGAGGAATCCACATCGCCCCGGCCGATCCGCTGCATGTCGCTGCTGAGCTCAGCAAGCCGGGTGTGTTCACGCAACTGCGGCACGCTGAGCACCACCGTTGCGGCCACCAGCACCAGCCCGGCCAGGGCACCGACGCGGAAACGGCCCGTTTTCCAGCGCACCGACAGCGCCATGGCCACGAACAGCACCAGCAGTGCCGGCCATACCCCGCGGCTGCCACTGAGCAGGATCACCGCGCTGCCCGCGGCCATCCCCAGCGCGATCAGTCCCCAGCGCTGCGGGGGACGGCAGAACACCAGCAGCACCATCAGCACCAGCGCGGTGTCGGCCAGCACGATGGCGTTGGTCCAGGCATCGGCCCGCTCCAGCCCGGTGAGCACCTGGTAGCCGGCCACCGCGAAGGTGGCCAGCAGGCCCGCCAGCGCGCCCCACCACAGCGCCTGCATCGGCGGCCGCAGCGCACACACCCACAACACCGACCACGGCATCACCAGAAAGCGCGAGCGGTTGTCCACGTCCTTGAGCGCATGGTCGAACTGCCACAGGGACAGCAGCCCCAGGGCGATAGTCACCAGCGCCAGCACCAGCAGAAGCCGCCCGGCACGCCCGGCCTGTTGGCGGGCCCGCCACAGGTAATCGGCACCGGCGATCGAACTGGCCAGCAGCAGCAGACCGAACGGCAACAGATTGGCCGGGGTGCTGATCACCAGCGCCGGCAACGCGAACAGCGCCAGCGTCGCGGTACGGTGCAGCAACCGCCAGCGCGCCGGAGCGGCCGGCGGGCTGGAAATCGAATCGGCAGTGACGGGGAAATGCGGGTCCATCGGCAGATACTGGGTCCTGGGCACTGAACCAATTCCCGTCCGAGGAACCGTTCCAACCGCCAATGATAGCCAGCCTGCCCCGCGCTGGCTGCCCCCTCAGGGCGGTCCCTGGTCGCGCCGCGCCCACTCCCGCTGCGCTGGCGTGGCGATGCAGCGGCCCTCGATCGCTGTGGCCGGCACCAGCCACCAGGCGCGTCCACTGAGCGTCCCCACCCGCTGGCTGCGGCCACGGACAATGCAATCCAGCAGCGACTTCTCCTGCACCAGCAGCCAGCGCCGCTGCGGCCGCTGCGCCTGCCACACCACGCCCGCCTGCAGCTGCTGTTCCCACGGCCGCTTGAAGCCGAAGGTGCGCGCCGGCCGGTCGGCCAGCAGCAGGTTCTGTTCCTTCCACGCCACCAGTCCCAGTTCCGCATCGGGCCCCAGCCGTCGGCCGACCTCGCGCATCAAGCCGCGGCCGGAGCTGGAGTCGTTGAGCAGGGGATTGACCAGCAGCCCCTGCAGCACCCAGAGCAACGCCAGCAGCGCGGCCAGCACCCGCGCCGGCCATTTCCGCGCGGCCAGCAACAACCCGCCGCCCCCCCACATTCCCATGGCCAGCAGCACCCAGCCCAGGCGCCGCACCGCGTCGTCGGCCAGCGCACGGCGGGCGATCAGCGCCTGCAGCCGGCCCGCGTCCGACCCCCACAGCACGCTGGCACCGGCACCCAACAGCAGCAGCACCAGCGCGGCGGTGAAACCCAGCAGCAACCTGCGGAAGCCGCGCCGGCGCAACAGGCCCGGCCACAGCGGCGCCAGCGCCAGGCAGAACATCGGCAGCGCCGGCAGGATGTAGACATCGCGCTTGCCGCTGGGAATGGAGAAGAACACCACCAGCAGCAACCACCAGCCCAGTAGCAGCAGGTAGCGCGGATCACCGCGCCGCAGCCGGCGCCGCCACGCCGGCAGCGCCCATGGCAGGGCCAGTGCCGCCGGCAACCACAAGGTCAGCATCACCCCCAGGTGGTACCAGGGCGGATTGTGGTGATCCCAGGAATGCAGATAGCGCCCCGCGGTCTGTCGCAGCAGGATGTCGTGCAGGTAGCGGTAGTGGGCCGGATCGTCGGCGCGCCACACCCCCGCCAGCAGCGGCCCCAGCCACAGCGCCAGCGCGCCGGCAAACGCCAGCGGCCCGAGCCAGATGCGGCGATCGCGCCAGTGCAGGTCCACGCCCTGCCAGCCGCGCACGACTGCAAACAGCGCCGGCAGCAGCGCCAGCAAGGCCAGCACGCCCACACCCTTGGTGATCATGCCCAGCCCGGCGGCGAACCAGCCCAGCATCCACGTTCGCCAGTCCGGGCCGCGCAGCAGATGCCGCAGCAGGCCGTAGTTGGCCAGGGTCATGAAGAACAGCAGCAGCGGATCGATCTGCGCCTTGCGCGCCTGGAAGGTGAACTGCACGGTGAACAGCAGCAGCCACGCCGCATACAGGCCGACCCGACGCGTCCACAGCCGCCGGCCGAGGTCGTACACGCAGGCCAGGGTGGCCAGCGCGGCCAGCAGCGACGGCAGCAAGAAGGCGATGCGCCAGTCCCGCACCAGCAGGTAGACGGCCGCCTGCAGCCACATCAGCATCGGCGGCTTGTCCGAATACAACTCGGTGCCTCGCTGCGGAAACAGCCACTGGCCGCTTTCCACCATCTGTCTGGCGACCAGGGCAAAGCGCGGTTCGTCCGACGGCCACGGGTCACGCAGGCCGATGCCGGCGCCGAGCACCAGCAGGGCCGTCACCGCCAACCACCAGAATTCGCGCCGTGCCCGCCCATCGCCCATGGAGGGCGATGATAGGGACCTCAGGTCAAGGCGGTTTTCACCAGCCGCGCATAGAAGAAACCGTCACCGCCGTGCTCGCCCGGCAGGCGCTGGCGGGTGCCGTCACGTTCATGGCCGAAGCCTTCCGGCAACGCCTCGATCCGCGCATCGGGCGTGCGCGCCAGGAACCGGGCCACCTGCTGCTGGTTCTCCTGCCACAGGATCGAGCAGGTCGAATACAGCAGCACCCCGCCCGGGCGCAGCACCGGCCACAGCGCATCGAGCAGGCGCGCCTGCAGCGCCACCAGCGCGGTGATGTCATCGGGCCGGCGGTGCAGCAGCACGTCCGGCTGGCGGCGGATGATGCCGGTGGCCGAGCACGGCGCATCCAGCAGTACCGCATCGAACGGCTGCCCGTCCCACCAGCCGGCGGTATCGGCCGCGTCGGCGGCCTGGATCTTCGCGCGGGCACCGACCCCGGTGCGGGCGAAGGTCTCGCCGATGCGCGACAACCGCCGCGCATCCACATCCAGCGCCAGCAGCTGCAGGCCAGGATCACGCTCCAGCAGATGCGCCGACTTGCCGCCCGGTGCGGCGCAGGCATCGAGCACCCGCGCCCCTGCCGCCGGCCGCAAGGCATCGGCCACCTGCTGCGCGGACAGGTCCTGTACCGATACGGCCCCCTGTGCGAAGCCGGGCAGGCTGGCCACCGGCACCGCGACCGGCAGCCGCACCGCGTTGGCCGACAACGGTTCGGCCAGCGCCTCGATGCCCGCCGCCTCCAGCAGCGCCAGATAGGCCTCACGGCTGTGCTGCTGGCCATTGACGCGCAGCCACAGCGGTGCCGGCTGCAGGCTCTCGTTGAGGATCATGTCGGCCTGCTGCGGCCAGTCCTCGCGGACCCGGGCCAGCAGCCACGATGGCCACGCATCCTCGGCCCGCGCGTCGGCAAACCCCTCGCGCTGGGCGCGACGCAGCAGCGCGTTGACCATCCCGGCCTGGCGCTCGCGCCCCAAAGCGCGCGCCGCGTCCACCGTCGCCGACAGCGCCGCGTGTGCCGGCAGCTGGAGCACATCCAGCTGCGCGAACCCGGCCATCAGCACCGCGCGCAGATCCGTATCGCGCGGGCCCAGCGGCTTCTGCAGCCACTGCTGCAACGCCTGGTCGTAGACCGTGCGCCGGCGCAATGCGGCAAAGCAGATCGCCTCCAGCAAGGCGCGGTCGCGGCCGTCCTCCAGCTTGGGTAGCGCCGCGCCGAGCTCAGCCTTGAGCGAACGGCCCTTGCCGATCACCGCGGCCAGCACCTTGGCCGCCAACGCGCGGGTCTGCACCCCGGGTTGCGCGGTGGCGGTCTTGTTGCCCCACGGCGTGGAAGTCGCACCCGCCATCGGCTCAGCCCTCGATCCGCAGGTCACGACGGGCGTTGAGATAGTCCGCCGCGGTGATCGCCTTGCCGCCCTCGCGCTGCACCACGCGCAGGCGCAACGCGCCCTGGCCGCAGGCGATGTCGATACCCTCACGCGCCGCGCCGATCACCGTACCCGGCGCCTTGCCGTGGTTGTGGGCGATGGCCACCGCGCCGTGGATACGCACACGTTCACCCGCCAGCACGGCCTCGGCGATCGGCCACGGATTGAACGCGCGCACCGTGCGCGCCAGCGCTTGCGCGTCCTGGTCCCAGTCCAGCCTGGCCTCGGCCTTGTCCAGCTTGTGCGCGTAGGTGACGCCTTCGGCCGGCTGCACCTGCGGGATCGGCTTGAGGCCGGCGCGCAGCAGGCCCAGGCCATCGGCCAGCACCTGCGCGCCCAGCTGCGCCAGCCGGTCATGCAGCTGGCCGCCGGTATCGGTGTCGTTGATCGGGGTGTGCTGGCGCAGCAGCACCGGGCCGGTGTCCAGCCCGGCCTCCATCTGCATCAGGCACACGCCGGTTTCGGCATCGCCGGCCTGGATCGCGCGCTGGATCGGCGCGGCACCGCGCCAGCGCGGCAGCAGCGAGGCATGCACGTTCCAGCAGCCGTGGGTGGGAATGGCCAGCACCGCCTTGGGCAGGATCAACCCGTAGGCGACCACGACCATCAGATCCGGCTGCAGCGCGCGCAGCTGCTGCTGGGCTTCGGCGGTTTTCAGGGTTTCCGGCTGGAACACCGGGATCCCGCGTGCGATGGCGTCGAGCTTGACCGGCGAGGGCATCAGCCCGCGGCCGCGGCCGGCCGGGCGGTCGGGCTGGGTGTAGACCGCCACCACTTCGTGCTGGCGCGCGGCCGCTCCCAGCGAGGCGACGGCGAACTCCGGCGTACCGGCAAAAACGATTCTCATGGCAATCCCACTCCCGGAAAGAACAACGGCGCCGGAGGGCGGCGCCGTGCATCGCGGGATCCGGCTACGGCTCCCGCCACGGGCAACCCGGACACATCCGGGTCACCACTGGACTCAGGCCACGTGCTTGCGCTGTTTGGCCAATTTCTTGCGCACCATCTCGCGCTTGAGCGGCGAGAGGTAATCGATGAACAGCTTGCCGTCCAGATGATCCATCTCGTGCTGGATGCAGGTGGCCAGCAGGTCGTCGGCGACCAGCTCCTGCTGCTTGCCGTCGCGGTCGATAAAACGCACCACGATGCTGTCGGCGCGGGTCACGTCGGCATAAATACCGGGCACTGACAGGCAGCCTTCCTGGTAGACGCGACCGCCTTCGCTGGCACTGACGATCTGCGGGTTGATGAACACCATCGGCGTGTTGCGCTCCTCGCTGGTGTCGATGACCATGAAGCGCTTGTGCACGTCCACCTGGCTGGCCGCCAGGCCGATGCCCGGCGCCTCGTACATGGTCTGGAACATGTCATCGAGCAGCTGCTGGAAGACCGGCGTGGTCACTTCGGCAGCATCGACGGGAGCCGCCTTGGTACGCAGCCGCGGATCGGGGAATTCGAGAATGGGCAGAAGGGCCATGGTGATACCGGATATGGGGATGCCGCATCAATTCGGCAAGATGTCTCAATTCTAACGCCTGCGCTTGCCCGGCGCCCCCGTTTCTGCACTATAGTGCCGCAACCTGTTGGGGAATCAGGCAGATCGCAACCATGTTGAAACAATTCCGTACGGTCGCCGCCGTGGCGCTGCTGACCGTCACGACGTACGCCGTCGCCGTGGATATGAACGGCGCGCACCCTGACACCTATGTGGTGAAGAAGGGCGACACGCTGTGGGACATCTCTGCACGTTTCCTGACAAAGCCGTGGCTTTGGCCGGAAATCTGGCAGGCCAACCCGCAGGTCAAGAATCCGCACCTGATCTATCCGGGCGACGTGCTGAGCCTGGCCTACCTGGACCGCGTCACCGCCCAGCCAGGCCCGCGCCAGGAAGCACCGATCAACGCGATCCCGCTGGCAGACGTTGAGCCGTTCCTGAAGAACCTGACCGTTGTGGACAGCTTCAAGGAGCTGCCCTACGTCGTCGGCCTGGAAGAAAACCGCCTGCGCGCCAGCGCCGGCCAGAACGCCTATGTGCTGGGCCTGCAGGACGCCCAGCCGGGCCAGCGCTACGCGGTGGTCCGCCCGACCGTGCGCTTCGGCCAGCCCAAGCCCACCGACGATCTGGACGCCCGCGGCGATACTGTTCCCGGCAGCGGCAACCTGTGGAAGAACTACGTGGCCACCGGCGACCGCAGCGAGTTCCTCGGCTACGAACTGGCCCAGGTCAACGTTGGCACACTGACCCAGGTCGCCAGCGGCGGCGTCCAGGCGTCCACCCTGAAGCTGGAAGACAGCGGGCGCGAAGTCCGTGCCGGTGACCGCATCGTGCCGGTGCAGGCCAACCCGTACGACCTGCAGTTCGTTCCGCACGCCCCGGCCAGTGCCGCAGCGCCGGGCCATCTGCGCGTGCTGGCAGTGGCCGACACCTTCACCTCCGGCGGTCCACGCGATGTCATCGCCATCTCCGGCGGGGCGCGTGATGGCATCGACAATGGCACGGTGTTCTCGATCTGGCGCAATGGCAGTCACATCAACGACCGTGTGACAGGCAGCAAGTCCACCTCGCGCGCGGACGATGCGCTCAAGGCCGGCGGCAGCCGTGTCTCGCTGCCGGACGAATATGCCGCCCACGCAATGGTGTTCCGCACCTTCGACAAGGTCAGCTACGCGCTGGTGATGGAAGGCACCCGGCAGGCCCGCGTCGGTTACGAGCTCAAGCACCCCGACGCGCAGTAAGCGGCAAAACCCTACGCGACAAAGCGACGGCGCCCGAGGGCGCCGTCGCTGTTTGCGCGTCAGGCTCGGCCGATGGACGATGCCTCCCAAGCCACACCTTCCCCGTTTACCGAAGCGCTGTTGCGACTGGTGCTGGCCGGCGGTCCCCATCGACCGCGGCGCACGCTGCTGTCACGTTTCAGCAGTGCCGAAGCAGCCCTGGCCGCCGGTGCCGCCGCATGGCGTGAGGCCGGCTGCACACCCGCCCAATGCCAGTCACTGGGCCATCCCGATCACGACACCCTGATGCGCGCGCAGGCATGGCTGCGACAGCCCCACCACCATCTGCTCGGTTGCAACGATCCCGACTACCCGCCACTGCTGCGCGCCAGTCCGCATCCGGCGCTGGCACTGTTTGTCTATGGGGACCCGACCACCCTGTGGCAACCGGCCATCGCCATCGTCGGCAGCCGCAACCCCAGTGCCGGCGGGCGCGATCATGCGCGCGATTTCGCCCAGGCCCTGGCCAGCTCCGGCCTGACCATCGCCAGCGGGCTGGCCGCCGGAGTGGACGCGGCCGCCCACCGTGCCGCGTTGGCCTGCGACGGCAAGACGTTTGCGGTGATCGGCACCGGCGCCGACATCAGCTACCCGCGCCATCATCGGCAGTTGCAGCAGCAGGTGGCCGAGCACGGCGCCGTGGTCAGCGAATATCCGCCCGGCACCCCGCCGCGGACCGGCCATTTCCCGGCCCGCAACCGGCTGCTGGCGGGGCTGAGCCTGGGCACGGTCGTCATCGAGGCGGCCGAACGCTCCGGTGCACTGATCACCGCACGCCTGGCCAGCGAGGCCGGGCGCGAGGTCTTCGCCCTGCCCGGCTCGCTGCACAATCCCATGGCCGCCGGCTGCCACCGCCTGATCCGCGACGGCGCCATTCTGGTGACACAGCCACAGGATATCCTCGAAGGCGTGGCCAATCTGGCCGGGGAACTGGCCGCCGGCTTGCAAATGCGCCTGGCGGCCCCCATTGCAGAGGCGCCGGCAGGTTCTGCGCCGGCACCCGACCTGCCGGACATCAACTACCAGCGATTGTGGAATGCACTGGGGTTTGACCCAACCGGTATGGATTCACTGATCGAGCGCACTGGATTGACGGCCGCCAGCCTGTCCTCCATGCTGCTGGTCATGGAACTGGAAGGAAGCGTGTCGTCGGCGCACGGCCGCTACACCCGCACCTGAAGTTCCTTCACCTCCACAGCGCCACTGGCGCAGGCCGAGGGGCAATGAAAGAGAGTATTCTGGACGTCCTGCTGTACCTGTTTGAACACTATTTCAGCGAGGATGCCGATCTCATCCGGGACCGCGATTCGCTGCAGCACGGCCTGATCCAGGCCGGATTCAGCCCCACCGAGATCAACAAGGCCTTCGACTGGCTCGACGCCCTGGCCGAGCAGCGCCCGGCCGTATCGCAGCCGCGGGTCGACTGGCCGGTACGCGTGTTCCATGGCCCCGAGCTGGACAAGCTAGACGTGGACTGCCGGGGTTTCCTGCTGTTCCTGGAGCATCACCGGATCCTGGATGCAGACCAGCGCGAGCTGGTGCTGGACCGTGCAATGGCGCTGGACCAGGACGAACTGGACCTGGACGACCTCAAATGGGTCGTGCTGATGGTGCTGTTCAACCAGCCCGGGGCCGAAGCGGCCTACGCCTGGATGGAAACCCAGATGTTCATCGACGAACCCGAACCCCTGCATTGAGCCGCGCGGCCTGCAAGGACGCATGAGGACATCCCCGTGAGCCAGTGGTTCTACGCCGAAGGCAACCGCGAACGGCGCGGTCCGCTGACCGATGACAACATCGTCGAACTGTTCCGCTCCGGCCGTATCGCGGCCGATACGCTGCTGTGGCGCGAAGGTGCCGGCGACTGGCAGCCGCTGCAGCGCTATGCCGCCGAACTGGGCCTGCACGATGTGATCGCCGCGCCGACAGCCGCCCCACCGTTGCCACCACCGCTTCAGCAGCCACCGGCGGGAAGCGCGCCCGCCCCGGCAGTCAAGCCGGGCCTGTCCGGCTGCGCCATCGCCGGCATCATCGCCGCGGTGGGCGGTGTCATTCTGGTGGCGATCGTCGGCATCCTTGCCGCCATCGCGCTGCCTGCGTACCAGTCCTACACGCTGCGTGCCAAAGCCAGCCTGGCCCTGGGGCAACTGGCGCCACTGAAGATTGAAATCAGCGATTTCGTGCAGCACAACGGGCGTTGCCCGGTGAACGACGATGAGGGTTTCCGGACGCCCGGCAGCTATGCCCAGGACGCCATCGCCAGCGTGCGCATCGGCCGCTTCGACAACGGCCATTGCGGGCTGGAAGCGCAGTTGCGGGAGCCCGGTAGTCCGCAGCTCGATGGCAAGGCACTGTGGCTGGACTACGACACCGGCGCCCAGACATGGCAGTGCAGCTCGGACGTGGACGACAGGTTTCTGCCGCTACACTGCCGCAGCTGAGACACACCATTCATTTACGGGGGGAACACGATGAGCCAGTGGTATTACGCCGATGCGCAGCGCGAGAGGCACGGTCCGGTGGAGGCCGGGATCCTGCGCGGAAAATTCCGCCAGAACGAACTGGACCTGTCCACGCTGGTCTGGCGTGAAGGCATGGACCAGTGGCAGCCCCTGTCGGCCATGGCCGAGGAGCTGCAGCTGATCGAAAAGGCCAGCCCCGGTATCGACCTGCGGGCGGACTACGTGGCCATCGAAAACGGCACCGCCGCCACGCCGATTTCCCTGCAGAAAGCCGACGAGACCCATTCCCCCTACACCGCACCGGCCAGCATCTCGCCGGGCGATGGCACGGTGGTTGGCGGCGGCGAAGTGGTCTACGCCGGCTTCTGGAAGCGGGTGGCCGCCTACTGCATCGACAGCGTGATCGTGGGCATGGTCGGCGGCGTGATCGCGATGGTCATCGGCATGGTGCTGGGCCTGGGCATGGCCGGCATCGGCGGTGGCAGCGACGCGATGGGCGCCGGTTTCATCATGATCCAGCTGCTGACCAATGTACTGTCCATCGCCCTGGCTGCCGCCTATTACGCCGGCTTCCACGCCTCGGCCGGCAAGGCCACGCTGGGCAAGATGGCCGTGGGCATCAAGGTGGTGCGCACGGACGGCGCGCGCATCAGCATCGCCCGTGGTATCGGCCGCTACTTCGCGGCCATGCTCAGCGGCCTGATCCTGGGCATCGGCTTTGTGATGGCCGCCTTCACCGAGCGCAAGCAGGGTCTGCACGACATGATCTGCGACACCCTGGTGGTCGACAAATGGGCCTTCACCGAGCATCCGGAATGGCAGCAGCGCGGCCTGGGCACCGTCACCATCGTGATCCTGGCGATTTTCGGGCTGCTGATAGCGGTCGTTATCGTCGCCCTGCTGGCCATGATCGGCATCGCCGCCAGCCAGTTCAGTTGAGGTCCGTGCCGCCGGCGCGCTTGACAGCGGCCGGTCCGGCATGATTCCTCTAATAAGGAAGAAAGCTGAACGCCCGGGCCCCTGCCCGGGCGTCAATCTATCCAGAACGGCCGCAGCGCTTCACTAACGCAGGCGATTGCGCCACCCTAGCGCCCCCGATCAGGGGCGCTCTCCCCCCAAGAAAGTACTGATATGCCCAAGCACCTGCTCATCGTCGAATCGCCGGCCAAGGCCAAGACGATCAACAAATACCTCGGCAAGGACTTCACCGTCCTGGCCTCGTATGGGCATGTGCGGGACCTGGTTCCCAAAGAGGGCGCGGTCGATCCGGACAACGGCTTTGCCATGCGCTACGACCTGATCGAAAAGAACCAGAAGCACGTGGAAGCCATCGCCAAGGCCGCCAAGGGCGCCGACGACATCTTCCTGGCGACCGACCCGGATCGCGAGGGCGAGGCGATCAGCTGGCATATCGCCGAGATCCTGAAAGAGCGCGGGCTGGCCGAAGGCAAGCCGATGCAGCGGGTGGTGTTCACCGAGATCACCCCGCGGGCGATCAAGGAGGCCATGACCCAGCCGCGCGCCATCGCCGGCGATCTGGTCGATGCGCAGCAGGCGCGCCGCGCGCTGGATTACCTGGTCGGCTTCAACCTCTCCCCGGTGCTGTGGCGCAAGGTGCAGCGCGGGCTGTCCGCCGGCCGGGTGCAGAGCCCGGCGCTGCGCATGATCGTCGAGCGCGAGGAGGAGATCGAAGCCTTCATCGCCCGCGAGTACTGGAGTATCGAAGCGGCCTGCGCGCATCCCTCGCAGCCCTTCAACGCCCGCCTGGTCAAGCTGGACGGACAGAAGTTCGAGCAGTTCACCGTCACCGACGGTGATACCGCCGAAGCCGCGCGGCTGCGCATCCAGCAGGCCGCGCAGGGCGCGCTGCACGTCACCGACGTGGCCAGCAAGGAGCGCAAGCGCCGCCCGGCCGCGCCGTTCACCACCTCCACGCTGCAGCAGGAAGCCTCGCGCAAGCTCGGCTTCACCACCCGCAAGACCATGCAGGTGGCGCAGAAGCTGTATGAAGGCGTGGCCATCGGCGATGAAGGCACGGTCGGCCTGATCTCCTATATGCGTACCGACTCGGTGAGCCTGTCGCAGGACGCGCTGGCCGAGATCCGCGACGTGATCGCCCGCGACTACGGCACCCGTTCGTTGCCGGACAAGCCCAACACCTACACCACCAAATCCAAGAACGCCCAGGAAGCCCACGAAGCCGTGCGCCCGACCTCGGCGTTGCGCACTCCGGCGCAGGTCGGCAAGTACCTGACCGACGACGAGCGCAAGCTGTACGAGCTGATCTGGAAACGCGCCGTCGCCAGCCAGATGATTCCGGCCATCTTGAACACCGTCAGCGTCGACCTGGCCGCCGGCAGCGAGCACGTGTTCCGCGCCAGCGGCACGACCGTGGTGGTGCCCGGCTTCCTGGCCGTGTACGAGGAAGGCAAGGACAGCAAGAACGCCGAGGACGAGGACGAAGGCCGCAAGCTCCCGGCGATGAAGCCCGGCGACCGCGTGCCGCTGGACCGCATCGTCGCCGACCAGCACTTCACCCAGCCGCCGCCGCGTTTCACCGAAGCGGCACTGGTCAAGGCGCTGGAGGAATACGGTATCGGCCGTCCGTCGACCTACGCCTCGATCATCCAGACCCTGCTGTTCCGCAAGTACACCGAGATGGAAGGCCGCAGCTTCAAGCCGACCGACGTCGGCCGTGCGGTCAGCAAGTTCCTGTCCAGCCACTTCACCCGCTACGTCGACTACGACTTCACCGCCAAGCTCGAGGACGAGCTCGATGCGGTGTCGCGCGGCGAAGAGGAGTGGGTGCCGCTGATGGAGCGCTTCTGGGGCCCGTTCAAGGAACTGGTCAGCGACAAGAGCGAATCGCTGGACCGCACCGACGCCGGCAGCGCCCGGGTGCTGGGCGTGGACCCGGCCAGCGGCAAGGAAGTCAGCGCGCGTATCGGCCGGTTCGGGCCGATGGTGCAGATCGGCACGGTCGATGACGAGGACAAACCCAAGTTCGCCTCGCTGCAGCCGGGCCAGAGCATCTATTCGATCTCGCTGGAAGATGCGCTGAAGCTGTTCGACATGCCGCGCAAGCTGGGCGCCGACGCCAACGGCGAGGAAGTCACCGTCGGCATCGGCCGCTTCGGTCCGTTCGCCAAGCGCGGCAGCACCTACGCCTCGCTGACCAAGGAAGACGACCCGTACAAGATCGATCTGGCCCGCGCCATCTTCCTGATCGAGGAGAAGGAAGAGATCGCGCGCAACCGCATCATCAAGGAGTTCGAGGGCTCGGAGATCCAGGTGCTCAACGGCCGTTTCGGCCCGTACATCAGCGACGGCAAGCTTAACGGCAAGATTCCCAAGGACCGCGAGCCGGCCTCGCTGACCCTGGCCGAGGTCGAGCAGCTGATGGCCGAAACCGGCAAGCCGGTACGCAAGGGCTTCGGCAAGAAGACCGCCGCCAAGAAGACCGCGGTGAAGAAGGAGGCGGCGCCGAAGAAGACCGCCGCAAAGAAGGCCCCGGCCAAGAAGGCGGCGAGCAAAAAAGCCGCCACCAAGAAGACCGCGGCCAAGAAAGCCACCAAGAAAACCGTCGCCAAGAAGACGGTGAAGGCGACGGCCGTCGACGACGCCCCGCCGTTCTGACCGGGATTTCCCCTGCCCGCGCGGCAGGCGGATAATCGCTGTTCCGCATGAGGCCGCCCATGGGCGGCCTTGTTGTCTGCGGCCCCCTCGCAAGCGCCCGCGCAGTCCCGCGCGGCGCGTCCAACGGTGCTGAGCATGATTGAACTGGATCTGGAAACCGTCGTCCCGGCATTGCAGGCCGGTGGGGTGATCGCCTACCCGACCGAAGCGGTCTGGGGCCTGGGCTGCGATCCGGCCAACGAGATGGCGGTGCTGAAGCTGCTGGCGCTGAAGCAGCGCCCGGTCCAGAAGGGCATGATCCTGGTGGCCGCCGATCCGGCCCAGCTCGAGGGCTGGGTGCGGCTGGAGGCCCTGGCCGGCGAGCGCCGCCAGGCGGTGCTGGACAGCTGGCCCGGCGCCAACACCTGGATCGTCCCGGCCGGCGCACGTGCGCCGCGCTGGATCACCGGGCAGCACACCGGCATCGCGGTACGGGTCAGTGCCCACCCGCTGGTGCAGGCGCTGTGCACCGCCTGGGGCGGGCCGCTGGTGTCCACCAGCGCCAACCTGGCCGGTGCACCGCCGGCCCGCAGCCGGGAACAGCTGGACCCGGCGCTGCTGGCCCAGCTCGATGGCCTGCTCGATGGCGCCACCGGCGGCCTGGCCCAGCCTACCCGCATCCGCGTCGCCGCCACCGGCCAGGTGCTGCGCGACTGACCGCGCCGTGCCCGGGGCTTGCGCCGGCGCCACCACGCGGCACTATGGCGGCATGTCCCCGCGTCTGCTCCTGCTGTGCGCCCTGACCGCATCGGCCGCGATGGCCCGCGCGGCCGATCCGCCCGCGGTGACCGACAACGTGCGCATCTACCGCTGCGTGGCTGCCAACGGCGCGGTGTCGCTGCAGGACGCCCCCTGCGGCGGCGCACGCCAGCAGCAGGTACTGGACATGCAACGCCCCAAGGACCCGCCGCCGCGGCCGGCAGAGCCCGTCCAGCGCGCCCCTGCGCCGGTCATCGAGCGCGAGGTACGGGTGGTTACCGTGCAGCCGCCGCAGCCGATGTACGAATGCGTCACCGCCGAGGGCGGGCGCTACACCAGCGACAGCAACGAGGGCAATCCACGCTGGGTGCCGGTGTGGGGCTTCGGCCGCATGCCGCATCCCGGACATGGGCCGCGCCCGCCAGGTCCAGGTCCAGGTCCAGGTCCAGGTCCAGGTCCAGGGCCAAGGCCGGGCAGCGGGCACCACCGGCCCCACCCGGGCGGTGCGATCGTGCCGCTGGGTTCGACCCTGGTGCGCGACCGCTGCCATGCGCTGCCGCCGCAGGAAGTCTGCGCGCGCCTGAAAGACCGCCGCTGGGAACTGATCCGCCGCTACAACAGCGCCCTGCAGAGCGAGCGCCAGCAGCTGGTGCGCGAGCAGCGCGGCATCGAGGCGCGGCTGGATCAGGATTGCGGCGGCGCATGACGCGCTGGCTGCTGGGCGCATTGCTGCTGGCCGCCGGCCCCCTGCATGCCGCGGGTGTCGTGTTCTACCGCTGCACCGATGCCAGCGGCGCGCTGACCGTGCAGAACATGCCGTGCCCCAAGGGCATGCAGCAGACCCGCAAGGTGATGCAGGCGCCCGAGGCGCCGGCACTACCGCCGCCCGCGCCGGTATCGGCGCTGCCACGGCTGATGCCCGCTGCGGCTCCCGCAACGCCAGCCGCGGTCGAAGCCGCCCTGTCGCCGGTACCGGCACCCGTGGCGGTAAAGGCACCGGTTCCGCTGCCGGCGCTGTTCCAGTGCCGCAGCCGCGGAGGTGACAGCTACCTGAGCGAAACCGGCGAGCCGCCAGCGCATTGCATCAGCCTGCGGGTCACCGGGCTGGACGGCAATCCGGGCACCGCCGCCGGTGATGCCTGCGAAGTGATCCGCGATACCTGCACGCCGGTCGCGCCGGCATTGCTATGCGAGCGCTGGCGCCAGCGCGTGAATAATGTCGAATCCGAATGGCGTTTCGCCTCTTCGGCCCGGGCCGAAACCCTGCGCTTGGAATACCAGCGATTGCAGTCACTGCTCAACAACAGCGACTGCGCGACTCAGAACCCGTAACGCAGGAAGCCGCCGTCCACCGCGATGCATTCGCCGGTGACATAGCTCGACGCTGGCAGGCACAGGAAGCCGACCGCCGAGGCCACCTCCTCCGGTTCGCCGATCCGACGCATCGGCGTGCGCGCGATCACCTCCTCGTAGTAGTCCGGGTCCGACAGCGGCCCGGAGGTGCGGCGGGTGCGGATGTACCACGGCGCCACCGAGTTCACGCGGATGCCGTCCTCGGCCCATTCGCAGGCCAGGTTGCGGGTCATCTGCTGCAGCGCGGCCTTGGTCATGCCGTAGACCACGCCGCTGCGCACATGGGTGATGCCCGACACGCTGCCGACATTGACGATGGCCGAAGACGCGTGCCGGGTCAGCAGCGGATGCGCGTAACGGCACAGCTCGAAGGCCGAGAACAGGTTGGTCTCGAAGATGCCGCGCCACTCCTGTTCGGAATAGTCGTTGGCCGCGCGGGTGACGTTGCCGCCGGCGTTGTTGACCAGCAGGTGCAGGCCGTCGCTGTGGTCTTCGACCCAGTCCAGGATCTCGTGGCGGTCCTCGTCGCTGGAAACATCAGCCGCCAGCGCATGGATCTCGCGATCGGGAAAGGTGTCGGCCAGTTCATCACGCACGGTTTCCAGCGCATCGGCATCGCGGCCGACGATCAGCACGTCGGCGCCCAGCCCCAGCAGCTCGCGCGCGATCGCCAGGCCGATGCCGGCACTGGCGCCGGTCACCAGGGCAGTTTGTCCATCCAGTCGCCAGCGTTGCGGGTTCACCCTGTTCTCCTCGTGGTTGCCGCTGCAGCGCCACAAACGGCGCGCCTGGGCGATAGCGCTAGGATAGCCGCTGTCATCCACGGAGCCGGCCCATGAAATTTCCCGCGCTGATCCTGCTGCTGGCGACAGCGGCTCTTTCGGCCTGTGGCAAGCCGCAGCCACCGGACACCGAACGCCCTCCCGAGCCGCAAGCCACCGCGCTGCGCGAGGCCATCGCCAAGCCGCTGAAACAGGCCAAGGCCGCACAGACCGCCGTGGATGAGGCCGCCCAGGCGCAGCGCGCCGCGCTGGATGCGGCCGGCGCCGATACCCGCAAACCGTAACGCCGCCCGGAAAGGGCGGCGTCTGGGGTCATCCAGGGGGGCCGCCCGCGCGGCCCGGTTGGATCAGGCGCGGCCGGTCACAGGCCGCAGAAGCAGTAGGCCAGCGACTTCACCGGCGCACCGTTGCGGTCTTTGACCGCGTCTTCGACAAAGCGCAGCTGGGTGTCCAGCTCCGGCATCTGCTTGGCCAGCATCATCCTGGCGATACCCGAATCGGCCAGCATCCAGGCCCCGGCGCGGCTGCCGGCAAAGCCGGTCATGAACTGCGCGAACGGAGTGGCGGCCTTTTCGATGTAGCGCACGCGGTACTTGCCGGACTCGCCCAGCTTGGCGCGGGTGGCGGCATCGGCCGCGGCGGCCTTGAGCCCACCGAAGGCGTCGACCAGACCACGCTCCTTGGCCTGCGCCCCGCTCCACACGCGGCCCTGGGCCACTTCGTCCACCGCTTCGACGCTCTTGTTGCGCGCCTGCGCGACCTTGCCGGTGAAGTCGGCATAGCCCTTGTTGATCACCGACTGGATCACCTGGCCCACCGCCGGGTCCATCGGCCGGGTGATGTCGAACGCGCCGGCGAAGCGGGTGGTGCCCACGCCGTCGGTATGCACGCCGATCTTGTCCAGGCTGCGGGTCAGGTTCGGGATCATCCCGAAAATGCCGATCGAGCCGGTGATGGTGGATTCGTCGGCATAGATGCGATCGGCATTCATGCTGATCCAGTAGCCGCCGGACGCGGCCAGATCGCCCATCGACACCACCACCGGCTTGCCGGCGGCCTTGAGCGCATCCACTTCGCGGCGGATCTGCTCGGAGGCGAACACCTCACCGCCGGGTGAATCGACCCGCAGCACCACCGCCTTGACGTCCTCATCGTCGCGCGCCTCGCGCAGCAGCGCCGAGGTCGACACCCCGCCGATGCGCCCGGCCGGCAGGTCGCCGCCGGCGATCTCGCCTTCGGCCACGATCACCGCGACCTGCGGACGCGAATCCATCGGCGAGCGCAGGGCGTCGATCTGGGTCAGATAGTCGGCCAGCGCGATCTGGCGATAGCCGCCGTCGGCATCGCTGTCGGCCACCCCGCGCTCGGTCAGCAGCGCCTCGACTTCCTCGCGGGTCTTCAGCCCGTCCACCAGCTTCTGCTGCAGGGCGAACCGGGCCAGATCGCCCTCGGCCGCGGCGATACCTTCGGGCAGGGTGTCGATGCCGGCGGCCAGCTGTGCGGGGTCAAGCTTGCGCGCGGTGGCGATGTCACCCAGGTAGCGCTGCCACACATCGTTCATCCAGAACAGGTCCGCTTCCTTGGCCTGCGGCGAGGCGGCGTCGAGCACATAGGGCTCGGCGGCGGACTTGAACTGGCCGACCTTGAACAGGTGCACGTCCACGCCCAGCTTGTCCTGCAGGCCGGTGCGGAAGTACTGACGGTAGCGGCCCAGGCCTTCCAGCAGCAGCCCGCCCATCGGGTCCAGATAGATCTCGTCGGCCTGCGCGGCCAGCAGGTACTGCGACTGGTTCAGGTTTTCGCTGAAGGCCACCACCTGCTTGTTGGCCGCACGCAGCTCCTGCAGCGCCGCGGCCACCTCGCGCATCGAGGCGAAGCCGCTGGGCTGGAGCTTGTCCAGATTCAGCACCACCCGCTCGATCTTCTTGTCGTCCCTGGCCGCCTCGATGCCGCGGATCAGGTCACGCAGCTGGATCTCCTCGGCGCCGGTATCGCCCAGCGCCTTGCCCAGCGCGCGGCTGACCGGATCGGTGCTGTACTGCTCCACCAGCCGGCCCTCGGGGGCGATCACCAGCGTGGTGCGTTCGTGCAGGACCTTGGCCGAAGACGCGCTCATGCCCAGCGCCGCCACGAACACCATCAGCACCAGCAACAGCAGACCGAAGAACACCAGGTTGAGGATCAACCGGCGGGTGAAATTCATCACATCCCACAGCCCGATGAAGAAGCTGGCGATGGGGTTGCGACGCGGAATCGGGGGGGGATTCATGAACGCTCCAGAGGGGCTTGTTGCAAAGCAGGATACCCACAACCGGCGGCGCCGGGCATGGGCTTCAAGTCAGGGTGCCACACGGACGAGCAGCCGCCGGCTGCTGACCCGCAGCCGCCAGCCCAGCAGCAGCGCGGCCACGGTCAAACCGATAATCAAGCCGACCCACATGCCCTGCGGACCCCAGCCCAGACCCAGGCCCAAGCCGGCACCGACCGGCATGCCCACGCCCCAGTAGGCGAACATGGCGATGAACATCGGCACCCGGGTGTCCTTCAAGCCGCGCAGCGCGCCGGCCGAGAGCACCTGGATGCCATCGGGGATCTGGAACGTTGCCGCATACAGCAGCAAGGTCGACGCCAAGGCCGCCACCGCCAGGTCGTCGGTATACAGGCCCACCACCGCGTCATGGCCAAGCAGCAGGGCGCTGATCGACACCAGCTGGGTCACCAGCACGATGGCGTAGCCGGCCCAGGTGGCCCGGCGCACCCCCAGCGGATCATTGCTGCCCACCGCATGGCCGACCCGCACCGTGGTGGCCTCGGCCACCCCCATCGGAATCATGAAGCACAGCTGCGCCACGTTGATCGCGATCTGGTGGGCGCTGGCCTCGGTGGCGCCGATGCGGCCGATCAGCAGCGCGGTGATGATGAACAGACCGCCTTCCATCAACACGGTGATGCCGATCGGCAGACCGGTACGCAACAGGTCCCAGATCGCGGCCATGCGCGGCAGCTCGAAGTGCGTGAACAGCCCAAGGTGTGCGAACCGCCGGGTCAGGGCCAGGTAGCTGGCGAAGGCCAGCGCCTGCACCCACATGGTCACGGCCGAGGCGATGCCCAGGCCTGCGGCGCCCAGCTCCGGGAAGCCGGCCTTGCCGTTGCACAACGCGTAACCCAGTGGCCCCAGCACCAGCAGGCCGCCGAAGCCGATCAGCATGGTCGGCAAGGTCCAATGCATGCCTTCACTGAGGTAGCGCATGCAGAAATACAGCGTCAATGCCGGCACACCCCAGCGGATGGCATGCAGGAAACCGGTGGCCCCGGGCACGATATCCGCGGCAATCCCGAACGCCGGCAGCAACGCCGGCACCCCGCTCAGGAACACGAACATCAGCGCACTCAGGCCCACGCCCAGCCACAGCGCCTGGCGGAACAGCGGGCCGATTTCACGCGCGCGGCCGGCACCGTTTAGCTGCGAGACCGAGGCGGTGAGCGAGATCAGGGTGCCGATCGGCACCAGCATCGGCAGCCACAGCAGCGCGGTACCGATACTGACCGCGGCAAAGGTGTCGGTGCCGTGGTGGCCGGCGATGGTGTTGTCAACGAAAGCGATCAGACCGGTCGAGACATGGCCCAGAACCAGCGGCAACGCGAGCAGACCGGTCGTCCGCACTTCGTTGAGGAAGCGCGGCGTGGCGGTGGCGGTAGACATAAGGAACAGGACAGACGCGGACTGCGGCCGGCGCGGAAAGCGCACAGGTGCCGGGTCGCGGAAGCCGCGCATTTTACATGCGCCGGCCGCAATCCGGGGCGCCGGGCCATGAACAACGGATCAACTGGCGGGCCGCACCGGCCGGTTCAGTGACCGACTTTCTCGCGCAACCACGCGCCGCGGCCGGCCGCCGACACCCCCAGCAGCTGCGCGCGCAGTTCAGCGCGGTCCTGCGGCGGGGTGCGCTGGGCGATCAGGGTCAGCTGCGCCAGCTGCTCGGGGTCGAGCTGCCGCAACAGGGTGAGCAGCGGCTCACGCTGCTCGGCCGGCACGTAGCCCAGCAGCGGCTGCAGTTTGGGATACAGCGCGCCCAGTTGCGGGCCCAGCCGCCAGCCGTCGCGATGCAACTGGTCCTGACCGGCAAAACGCGCGCGCAAGGCGTCGCGCTCGGCGGCGGACAAAGCGGCCACGCGCGCGGCGGCCTGGCGGATGCGCTGGCGCTCGCTTTCCGGCAACGCCCGCCACGCGGCATAGCGCGCGCGCAGGTCACGCTGCTGCGCAGGGACCAGCGCCGACCAGCCGGCGGCCGGATCGGTCCTTGGCGCCGGTGGTGCGGCCGGCGGCAGGCCAGGCAAGCCAGGCGGGGGCGCGGCGGCCACGGCCAGCGGCAACCACAGCAGACAGCCCAGCAGCACTCGCTCAGTTTTCCGCATCGACCGTCTCAAGGGCGGCGGTGGCCGGTTCCGGGCGGCTTGGTTGCGGCTGCGATTCGTCCACCGGCAACGGGCCGCCGGCAGCCACCCAGGCATGGAAGTCGGCCTCGCGGGCCAGTGCCAGCTCCGGATCGGCCAGCATCGCCGCATCGGCGGCAGGAACGTCGGACGCCGGCGGGGCCGGAGTACTGTCATCGTCCAGGGCTTCAACCTGGACCGGGCCGTTGTCGGTCAACACGCCATCGGCCGGCGCCGCAGCCGCCGCGCCGCGCGGGCCACCCCGCCAGGCCCACAGCGCCACCACCACCAGCAGCAGCAACGGCAGACACAGCAGCAGCCAGGTGCGCCAGCTCCAGCGTGGACGCGGCTTGCGCGCGGTGGCCGCGCGCGGGCGGATCATCGGCGCAGCGGTCGCGGCGGCCGGTTTGGCCACCGGCGCGTCGCCGGTCAGCGATTCGCGCAGCTGTTCCAGCTGCAGCACCCGGGCCGCTGCCAGGTCGCGCACCTGGGTCTGGACCTGTTCGGCCAGCGCGCGCCAACCGGCAGCATCGGGATAGCCGCCGGCATCGAGCGGGCAGGCCCCGGCCAGCGCCTGCCGGTAGGCCTCGATCGACACTCCCAGCACCGGTGCGGCGATCGCCTCGTCCAGCCCGGCACCGATACGCAGCAGCAGCGCCAGCCGGTCGGCCGCGGCCAGCTGCTGGAGGTGACGCAGCGGCACCGGCCACTGCCCGCCCGCGGGCGGCGCCAGCAGCTGAGGTGTGCTGCACAGCAATCCCCAGAACCGCGCCGGCCAGTCCACCATGGGCAGATCGGCGGCATGGCCGGCAAAGGCACGCATCGCCACGGCCACCGCGCGGGCGGCCACGGCGTCGTCACCGGCCTGCAATTGCGCCACCACCAGCGCACGCCGCTCGACGCCACGCAAAAACGCCGCCAGCGCATTGGCGGCGGCCGGGGCCAGGGGGGCGGGTGCGGCCATCATGTGAACTCCATCATCCTGCGCATGATACCCAGCGCACCTGCGCCACCGCCGTGGCGAGCATGCCGGCAGCACCGCCGCCGACCGGTCTGCCGCAACTTGTGCACAGCGTCAATACGCTGCGGTGATTTTCCCGCCCGGGCTGGGCCAGGACCGGGTTTAGCTTTTGTTTCACGAACAAGTATTTGATTTTTAAAGACTATTTTATGTGGCTATTTTTTGACCAAGTTAAGCGGAAGGCTTGACCCATCGGCTTGAGCGCGTGGAGCACCCGGCTCACCCACAGAGTTATCCACAATAAATGTGGATAAGCGGAAATCCCCAAGTACGGCCTGTGTTTACGTGCCATTTATGAATTGGTCCGGAGCACTTTCACCCAAGTGAACAGAACCGGCCCCCTGCCCGGCAACGGCTAAACTGGGCCCATGCCCGCCTGCCCTACCCTGCGCATCGCCCTGCCGGTGCCGCTGCCGCAACTGTTCGATTACCTGTCGCCGGAAAACAGTCCCGTCCCCTCCGACGGCGATGTCGGCCGCCGGGTGCGGGTACCGTTCGGTCCGCGCGAGCTGGTCGGGGTGGTCGAGGGCGTCGGCCAGGCCGAGGATCCGGCCGCCCTGCGCCCGGCACTGGCGTGGCTGGATCCGGCGCCGCTGCTGGCCGGGGAACTGGCCCGCTCGCTGCACTGGCTGGCGCGCTACACCCATGCGCCACTGGGCGAGGTGATCGCCACCGCGCTGCCGGCGCCGCTGCGCCGCGGCGAACCACTGGCCGATACCCACGGCTGGGCCTGGCAGCTGACCCAGGATGGCATCGCCGGCTTAGGCGCACTGCGCCGTGATACCCGCCCGCAACGGCTGGCCACGCTGCTGCAGGCCGGCGCGGTCAACGAGGACCTGCTCGACGACCAGCTGGAAGACTGGCGCAGCGCCGCGCGGGCCTTGCTCAAGCGCGGCTTCGCCGAGCGGATCGAGGTTGCGGCCCTGATCCCGCAGCCCAACACGCAGCCCGGCCCGACCCCCAATGCCCAGCAGCAGGAGGCGATCGAGGCGATCAACGCCGCCGACGGTTTCCAGCCGTTCCTGCTGGACGGGGTGACCGGCAGTGGCAAGACCGAGGTCTACCTGCAGGCCATCGCCCAGTGCCTGGCGCAAGGCAAGCAGGCACTGGTGCTGGTGCCGGAGATCGGCCTGACCCCGCAGACGCTGCACCGTTTCCGCAGCCGCCTGGGCATCCCCGTGCACGCGCTGCATTCGGGCCTGAACGACAACGAGCGCGCGCGGGTGTGGGCGGCGGCCAGCCGCGGCGAGGCGCGGGTGATCGTCGGCACCCGCTCGGCGGTGTTCACCCCGCTGCCGCAGGCCGGGCTGATCGTCATCGACGAAGAGCACGACGGCAGCTACAAGCAGCAGGACGGCATCCGCTACCAAGCCCGCGATTTCGCCCTGGTCCGCGGCAAGGCGCTGGAGGTGCCGGTGGTGCTGGGCAGCGCCACGCCGTCGCTGGAATCGCTGCACAACGCGCGCAGCGGCCGCTATACCCACCTGCGCCTGCAGCAGCGCGCCGGCGATGCCAAGCCGCCGGGCGTGCGCGTGTTCGATGTGCGCAAGCGCCCGCTGCAGGATGGATTGGCGCCGGAGGTGATCGCCGGGATCGGCCAGCATCTGCAGGCCGGCAACCAGGTGCTGGTGTTCAAGAACCGCCGCGGTTACGCGCCGGTACTGCTGTGCCACGACTGCGGCTGGACCGCGCCGTGCAAGCGCTGCAGCACACCGCTGCACAGCACGCCGATGACGGTGCATGGCGCTGGCCGCCGCCTGCAATGCCATCACTGCGGCGCGCGGGCGCCCGTGCCGCTGGCCTGCCCGGATTGCGCCAGCCTGGCGCTGCAGCCCCAGGGCATCGGTACCGAGCGGCTGGAGGAACGGCTGCTGCAGCTGTTTCCCGAGCATCCGGTGCTGCGCATCGACCGCAGCACCACCGCGCGCCGCGATGCGCTGGAGCAGACCCTGGCCACGCTCGGCGATCAACCCGGCATCCTGGTCGGCACACAGATCCTGGCCAAGGGCCACGATCTGCCCAAACTCACCCTGGTGGTGGTGGTGGGCATCGACGAGGGGCTGTTCTCGGCCGATTTCCGCGCCAGCGAGAAACTGGCCCAGCAGCTGATCCAGGTCGCCGGCCGCGCCGGCCGCGCCGAACGTCCCGGCGAGGTCTGGCTGCAGACCCACCACCCGGACAACGCGCTGCTGCACACGCTGGTCAACGGCGGCTACCACGCCTTCGCCGAAGCCGAGCTGCTGCAGCGCGAGGCCGCCGGCTTCCCGCCGTTCGCGCATCTGGCGCTGCTGCGCGCCGAAGCCAAACAGGTCGAACAGGCCAACGACTTTCTCACCGCGGCAAGAAACCTGATCGCGGCCGACAACGGGGTCGAGCGCTTCGGACCGATGCCGGCACCGATGCCGCGCCGGGCCGGTTTCCAGCGCACGCAGTTGTTGCTGTCAGCCGAACAGCGGCGGCCCTTGCATGGCCTGCTCGATGTGCTGATGGCGCAGGTGTACGCCCTGCCGCAGGCGCGGCGCGTGCGCTGGTCGCTGGATGTGGACCCGCTGGATCTTTACTGACGTCGGTCCGCCGGCACCCCGGACAATACCAGCCGGCGCATAGGCAGCGTTGTAGCCCGGGTAAGCGAAGCGCACCCGGGATGTCGTCGATGCCGGCACGGCGAGGTTTCCCGGGTGCGGCCATTGGCCTTGCCCGGCCTACAGACTGAAAAAGCACCGGCCGACCCTGTGCAGGCCGGCCGGAACAGGTGCGACTGTCGGGGGACGGAAGGAGCTAGAGCGTGTCGCCCAGCGTGCGCACCTGCAGCGCCTTGCGCAGGGTCGCCAGATCCGCGGCGCCGCGCACCACCAGCTCGCGGCTCTGGCCCGGCAGCAGGTCGAAGGCGTTGTCCTCGACGCTGGCCACGTTTCTATCGAAACCGATCCAGATCCCCCGCACCAGCCCGGCGCTGCGCAACTGCAGCACGTGGTGATCGCCCACCGCACGCAGCTCGGTCTGCAGCTGACCGGCCGCCAGTGCCTGGTCCTTGGCGGCGGTGAAGTACACCAGCCGCTGCGCTAGCAACGTCCCGTCACGCATGAGCTCGAACGCCGCCACGCTGCGGCGCGGGTCGGCGCCCTGCAGCAGTTCGGCATCGCTCAACCGCGCTACCGCGGTCGCCGACTGCGGTGCCAGCGTCAGCGCCTGTTCGCGCTGCTGCAGCACGCGGCCGTCGAAATCGAGCACGCGCAGCCGCCACTGCGCCGGCAGCGGCTGCAGGCCATCGTTGAGCAGGCTCACCGACGTGGTGCCCTCATCACGCAGCGCCGCCACCGCGACCTCGGCGAAGAACCGCCGCGCATGGAAATGCAGCGCCTTCCAGTTGCCGTAGTAGTCCACGCTCGACCACGACGCGCCGGGCCACACATCATTGAGCTGCCAGTACAGCGAGCCCATCGTGTACGGGCGCGAGGCACGGTGGTGCAGCGCGGCCAGCGCGATGCCCTCGGCCTGCATGGCCTGGCCCAGATAGAGGAAATCGGCGAACGAGCGCGGCGTGCCGTATTCCATCGCGATGTAATGCAGCAGGCGCGCGTTGCCCTCGCCGGCCATGAACTTCTGGTGGGCGCGGATCACCGGCCCGTCGATCTGCTGCTCGTCACGCGTGGCGAAGGCATCCACCGTGGACTGCTGCGGCCAGGCCTGCAGCCCGTATTCGGACATGAAGCGCGGGGTTTCCTTCAGGTAGGCGGTCGGCGGCAGCGCCGGCCCGCCCCAGACGTCCCAGTAGTGCTTGTCACCGCGCCGCGAATCGTTGGCCTTGGTATCCAGATCGTTGCTCGGCGAGCTGGACCAGTACGGCACGCCCAGGCCTTCTTCGGCCACCACTGCGCGCAGGTCGTTGCCGAACAGCTCCACATAGCCCTGCCAGACCTTATCGGCGAACACCGGGTCGGCCTCCTTCAAGGTCTTGCCGTGGCCCCAGTCCTTCCACGCGGTTTCTTCCTCGTTGTTGCCACACCACAGCACGATGCTGGGGTGGTGGCGCAGACGGCGGATGTTGTCGCGCGCCTCGGCCACCACATTGGCGCGGAACGCCGGATCGAAGCCGGGCTGCATGCCGCCACCGAACATGAAGTCCTGCCAGACCAGCAGGCCCAGTTCGTCGGCGAGATCGAAAAAGTCCTCGCTCTCGTAATAGCCGCCGCCCCAGTTGCGGACCATGTTCATGTTCGCGTCGCGCGCGCTCTGCAGGTCACGGCGCAGGCGCTCGCGCGTCACCCGGGCCGGGAACGCGTCGAATGGAATGGCGTTGACGCCCTTGGCGAACACCGGCACGCCATTGATCACGAAGGCGAAGCCCTGGCCGCCGTCGGCATCCTCGTCACGCTGCAGCTGCACCGAACGCAGACCGGTCCGGATGCTGGAAGACAGCGCCTCGCCGGCACCGCTGCCGATACGCGCCGTCACCGTGTAGCGGTCCTGCGCGCCATAGCCGACCGGCCACCAGCGCCGCGGCTGGGCGATCTCGATGGGCAGCTCCAGCGTGCGGCTGCCCGGCTGCAGCGCGACCTTGCGGCGGAGCTGCGCCACCGGTTTGCCCTCCGGGTCGAGCACCTCCAGCGCCACCGGCACCGTGCCGGCCGCCGCGCTGTGTTCGACCTGCAGCAGCACACTCAGCGCGGCGCGGTCGGCGTCCAGCGCATCGGTGCGCACCGCCAGATCGGTGATGCGCTGGTCATCCCAGCTGTCGATATGCACCTGCCGCCAGACGCCGGCGGTGACATAGCGCGGGCCCCAGTCCCAGCCGAAGTGGTAGGCCGGCTTGCGCACGAAGTTGCCGACCATCGCGTCCTTGGGCTCATCACCGTAGGGCGAGGGATAGTTGCCGGCGATCTTGTGCTCCATCGCCTGCACCTGCGGCAGCAGCGTGCGGATCGGCGAGCGGAACACGATACGCAGCTCGTTGCCGGTGGCGCGCAGCTGCCCGTCCACCCGCGCGCGCCAGGTGCGGTGCGCGTTGTCGGCCTGCAGCAGCGGCTGGCCGTTGAGGCGGACCTCGGCAAAGGTGTCCAGACCGTCGAAACGCAGCTCGGCATGCGGGCGCGCCAGCGTGGCCGCGTCCACATCGAAGCGCGCCCGGTATTCCCAGTCGCCCAGCCCGATCCACTGCAGCCCGGCCTCGGCCGCGCCCACATACGGATCGCCGATCAGACCGTTGGCGAGCAGATCGGTATGCACGCTGCCCGGCACCGTGGCCGCGCGCCACGTCTCCATACCCGGATGCGCGGACAGCTGCGCATCACCCGGCAGCAGCCGGAAGCTCCATTGCGCCTGCAACGGCGCGGCCAGCGCGGCGCCGGCCAGGCCGCACAGCAGACAGGCGGCCAGTGCGCGCCGCACCCAGCCCAGTCGCGGTGCTACCGCTTGGAAATGTTGATGCGACCGCTGCTGCATGCTGCCTCCGTTGGTTGTGCTGTACGCGCCGGAAATCAGCCCGGCGCGCCCTCGCGCACCACGTTCAACACTTCGTGGCAGGCGCCCATGGTGTGGTAGTCGGTCTTGCCGGCCGGGCTCTTCTCGTCGCTGTATTTGCGGTTGTCCGCGTCCAGGATGCGGAACCACGCGCCGTACTGGTGATCGACCAGGTGCTCCCACGAATAGGCCCACAGCTTGTCGTACCACTGCCAGTAGCGCGCCTCGCCGGTGCCCTGGGCCAGCAGCGCGGCCGCGGCCAGCGACTCGGCCTGCACCCAGAAGTACTTGTCGTCGTCGCAGACGAAGCTGTCGCCACCGATCGGCGCGCCGTCCATGCCCGGCTGGCGGCGGGTCTCCGGCGCGAAGCCGTAGTACAGGCCGCCGCGTGCCTCGTCCCAGGAACAGGCCACCGCGTTGTCGAACAGGTGCGCGGCGGTGGGCACCAGCCAGTCGGCATCGACATGACGGTCCAGGATCATCAGCAGCTTGGCCCACTCGGTCTGGTGGCCGGGCTGGAAGCCCCACGGACGGAACAGGTGCTTGGGGTTGTCCAGGTTGTAGTTCCAGTCGATGTTCCAGTCGGTGTCGTAGTGTTCCCAGACCAGACCGCCGGCCTTGGCGGCCTGCTTGCGGGTCATGTTGTCGGCCAGCTGCAGCGCGCGATCCAGATAGCGCTGTTCGCCACTGGCCTCGAACGCGGCCAGCATCGCCTCGCACATGTGCATGTTGGCGTTCTGGCCACGGTAGCCGGTGAAGTTCCAGTTCGCGTCGGCCTCGTCGCGGTACAGGCCGTGCTGCGGTTCCCAGAAGTGACGCTCCAGCAGCTGCCAGGTCTCGTCCATCCACTCGCGGCCCTGCTCGATCCCGGCCTTCAGCGCGCAGCTGTAGGCCAGCAACACGAAGGCCACGCCGTAGCAGTGGTTCATGTCGTCCTCGACGGCGCCATCGCGCAGCGTCCAGGCGTAGCCGCCGGTGGCCGGATTGCGGTGCACGTTGCGCAGGTAATCCACGCCGTGCTTCACCGCCTCCAGGTACTCGGCATTGCCGTACTCGCGGTAGGCCATGGCGTAGTTGAAGACGAAGCGGGTGCTGCTGACCAGGTGGCGGTGGCCGGCGTCATAGACGCTGCCGTCGTCACGGAAGTAGTGGAAGAAGCCGCCCTGCGGATCGATGCAGCGCGGGTGGTAGAAGGCCATCGTGTCGGCGATATGCGCGCGCAGGAAGGCCGGGGAGCGGAAGTCGGGCGTGGTGGTCATGCGAGGGCGTCCTGTTGCTGCAGCAGCTGCTGCACATCTTGCAGAGAAGGCATGGCGGCGAAGGCGCCCTTGCGGGTGACCGCCAGCGCGCCAACCGCGGCGGCGAAGCGCAAGGTGGCGGTGATGGCGTCGGCATCGGCGCAGAACGTGGCAAAGCCACTGCCGGCCCCGCCACGCTCGGTCAGGCCGAACAGCACGCCGCCGACAAAGGCGTCACCGGCCGCGGTGGTGTCGACCGTCTTCACGGTGAAGCTCGGCACCACGCCCTGATCCTCGCGCGTGTACCAGCGCAATGCGCCGGCGCCATCGGTGACGATCACCCAGCGCGCCTGCGCGGCGAGCAGACGCGAGAGCACCTGCGCATCGCCATCGGCGCCGAGCGGCTGCGCCAGATAGTCCAGCTCCTCGCGCGAGAGCTTGATCAGGTCGGCGCGTTCCAGCGCCTGCCACAGCCACGGGGTCGGATCGACCTCGGCCGGCCACAGCGCCGGACGCAGGTTCAGATCCAGGCTGACCACCGCACCGGCGGCGCGGGCGCGATCCATGCCGGCGAAGGTCGCCGCGGCGATGGCCGGCTCGGTCAGGCTGTTGGAGCAGACGTGGAAACAGGCGGTGTCGTCGAAACAGGCCGCGGTGAAGTGCTCGCTGCGGAACAGCAGGTCCGCCGCCGGGGGGCGGTAGAAACTGAAGCTGCGCTCGCCGTGGGCGTCCAGCGCGACAAACGCCAGCGCGGTCTTGGCCGCGTCGGTACGCACGATGCAGTCGGTCTGCACCCCGGCCTCGGCCAGGCTGCCGACCAGGAAGTCGCCAAACATGTCACGCCCGACCATGCCGGCGAAATGGCTGCGGGCGCCGAGCCGGGCCGCGGCCACGGCGACGTTGGCCGGCGCGCCGCCGGCGTACTGCAGGAACGCGCGCGGGGTCTCCGGCGAGGCCGGCGGCTGCGCTAGTAGATCGATCAAAATTTCGCCGAAACAAACAATCTTGCCCATCTGGCCTCAGCCTCCCTGGCTGTTGCCGACGCTGGAACGGGAACCGACCAGGCCGTAGAAAATGACATAGCCGTAGCACAGCAACGGCAATACGAAGGAATGGTGCACGCCGATGCGGTCGGCCAGCAGGCCCTGCAGGAACGGCACCAGCGCGCCACCGACGATGGCCATGATCAGCAGGCTGGACGCCTTGTTGGTCAGCGGCCCCAGACGCTCGATGCCGAGCGCGAAGATGGTCGGGAACATGATCGAGTTGAACAGGCCGGTGGCCACCACCGAGTACAGCGCGACCTTGCCCTGGCTGCCCATGGTCAGGGCCAGCAGGCCCACGTTGACCAGCGCGAACAGGGCCAGCAGTTTGCGCGGCGAGAACCGCACCAGCAGCGCCGAGCCGGCGAAGCGGCCGACCATCGCCATGGTCCAGTACAGCGACACGTAGTGGGTGGCTTCCTGTTCGCTGAAGCCGCCGATGTTGGGCAGCGACAGGTAGTTGACCAGGAAGCTGCCGATGGACACTTCGGCGCCGACGTAGAAGAAGATCGCCAGTACGCCGAACAGCAGGTGGCGATGGCGCAGCGCATCGCCGTAGCTGTGGCGGGCGCTGTCGGCCTGCTCGCTGTTCTCGGTCAATGCCGGCAGGCGGAACAGGAACACGAACAGCGCCAGGGCAAACAGCGCGATGCCCAGGCCCAGGTACGGGCCCTGCACCGATTGTGCTTCGGCGGTGCGGTAGGCGACCTGTTCGGCCAGCGGCAGCACGGCCAGCTCGTCGGCGCTCTTGACGGTGTTGCCCAGGATCAGCAGGCCACCGAAGATCGGCGCGATCGCCGTGCCCAGCGAGTTCAGCGCCTGCGCCAGGGTCAGCCGGCTGGAGGCGGTGCGCTCGGGCCCGAGCAGCGCGACATACGGGTTGGCCGCCACCTGCAGCACGGTGATGCCGGTGGCCAGCACGAACAGCGCGCCGAGGAAGGCGCCGTAGATGCGCAGTTCCGCCGCCGGCCAGAAGCCGAGCGCGCCGATCCCGGCGATCACCAGACCGGCGACGATGCCCTGCTTGTAGCCCAGCCGCGCGACCAGACGCCCGGCCGGGAGCGACATCAGGAAGTACGCGCCGAAGAAGGTGAACTGCACCAGCATCGCGCGGGCGTAGTTCAGTTCGAACACCGCCTTCAGGTGCGGGATCAGGATGTCATTGAGGCAGGTGAGAAAGCCCCACATGAAGAAGATGCTGGTGGCCACCCACAAGGCCATCCGCGTGTTGACCACGGGCGCGGACGATGCCCTGGACGGCAGCGGTGTTGATGGAATCGGCATGCGGTAAGCGCCTCTGCGGGTTGATGACGGGAAAGGAAAGGGATCAGGTCAAACGCGCTGCGCTGCTTTCGCGCACACGCAGCTGCACCGGGGCCACGGTGCGCATCGGTGCCGCGTCGGGGGTGTCCAGACGCTGCAGCAGCAACGCCGCGGCCTGGCGGCCACGTTCGCGCGGATCGGCAGTCAAGGTGGTCAGCGGCGGCACAGCCACGGCCGCCTCGGAGATATCGTCAAAACCGGTCACCGCGAAATCGGTACCGGGACGGATACCGCGCGAGGTCAGGCCCAGCATCAGCCCCAGCGCCACGGTGTCGTTGTAGCAGACCGCCGCCGTGGGCTTGTCCGCACCTTCGAATAGCTCGCCGGTGCGTTCGGCCGCTTCCAGCCGGTTCGGTGCCGATTCGATCAGCCAGTGCGGACGCGCCGGCAATCCGGCTTCGGCCAGCGCCTGCTGGTAGCCCAGTCGGCGCTGGGCGCAGGAGCTGGAGGCGCCATGGCCACCGAAAAACGCGATGTCGCGGTGCCCTTGTTCGATCAGATGGCGGGTCGCCAGGTAGGCGCCCTGCCGGTTGTCCAGGGTGAGGAAATCCCACGCGGCGCCGGGCAGTTCGCGGTTGAACAGCAGCACGTTGGCATTGACGCCCAGCACCTGCTGCAGCTGGGCGGTATCGCTGCCTTCGGCCGGGGACAGGATCAGCCCGGTCGGAGTGTGTTCCATCAGCGTGCTCAGCACCGCCTGCTGCCGTTTGGGCGATTCGCCGGTGCTGCCCAGCAGGGTCACATAGCCCTTGTCACCCAGCGCCTCGTCCACCCCGGAGGCGAACTCGGCGAAGAACGGATTGGACAGGTCGTTGATCACCAGCGCGATCGAGGACGAGGTGCGCCGGCGCAGATTGGCCGCGGTGCGGTTGTAGACGTAACGCTGGCGGCGCAGTTCGGCCTCCACCTTGGCACGGGTGTCCACATTGACCAGCGGACTGCCACGCAGCACCAGCGACACCGTCGCCCGCGACACCCCCACCGCCTGGGCGATGTCGGTGACGGTGACGGCGCGCTGGCCGGCTTTGCGGGCGCCGCTGCTGGCGCCGGAAGGAGATTCGTTCATCGTGTCCGCGGGGGTGGCAGGGAGCGCCAAGCCTATAGGATCCTGAACACGACCTGTCGCGGCCGTGCCCTGTCCTCCGGTTCTGGCGCCCCGGCGGCTCACTTCAGGACACTGCCCGGTGCGGCGCAGAACGAGACCGGCAGGTCGGAAACGGCCGTGCCCCAGCCCTGTTCCGGTGCCTGCGCGCCCAGTTCGAACGTCACCGTGCCGCCGCGCTGCAGGCGCTCCCAGTCCAGCCACACGGCCGGCTGCGGCTTGCCATCGACATGCACACTCTGGATGTACTGCAGCGCGCGACCATCGGCGCCCGGCGCCAGCAGGTTCAGGGTGCGGCCGTTGCCCAGGGCGATCTGCGCCTTGCTGAAACGCGGGGTGTGCAGCAGGAACTCGCCGCTGCCCGGCACCGCCGGGTACAGGCCCAGCGCGCTGAACAGGTACCACGCCGACATCGTGCCCAGGTCGTCATTGCCGGTCACGCCGTTGGGCGCGTTGGTGAACAGCTGCTGCGCGGCGCGCACCACGGTGGCGGTCTTCCACGGCTGGCCGATCAGCGTGTACATCCACGGGGCATGCAGGTCCGGCTCGTTGTTGGGGTTGTAGCGGAACTGGTTGTAGTAGCTGTAGGGGCCGACCACCCATTCCTTGCGCGCGGCGGTAAGCGGGGCCTTGAGCAGTTCGTCATAGGCGAAGAACGCATCCAGGCGCTTGCCGGCCTGCTCGCGGCCATGCATCGCTTCGACCAGACCCGGCACGTCCTGCTGCGCCAGCCACTGGTACTGCCAGCCGGTGCCCTCATGGAAGCCGTGCTGCGAGCGCGGGCTGTAGTGGCCGTTGGAGGGCGTGTACCAGTTGCCGTCCTCGCCACGCGGGCGCGGGAAACCGCTGAAACCGGTCTCCTCGTCGCGCACCGTGGCATCCCACACCTTGCGCCAGTTGCGCCCGCGTTCGCGCAGCAGCGCCGCGTCGGCGTCATGGCCCAGACGGTCGGCCATGTGCGCCAGCGAGCAGTCGGCCAGCGCGTATTCCAGCGTCGCCGAGCCGCCGTGGTGCGGATCCACGTCCATACCCTTGGAGGGGAAGGCGCGGTCGTAGGCCACGTAACCCTCGGCCTGGTAGCTGGCGTTGCCCGAACGGCCGGCCATGCGCGAATTGATCGGCGGCATCTCGAAGGCGTTGCGGCGCAGCGCGTCCCACGCCTCGTTCTCGCGGCCCTTGAGCGCACCAAAGCGCCACAGGTCCACCAGGAACGGGGTGACCGGGTCGCCGGTCATGATGTTGGTTTCGAAGTTGGCGTAGCCCCAGCGCGGCAGCCAGCCGCCCTGTTCGTTGATCGCCAGCACGGTGCGGCCGATGTCGCGGGCCACCTGCGGCTGGGTCAGCGCCAGCCACTGGTTCTGCGAACGGTAGGTATCCCACAGCGAGAAGTACTCGTAGTAGGTCCAGCCGTCGGCGCGGTGGATCGCATCGTCATAGCCACGGTAGCGGCCATCGGCATCGCTGCCGGTCATCGGCTGCAGCAGCGCGTGGTACAGCGCGGTGTACAGCACGGTGCGGTCGTCCTGGCTGCCGCCTTCGACCTTGACCCCGGCAAGCTGCTGGCGCCACTGCTGCTGCGACATCTCGCGCATGCGGTCGAAACCGATCAGCTTGCCGCCCTGCATGCCATCGGCACGCAGGTTGTTGCGCGCGCCTTCGGCATCGACGTGCGAGATCGCGGTGGTGGCGGTGACCGCGCGGCCGTCGGCCAGATCGAAGCTCAGCCACGCGCCATTGGGCTTGGCCTCGCCTTCCATGCTGTGGCGCGCGCCGGGCAGGCCGCCGGCCTCGCCCCAGGTGCCATGGGCCTTGAACGGGCGATCGAACTCGACCCGGAACCAGGTGGTGTACTGGTGGCCGCCGCAGAAGCTCTTGGTGACCAGCTTGCCTTCCACCACGCGGTCGCCGACCACATCGATCACGCTGCCGATCACCGAATGGCGCTCGTTGGCCTGGCCGACGTTGACCAGCACCTGGCCTTCCTTCTGCCCGGCGGCGAAGGTGTAGCGCTCGGCGGCGGCGCGGGTACGCGCGGTGGTTTCCACGTCGATGCCGCCGTAGCTGGTCAGGCGGACCTTGTAGTAGCCGGCCTGGCCGATCTCGCCGTCGTGGCTGTAGGTCGAGGCGTATTTCCTGTGGTCAAAGCTCTTGGCATCGGCGGTGTCGAAATCGCCCCCGGGGCCGATCGTGCCGGTCACCGGCAGCATGGAAACCTGGCCGCCCTGCTCCCAGCAACCGGCGCCGGAGATGAACGAGTGGCCGAAGCCGCGGATCTTCTCGTCGTCATAGCGCCAGCCGGAATAGTGGCTGCCGATCGGGCTGACCTGGATCAGACCAAACGGCGCCGACGCGCCCGGGAACGTGTTGCCGTCATCCTTGCTGCCGATGAAAGTGTTGACCTCGCGTTCCAGCGCGGTGGGCGCTGCCTGCAGCAGCGGCGCGAACGACAGCGCCAGCAGGCAGGCGACACCGGCAACGCGGCGACGGGCGGAACGGTCGAGGGGGGCAAGCGGCGATCGGCTCATGTGTGGATCCTGTGGGTCGATGTCGGTACGGCAAAAAGGGTGGCCCGGCGAACCGGGCCGCTGATACCCGACCCATCGGGGGATGGAGAGAGTGCCGGGATCAGTAAACGGATCAGGCCCGCAACGGCACTGCCCAACACCGGCATCACCGGGACTGGGAAAGCGTCATCACACGAACCTGTAAAGCAAGCAACGTTTGATCAGACAGGGAAACCAAGCATGAAACAGTGCCGCCGCAGACAGCCGTGACTGCGTTTGCATCGCTCCAGATTCAGACCCTGATGAATTTAGATCGATCCAAGTAAACCGCGCAATTCCCGTATTTGCATTCTGCGGCGCAACATCTCGCCGCGCCGTGGCGCAGACCGGCCCCGCCCCCGCCGCGACGATGGGCGGGGCGGCGCCCGTCCGGCGCGCTTCGATTCCCGGGCCGGCAGGGCTTGCGCATTTCCGCCCCGACCCGGCCATTTCGGCAATGGACAACGCGCCGCGCGGCAACGATCATTGCCGCCTTATT
Organism: Stenotrophomonas sp. STEN013; assembly: GCF_056760355.1. NCBI lineage: Bacteria > Pseudomonadati > Pseudomonadota > Gammaproteobacteria > Lysobacterales > Lysobacteraceae > Stenotrophomonas > Stenotrophomonas sp. STEN013. Next base: position 97,132 of record NZ_JBRREO010000005.1, on the reverse strand, counting down.
GCGCAGCAGCATGCACACAGCAAAGGGCTGTGCTAAAAAATCTACCACCAATAGTTTAGATCGATCCAAATCGACAAGTCACTACCGATCGAAAAATTTCAGGGAACCGCCACGTCCGGCACCACCGTCATCCGGGCCGAACGCGGCGGCTTCACCGCGCTGTTTTCCCTCGAAATTTTAGATCGATAAAAATTCTTTACACAGACACCGAATTCAATCCAGGAGAGGGAGAGAGCGCCATGAAACACAAATCACTGCTGCACAGCCGCGACGCATTGTCCGCGGCGATCGCCACCGCACTGTTTGCCGTGGCCATGGTGCCGGCCAGCGCGTTCGCACAGGACGCCGCAGCCGATGCCACCACGCTCGACAGCGTCACCGTCACCGGCTACCGCTACGCGATCGAGAAGAGCCTGGAGCAGAAGCGCGACGCCAACGCCGTGGTCGAAGTGATCACCGCCGAAGATGTGGGCAAGTTCCCGGACAAGAACGTGGCCGACGCGCTGCAGCGCGTGCCGGGCGTTATCATCAGCCGCAGCGGTGGCGAGGGCAAGAACGTCAGCGTGCGCGGCCTGGCCTCGGACCTGACCCTGACCCAGCTCAACGGCAACTTCGTCGCCTCCTCGGAAACCAACAACGAAGCCTCGCGCTCGTTCAACTACACCCTGCTGCCGTCGAACATGCTCTCGGCCGCCGAGCTGTACAAGACCCCGGAAGCCCGCATCGACGAAGGCGGCATCGGCGGCACGGTGATCCTGCGTACCCGCCGTCCGCTGGACATGGAAGCCAACTCCGGCTTCGCTTCGGTCGAGTACACCTCCTCCGATACCAGCAGCGGCGTCGACCCGCAGGCCTCGGCGATGTACTCCTGGCACAGCGATGACGAGCGTTTCGGTGTGCTGGTCGGCGCGACCAAGCAGAACCGCAACAACCGCAGCATGGAAGTCAGCACCGAAGACTGGCAGTGGTACAGCGACCGTGTCGATGCCAACGGCAACATCATCAACGACTTCGTCTGGAACCAGCGCGGCACCACCAAGCATCCGCCGGTCGACGTCAACGGCAACCCGCTGCCGGATGCCTCCAAGTTCTGGGGCGCCTCGGGCATCTATGACCAGAACGGCGGCCACTACTCCGGCTTCTTCATGCCGACCTCGGTCAACTTCGCGGTCAAGGACGAGAAGCGTGAGCGCACCGGCGGCCAGCTGACGTTCCAGTTCAAGCCTGTCGACAACGTCACCATGACCGCCAACTACTTCCGCTTCGAGCTGGAAGGCAACTACACCCAGAACATGCTCAAGGTGCCGGAATGGAACCTGGCGCGCGTGGCCGGTGACGGCAACTGGGAAACCGGCCGCCTGCTCAACGGCTTCACCCTGGATCCGAGCGGCACCATCGTCACCGGCGCCGAGTACGAGAAGCTGGCCGGCAAGACCTACATCTGCAGCGAAGACCAGGCGGCGGCCGCCGGCCTGCCGGGCGGCGGCTGGGGTCCGGACGACTGCACCGTGCCGACCCCGCAGCTGACCGGCACCTACAGCCGCGAGAAGGCGCTGTCGCAGACCGCCGACCTGTCCATCGACTGGGACATCAGCACGCTGTGGAAGGCCAGCTTCGGCGGCGGCCGCACCTGGTCCGAGGGTGGTCCGTCGATGAGCTTCCGCACCGCCGCCAAGCCGCGCCGCAAGGTCGATGGCCAGTGGCAGGCCGGCAACCAGTTCACCTCCTGGGACATCACCGGCACCCCGTCGGTGCAGTTCTCTCCGGACCTGCAGGACCAGCTGATGGCGGGCGTGGCCGAGATGGACACCGGCTCGACCGATTCGTCGTGGATGCAGACGAGCATGGAGCAGAACCACTTCCAGGCCGACTTCACCAAGCTGTTCGAGGCCGGCTGGCTGGATTCGATCCAGTTCGGCACCAAGTACAGCGACAGCAAGATCCACCGCAACACCGGCAACACCTACTGGGTATGCCCGGGTACCGATCCGAGCAACTACGACGACAACCGCTACCAGGCGGGCTGTGATCCGACCGCCGGCGACGCCCAGCCGGGCTTCTTCCTGTCCAAGCCGATCGGCAACATCGCCGGTGGTTTTGACGCCAACATCTTCCCGGGCATCAACTACCCGGCCTACATCGAGTACCTGAACAATAAGTACGGCGGCATGCACAACCGCCGCGAGTCGGACTTCGTCTACAACGTCGAAGAGAAGGTCAACTCCGGCTACTTCCAAGCCAACTTCCGTACCGAGCGCCTGCGCGGCAACGTCGGCCTGCGCGTGGCCCGCACCAAGCAGCACGCCGAGTCGAGCGATTCGGTCGAGCGTTTCAACGACTATTTCGCCGACAACGCCAGCGGTGCGCCGATGGCCTGTACCGATCCGGCCGCCGCCGGCCTGGTCGGTCACACCTGCGAAAGCGGTTTTGTGCGTCTGCCCGACGCGCTGGCCCGCGAGAAGAGCTACGTGATGGCCTCGCTGGACAAGACCTACACCGACATCCTGCCCAGCTTCAACATCGCCTGGGACATGACCGACAACGTGGTGCTGCGTGGCGCCGCCTCCAAGGTCATCGCCCGTCCGAGCTACACCTCCATCGCCTACCCGGGCGGCCTGACCTATTACTCGGAGGAGTACAGCAACGACCGTCGCGTCGCCGGCGGCGCGCCGAACCCGGGCTGGTACGGCTCGGGCAGCAACAAGGGCCTGGATCCGTTTGAAGCTATCCAGTACGACCTGAGCGTGGAGTGGTACTTCCAGCCGGGCGCCGTGGCCGGTCTGGGCGTGTTCCGCAAGGATGTGAAGAACTTCACCGTGCCGGTGGTGCGTGACCTGCAGATGTCGGTCGACGGCCAGACGGTGACCGTGCAGAACTACTCCACCCAGGCCAACGGCCGTGATGGCGTCTCGCAGGGTATCGAAGCGTACGGCCAGTACACCTTCGATTTCGGTCTGGGCTTCCAGGCCAACTACACCTACAACGACACCAACCTGGCTTCGGTGGAGATCGATGGCGAGAACATCGGCTCCTCGCCGCTGGTGGGCAGCGCCAAGAACCAGGCCAACTTCACCGTGTTCTACGAGAACAGCAAGTTCCTCGCGCGTGCCTCGTACAACCGCCGTGGTGAAATCGTCGGTGGCCTCAACAACGGCTTCACCTCCTACTCCGAGCCGTACGACCAGCTGGACCTCAACGCGGCCTACAACATCCGCGAGGACCTGACGGTGACCGCCTCGGTACTGAACGCCACCAAGTCCGAACAGCGCGTGCACCTGGGCAACGACACCAAGGCGCGCCTGCTGTCCAACAGCTACACCGGCCGCCAGCTGTACCTGGGCCTGAACTTCAAGTTCTAAGCCCCGGCTCCCGTACCTTCGGGTGCGGGGCCTGCAACACCCGACAGCCGCGCTGGCTCCAGCGCGGCTGTTTTTTTTGCCGATCGCCTGCCGCGTGCCGATCGATACGGTGCGCCCGGGTGGTTACGTCAGCGGCGTCATCACCGCGGTCCGATAGGCCGGGCGCTGCTGCAGCCGCGCATACCAGGCGGCCAGATGCGGCAGCTCCGGACGCTGGATGGGCATCTGGAACCACGCATAGGCGAAGGCCCCCAGCGGGATATCGCCCATCGCGAAGCGCTCGCCCGACAGCCATGGCCGCTGTGACAGTTCGGCATCGGCCAGCGCCAGCAGCTCGCCACAGCGCAGCAGCGCGGCGGCGATCCGCACTTCATCGCGATCGGCCGGCGCGGTACGCACCACGCCCCAGAACAGGTCGCGGAAGGCCACCGCGAAGCTCGAGCTGGTCCAGTCCATCCACTTCTCGCTCTGCGCGCGTTCGGCCACCTCTTCCGGATACAGGCTGCCCAACGCATAGCGCGCGGCCAGATAGCGCACGATGGTGTTCGATTCCCACAGCGGCAGGCCGTGATCCTCGATCACCGGCACCAGGCCGTTGGGATTCATCGCCCGGTATGCGGCCGTACGCGTGCCGCCAAAGGCGCCGCCGACCTCGATCGATTCATAGGGCAGGCCGATCTCCTCGGCACACCACAGCACCTTGCGCACGTTGCTGGAATTGCGCCGTCCCCAGATTTTCAGCATCTGTGTCCCTCCCGTGGTGTGAGCGGCTCCCTCATGCCGGCGTTCAGCGCGCGCCCTTGCGCGGCAGCACCCGCACCGAGCTGGTCTTGCCTTCCTTCTTCAGCTCGAACAGGCCCACCGCCGCCAGCAGATCACTGAGCTTGCGGTAGCCGTAATTGCGCGAATCAAACGAGGCGCGGTTGGCGATCTGGTTGCCCACCGCGCTGAGCTTGGCCCAGCCCTGGTCATCGGCGGCCGCATCGATCGCACCGCGCAGCAGATTGAGCAGGCGGCTGTCACCGCGCAGCTCGTTGCCCGGCCGTGGCGTGATCGGTGCAGCCGGGGCCGGATCGCCGGTGGCGTCAGCCTCCGCCGGCGCCGCGGCCGCGGTGTGCGCCGTGGTGATCACCGGCTCCGGTTCGTCATTGCCCAGCGCTTCCAGGTAGGTGAACTTGGAACAGGCGTTGACGAAGGCCAGCGGCGTCTTCTGCTCGCCAAAACCATAGACCTTCACCCCGTCGGTCAGCAGCCGCATCACCAGCGGGGTGAAGTCGGCATCGCTGGAGACGATGGCAAAGCCGTCCAGGTTGCGCGCGTACAGCAGGTCCATCGCATCCACCACCATCGCCATATCTGAGGCGTTCTTGCCCTTGGAATAGGCGAACTGCTGGATCGGCCGGATCGCGAACTCGTGCAGCACGCTCTCCCAGCCCTTGAGCCGCGGATTCTTCCAGTCGCCATAGGCGCGGCGCACATTGGCCACACCGAACGCGGCCACCTCGACCAGGATTTCATCGATCTTCGATGCCGGCGCGTTGTCGGCATCGATCAACACGGCGATACGCTTTTCAGGGTCGGACACGGCGCTGCTCCACGGCAATGGACGGCCCCGAGTATCGACCATCGCCGGTTCACGCCCCATCAGTGCGATGATCGGCAGTGACTGTCGTTCCTACCCGCCCGGTCCGCCGGCCCCGACCGGAGTCCTGCATGTCGCGCGTTCCCCATCTTGTGGTCATCGGCGGCGGCTTTGCCGGTTTATGGGCCACCCGTGCGCTGGCCGGTGCACCGCTGCGGATCACCCTAGTCGACCGCCGCAACCACCACCTGTTCCAGCCGCTGCTGTACCAGGTGGCCACCGCCGGACTGTCGGCCCCCGATATTGCCGCGCCGCTGCGCCACATCCTGGGCCGCCAGCACAATGCCGAGGTCCGGCTGGGCGAGGTGGTGGCGATCGACAGGCAGGCCCGACAGGTGCGGCTGGGCGATGGCAGCCGGATCGGCTACGACCTGCTGGTCGTGGCCTGCGGCGCCACCCACGCCTACTTCGGCCATGACGAATGGGCCGCCGACGCGCCCGGACTGAAGACCCTCGACGACGCGCTGGCGCTGCGCCGCAAACTGCTGCTGGCCTTCGAACGTGCCGAGGCCGAACCGGACCCGGCGCGCAAGGCCGCCTGGCTGAGTTTCGCCATCGTCGGCGGCGGCCCCACCGGCGTCGAGCTGGCGGGCACCCTGGCCGAGATCGCCCGCCACACCCTGAAAAACGAGTTCCGCCACATCGACCCGGCCGCGGCCAAGGTCCGGCTGGTCGAAGCCGGGCCACGGGTGCTGTCCAGCTTTCCGGAAGTGCTCTCGCTCAAGGCGCGGCGACAGCTGGAGAAACTCGGCGTGGAGGTGCTCACCGGCACCGCGGTCAGCGCGATCGATGCCCACGGCTTCCAGCTGGGCGACAGGCATATCCCCGCCCGTACCGTGGTCTGGGCCGCGGGCGTGGCCGCCTCGCCGCTGGCGCGGACCCTGGACGTGCCGCTGGACCGTGCCGGCCGCGTGCTGGTGCAGCCCGACCTGACCGTCCCCGGCCATCCGGAGATCTTCGTCGCCGGGGATCTGGCCGCGTTGCAGCAGGACGATGGCCGCCCGGTTCCCGGTGTGGCACCGGCGGCCAAGCAGATGGGCAACCACCTCGCCACGGTCATCAAGGCGCGTCTGCGGGATGCACCGGCACCGCCGCCCTTCCGTTACCGCGACCACGGCAACCTCGCCACCATCGGGCGCATGGCCGCCATCGTGCACATGGGCCGGCTGCAGCTGTCAGGCGTGCTGGCCTGGTGGTTCTGGCTGGCCGCGCACGTGTTGTTCCTGATCGGCTTCCGCAACCGGCTGGTGGTGCTGCTGAACTGGGCGGTGGCGTACTGGAGCTACCAGCGCGGCGCCCGCATCATCTTCGGCGATGCCGACAGCGGCGCCGGGGAAACGCCCGGCAGCTGATCTCCGGCGCGCGTGCCGGCGATCCGCTGCACGCGGATGCGCCTTCGCAACCGCTGCCATCGGCGCTTGGCGGACAGCCCCGCCAAAACGGCAAAGGCCCGGAATCCCGGGCCTTTGCCTTGTCACACCCAGGCCGCACCGATCAGGCGGCGAACAGTGCCTTCATCTTTTTCAGCGCATTGGCCTCGATCTGGCGGATACGCTCTGCCGACACACCGTACTCGTCGGCCAGCTCCTGCAGCGTCACCTTGCTGTCGGCATCGAGCCAGCGGCGGGCGATGATGTCACGCGAACGCTGGTCCAGCTTGGCCAGACCTTCGCGCAAAAGCTGCATCTGGTTGTCTTCGCTGTCCTCGCGCTCGTAGGCCTGCGACGGGTCTTCCTCGCGGGCGACCAGATAGGCGGCCGGTGACGGCGGCGCGTGGTCGTTGTACTCGTCCGTCGGCGCATCAAAACCGATGTCACGGCCGGACAGGCGCGATTCCATTTCCATCACTTCGCGCTCGGACACGTTCAAGTCCTTGGCCACCGCGCTGACTTCAGCCGCGTTCATCCAGCCCAAGCGGGTCTTGGACCTGCGCAGGTTGAAGAACAGCTTGCGCTGCGCCTTGGTGGTGGCGACCTTGACGATGCGCCAGTTCTTCAAGATGAACTCGTGCATCTCGGCGCGGATCCAGTGCACCGCGAAGGACACCAGACGCACGCCCATGTCCGGGTCGAAGCGCTTGACGGCCTTCATCAGGCCGATATTGCCTTCCTGGATCAGGTCGCCCAGCTGCAGGCCGTAACCGTTGTAGCCGCGGGCCACATGCACGACAAAGCGCAGGTGCGAATGCACCAGCTCGCGTGCCGCATCCAGATCCTGCTCGTCACGGAAACGGCGCGCCAGTTCCTGCTCGTCATCGACCGACAGCACCGGGATCTGGTGCACGGCACCGATATAGGCGTCCAGCGAACCGAGCGCGCTGGGAATCGGGAGATTGTTTGCCACAAGGGCAGTAGAGGTGTTCTGGCTCATAGGACCTCATCTTAGCAGTCGGACTATTGGACTGCTGAGTACAGAAAAAGTTCCAGCGTTCTGTTTTTGTCGCAGAACTCACAGTAAAAGCTGAATGGGCGACCGCGACGCAGGAGCACTCCAACAGGTCCTACCGTAGCAAAGCCAACGCCACCGCGATATGACAGGCATCAAGGAGATTCAGACAGCAGTGAACCCGGCTTCCAGCACCTGGCGCGATGGCAGACCCCAGTCGACCGGGCCCAGCCCGCGCCGCTGCAGGTACTCATTGGCCTGGGAGAAGTGACGGCAGCCGAGGAAGCCGCGATGCGCCGACAACGGCGACGGGTGCGGCGCCTTGAGCACGCGGTGGCGGCGGGTGTCGATGACCTTGCCCTTCTGCTGGGCGTAGGCGCCCCACAGCAGGAATACCAGCCCCTCGCGCTCGCGGTTGAGTACATCCACCACGTGATCGGTGAATCCTTCCCAGCCGCGGCCCTGGTGCGCGCCGGCCTTGCCCTCTTCCACCGTGAGCACGGCGTTGAGCAGCAGCACGCCCTGGCGCGCCCACGGCAACAGACAGCCGTGGTCCGGGCGCGGAATGCCCAGATCGGCCTCGATCTCTTTATAGATGTTGAGCAGCGAGGGCGGCACTGGCACGCCCGGCGGCACCGAAAAGCTCAGGCCATGGGCCTGGCCATAGCCGTGATACGGGTCCTGGCCCAGCACCACCACCTTAACCTGCTCGAACGGCGTGGCCTCGAACGCGGCGAAGATCCGCGGCCCGGGGGGAAACACCTGCGCGCCGGCGGACTTGCGCTGGCGCAGGAACACGGCCAGCTCGCGCATGTCCGGGCGCAGCAGCCAGTCGCCGATCCTGGCCTTCCAGCTGGATTCAAGCTGGATCTGCGCAGATGCCGCTTCGCTCACAGCACCACGACCGGCTGGGAAAGCCGTGCCAGTCGCAGCTGGAACAGCACCTTGGTCACCAGCAGGCGTTCTTCCACCGGTTTCTGCACCAGATCATTGGCACCGGACTGCAGCAGCGCCGACTGGTTGTGCGGATTGCTGTCGCCGGTCATCACCAGCACCGGCAGACGGCGCTTGCCATAGCCGAAATCGACGCGGATGCGCTCGACCACGTCGCCCCCGTTGAGCTCGCCCTTGAGGGTGACGTCGGTCAACACCAGGTCGATGCGACGCACGGTGCGGCCCAGCGATTCGGCCGTCAGCAGCGAGAACGCGTCCTCGGCGGTAAGCACATGCACCACCTGCAGGTCGTGGCGTTCGAGCATGCGCTTGGTCGCCTCGGCCACCACCCGGCTGTCTTCCACGTACAGCACAGTGGCGCCGGGCACCGGCTCAGGCTGCACATAGCCGCGGATGAAGGTCGCCAATGCCTCGTGGCCCAGCGATTTGTCGAAATAGTCGGTGACGAACTCGGTGAAACGGCGCTGCTCCAGATGCTGCTGGGCATCGCCGGAGACCACGATCACCGGCACATACGCCTGCGCCGCGGTTTCGCGCACGCTGCGCGCCAACGCCAGGCCATCGCCATCGGGCAACGCCAGCGACGTGGTGACCAGATGCACCGGGCCGGCGGCCAATGCCTCGCGGGCCTCGGCGATGCTCGCGCAGCCGATGACATCCACATCCGGCAGCTCACGCTTGAGCACATCGGAAATCAGCCGGCGGACCAGTTTGGAACCATCGACCACCATCACCCGCGGGGCGTCACTGATCAGATGTTTAAGTTCTTGCGCTCGCATGCGGGCCTCAGGTCTCGGTCGGGCGAGTCTGCCTGAGGAAGTGGCCGGTCACCAGCCATGCCCCCAGCCAACCCAGGATCGTCGTCGCCACCAGCACCATCACCGAATGGAACAGATCCAGCCCATGCAGCACGAACGGGCTGCCATAACTTTGAGAAAGCGCGGCCAGCGGCGGCCGCAGCGCCAGCCCGCAGACGCCGATCAGCGCCAGCGCGACCAGCCCGGCACCCAGTCCGTACCATGCGCCCAGATAGACAAACGGGCGGCGGATGAAGCCGTCACTGGCGCCGAGCAGCTGCAGCACGCCGATCTCCTCGCGGCGGGCCTGGATATCCAGCCGCACGGTATTGCCGACCACCAGCGCCGCGCCCAGCCCGAGCAGCAGCGACAGCACCTGCACCAGCCGCGCGCCGAAGCCCAGCCAGCCGTCCAGCCGTTGCCGCCACAGCGCATCGTGCTGGACCAGATCGGCCTGCGGCAGCGCCTCCAGTGACTTGGCCAACGCCGCATCATCGCCATGGGCGGGGGTGACGATCAGCAAGGTCGGCAACGGATTGTCACCCAAGGCATCGATCGCCTCGCCCAGCCCGGCGCTGTGGCGCAGCTCGGCCAATCCTTCATCGGGCGAACGCACCACCACCTGCGCAACATCGGCGTTGCCGCGCAGCGACTGCACCACGGCCTGCGTGGCGGCTGCATCCAGATCCGGCTTCAGGAACAGGTTGATGTCGCGCGACTGCTGCACGCTGCCGGAAAAATGCTTGAGGTTGTCCAGGGCGATGGACAGGCCCAGCGGCAATGCCAATGCCAGCGCCATGACCGCCACCGTCAGCAGGGTCGCCCATGGCTTGCGCAGTGCACGGCCGAGGCTGAACACCACACTGTGCAGGTGATGGCTGATCCAGATCCCCAGCCGCGAGGGCGCGGCCACTGCGCTGTTGGCGGGCTTGTTCGGGGTACTTACGCTCATTCGGCCAGGTCCTGCGGCGAAATGTCATCGACCAGACGGCCGTGATCGAGGATCAACACGCGCTTGCGCATCTGTTTGAGCAGGGCCAGGTCATGGCTGACCACCAGCACGCTGGTGCCACGCGCCGGCAGTTCGGCGAACAAGGTCATGATTTCCGCCGCCAGTGCCGGATCCAGATTGCCGGTCGGCTCATCGGCCACCAGCAGCCTGGGTTCGGCCACGATCGCGCGGGCGATGCCCACGCGCTGTTGCTCACCGGCCGACAGCTGCGTGGGCAGGGCCTTCTCGCGATGCCCCAGGCCCATCCGCTCCAGCACCGAGCGCACGCGCTTGTCCGCATCGGCGCGACGATCACCGCGCAGGATCAACGGCAAGGCGACGTTCTCGCCGACGCTGCGGTCGGTCAGCAGGCGGTGATCCTGATAGACCGCGCCGACCTGGCGCCGGTGCAGGGCGACCTTGCCGCCGCGCACCTTCAGCAGATTGCGCTCAGCGAACAAAACCGCGCCGCGCGTGGGGCGCTCGCTCAGGTGGATCAGCTTGAGCAGGGTGCTTTTGCCTGCCCCCGAATGCCCGGTGACGAACAGCATTTCGCCGGCGGCCACCTCGAAGCTGACATCCACCAGCGCCGGATGGCCACCGGCATAGTGTTTAGTGACATTGTCAAAACGCAGGACGCTCATGCGGCGATTATGCCGGAGCGCGGCCCGCGTGCGCCGCCCCACTGCGAGGCGGCGCGGAGACCGCGGCGATCAGCTGCCCGACAACATGCGGCGGATCTTGCGGCCCAGCCGGGTCAGGAACGAATCGGCCTCGTTGCCCGCCGTGCGCATCGGCTTGGCCGGCACCTGGGTGGGACCATTGCTCGGCGGCGCCGTGGTGGTCGCGCCTTCGGCACCTTCGACCGGACGGCCATGACGGCGACGGCGACGCTTGCGCGGCGCGCGCTCACCCTCGACGGCCGGGCTGTTGGCCGCCGACGGCGCCTCCACGGCGGCCGGACGCGGCGGCCTGGGCGCGGCATCGACCGCCTTGTGCTCACCCTCCACGCGCGGCTTGCGCGGTGGGCGCGGCTTGCCATCGGCACCACGGCTGCCCCCCGGCTTGCCATCACGACCACCGCGACGGGCCTCGTCGGCCGCCTTCTGCTCGCGGGCCTCGCGGAAAATCGCACCCACGCTTTCCTCGGCCTCGCCTTCGGGCAGCGGCGCGCGTTCCGGACGCGGCAGCGCGGTCATCAGCTCGCTGGTCACCGCTTCAACCGGAATCTTCTGCTCGATATAGGCCTCGATGTCCGGCAGACCCATCGCATAGCGCTCGCAGGCGAAGCTGATCGCATCGCCCTCCTCGCCCAGACGCGCGGTGCGGCCGATGCGATGCACGTAGTCTTCGGCGTCGAACGGCAGGTCGTAGTTGTAGACGTACTTGATGCCATCGATATGCAGACCGCGCGCGGCCACATCGGTGGCCACCAGCACTTCCAGCTGGCCGGCCTGGAACCGCTTGAGCAGGCTTTCGCGCTTTTTCTGCGGCACGTCACCGGACAGCACACCGACGCGGTAACCGGCTTTTTCCAGCGCACGGGCGACGCGCTCGACAAACACCTTGGTATTGACGAACACCATGGTGCGGGCGCCTTCACTGCGCGACAGCAGGCCGATCAGCAGCGGCAGCTTTTCCTCGTCGGCCGGGAAGTAGATGCGCTGGCGCACGCGGTCGGCGGTGATGCTTTCGGTCTCCACCACCAGCTTCTGCGGCTCGTTCATGTGCTCGTAGGCCAGCTCCAGCACACGGTGGCTCAAGGTGGCGCTGAACAGCAGGGTCTGGCGCGTGGTGCGCTCGGGCATGCGCCGCAGCAGGAAGCGGATGTCCTTGATGAAGCCCAGGTCGAACATGCGATCGGCTTCGTCCAGCACGCAGATCTCGCAGGCGTGCAGCGAGACCACCTTGTGCTGCTTGACGTAGTCGATCAGGCGGCCGGGGGTGGCGATGATCACGTCCACGCCCTGCTGCAGCAGCTCGCGCTGCTTGTCGTAATCCACCCCGCCGTAGACCAGCGCAAAGCGCAGCCCGGTGTCGGCGGTGAACTTCATCGCGTCCTTGTGGATCTGGATCGCCAGCTCACGGGTCGGCGCCAGGATCAGCGCGCGCGGGTCTTCCGGCTTGCGGTCGGCCAGCGCCGGACGGGTCAGCAGGCGGTTGCACACCGCCACCAGGAAGGCCAGCGTCTTGCCGGTGCCGGTCTGCGCCTGGCCGGCCACATCGCCGCCGGGCAAGGCCACCGGCAGGGTCAGCGCCTGGATCGGGGTACAGCGGGTGAAGCCAGCTCCTTCAAGGCCTGCCACCAGCGAGGGCTGCAGGTCGAAGGAGGAAAACGTCACATCGGTCAGCGGTTTGTCGCTCATTATTCTGTCTTTGTTGTGCCGGCCGGCCAAGGTGGCCGGGCAGCTTGCATCGATTCGGGTGCCGTCGCACACTGCGGCCCCTGCGCCGGGTCGCGTGACGTTGGGCCCTGCCCTGTATGTCTACGCGAATGCCCCAGTTTACCGCAATGCGACGGCCAACCCGGCACGGGTAGTCGCATTGCACCAGGAGACTCCAAAGTGAGCGATAAGGTTTTACACGTCGGCGATGCCGACTTCGACACCGCCGTCCTGCAATCCGGCGAACCGGTCCTGGTGGATTTCTGGGCTGAATGGTGCGGCCCGTGCAAGATGATTTCCCCGGTTCTGGACGAGCTCGCTGATGCCTACGACGGCAAGCTGAAGATCGCCAAGGTCAACGTGGACGAGAACCGCGCCACCGCGGTGAAGTATCACGTGCGCTCGATCCCGATGCTGCTGCTGTTCAAGGATGGCCAGATCCAGGCCACCCAGATCGGCGCGGTCGGCAAAGGCCAGCTGAGCCAGATGATCGACAAGGCCCTGGGCTGATCAAGCGGCAAGGTCCGGCGGCTGTCCGCCGCCGGCCCCTCCGGGCCTGCCATATGCCGGCCCAACAAGGTTTCCCGGCATCTTGCACCGCCACACTGGGCGGTGTTAGTGTCGCGACATCCGGCAGCATTCGCTTGCCGCACCCTCCGGTCGGGTTCTAGCCCGGACCCTTCCCAACCAGTTCGCCGCCCCGCAGGGCGCTCGCACATCCAAGCGAGAGGAATCAAGCACTTGTCCGAGAACACTCCTTCCGAAACCGGGAGCACCGACGCGCCCGTCGAGAAGCGCGTGCGCAAGCCGCGCGTTGCCAAGACCGTCGAAGCCAGCGACACCAGCGCTCCGGCAGCCTCCGCACCGGCCCAGCCGGCATTGCCTTTGCCTGCCGCACCGCCGGCTCAGGCTCAGGCCAGCGAATCATCCGCACCGGCCACCGGCTCTGGCAGCCATGAGGGACAGGCTGCTGCATCCAGCGGTCCGCAGGACGATGGCGGCGAGCCGCGCAACAGCGATGGCCAGCAGCGCCAGGGCCAGCACAATGCGCAGGGTCAGGGTCAGGGCAACCGCCGTGACCGCTTCCGCAACCGTCGCGACCGTGACCGCAACCGTCCACGCGATGACGGCGGCATGTCCGGTGACGGCGGCAATGAGGTCTACGTGCCCCGTTCGATGCCGAGCGTGCCGGAAGGCTTCCCGGTCTATTCGCTGAGCGATCTCAAGCGCATGCCGGCGCACAAGCTGCTGGAAGTGGCCGAGCAGCTGCAGATTTCCGAAGGCGTGGCCCGCGCCCGCAAGCAGGACGTGATCTTCGCGCTGCTGAAGGTGCTGACCCGTCACGGTGAAGGCGTTGCCGCCGATGGGGTGCTGGAAATCCTGCCCGACGGCTTCGGCTTCCTGCGTGCGGCCGAGGCCAGCTACCTGGCCGGTCCGGACGACACCTACATCTCGCCCAGCCAGATCCGCCGCTTCAACCTGCGTACCGGCGACCATATCTCCGGCCGTATCCGTTTTCCGAAAGATGGCGAACGCTACTTCGCGCTGAACATCGTGGACACCATCAACGGTGAGCCGATCGAAGCCTCGAAGAACAAGGTGCTGTTCGAGAACCTGACCCCGCTGTTCCCGCGCAAGCGCTTCACCCTGGAGCGTGGCAACGGTTCCTCGGAAGACATCACCGGCCGCATCCTCGATCTGATGGCGCCGCAGGGCAAGGGCCAGCGTGCGCTGATCGTTTCACCGCCCAAAGCCGGCAAGACGATGCTGATGCAGCAGGTGGCCACGGCCATCACCACCAACCATCCCGAAGTCCACATGATCGTGCTGCTGGTGGATGAGCGCCCGGAAGAAGTGACCGAGATGCAGCGCACGGTGCGCGGCGAAGTGGTTTCCTCGACCTTCGACGAACCGGCCGCGCGCCACGTGCAGGTTGCCGAAATGGTGATCGAGCGCGCCAAGCGCCTGGTCGAGCACAAGAAGGACGTGGTGATCCTGCTGGACTCGATCACCCGTCTGGCGCGTGCCTACAACAACGTCGTGCCCAGCTCCGGCAAGGTGCTGACCGGCGGTGTCGATGCCAACGCCCTGCACCGCCCGAAGCGGTTCTTCGGTGCGGCGCGCAACGTTGAGGAAGGCGGTTCGCTGACCATCATCGCCACCGCGCTGGTGGAAACCGGCTCGAAGATGGACGAGGTGATCTACGAGGAGTTCAAGGGCACCGGCAACAGCGAAGTGCACCTGAACCGCCGTATCGCCGAAAAGCGCGTGTACCCGGCCATCGACATCAACCGTTCCGGCACCCGCCGCGAAGACCTGCTGATCGAACCGGAGCTGCTGCAGAAGATCTGGATCCTGCGCAAGCTGCTGCATCCGATGGACGAGATCGCGGCGATGGAATTCCTGCTGGACAAGATGAAGAACACCAAGTCCAACGACGAGTTCTTCGGTTCGATGAAGCGCTGATTCCTTCACCGGGATCGCGACTGAAAAGCCCCGCGAAAGCGGGGCTTTTCATTTGCCCGGGTGACGCGGGCGCGAGCTGATGCGGGTACCCCCCGCTGCAGGGAAGTACCCCGGACAGTACCGGATCGTGCAATCAACCGCCGTGCAGTGGCGTCAGCAGCCGCGGCCCCTTGGCATCGGCCATGTAGACGCCACCTTCGGGCAGCGTATCGGGCGAGAAGTGGGCTTCCTGCGCAGCATCACGCCATGGCGCGGATTCGCGCGGACCGGCCACGTAGCTGTTCCACCGCCCGTACCCCTCATGCTCTCGCGGCACCGTTCCCGTGCTCAGCCGGTAACTCACCGGCACGCGGATGTTCCAATACGGCTGCGATGCGGCTTCTCCCGTGGTCGGGGTGCGGAACGTCCATCGCCTGGCCGCTGCCACCGCATTGCGCGCAAACAGCTCCCGGAAACGCCGCTGCTCGGCAGCGCTGCTGAGGAAGCCAAGATTCACCTGCTCGGCAAACGCATCCTCCACCTGGCCATTGCGCCCGACCCTGACCAGCAGGTAGACATCACCGGATGCGCCGGTGCGCCACGCCTGCTCCGGATAGCGGGGTGGCGGCATGTCCAGACTGGCGACATTCTGCGGATCCTCGGAATCGAAGCGCTGGAAATTCACCCCCCGCAGCGCGACTTCAAAACTGTCGCCCTCCCCTTTGCGGGCAATAACACGCAGGCTCATCGGCGCGATGGCCTTGACCACGGCGCCCTCCACCACGATCGGCTCGAAGCGCCACTGCAGTGCCGCCTCGCGTACCAGCGTCACTACCCCGCGGGGCAGTTTCTCTTCACGATGCAGCGTTACCGCCGAGACCGTTCCATCGGTTTCGATCCGCACTTCTCCCCGCACCAGCATGCTGCTTTCCACTTGCTCGCGCACAGCGGCCGGCCCGTACCCCGCCGCCGTGGCCACCAGCGGCGTCGCCAGCAGCACGACACCGGCCAATCCCATCGCCCGGAACCAGTTCTTCATCACCACACTCCCTTGAGGTTGCTGTGCGCCGATTACAGCCCGGATGGGTAGCCGCGGCAACTAGGCGATCCGCAGCGCACGCGGATACGGCGGCGTATCGGGAAACTCCCCGCGCCTGAAGCGCGTCTGCAGCCCCTGCCACCAGGCCGGATCGAACAGGTCACGGTGCGCTTCAGCAACCAGCTCCCGCAGCGCCTTGGGCAAACCCATGAACAGCGGAAAACGCTCCGGGAACACATCATTGGCGGCGACATGGAACCACGGTTCGCTGGCCAGGGCCTCCTCGTGATTGCGCGGCGCCGGCCAGGCGCGGAAGTTGCAGTCGGTGACCAGGCACAGCTCGTCGTAGTCGTAGAACACCGCACGGCCATGACGCGATACGCCGAAGTTCTTCAGCAGCATGTCGCCGGGGAAGATGTTGTTGCAGGCCATGTCACGGATCGCCTGTGCGTAATCCAGCGCGGCCGCGCGCGCCGCATAGGCCCCCTGCTCGCGCAGATACAGATTCAACGGCCGGAACCGGCGTTGCACATAGCAAAGCGCAATCTCCACCTCGTCGCCATCGATGTGCACGCTCTGGCTGCACTCATCCACCAGCTCCTGCAACAACGCCGGTGCGAAACGCTGTCGCGGGAAGCGCAGATGGCGATAAGGCTGTGCATCCAGCAGACGGCCGATGCGGTCCAGGTTGAACACCAGCGCGTACTTGTCTTCCACATCCTGCCGGCTCATGGTCTTGGGCCAGGCGAAACGGTCGCGGATCAGCTTGAACACCAGCGGATAACTGGGCAGCGTGAACACCGACATGACCATGCCCGGCGTGCCTTCGGCATGCACCAGCAGCTCGTTGTGGTGTTGCTGGAAGTGGCTGAAGAAGGTGCGATAGCGCTCGGTTTTGCCCTGCTTGGCCCGACCCAGCACGGTGTAGATCTCATCCACCGGTTTGCCCGGCAGGATGCTGCGCAGGAACACCACCGCGTCAGCCACGGTGGGCAGATCGGCCTGGAAGTAGCTGCGCGAAACCCCGAACAGATGCGCCACATCACGCCGGCGGCTCAGCACCGCCTCCACGCGGATGCCGTCGCCCTCATTGACCAGGGCAATCACACACGGCGAGAAACGGTGCTCGCCGAACACCCGACCGACCAGATAGGCACGGCGCTCGCGGTAGAACACGGTTTCCAGCAGCTCGATCGCACGCACCGGATGGGCGCCCCAATGGGCCAGATCGTCCTGCAAGCGCACCGCGATGGCGGCCGCACAGCGCAGTTGATGACGGTAGGGAACCTCGAAGGCATAGTCGCCCAGCAGCCGCGAGAACGCCTCGGCCGGGCGGTTTTCCGATACCGCATACACATGCCGCGCCACCGGATGGGTGATCGCATCGGAGGGCTCGATATCCAGCGCCATGAACTCGATGCTGTCCTCCACCCCGCGGGTTGCGAACAGGCGCCGGGTCAGGGTGTTGTAGAAGGTCTTGTACAACTCGCCGTCGATACGGGTATCGATCAATGCGGCAAAGCCGGTCTTCACCTCTGCCCACAGCGCGTGCGAGGGCGACGCCCCCTGCTGCAAGCCGTCCAGTTGCTGTCGACAGCGCGCGATGCATTGATCGTACAGCGCGATACGCTCCACCGCGTCGCGCTGCGCGCCGGCCCAGTCGCACACCTGGAAGCGCTCGCGCGCGCGGCGCGTCACCTGCGCAAACCCCGAGTGGTAGTCCTCGAATCCCCGCACGATGCACGCGGCCAGCCGCTGCGCCTGCCCGTGCTGGTCGGCAGATGCATTCATCCCTGTGGCCGCCATTGAGGCAAGAAGGCGGTGCAACCGTGGAGACAGCCGAACCTGTTCATGCGCATGCTTATCCAGTTCCGTGCTGCGACCATACGCCAACACGCCGGCACGAGCCCAGTCCCGCGAAATTCCATGCACCGGCGCACCACGCCACGCATGAAAAAGGCCCGCATCGTGCGATGCAGGCCTTCTGCTTCCGATGGCCCGCGCTGTGCGCGCAGGCCCCGGTCCCTCAGCCCTTCAGTGTCGCCAGAGCGGCATTGAAGGTTGCGCTCGGACGCATTGCCGGGCCGGCCTTGGCCAGGTCCGGACGGTAGTAGCCGCCGATGTCCACGGCCTTGCCCTGCACGGCGACCAGCTCGTCGACGATCTTCTGCTCGTTGCCGGCCAGCGCCTCGGCCAGCGGGGCGAACTTCGCCTTCAGTGCGGCGTCGTCATTCTGCGCTGCCAGCGCCTGCGCCCAGTACATGGCCAGGTAGAAGTGGCTGCCACGGTTGTCGATGGTGCCCAGCTTGCGGCCCGGCGAGCGGTCGTTGTCGAGGAACTTGCCGTTGGCCTGGTCCAGTGCCTTGGCCAGCACCGCGGCGGCCGGGTTGTCGTAGCGCTGGGCCAGATGCTCCAGCGAGGCGGCCAGGGCCAGGAACTCGCCCAGCGAATCCCAGCGCAGGTAATCCTCTTCAACGAACTGCTGGACGTGCTTCGGGGCCGAACCACCGGCACCGGTCTCGAACAGGCCGCCACCGGCCATCAGCGGCACGATGGACAGCATCTTGGCGCTGGTGCCCAGCTCCAGGATCGGGAACAGGTCGGTGAGGTAGTCGCGCAGCACGTTGCCGGTCACCGAGATGGTGTCCTGGCCCTTGCGGATGCGCTCCAGCGACAACGCCGTGGCGGCCACCGGGTCGAGGATGCGAATATCCAGCCCGCTGGTGTCGTGGTCCTTCAGGTACTGCTCGACCTTGGCGATGACCTGCGCATCGTGGGCACGGTTGGCGTCGAGCCAGAACACGGCCGGGGTATTGCTCAAGCGGGCGCGGGATACGGCCAGCTTCACCCAGTCCTGGATCGGCGCGTCCTTGGTCTGGCACATGCGCCAGATGTCGCCGGCTTCCACGGCATGCTCGAACACCACCTTGCCGGCCTCGTCGGTGACCTTGACCACGCCATCGGCGGTGATCTGGAAAGTCTTGTCGTGCGAGCCGTATTCCTCGGCCTTCTGCGCCATCAGACCGACGTTCGGCACCGAGCCCATGGTGGCCGGATCGAAGGCGCCATGCGCCTTGCAGTCCTCGATCACGGCCTGATACACACCGGCGTAGCAGCGGTCAGGGATCACCGCCTTGGTGTCCTGCAGCTTGCCTTCGGCGTTCCACATCTTGCCGGAGTCGCGGATCATCGCCGGCATCGAGGCGTCGACGATCACGTCCGACGGCACATGCAAGTTGGTGATGCCCTTGTCGGAGTTGACCATGGCCACGGCCGGACGCTTGGCGTACTCGGCAGCGATGTCGGCCTTGATCGCTTCCCGGGTGGCTTCAGGCAGCTGCGGCAGGCGCGCATACAGATCGCCGATGCCGTTGTTGGCATCAAAGCCCACTTCCTTCAATGCGGCGGCGTGCTTGGCCAGCACGTCCTTGTAGAACTCCTCGACCACGACACCGAACATGATCGGGTCGGAGACCTTCATCATCGTCGCCTTCAGGTGCAGCGAGAACAGCACGCCCTGCGCCTTGGCATCGGCCACCTGCGCATCGATGAAGCTGGCCAGCGCGCGGCGCGACATCACCGCGGCGTCGACGATCTCGCCGGCCTTGACCGCGGTCTTTTCCTTCAGCACGACGGTCTTGCCGTCGTTCTGGACCAGCTCGATCTTCAGGCTGCCGGCGCTGGCGATGGTGGCCGACTTCTCGCTGCCGTAGAAATCACCGCCGTCCATGTGCGCCACGTGCGATTTGGAATCGGCCGACCACACGCCCATGCGGTGCGGATGCTTGCGGGCATAGTTCTTCACCGACAGCGGCGCGCGGCGATCGGAATTGCCTTCGCGCAGCACCGGATTGACCGCACTGCCCTTGACCTTGTCGTAGCGCGCCTGGATGTCGCGCGAGACCTCGTCGGTGGGCGCGTCCGGGTAGTTCGGCAGCACGTAGCCCTGGTCCTGCAGTTCCTTGATCGCGGCCTTGAGCTGCGGCACCGAGGCGGACACGTTCGGCAGCTTGATGATGTTGGCTTCCGGCTTCGTCGCCAGTGCGCCCAGTTCGGCCAGATCGTCGCCGATCTTCTGCTCGTCCTTCAGGAAATCCGGGAACTGCGACAGGATGCGGCCGGACAGGGAGATGTCACGGGTCTCGACGGTGATACCGGCAGTGGCGGTAAAGGCATCGACGATCGGCAGCAGCGACTGGGTCGCAAGGAAGGGCGCTTCGTCGGTGAGCGTGTAGATGATCTTCGGCGTATTCGACATGGGGGCAGGAACTCTCTTGCTGACGGAGGCAGAACGTGGAATGGCACAGGCGATGGAGGCAAGACGCAGGGATCGGCACAGAGGCCAGCCGCGATGTCACCCCGACGCGCACCGGGTGGAAAACACCCCGCATTGTCGCGGTTTAAGCCGGTCCCGGCAAAATTGCGCCATACGCAAAGGTAGGGCCTGGAACTCCCGGGGGCCGGCGCCTGCGCGCAGCCCTTGCGCCGTCTCGCCCGCTGCCGCGGCACGGATTGCCGGTCACAATTGCAACCGTTGCGCCTGACCCGGGGACAGCACCGGCCACTGCGCAACCACCGGGCCGTCCATAAAAAAGGGCGCGGCCCGTTGGCAGCGCCCATGCGATTCCACGACCGGGAGAGAGTCGGCGTGGAACGGCTTTCCTTACTTCACTTCGAATTGCTGTGGCATGCCAACCGGCTTGCCGTCGACCATGACTTCGGCGGTGTACTTGCCAGCCGGCCACGGGCTCGCCTTGCTGAATTCCAGATTGGTCGTGCCGGTATCGGTGGTGTTGAGCACGGCGCTCTGCTCACCGGCGACCTGGCCATCCTGGTACATCAGCTTGGCCGCCAGATTCACGTTGCTGGCGGTCCCGCTGGTCTTCACCGAGACGATGATCTTGTCGGTGGGGGCGAGCATCGCCATCGGAGCCACCGACATGTCCGCCGCCGCGGTATTGCCCACGGTCACCGAGGTCACGCTGACCGCAGGTGCCGCCGGAGGCGGTGCCGGTTCGGCCATCGGCGCCGGCGCGGGGGCCGGTTCCGGCGTCATGACGGTTTCTTCTTTCTTCTTGCAACCGGCCAGTGCCGCAGCACCCACCACGGCCATCATCAGGACACTGCTCAGTGACGTCTTCTTCATCGGATCGGCTCCAGAAAAACCAGGGGAATAGACCAAGGTAGAGCGCCGGATCAGCGCTGGGGCGGCGGGATCTTCAACACCTGCCCCGGGAAAATCTTGTCCGGGTCGTCCAGCACATCGCTGTTGGCTTCAAAGATCTGCTTCCAGGCATTGGCATCACCCAGCAGGTTTTTGGCGATCCGGGAAAGGCTGTCGCCCTTCTGCACGGTGTAATGCTGTTCGCCAACGCGCTGTTCGGTGCTGCCCACCGTTCCAGCCACATCGGAGAAGTCGGCCCTGGGCGCGCTCTGCTCCGTACTGCTGACCGTGGCGGTGACATCGGAAAAATCGGCCTTTTTCTCGGTACCCATCCAAGTCACTCCTTCGTAACTGGAGGCCACCATTGCACGCTACCCGTTAAGGTTTCATCGTGCGGGTGTAAAAACCGGCGGTGCTGACGGAGCGATTATTGACGGGCATCGCGGAACGCGTTTTCAGCGGACAGCCCGTCGTCGGCGGTGGTCCGCCGCGGGTTGATATCCAGGCCGCCGCGACGGGTGTAGCGCGCTTCGACGTGCAACGCCTGGGGAGCGCAGCGGTGCATCAGGCCGAGGAAGATGCGTTCCACACACTGTTCGTGGAATTCGGCATGGTCACGGTAGCTGACCAGATAACGCAGCAGCCCTTCGCGATCGATACGCGGACCACGGTAGCGGATGCTGAGGCTGGCCCAGTCCGGCTGGCCGGTCACCGGGCAATTGGACTTGAGCAGCGCTGAAGTAAGCGTCTCTTCGACAATGCACTCGGCATCGGCCAGCAGCAAAGACTCGTCCGGCGGGCCGTAGCGGTCGATGGCCACGTCCAGATGATCGACACTTTGCCCCGGTGCTTCGGCAACCGGCGGCAGTCCGAACTCGACACGCACATCGGCGCCGGCGCAGCTCGACAGATCGGTGGTGATGCGTTCACGCAGGGATTCGGCGCTGTTGAAGCGGGCGCTGTTGAGCGAGTTCAGATACAGCTTGAGCGATTTGGACTCGATCAGATTCGGCGAGGTGGCCGGCACCCACAGCGTGGCGGTGGCCACGCAGGGCTTGCCGCGCGCATCCAGCCAACCCAGTTCATACACATGCCAGCGGTCTTCGCCGATAAACGGCAGGGCCGGGCCGTGCAGACCGATCTGGCCACGCGCGGCGGCACGCGGGATCGGGAACAGCAGGCTGGCGTCATACCGGGTGGGGTAGTCGACCTCGCGGCCGAGACTGGAATTTTCAGGGGTATTCATGGGCGGAATTGTAGGGGCTGGCGCTTGACCGGCCGCTATATGACGCCCCGGGCGCAGACCCAACGGGCTTCTCCGGCGCCGGCTCGAACGCAGCGCCCCCTGTCCCGGCGCGCCGCCAGCACAGCAAGGCACGCCGCGCGCTGCCGGATCAGCGACGGCCGGTGCCGCCGTGGAGGTAGTCCAGCGAGACCTGCAGCAATGCGCGCAGGCCCACGTCCAGCGCCTTCTCGTCGAGCAGGAACTTCGGCGAGTGGTTGCTGGGCGCGGTGGCCGGGTCGATGCCGGCACCGGTCGAACCGACGAAGAAGAACATCGCCGGCACCTGTTGGGCATACAGCGAGAAGTCCTCCGAGCCCATCTGCAGTGGCGGTTCGTAGACGTTGTCCTTGCCCACCACCGCCTGCAGGCTGGGCAGCATGCGTGCGGTCAGTGCCGGGTCGTTGACCGTGGCCGGGTTGCCGTCGTTCTCATATATCTCGGTGACGGCAGTTGCACCATGGGCCGCGGCGGTATGCTCGGCGACATTGCGCAGGTCGGCGAAGATCTGCTTGCGCATGTCCGGATCAAAAGTGCGGATGGTGCCGACCATTTCCACCGAATCGGGAATGATGTTGTAGCGGATGCCACCCTTGATCGCGCCGAAGGTAAGCACGGCCGGCTGCTTGGAGAGGTTGGCGCGGCGGCTGACGATGGTCTGCGCGGTGCCGATCAGATCGGAGGCGGCGACGATGGGGTCAATGCCGTTCCACGGTGCCGAACCATGCGTCTGGCGGCCATTGACGGTGATGCCGAAGCGGTCGGAGGCGGCCATCAGCGGGCCACCGCGCACCGCGACCTGGCCCGCCTGCACGCTGGAGAACACATGCAGGCCGAATACCGCCTCCGGCGTGAAGTCCTTGAACAGGCCCTCCTTCAGCATCAGGTCGGCCCCACCCTGTTCGGGCGGCGGTGCGCCTTCCTCGGCCGGCTGGAAGATCAGCATCACTTCACCGGGCAGCGTGTCGCGCATCGCCACCAGCGCATCGGCCACACCGAGCAGGGTCGAGGTATGGGCGTCATGGCCACAGGCATGCATCACCCCGACCTGCTCGCCGCGGTACTCGGCGGTGGCCTTGGAGGCGAACGGCAGGCCGGTCTGCTCGGTGACCGGCAACGCGTCCATATCGGCGCGCAGGGCGATCTTCGGGCCCGGCAGGCCGCCCTTGATGATGGCGACGACACCATGCACGGCCACCCCGGTCTTGGGGGTCAGGCCCATCGCCCGCAGGCGCTCGGCGACCTTGGCCGCGGTACGCACTTCGCGATTGGACAGTTCCGGATGGGCATGGAAGTCGCGCCGCCAGTCCACCACCTGCCGCTGCAGCCGCGCGGCGGCAGCAGCCACTTCCGGACGCAGGGCGTCCCGGGCCTGCGCCACCAGCGGTGACAGGGCGCACAGCAGTGCGGACAGCAGTACGGTCTTGCGGGCCATCGACGCTTCCCCTTGCACAATCCTCGAAGACCGGAATGTAGGTCAAAAATCCGCTGCACACGAGCGTCAACCAAGCCCGCGCTGGAACGTTCACCCTGTACGCAGGTCTGTACACGTAGCCCATCGGTCATGGGTCCACCCGCCGGTACGGACGTTATCCTCTCCGGCTTGCCCGCTGTCCTCCCCCACCGGTTCCTCAGGAGTTTTTGCATGTCGCGTTTCTGGAAGATCGTGCTGCTGGTCATTGCAGTGCTGCTGGTGGCCGGTATCGGCTACCGGATGATGGGAGGAGGCAAGCAGCCCGCCGCCGGGCAGGCGATGGGCATGCGCGGTGGCAACGGCGGTGGCCGCGACAGCGCACCGGTGCCGGTGACCGCGGTGACCGCCGAGCGCAAGGACGTGCCGGTGTATGTGACCGCGCAGGGCACGGTGAGCGCCTACAACACCGTCACCGTCAGCCCGCAGGTGGGCGGCGAGCTGCTGAGCGTCAACTTCCGCGAAGGCCAGCCGGTGAAAAAGGGCGAGCTGCTGGCGCAGATCGATCCGCGCACCTTCCAGGCCCAGTACGATCAGGCCCTGGCCAGCAAACGCCAGAACCAGGCCCTGCTGGCCACCGCGCAGTCCAACTACGAGCGTTCCAGCTCGCCCGAGTACCGCCAGTTCGTCGCCCAGACCGACCTGACCACGCTGCGCAACCAGGTGGCCCAGTACCAGGCCGCGGTCGCCGCCGCGCAGGCCTCAGCCGACCAGGCCAAGGTGCAGCTGGACTACACCCGCATCACCTCGCCGATCAGCGGTGTCACCGGCATCCGCGCGGTGGATCCGGGCAACGTGGTCAGTGCCGGCAGCGCCATCGTCACCGTCACCCAGCTGCAGCCGGCCTATGTGCTGTTCAACCTGCCCGAGCAGCAGCTCGACGCGGTGCGCAGCGCGCAGGCCAACGGCCCGTTGTCGACCGCCACGCTCGACCGCGAGGGCAGCGCGGTGGTCAACGCCGACGGCACGTTGCGGGTGGTGGACAACCAGATCAGCGCCAGCAGCGGCACGTTCCGCCTGCGCGCCGAATTCCCCAACGCCGATGGCACGCTGTGGCCGGGCCAGTTCGTCAACGTGCGCATGCAGCTGGGCGAGCTGCCCGGCGCGGTGGTGGTGCCGGCCGAAGCTGTGCAGCGCAGCAGCACCGGAGATTTCGTCTATCTGATCAAGCCCGACAACACCGTCACCCTGCGCCCGGTCGTACAGGGTGGCCAGGTCGATGACAGCCACGTGGTGATCAGCGAGGGGCTGCAGCCCGGCGACAAGGTGGTGACCGAAGGCCAGTTCCGCCTGAAGGAAGGCAGCAAGGTCAACGCGCTGGCCCCGGGCCAGGCGCCGCCGGCGCCGACCGAGGAACAGCTCAAGGCCGCCAGCCAGAAGGGCGGCCGTGGTGGACGGGGTGGCCCGCCGCGCTGACGCGCCGGCCGCCACCCGCCCTCCCTCCCCCGCACCAGGAACCGACCGTGGGCTTTTCGACTATTTTCATCCGGCGCCCGATCGCCACCTCCCTGCTGATGATCGGGCTCATGCTGCTGGGCATCCTCGGCTACCAGCGCCTGCCGGTCGCCGCCCTGCCCGAGATCGAAGCGCCCAGCCTGGTCGTCACCACCCAGTATCCGGGGGCCAGCGCGCAGACGATGGCCTCGCTGGTGACCACGCCGCTGGAGCGGCAGCTGGGACAGATTTCCGGGCTGGACATGATGACCTCCGACTCCTCGGCCGGGTTGTCCAGCATCGTGCTGCAGTTCTCGATGGAGCGCGACATCGACACCGCCGCGCAGGACGTGCAGGCGGCGATCCGCCAGGCCACCCTGCCCGGCTCGCTGCCCTACCAGCCGGTCTACAACCGGGTGAATCCGGCCGACGCGCCGATCCTCACCCTCAAGCTGGCCTCGGACACGCGCCCGCTGCGCGAGGTCAACGACCTGGCCGACTCGATCCTGGCCCAGCGCCTGTCGCAGATCGACGGCGTGGGTCTGGTGTCGATCGCCGGCAACGTGCGTCCGGCCGTGCGCATCCAGGCCAACCCGGCGCAGCTGGCCAACATGGGCATGACCCTGGAAGACCTGCGCAGCGCGCTGACCCAGGCCAATGTCAACGCGCCCAAGGGCTCGCTCAACGGCAAGACCCAGAGCTACACGCTGTCCACCAACGACCAGCTCAGCGACGCGGCCGACTACAACGACATCATCATCCGCTACCAGAACGGTGCCCCGGTGCGTCTGCGCGACGTGGCCAAGGTGGTGGACGGGGTGGAGAACGACCAGATTGCCGCGTGGGCCGACGGCCAGCCGGCGGTGCTGCTGGAAGTACGGCGCCAGCCCGGCGCCAATATCGTCAAGACGGTGGAGAACATCCGCCAGATCCTGCCCAGCCTGCAGGCCATGCTGCCGGCCGATGTGACGCTGGATGTGTTCTCCGACCGCACCGTCACCATCCGCGCCTCGGTGCACGATGTGCAGTTCACCCTGATCCTGACCATCTGTCTGGTGGTGGCGGTGATCTTCGTGTTCCTGCGGCGGCTGTGGGCCACGGTGATCCCGTCGGTGGCGGTGCCGCTGTCGCTGCTGGGCACGTTCGGGGTGATGGCATTCGCCGGCATGTCGCTGGACAACCTCTCGCTGATGGCGCTGACCGTGGCCACCGGTTTCGTGGTCGACGATGCGATCGTGATGATCGAGAACATCGTGCGCTACATCGAGCAGGGCAAGGACGGCCAGGAAGCGGCGGAAGTCGGCTCACGGGAAATCGGCTTCACCGTGCTGTCGCTGACCGTGTCGCTGGTGGCGGTGTTCCTGCCGCTGATCCTGATGCCCGGCGTTACCGGCCGCCTGTTCCACGAGTTCGCCTGGGTGCTGACGATCGCCGTGTCGATCTCGATGCTGATCTCGCTGACGCTCACCCCGATGATGTGCGCCTACCTGCTCAAGCCCGACGCATTGCCCGAGGGCGATGACGCCCACGAACGGGCGGCGGCAAGCGGCAGGATCACCGCGTGGTCGCGGCTGGTGCATGCCTACGAGCGCAGCCTGGACTGGGTGCTGCGTCATCAGCCGCTGACCCTGACCATCGCGCTGGGCTCGGTGGTGTTGACCGTGTTGCTGTACATGGCCATCCCCAAGGGCCTGCTGCCCGACCAGGACACCGGCATGGTCACCGGGGTGGTGATCGCCGACCAGAACGTGGCCTTCGAGCAGATGCAGCAACGCACCCAGGCGGTGGCCGCGGCATTGCAGCAGGACAAAGCCGTCACCGGCGTGGCCGCCTATATCGGTGCCGGCACCATGAATCCCACGCTCAACCAGGGACAGCTGAGCATCGTGCTCAAGGACCGAGGTGATCGTGACGGGCTGGACGTGATCCTGCCGCGGCTGCAGGCCGCTGCCGCGCATATCCCCGGCGTGGCGCTGTACCTCAAGCCGGTGCAGGACGTGACCCTGGATACGCGCGTGGCCGCCACCGCCTACCAGTTCTCGCTCTCGGACATGGACAGCACCGAGCTGGCCGAACAGACCGCACGCGTCACCGACGCGCTGCGCCGGCTGCCGCAGCTGGCCGATGTCGACAACAACCTGGCCAACCACGGCCGCGCCCTGCACGTGCAGGTGGACCGCGACAAGGCCGCCCGCTACGGCGTGCCGATGCAGACCATCGACGACACCTTGTACGACGCCTATGGCCAGCGCCAGATCTCGACCATCTTCACCCAGCTCAACCAGTACCGCGTGGTGCTGGAAGTGGCACCGGAGTTCCGCACCAGCGATGCACTGATGAACCAGCTGGCGATCGGCAGCAACGGCAGCGGCGCGCTGACCGGCAGCAATGCCACCACCCTGGGCCAGGTCAGTTCGAGCAACTCCTCCACCGCCACCGGCATCGGCAACAGCAATACCGGCATCGCCCTGGGCGGCGGCGGCAGCATTCCGCTGTCGGCCATCGCCAGCGCCGTGCCCGGCACCGCGCCGCTGATCGTCAGCCACCAGCAGCAGCTGCCCTCGGCGACGATCGCGTTCAACCTGGCGCCGGGCTACTCGCTGTCCGAAGGCGTGGACGCGATTAACAAGGCGGTGGCCGGGCTGCAGCTGCCGCCGCAGATGCAGGCGCAATTCGTCGGCACCGCCGCGGAGTTCTCCAGCAGCCAGACCGACGTGGTGCTGTTGCTGCTGGCGGCCATCGCGGTGATCTACATCGTGCTGGGCGTGCTGTATGAAAGCTGGATCCACCCGCTGACGATCATCTCCACGCTGCCGCCGGCCGGCGTTGGCGCGCTGCTGGCGCTGTACCTGTGCGGCATGAGCCTGTCGGTGGACGGCATCGTCGGCATCATCCTGCTGATCGGCATCGTCAAGAAGAACGCGATCATGATGATCGACTTCGCGCTGGACGCGCAGCGCGCCGGCGCCAATGCCTACGACGCGATCCGCCGCGCCTGCCTGCTGCGTTTCCGCCCGATCATGATGACCACCGCCGCGGCCATGCTCGGCGCGCTGCCGCTGGCACTGGGCAGCGGCATCGGCTCGGAGCTGCGGCGGCCGCTGGGCGTGGCCATCGTCGGCGGTCTGCTGCTCTCGCAGCTGGTCACGCTGTACACCACGCCGGTGATCTACCTGTACTTCGAGCGCTTCTCCGAATGGGCCGCGCGCCGCCGCGAGCAGCGTGCCGCCGCGCGGCTGCAAGCAGCCCGGTAAGCACGGATGAACATTTCCGCGCCCTTCATCAAACGTCCGATCGGCATCACCCTGCTGGCGATCGGCCTGTTCTTCGCCGGGCTGGTCTGCTACCTGCGGCTGGGTGTGGCGGCGCTGCCGAACCTCACCATTCCGGTGATCTTCGTGCAGGCCTCCAACATCGGTGCCGATGCCGACACCATGGCCGCCACCGTGACCGCGCCGCTGGAACGGCATCTGGGCCAGGTACCGGGCATCGACACCATGCGCTCGTCCAGCAGCGACGGCCGCAGCATGGTGTTCCTGATGTTCAACACCAGCCGCGATATCGATTCGGCCGCACAGGACGTGCAGGCCGCGATCAACGCGGCGATGGCCGACCTGCCGGCCGGCATCAACACGCCCACCTACCAGAAGGCCAATCCCAACGACGATCCGGTGATCGCGCTGGCCCTGACCTCCGAAACACAGTCGGTGGCCGAGCTGTACAACCTGGCCGACTCGCTGCTGGCACAACGCCTGCGCCAGCTGCCCGGGGTGTCGCAGGTGGATATCGCCGGTGCCTCCACGCCGGCGGTACGGGTGGATCTGAACCTGCGCGCGATGAGCGCGCTGGGGCTGACTCCGGATGATCTGCGCAATGCGATGCGCGCGGCCAATGTGGCCTCGCCACTGGGTTTTTTGAGCGACGGCAGCAGCCAGACCGCGATCGTGCTCAATGACCAGATCCGCAAGGCCGCCGATTTCGCCAACACCGCCATCGCCACTCACGACGGTGCAGTGGTGCGGCTGAAGGATGTGGCCACCGTCTATGACGGCCAGCAGGACGCCTACCAGGCGGCCTGGGTCAACGGCAAACGCGGCGTGCTGATGTATGTGTACCTGCGCAGCGGCGCCAACCTGGTGGCGACCGTGGACCGGGTCAAAGCCGAGGTGCCGGCACTGTCCGGCTACCTCGATGCCGGCACCACGCTGACCCCGTTCTTCGATCGCACCCCGACCATCCGCGCGTCGCTGGCCGAAGTGCAGATCACCCTGATGATCAGCCTGGCGATGGTGATCCTGACCATGGCGCTGTTCCTGCGGCGGCTGGCGCCGACGCTGATCGCCGCGGTGACCGTGCCACTGTCGCTGGCCGGCGCCGCGCTGCTGATGACCACGCTGGGTTTCACCCTCAACAACCTGACCCTGCTGGCGCTGGTGATCGCCATTGGTTTTGTCGTCGACGATGCGATCGTGGTGATCGAGAACATCATGCGCCACCTCGACGAGGGCCTGCCGCGCGAGCAGGCGGCGATGTCCGGGGCGCGCGAAATCGGCTTCACTATCGTCTCGATTACCGCCTCACTGATCGCCGTGTTCCTGCCGATCATCTTCGCCCAGGGCATGATCGGCGCGTTCTTCCGCGAGTTCACCCTGACCCTGGTGGCGGCAATCGTGGTCTCGGCGCTGGTCTCGCTGACCCTGACCCCGGCGTTATGCGCACGCTTCCTGCAGCCGCATGCCGAGGGCGCGCGCGATACCCGCATCAACCGCCTGCTCGACCGCATGCATGACGGCATGCTGCGGACCTACACCGTGGCGCTGGACTTCTCGCTGCGCCATGCGTTGCTGCTGTCGCTGACGCCACTGTTGCTGATCGTGGCGACCTTCTACCTCGGCGGTGCGGTCAGCAAGGGACAGTTTCCCGAGCAGGACACCGGACTGATCTGGGGCCGCGCCAGTTCCGCCGCCACGGTCTCGTTCAATGAGATGAGCGAGCGCCAGCGCCGCCTGAGCGACATGCTGCTGGCCGATCCGGCGGTGAAGATGGTCGGCGCACGGCTGGGCTCCAGCCGCCAGGGCAGCAGCGCGCAGTTCAACATCGAACTGCTTACCGAGAAGGAGGGCCGGCAGGAGCCGACCAACGTGGTGGTGGCGCGGCTCAGCGCCAAGGCCGCGCAGTTCCCGGATCTGGATGTGCGCCTGCGCGCGATCCAGGACCTGCCGTCCGACGGCGGCGGTGGCGGCGGCTCGCAAGGCGCACAGAACCGCGTGACCCTGCAGGGCAACGACGCCGCGCAGCTGGCCGAGTGGCTGCCGAAACTGGTCGAGGTGCTCAAGCAGAATCCCAAGCTGCGCGATGTCGGTTCGGATGTCGACAAGGGCGGGCTGATGCAGAAGATCGTCATCGACCGCGAGAAAGCCTCGCGGCTCGGGGTGAGCATCGGCGCCATCGACGGCGCGCTGTATGGCGCGTTCGGCCAGCGCCAGATCTCCACCATCTATGCCGATCTGAACCAGTACGGCGTGGTGGTCAACGCGCTGCCCAGCCAGACCGGCAGTCCGGCGGCGATCGAGGATCTGTACGTGGCCTCCCGCAGCGGACAGATGATTCCGCTGACCGCGCTGGCACATCAGGAGCCAGGCCTCGCACCGTCGCAGGTCACCCACCAGAACCAGTACACGGTGATGGACCTGAGCTACAACCTGGCACCGGGCGTGAGCAGCGGCGAAGGCGATGCCATCGTCAAGGCGGCGATCGACGGCCTGCGCATGCCCGGTGACATCCGCCAGGCCGCGCGCGGCGGCTTCCGCCAGGCCATGGATCCGGCGGCGATGCTGATGCTGATCATCGCCGCCATCGCCACGGTCTACATCGTGCTGGGCATGCTCTACGAGAATCTGGTGCACCCGGTAACGATTCTTTCCACCCTGCCGGCGGCGGGTATGGGCGCACTGCTGGCGTTGTGGATCACCAGGACCGACCTGTCGGTGATTTCGATGATCGCGCTGGTGCTGCTGATCGGCATCGTCAAGAAGAACGCGATCATGATGATCGACTTCGCCCTGGTCGCGCAGCGCGAGCATGGCAAGGCGCCGGCCGAGGCGGTACGCGAGGCCTGTATCGTGCGCTTCCGGCCGATCATGATGACCACGATGGTGGCGATCCTGGCCGCATTGCCGCTGGCGATCGGCCTGGGCGAAGGCTCCGAGCTGCGGCGGCCGCTGGGCATCGCGATGATCGGCGGGCTGCTGATCTCGCAGAGCCTGACCTTGCTGAGCACGCCGGCGTTGTATGTGATCTTCTCCTGCCTGCAGCAGCATTGGCGCAGCTGGCGGGCACGGCGCAAGGCGCGCAGGCAACAGCGCATCGCCCGGGCCTGATCGTCTCCTGCACGCGTCTACGTTCCGCTGGAACGTAGAGGAAAAGCCTCTGCCGGGCGTTGCCCGGCACTACGCAGATCGCTGTCGCGACGCGTTGCCGTTGCTCCTGATCTTTGACCTCCGGGTCCCCATCACCAGCGATGGAGCCAGCGGGAAAGATCCGAAGGGCGACGTGCACGGGTTCGTGCGGGATCAGGCGAAACACGGCTCCGCCCCGCCGGATGGGCAACTGCCGCGCAACGGAGGGCCTGCACTCGACCGCGAAGCGGACAAACACGCCATATTTCGACGAGACCTGAATGTCTCGCC
Organism: Stenotrophomonas sp. STEN013; assembly: GCF_056760355.1. NCBI lineage: Bacteria > Pseudomonadati > Pseudomonadota > Gammaproteobacteria > Lysobacterales > Lysobacteraceae > Stenotrophomonas > Stenotrophomonas sp. STEN013. The sequence continues at coordinate 65,096 of NZ_JBRREO010000005.1, read as the reverse complement.
GAAAGATACTGCCGGCGGAACAGCCCGGAGTACCGCAGGCACGAAGCGCGCGGAGGCAGGGGCGAAAGCCCTGCACACGCTTCCTGCCTTCATGCATTGGTTCTTGCTCTGGCAGGTGACTTCCGCCAGGCACAGGGGGAACCAGAACAACAACATCGGCAGGATCAAAGGTTCTCGCTGCCATTTGTGGCGCGAATGGCTTCTTTCTTCTCGTGCGAAGAGTAGCAACCAGGACAGACACGGGCCGGGCCACGATCCATTGGGCCGCGCCCGGCGATCCGGCATGCCAAGGCGACGGCGCACAACTCGCTTCGCGCGGACACGCGTGCCTCTTCACCCCTGTCCCGCTGTGGTGCCTGGCTCGCGCTAAGCCCGGAGGAATAACAAGCAAGGCCAGAGCAGGAGCACGAGCAACAGCAGAACTTCCGCATGCTCGCACTGGTGGCCAGCCGACAAGCAAGCCCGGCCAGCCACCTCACCATGGCCTTTCCGCAACGTCTTCGGCTAGCATCCGGGCACAGGACCAAAGGGGCAGTCAGGATGACCAGGCCGTGATAGAGCTGCGCAACGTGCACCGGCATTACGCCATGAGCGGGCAGACCGTGCGTGCACTGGAGGATGTGAGCCTGGGGATCGGCGCAGGCGAGTTCGTGGCCATCACCGGTCAGTCCGGCTCTGGAAAATCCAGTCTGCTCAACATCCTCGGCTGCCTCGACCATCCCACCAGCGGCCACTACCTCATCGAGGGCCGGGACGTGGCCACGCTCGACGACGAGGCCAGCAGCGACATCCGCAACCGCCGCATCGGCTTCGTTTTCCAGAGCTTCCACCTGCTGCCCCGGCTGACCGTACGCGAGAACGTGCTGCTGCCGTTGCGTTTCAACCGTCAGCCGCCTGCGGGAACGCAGGAGCGCGCGGACATGCTGCTGGAGCGGGTCGGGCTGGCCGACCGGCGCCACCACCGCCCCGGCGAGCTTTCCGGCGGGCAGATGCAGCGCGCCGCCATCGCTCGCGCCCTGCTGTTGCAGCCGGCCCTGTTGCTGGCCGACGAACCCACCGGCAACCTGGACTCGCGAAGCGCGGCCGACGTGCTGGCACTGATCGACGAGGTGCACCGCGATGGCCAGACCGTGGTGCTGGTGACCCATGACAACGACATCGCCGCGCGCACGCCACGCTGCGTACGGCTGCATGACGGCAGGATCGAGCATGATTCGGCGCTGCACTGAACGGGCGGCGCTGGCCGCGCTGTGCCTGGCCATGATCGCGCCGGTAGCGGCACGGGTGGTGCTGACAGGCGAGGTGCGCTCGATCGACGGCCAGGCCATCTTCACGCCCCAGTCGAACAGTTCGCCGGTGGTCATCCGCTATTTCATCCCGGAAGGAGAGCCGGTGAAGAAGGGCGAGGTCGTCCTGCGCCTGGATCCGGGCCAGTCGGCGGCGATGATTCCCGACCTGGAGTCGCAGATCGAGCAGCTCAGCGCCAAGGGCAACAAGGAGATCGCCGAACTGGAGGTCAAGACGGTCGAGGCCGAACTGGCCCTGGTCGACGCGCAGGCCAAGCTCGGCACCGCCAGGATCGACGCGCGGATTCCCAAGGGACTTGTCTCCGATCTCGACCACGATCGCTATCAGGGCGAGCTGGACAGCGCCACGCGCGAGGTGGCGCTGCAGCAGCGCCTGCTGTCCGAGGCGCGTGAGGCAGTGCGCCGGCGCCGCGAGGACAACCGGCTCGAGATCCGCAAGCTGGAAGTCCAGCGCGACTATCACACCGTATTGGTGCGCAACGCCGAAGTCCGCGCCGACCGCGACGGCATCGTCGTGCATGGTTTCAACAACAACTGGATCGGCGGCCGCATCGACGAGGGGTCCTCGACGATGGCGGGCAGCCGTGCCGGCGAAGTGATCTCAACGACCAGCCGCTTCGCGGTCCGCGCCTGGGCGTTGCAGCCCGACCGCCAGGTGCTGCGGATCGGACAGGCGGTACGCCTGGGGTTCGATGCCGTGCCCGGCACCAATGTGGCCGGGCGCATCACCGCCATCGGCGGGGCGCCGGAACGCCGGCCCGAGTGGGGCAACGGACTGTATTTCCCGGTGGACATCACGTTCGACCCGGGAAAATTGCCACTGCTGCCAGGCATGAGCGTGCGCGTGATCGCCGATGCACACGCCACCAGCGCAGGAGCGCCACGATGACCCGAGCGTTCGCACGCCTGTGCCTGCCGGCCCTGTTCAGCGCAACGCTTGCGGCCTCTGCTGCCGGCGGCGGCACGCTGCGCGTGGATGGCGAAGTCTACGCCCAGCAGTCGGCGCAGCTGATGTCGCCGTCCGTGGACCGCATGTGGCAGTTCAAGATCACCCAGCTCGCCCCGGATGGCTCACCGGTCCGAAAAGGCCAGCCGGTGCTGGCGTTCGATAGCAGCCAGCTGCAGCGCGACCTTGGCGAGAAGCAGAGCAAGCTGCAGGAAAAGCAGCGCGAGCGCGAGAAGCTGCTGCTCGACCTGGCCGAGCGTGAGCGTACCGAGCGGCTTTCCACCGCCGAAGCGCGCGCCGCGCTGGAGAAGGCGCAACGCAAGACCGAGCAGCCACGCGAGCTGATCGCCGCCATGCAGTACGACAAGCTCGTGGAGGAGCGACGCCAGGCCGAACAGCGCATGGTGCTGGTTCAGCGGCGCGAACTGCTGGCTGCGGAACAGCGCCGGCAGGAACGGCGCCTGGTCGATTCCGAGCTCGCCCAGTTGCAGGCCGATGTCACGCGACTCCAGGCTTCGGTGGCGCGGATGACCGTCACCGCGCCGCGCGACGGCGTGATGGCGCACAAGAGCAGCTGGAATGGCGAAAAGTTCGATGTCGGCTCGCAGGTGTGGCTGGGCCAGACCGTCGCGGAGATTCCGGATGCGGCTGCGCTGGCCGTGCGCGCGCAGCTGCCCGAGCGCGACCTGCTGCGCGTGTCGGTGGGCACATCGGCGCGGATCGTGGTCGAAGGCGGCGGCGGCAGCACGCACCACGGGCAGGTAGCCAGCATCGGGCGTGCGGTGCGCAGCAAGTCGCAGGTGCAGCCGATCCCGGTGGTCGATGTGGTGATCGAATTCGGCAGCGCTGCCACGCGGCTGCGTCCCGGCCAGGCCGTGCGCGTCGAACTGGCCGTGCCCGCACTGGCGAAGGAGGCCGGCGCATGACCCCGCGTCCATGGCTGCTGTTGACGCTCGCGCTGGCACTGTCCGGTTGCGCGGCAGACGCCGTGCCCCCGGCATCGGAGATCGTATCCGCGGGCGAACTGCTGCTCAGCATCGATGGCGAAGGTGAACTGCGTTCGAGCAAACCGATGCCGCTGAACGTCCCGGGCCGCAACTGGGCCTCCCGCCAGGTCGAATGGATGCTGCCCGAAGGCAGCGGGGTGAAGAAGGGCGACCTGCTGGCCCGCTTCATCGCCCCCGACGGCAGACAGCAGCTCGACCAGGCCATGCTCGACCTGCAGCGCAATGCGTTGGCCCGGATGTCGAAGGAGGGCGACCTGGAAGCGACCCGGGGCCGGGTCTCGGTGGACCTGGCGCATGTCGCGGTCCAGCTTGGCATCGCGCAGCGCTATGCCGGCGCCGATTTTTCGGCCCTGGCGCGCAATGACGTGCTCGACGCGATCGAGGACAGCCGCTACCTGGGCGAGAAACAGGACACGCTGCAGTGGCGCCGTGCGCAGGCAGGCACCCGCGGTGGCGCCGAGCTGGCGGTGCTGGATGCGCAGCGCGCCACCTTCGACCTCACTGCCAGGGATCGCCGGGCCGACCTTGATGCGCTGGAGCTGCGCGCGCCCAACGATGGCGTGCTGCTGCTGACGCCCAACTGGTCGGGCGACAAGCCGACCGTCGGCGCGGCGATGCACGCCGGCACCGAGTTCGGCAGCCTCCCCGATACCTCGGCGATGGAGGTCCAGATCGACCTGCCGCAGATCGAGGCGCAGGGCGTGGCCACCGGCAACAGTGTCGAGCTGCATCCGCTCGGCCGGCCCGACCAGCCTTTCACCAGCCAGCTGTCCTGGGTCGCCAGTGCGGCAAAAACGCTGGGGCGTGAGAGCCCGGTGAAGTACCTGTCGGTGCGCGCCCCCGTGCCCGCGGAGGTGATCGCACGGTATGGCCTCGTCCCCGGGCAGCGCTTCGTGGCCAAGATCGTGCTGGCGCGCGAGGCCGATGCCATCGGTGTGGCCAATGTCGCCATCGAGCAGCAGGACGGCAAGCAGTGGGTACGGGTGCGCGAAGGCCGTGATTTCGTCCGCCGCGAGATCGAACTGGGCGTGCGCGGCACCGCGCGGTCGAGGGTACTCAAGGGCCTGCGGCCCGGCGAGGAGGTACTGCTTTCGGCCGGAGGACCAGTGCCGGCTCCGGGCGAAGAACCGGGCGACGACGACAAGGACGATGCCATGCAGAAGGACGCGGAATGAAGCCCAGGCTTCCGGAACTGCCACAGGTGTGGCGCGAGGCGGTCGAGGAACTGTGGCGGCGGCGCCTGCGCACCCTGCTCACCCTGCTCGGCCTGATTTTCGGCGTGGGCGCGATCGTGGCGATGCAGGCGGTTGGCGAAGGCAGCCGGCGCGAGGCATTGAAACTGGTCGAGGGACTGGGCCTGCACAACCTGATCGCCGAGGCACGTCCGCAGGACGACGCCACGTTGCGCGAGAACCGCGCCCGCAGCCTGGGGCTCACTCTTTCCGACGCACAGGCGGCACTGCAGGTGGTGCCCGGCGCGGAGCGCTTTGCGGCTGAGAAGCGCATCCGCACGTACTCGGTGTTCAGCGACCGTGCCGGCAGCGATGCCCAGGCCAGCGGGGTGAGCCCGGACTGGTTCGAGCTGTCCTCGCTGCAGCTGGCAAAAGGACGTGCGCTCACCGCCGGGGACAATGCCGCACTGGCATCGGTGGCGGTGCTCGGGCATCAGGCCGCAGCCAGCCTGTTCCCCGGCCGCGATCCGGTCGGGCAGCTGCTCAAGGTCAACCATGTGTGGCTGGAGGTGGTGGGCGTGCTCGCCGACCGCGACCTGGGCAAGCGCGATTTCGAGGGTGTGCAGCTGGGCTCGGAGAGCAACCGCGTGTTCGTGCCGCTGGCCAGCGCGCAGGCACGCTTCCGCTTCCAGCCGCGCGAAGATCCCATCGACCGCTTCCTGCTGCGCCTGGACACGCCCGACAAGCTGGCCGCCGGCGCCAGCGTGCTGTCGGCCGTGCTCGACCAGCGCCATGCCGGCGTCGCCGACTATCAGCTGGTGGTGCCGCAACAACTGTTCCAGCAACACCAGAAGACGCAACGCATCTTCCAGGTTGTGATGGGCGCCATCGCCGGCGTCAGCCTGCTGGTCGGCGGCATCGGCATCATGAACATCATGCTCGCCAACGTGCTGGAACGGCGGCGCGAGATCGGCCTGTTGCGCGCCCTGGGCGCGCGCCGCAATGATGTCGTCGCGCAGTTCCTGCGCGAGGCCAGCGTGATCTGCATCGCGGGCGCGTTGCTGGGGCTGCTGTTCGGCGCGGTACTGGCCTACCTGATCGCCGCCTTCGCCGGCTGGCAGGTAGCGTGGGCGCCTTTGCCGGTGCTGCTTTCGGCCGGGTTCTGCGCCCTGGTCGGCCTGGCCTTCGGCGTCTACCCTGCACGCCAGGCCGCACAGCTGGATCCGATCGCGGCGTTGCGGCAGGAGTAAGTTCGGCCAGTCTAGCGGCGGGTCGCTTGTGGCGGCAGCATCACGCTTGCTCCGAACTTTGCTGTGACGTTGCTGTTGTCTATCGCTTTTGCTCTTCCTGAGCCCCGTCCGCAGCAAAGGAAGCGGATAAGGAAGAGCGAAAACAGAAGCAACGACGTTGCGCCTCTTCGCTCCAATCACTCTAAGGCGCACGGCCGGCTCTACCGCCGGAGTGAGTCAAAAGCGGCAACAATACCCAACGCTCAAGCGGCAGCCAGTGGAGCGAACTCCGCTGGCTGCAGGACGTCCCGGCGTTGCAGGCACCAGAGCCGCCCGTTCCGAACCGCCGCCGCGGATCAGGCAGCCAGCTGCGCCAGCGACTCGGCCTGCAGGCGTTCGTAGATGGCGAACTCGTCGCTCACCGGCGCGCCCAGCGCCTGCTCGAACGCCGCGCGGTTGGCGCGTGCGGCATAGGCGCGCTGCTCGTCGCCGCCCAGGTTGGACTGGAAGATACCGGCCGCACTGACCGGCAGGAAATCCTCGTAGATGATCGGATCGGCGGTGGCCAGACCACGTTCGATCAGGACTTCGGCCGGCAGATCGCGCGCGGCTGGCGGCAGTGCACGGCCGGCTTCGGTCAGTGCATAGCGGTAGTAGCCCAGGCCTTCGCGACGCAGACGGTCGTGGTCATCCGGGAAGCCCGCAAAAGCGGCCTGCAACCGCTGCATGTAGTCGTCGCCGGTACTGCCGGCACCACCCCGGGCGTCGGCCAACAGGACGTCGTACAGCGCGCGGCCCTTCGGCGTCAGTGCCAGCCCGCGCTGCTCGATCTCGCCAAAACGCGCGGTGTGGGTGCCCGCCTGGTTGTCGGCACCGGACGGGAAATGCACCATTTCCTCCAGCGCCTTGAAGCTGGTCTGGCGCAGCAGGATCGGGCACTGCCGGCGCGGCGGACCTTCGATCACCGCCTTGGCCGCCAGCCCGCGCGCCTGCATCTGCACCTGCGCCGCGTCGATATCCAGGGTGCGCGGGGTGAGGTGGTTGATGTGCGGACCGCGGAAGCTGACCACGTCGGCCACCAGCCGGTGCGCGCCAAGCAGCGCGCGATAGGTTTCCAGCGACACGGTGGCCTCGTTGTGCCAGCGGAAGGTTTCCAGCGCTTCCACCACGAAACGCCAGGCGTCGTCCTCGCCCAGGCCGCCGTCACGTTCGCACTGTTCGATCAGTTGCAGCACGCCGGCGGTGAAGATGGTGCGGCGGGACAGGATCTCGGCCGCCTGCGCGCGCAGGGCGTCATCCTCGATCAGCTCCAGCCGCAGCAGCGAGGTGAACACGCGGAACGGATTGCGGTTGAGCGATTCGCCATCGACAGGGCGGAACGCGGTGGAGTGCACCGGCACACCCGCCACCGACAGGTCGTAATAGCCCACCGGGTACATGCCCATCACCGCGAACAGCCGGCGCAGCGTGGCCAGTTCCTGGGCGGTGCCGACACGGATCGCGCCGTGGCGCTCCACGTCCAGGCGCTCGCGCTCGCCGCTGCGCTGCATCTGCTCGGCCAGCGCCGGCTGGGCGGCGAGCACGTTCGCGTTCACCTCTGCCACCAGTTCCACCAGCGTGCCGTACAACGGCACTTCGGTGCGGTACATGTGCGACATCGCCTGCGAGAACAGGCTGCGGATATGGTCGGGCGAAACGAAACGGTCGGCGGTCATGACAAGGCGCGCTGGCGCGGAATCGAAGGAAGCGGCCATTTTCGCCCGGAAGCGGTCACAAAGCCTATCCGCACAGCAGCAAAGCCGCGTGTCCTCAGTCGCCGGCTGCCGCCTTGAGCGCGGCAGCGTCGCGCTGCGCGCGGTCACCGAGCTGGCGCTTCAGCAGCGGATCCAGCGTGATCGGCCGGTCCCAGTGGTCGAAACTGGCGACGATGGCGTGACGCAGCGCGCGCCATTGCAGGTTGTCCGGCGCCGGCTTCCGGCTCTCCACAACCGCTTTCCAGCCGGTCTGCGGCAGGCGCGTGCGGGCACGTACCCACTCGCGACAGCCGCCACCTGCGACCTGGCCCCAGACGCAGGCGAAATAGATATCCCCGGCGTTCCAGCCGTGCTCCTGCAGCAGCGCGGTCACATAGCGCGGATGGGCGCCGGCATAGCGCGCCAGCTCATCGACGAACGCATCCGGATAGCGCGCGGCATAGGCATTGATATCGGCCAGCTGGCGATCCACCCAGGCATCACCGGTGTCCGGGGCATAGGCCGGCGCGACCGCCTCCGTTTGCACGGGGGCGGGATCTTGCGCATGCACCCCCGGCATAGCCATCAGTGCCGCACACCACAGCAGCACGCCGTGCAGGCGCCCGGTCCGGGAATGAGGCTGTGGCACCGGCGCGGACATGTTCAGCGGCCCTGCGGCGCCGCCTGGGCGGCGATCGCACGCACCGCGTCCGGCCACTGGTGGGCGGTATCGGCCTGGTGCAGGCGCGGCGCATCGGCCGACACCCCGTGCTCGGCTTCATGCGCCCAGGTCACCGCATACGGGGTATGGATGCCCCAGCCGCCCAGACCGAGCACCGGTTCGATATCCGAGCGCAGCGAGTTGCCGATCATCACGAAGCGCTCGGCCGGCAGGTTGAACTCGGCCAGCACCCGCGCATAGGTGGCGGGGTCCTTCTCCGAAACAATCTCGATGCGCGGGAACAGATCCCGCAGCCCGGAGCGCTCGATCTTCTGCTCCTGGTGGAACAGATCACCCTTGGTGATCAGCACCACCGGATAGTCGGCGGCAATGGCCGCCACCGCCTCGCGCACGCCGTCGATGACATCCACCGGATGCTGCAGGGTGCGGCGGCCGATCTCGATGATCTGGTGCAGGTGCGTGGCGGAGATCTTCTCGCCGGTCAGTTCGATGGCCGCTTCCAGCATCGACAGGGTCATACCCTTGGCGCCATAACCGAACACGGCCAGGTTGCGGCGCTCCACCTTCAACAGGTGCTGGGCGGTGCCGGCGTCGTGCAGGTCGATGTAGTGGCCGAGGATGCTCTCGAATTCCTGTTCGGCGGCGCGGTAATAGTCTTCGCTCTTCCAGAGCGTGTCATCGCCATCGAAGCCGACCAGGCCGATGGCGGAAATGTCTGCGCTGTTCATGGGCACAGGATAAACCCGGCCGCAGGCAGCTCAAAGAAAAGGGCGGCAGCGGCCGCCCTTTCCTCCCTCACCGCGGGGCGGCCTAGTTCTGCTGGGCCGCGACGTAACTGCGGTACTCGTCCGGGGTCAGCAGGCCGTCCTTGTCGCTGTCGGCCTGCTCGAACACCTGCGCCAACCCGGCATTGGCCTGCGCCTCGGTCTTGCTGATGCTGCCGTCACTGTCGGCGTCCATGCTGGCCCAGGTCTGGCCGCCATTGGCTGCCGCCGAGGCCTGGGCCGCATGCGCGGAAGCGTCCGCGGCAGCGTCCTGCGCCTGGGCGGCCTGCTGCTGCGCCTGCTGTGCCTGGACCTGTGCGGCGGCAGCCTGCTCTTTGGCGGCGCTTTGCGCCATCGCCGGCAGCGCCAGCGCCGAACCCACCACAGCAACCAGGGCGAACAGCGGGGTGCGATTACGAAGGGTCATCGGGTATTTCCTCGTCAGCTTGGAAAAGCGCGTCAACTGCGCGGAACCAACCCTGACAAGCCTTGGCTGAATGGTCTTGTCGCTGGAAAACAGCGAACGACATCGCCTTAACCCTTGTCGCACCGGCAGCAGTTACCGCGGCGGTTAGCGCCTCGTGACAGGAAAGTAAGCGGCGCATTCAAGCGTTCCACCCATCGCGCTGATACGCGATTGGAACGGTATTTAAGCGACATCGCTGTCGTCAGAAGGCTGATGGCGCGAGATGAACCACCACCAACCCAGCCCGACGCCGATCACCGCACCGAGCACTTCCAGCAGCACCCGCAGGCCCAGTTGATCCGGATCGTGGATGCCGGCCAGCGCCAGGCGCGCGTACAGCGGCGACTCCAGCCGCACCATGCCCAGATAGAACAGGTTCCAGCTGTCCACGCCCGCGGCGAGGGCACAGGCGATCAGGCTGGCCCAGGCGATCGCGTTCCCGTGTGACAGCCCGTTGCGCCTGCAGACCTGCCACCACAGCGCGAACACGACAAAACCGATCGCCAGCGCGATCAGCGCCGCCTCCAGCGAGCCCAGCAGGCCGAAATGCAGAACCAGATTCATGGGCGCGTCGACCGCTCCGGAACAGGGACACGCAGTCTACCCGCCGGCACCGGCGTCACCGCACCGGGAAGTCGTAGGCGGTGTCGGGCGTGGGCTCGGGCTGGAAGGTGAAATGCCACCATTCCATCGGGTAGTTGGCAAAACCTTCGGCCTGCATCGCGGCGACCAGCAGCTGGCGGTTGGCGCGTTGCGCGGCGCTGATGTCCGGGCTGTCGGTATGCGCCTTCAGGTCGAAGTGGTCGAAGCCGGTGCCCATGTCCAGTGCCACACACGGCCCCTGGCGGCAATCGAGCAGACCTAGGTCGACCGTGGCACCGCGGCTGTGCCCGGAGTGCTCGGCGATATAGCCGTCCAGCAGCCGGGATTTGTCGATGTTCGGGTAGTAGCGGGCTTTGGCCTGCTGGTCGGCCGGATCATGCGCCCAGACCACGAAGGCCTGCACCGCGCGCACCGGCCGATAGCAGTCGTACAGACGCAAGGCATGGCCTTGCGCCTGCAAGGCGCGTTGTACCCGTGCCAGGGCCTGCGCCGGGGCGTCGAGCAGATAGCAGTGTGGCGCCTCGTAACCGGGCACCGGACGGCCGGTGAAGTTGTCGCTGCCGGCGTAGCGCATCTCCAGGTCGAACCCCGGCGCCAGCGTGGCCACATCGCGCATGCCGGCCTGCTGCGGACCACTGGCCGGCGATACCGCCGGGGCGGCGCCGGCACTGGCCGCCATCAACAGCAGCCCCCAGCCACCGGTACGCGAAAAAACCATGCCAGCCTCCCTCACCGTGATTGTCCATTGTCCACCGCAGCGGCCGGCGGCGCCTGCGGCTGCGCGGCGTCCGCCCAGCCGCGCAGATAACCATTCAAGCCATGGTCGCGCAGCTGCTGCGCGGCACCGGGCCAGTCCAGCGGGTTGCCACTGTCCAGGCGCTCCAGCGCCGCGACGATCGCCAGTTCCACTTCCGGCAGTTTGCCCGTTTCGGGCAACACCGCGCGCCGGGCGATGGCCTCAAACAGCAGCGCGTTGGCTTCGGCATAGCTCAAGGCCGCGGTGGCACCGTGCCGCTGCCGCCAGCGCGCACTCTCCAGCACCGGATTGACGTGCGCCTGGATCAGGTAGGTGGCGCGGCCGATCAGCTTGAGGTTGCCCGGCTGCACCGCGGTCATGGTGTTGCCGACGGTGCGGCCAAGCCGTGCCATCACCGCGGTGGAATGGGCATTGAGCGCCATCTTCAGTGCCAGCGTGCGGTCCAGACCGAGCGGATCGTTGCCTTGCGGCAGGTCCAGCACGATGTCCGGCCCGGCACCGGCAGGCACCGGCACCGATTGGCTGCCATCCCTAGGCTGGCCCACCGTCACGGTGAGCACCCCGGCCCCGGCACGGTCGAAGGTCTGCCACCATTGCCGGGCCAGCGTATCCAGCGGTTCGTCGGCATAGCGCAGCAGCACACCCAGATCACCGGGCTGCGGCGGCAGCCGCTGGCGGTTGTCCGCCGACCACGACAGGTCGTACAGCGCCTGCTGTTCGCCGCCGGCGCGTTCCAGGCTGCGCAGCGCGGTCTGGCGCAGGGCCGGATCGTCCACCTGCTCGAACGCGGGACGGTAACGGGCCGTCTCCAAGCCCTGGAACGGCCGCTGCAGCAGCGCCTCCCAGGCCGCCTGCGGCGTGTCCACCGGCGCCCACACGCGGATCCACGAGGCCGGCGGCGCAGTGTCGGTACGGTCCAGCGGCGCCAAGCGGAAGGTCGGCGCGCGCTCGGTGACATCGACGAACACCGGCATCAGCGCCTGCCCGGCCAGATAGGTCGCGTGATGGCCGTCGGCATAGGCCTGGGCCTCGCGCTGCGTCCAGCGCGCCAGCTGCGGCGCATGGGCCGCCACAGCCTGCTGCAGCCGGGCAAAGCCACGCAGGCGGGTGGCGAGGGTGTCGCGCGCATCCAGTCCCAACCGCTGCGCATCGGCCGGCGCCAGCTGCGGCAGCAACAGCGCGCGCAGCGCATCCTCCAGCACCAGTCCGAGCACATACAGGCTGGTGGTGGTGGCCTGCATGCGGGTCGAGCCGGTGATCGCCTGCGGCCCGGTCGGCAGTGCGATCTTGCCGATGCGGGCGTCATCGAGCACCCGCCGGCTGCGCTCGAACGGGCGCAGCAGCGCATCGGGGTTGTTGTAGACGAACCAGACCCGGTCGGTGCCGGGACCGCGCTGGTCGGCGGCGGCCAGCGCGGTCCCGATCACCGCCGAGGTCTCGCCGCCTTCGGTCACCGCGAACACCACATCCCCGGCGCCGATGCCGTCATCGCGCAGCTGCAGCGCGCCGATCAGCGGCAGGTCCTCGAAGCCTTCCAGCGAACTGATCAGGGCGCGGTCGCCGCCGGTGATCTGGCCGCGTACCCGCTCGTCCAGTGCTGGCGGCAGCCCCTCGGCGAGCTGCGACCACCCCGGATCGGCCTGCAGCCGGTGCCAGAACGGACGCCACAGCCCGCTTTCCAGGGTTTCGGCCAGACGCCCGGTCGAGCCAGTGCCGTAGAAATAGATCCGATGGCCATCACGCAGCGCACCTTGCACCGCCGCCGAGGCGGCCTGCAGCGCGGCCATGCGCTGCGGATCGTCGGCCAGCGCCGCCAGCGCGATGGCCACATCCTCGTCCACCGACAGCAGCTGCGACAGCGCCTGCGCCGGATCGGCGGCGGCCACGTCGCTGAGGTTCCAGGTCTTGGGATGACGCTGCTCGGTCAGCAGCGTGTGCAACTGGAACTGGCCGCGCTGCTGCACGAACTGGGTCGATTCGGCGGACGCCACCAGCCCCAGCCGCTCGCTGGCGGAGGCAAGCGGACACACCGCCAGCAGGGTCAGGGCGAGGCTCATGGCAAGGCACCGGTGACGGGAAGAAAAGACGGGTTCCAGCCGGGACATGGGCACCTCTCAGCGCGTTGCCGGTGATGGCGCAGGATCGGCCGGGGCCAGGGCATGCAGGATGCGCAGGTCCTCGGCATCGAGCGCCTCGCCGCCCTGGCCGCGGTAGTGGTTGCGGAACGCGCGCACGGTGTCCGCGCGATCCTCCAGCGGATAGCCGATCAGCCGCAACGCCGTCCACGGGTCGAACCCGGCCGGTGCCGGCGGCGCATCGGCGGCCGGCCAGCGGCCGAAGCCGGCCTCGGCCAACCGTTGCCACGGAAACAGCGGGCCCGGATCGGGCTTGCGGGTGGGCGCCATATCCTGGTGGCCGATGATCTGCGTGCGCGGAATGCGCAGCCGCGTGCACAGGTCCTCCAGCAGCACCAGCAGGCTGTCGATCTGCGCCGCGGCGAACGGCGTGCTGCCATCGTTGTCCAGTTCGATGCCGATCGACACCGAATTGATATCGCGCCATCCGGCCCAGCTGCCGGCACCGGCGTGCCAGGCGCGGCGTTCGTCGCTGACCAGCTGGAAACGCCGACCATCGGCACCGATCAGATAGTGCGCGCTGACCGGGCCACCACTGTTGCGGCCGCGCAGTGTGTCCAGGCTCTGCTGCACCGAGTCCTGCTGGGTGAAGTGGATGACGATCAGCACCGGCCGGCGCAGATCCTGGTTGGCGGACGGCACCCAGGTCGCCAGCGGATTGCGCGACGGGGTCTGCGCGCAGGCGCCCAGCAGCGCGACCAGCGCCACGGGCAACAGCAGTTTCATCGGGGTTCTCATCATCACCGCGGTCCAGTAGCGACCCGTCCGGCGGTAGGCATTGCTCCGCAGCACGGGTCTGTCACGACAACCGTGCCGCCGCCGGCGGACCGGCAGCGGCACCCTCGCACTTTCAGCATCCCGCCCGCATCAGCGGAAGCGGTATTCCAGCAGCACGTTGAACGAACGGCCGCGCGGGTCGGCCACGCGCGCCTCCCAGCCGGCGCCGTCGCCGTCATCCAGATAGCGCACGGTGAACGGCGGGTCGGTGTTGAGCAGGTTGCGGATGCCGAAGGTCGCCTTCAGGTTCTCCATGCCGCTCCAGGTCAGGCTGTAGTTGTAGGTGGTGTAGGCATCCACGTTCGGATCCCACGCCGGCGGGGTGTAGCCGTTGACGATGCCGCCGGGCTTCCAGTCCTTGTAACCGCCCCGGTAGACCTGGGTCAGCGTGTGCGCCCAGTCGCCGCGGGCCCAGCCCAGGCTGACGGTATGCTTCCACTTGATCGGCAGGTTGAAGTAGCGCTCGTACTCGCCGACCAGGTTGTCGCTGTAGGGCAGGTTGTCGAAGGTCTTGGTCTTGAAGGTGTCCAGATAATTGCCGTTGAGGTGCACGTTCCAGGCACCGCCGGCCAGTTCCCCACGCAGGTTGGCGTCCAGCTCGATACCGCGGGTCAGCGTGCCACCGGTGTTGATGAAGCGCTGGTCGATCGCGATGATCGTGCCGCTGGCGTCACGGATGAAGTTGGACGCATACAGCGGGTAGTTCGCGGTCATCGTGGACAGGTTGAAACCGCTGCGGATCGTGTTGGTGCGTTCGATCTCCCACCAGTCGACGCTGAGGTTGAAGGCATCCCACGGCGCCAGCACGAAGCCGATGCTGCGCTGTTCGGCTTCTTCCGGCTTCAGGTTCGGATTGCCGCCGGTGATGATGTCCGGGCGGATCTGCACGCTGCAGGCGGCCACGTCAGGGTTGTACTGGCCGCGCGGGCAGGTCGCCGGATCGGCCAGGTCCAGACCGGTGTACTGGGTCTCGGTGATGCCGCGGAACAGCTTGGCGAAGTCCGGCACCTTGAAACCGGTGCTGTAGGAACCGCGGAACACCAGCCAGTCGATCGGCTGCCACTTCAGCGAGTACTTCGGATTGGTGGTGCCACCGAAGCCGTCATAACGGTCATGGCGCACCGCCAGGTTCAGTTCCAGGCTGTCGAGCACCGGCAGGTTGAACTCGGCGAACGCCGCTTTCACGTTGCGCTGCTTGGGCGACATGTAGTTGGCCGCATCGCCCGGCACACCGAACACATAGGCGTTGCCGGCCAGCCATTCGGCCGGACCGCCGAATTCGTATTCCTCGCGACGCAGGTCCACCCCCACCGCGGCCTGCACCTGGTCCTCGCCCCACAGCGTGAAGCCGAGGCCGCCGCTGAAACTGGCGTCGAAGGTGGTGGTGGTCGAGGTGCCCTCATAGATCTGCAGGCCGCTGGCATCGGCCGCGGCCAGCGCGTCACGGCCGGCCTGCGACTGCGCCTGGCCGGGCATCAGGAACGGATTGAGCAGGCCGCTCTTCAGCGCGGCCTTCAGCTGCGGAGTGAAGTAGTAGCCGCCGGCGGTGGTCGATTCGGCCTTGCTCTGCGCGCGCGACAGACCGACATCGTAATCCCACGTGCCCAGCGTGCCGGTCATGCCGAACAGCAGGCGGTAGGCCTTGGTGCTGGTCTCGATCTGGCGCGGGCCGCAGACCTCGCAGCGCCAGCGGTAGGCGATCGGCCGGCCATAGACCAGGTTGGCCTGGTTGCCGAAATAGCCCTGCAGCTGGTTGTAGACCGCGTCGTAGGTGGCCTGGGTGTTGGCGTTGAGCTCGTAGGCGTCGAGCTGGGTGGCGCTGGCATTGATGCTGGTGGTGATCTGCTGCGCCTCGAACTGGCGCTTGGAGGTCACCTTCGAGCCCATCAGCTCGGCGTAGAACTCGTGGCTGTCGCCGAGCCGGAAGGTGGCGCGGCCGACACCCTGCACGGTATCCACCGGCTGCTGGATGGTGCGCGCGCGGCCATAGTCCCAGGCGCAGCCGAAGCTGGCGCCGGGGCTGGCCCAGATCTTGTCGTCGTACGGGCCCATCATGTCGCCGCCGGCCTCGCAGCCGGCACCGCCGGGCAGATCCAAGGTGTTGACCGTGGTCTTGGTCAGGCCGCTGGCCGGGTCGCGCAGGCCGCCGCCGATCAGGCTGCCGGTGCCGCTGACGATGTTGGCGAACGGGGTGCCACGCGTGTCCGGCGACAGCCCGCGCTCGGGCTGGAAGCTGTTGACGAAATCGCGCTGGTTGCCGCGCAGGATCTTGTTCTTCTTGGCGTTGACCGCGGCCCAGACGTTCCAGCGGTCGCTGTCCAGATCACCCCAGCCACCGAGCAGGCTGGCGTGGTAGATGTTGCCGCCGCCTTCCTGGGTGACGTCGGCGCCGGAGGTCAGGGTGATCCCCTGGTAGTTGGTGCGGGTGATGAAGTTGATCACCCCGCCGATGGCGTCGGTGCCGTACACCGCCGAGGCGCCATCGCGCAGCACTTCCACCCGCTCGATCGCGGCGAAGGGAATCGAGTTCAGATCCACCACCTGGCCGGCCAGGCCATGGGCGGCGACCCGGCGGCCGTTGAGCAGCACCAGCGTCGCGTCGGCGCCCTGGCCGCGCAGGTTGGCGCCGGACACGCCGTTGTTGCCGCGGGTTCCGGGTGGGGCGACGCCGCTGTTGGCGGCCAGGCTGTCCGGACCGCTGCTGGCGATGTTCAGCTGCTGCAGCAGCTGTTCGGCCGAGGTGATGCCCTGCGCCTCGATCTCGGCCTTCTGGATGATGGTGACCGGCAGCGCGGCCTCCACGTCGGTGCGCTGGATACGCGAACCGGTGACCGAGACGCGGTCCAGGGTGCGGGCCTCGGGCGAGCCGGCCGCAGCCGTGGCCGGCGAGGTCTGGGCGAAGGCGGCCAGCGGGCTGCCCAGTGCAAGCAGCACTGCGGCGCTGAGGTGGTGACGACGTGCGGGACGGGACAAGGCGGGCATGCTCTCTTTCTCTCCAAAGGGCGCATTACGGTGGGTGCTCTGGAAGCGGCCCGGTCCACTGCCCGCCCGTTTCCGGAAACAGGACGACCGTGCACCGCTCCCTCCTGCAATGGCGGCAACAAGGCCGCCCACTCATCACAGGGACGTCCCTCCCCGGGACGTCTCCCTCCTTCCCTGGTTGCACTGCCCGGGGTGCCTCCCTGTCAGCCCCGACCTGCAACTACCCGGGCCCGACCGGCGCCCGCCTGCTCCTGCCGCCCCCGCGGCCGGCTGCTGCTGGTGCCTGCGTGGACGCTTGCGTTCCGTTCAATACCGGCGCGGCTTGACGGACAGCACGGATTTACAGTTGTTTAACATGACCTGAATCAAACGGTCAATAAAGTATTCCCAAGCTTGGGGGTGCAGAAAAATAAAATATTTTTGTGCGCCGCAGCAGGCGATTCGCCGGGTGCCTGCCCGGCGCCGCCCGCCCGCTCAGGGGCAATCCCCCAGCCGGCGGAACTCCAGGTCCTGGAAGTCGTAGCTGAAGTCGATGTCCGGATCGATCGCGCGCAGCTGCATGCGCCGCTGCGTGCCGGCACCGGAGAACTCCAGCCAGGCCTCGGCGTCTTCGCCCAGCGCCAGCCACTGCAGCCAGCGCCGCCCACCGGACTGCACCAGCCGCGCGCGCATGGCCGGCGACTTGTCCGAGACCCACAGCATCCCGCCTTCGCCGGGGCACAGCGTCACCCGGCCGAACCACGGATCGCTCCAGACCCCGGCATCGGCCCCGACCTGCGCCGGCGTCACCACCACCGGCGGCGCCAGCACCGGGCGCACCTGGCCGGCCGACCGCCGCTGCGCGGCCTCGCGCTCCAGCAGCCGGGCGTAATGCAGCACGTCGCCGGCCTCCTGCGGGGCGGTATAGCGCTTGAGCAGCGCCTGCATCAGCGCGGTGCGGGCCGCCTCGCCCTCGCCGTTGATCAGGATCACCACGCCGGTGCGCCGGTCCGGCAGCAGCGCCAGCGAGGAATACATGCCCGACAGCGTGCCGGTGTGGGCGACCTTCCACTGGCCGTCCATGTCCGACAGCCGCCAGCCGTAGCCATAAGCGTGGAAGTGGGTGTTGTCCCAGTCGCGCAGGCGCTGGCCGACCGGCATCGGCATGTGCGCCGTCCACAGCGCGCGCCGCTGGGCGGCGTCCAGCCAGCCCGGCGCCTGCGCCGGATCGAGCAGCACCTGCATCCAGCGCAGCATGTCGTTGACGCTGCAGCGCACGCCGCCGGCCGCGGCGGACGGGAAGTCGGCCACGGTGTCCGGATCGGCGTCCGCGGCGATATTGCGCTCGCCCTGGCGGTAATGCGGCCGGGCGATATTGCCGACCGCCGCGGCCGACCATTGCCCCACCTGGCAGCGCGTCAGCCCCAGCGGCTGGAAGATCTCCTCGCGCACCAGGGTCGCATACGGCTTGCCGGCCGCCGCCGCGGCGACCTCACCGGCGACCACGTACAGCAGGTTGTCGTAGGCGTAATCGGCACGGAAGCTGCCCACCGGCTTGAGATGGGCCAGTCCGGCGAGGATGTCCTGGCGGCTGAAGCGGTTCGGCTCCGGCCACAGCATCAAATCGCCGGCGCCCAGGCCCAGGCCGCTGTTGTGGATCAGCAGGTCGCGCACCTGCAGATTGGCGGTCACCCACGGGTCGTACATGCGGAACCCGGGCAGATGTTTCGTCACCGGGTCTTCCCAGCGCAGCGTGCCGGCCTGGACCAGCCGCGCCAGCACCGCGCCGGTCATCGCCTTGGTGTTGGAGGCGATCTTGAACAGCGTGTCGGCATCGACCGGCTGCCCCAGACCGGCGGCCTGCTCGCCGCGGGTGACGACCTGCACGATCCGGCCGTCCTCGATCACCCCGACCGCGATACCGGGCAGCCGGTAGTGCGCCATCGCCTGCTCGACCAGCGTCTCCACCGGTGCCGGCAAGGACGCCGGGGTGGCGGCAGAGGGAAGCGCCAGCCCGCAGGCGAGCGCCAGGGCGGCCATACGCGGCCAGACGGTAAACGACATCGTCAGGTGTCCTCGCTCATGGATCAGGGAACCGGCGCGGCGGCCGGCAACAGCGGCCGGGTCAGCGCGTGCAGGATGCGGCGGTCTTCCTCCTCCAGCACCGCGCTGTCGCTGTCGATGCCGCGGAAGCGGTGGCGGAACGCACGCAGCGTCGCCGCCGGATCCTCCAGCGGATAGCCCAGCGCGGCCAGCGCCAGCCAGCCATCGAACGCGGCCGGCGGCTCGCCGGCCGCCGGATCCGGCCAGATGCCGAAACCGGCCTGGTACAGGCGCTGCCACGGGAAGAGCGGGCCCGGATCGATCTTGCGTCCCGGTGCCAGATCCTGGTGGCCGATGATCTGGCTGCGCGGGATGCCCAGGCGCGTGGTCAGGTCGTCCAGCAGCACGATCAGCCGTTCGATCTGCACCTCCGGATACGGCGAGCGGCCATCGTTGTCGATCTCGATACCGATCGAGGCCGAATTGATGTCGGTGATCGCGCCCCAGCGCCCGCCGCCGGCGTGCCAGGCGCGCTTGCGCTCATCGACCAGCTGGTACAGCGTGCCGTCCTTGCCCAGCAGGTAGTGCGCGCTGACCGGCCCGTTGCTGTTGGCCGTCTGCAGGGTGCGCAGGCTGCCTTCGGCGGTCTCGCCGGCGGTGTAGTGCAGCACCACCAGCACCGGCCGCCGCGTGTCGTGGTTGGGCGAGCGTGCCCACTGCGCGAGCGGATTGTGATGCGCACAGCCCGAGACCAGGGCCACCAGCAGCAGCGCCAGCAGGCCGCGTGCCCAGCGCGATCGGCGTGCCACAGCGCCCGCGCTCATGTCCGCACCCATTCGGTGGCCGGCAGCTCGGCCGCGAGCAGCTCGTCCAGCGTCTGCCGGCGCCGCACCAGCGCATAGCGATCACCGTCCACCAGCACCTCGGCCGGCAGCGGCCGCGAGTTGTAGGTCGAACCCATCGAGGCGGCATAGGCACCGGCGCCGAGGATCGCGACCAGCTCGCCGGCCGCGCAGGGCGGCAGCAGGCGATCGGTGGCGAAGGTGTCGCCGGTCTCGCATACCGGCCCGACCACGTCGTAGCGAACCGACGCCTGCCCGCCATCGATACGCACGATGTCGTGCCAGGCGTCATACAGCGTTGGCCGCAGCAGGTCGTTCATTGCCGCGTCCAGCACCAGGAAGCGGCGTTCCTGGCCGTGTTTTTCCAGCAGCACGCGGCTGAGCAGCAAGCCGGCCTCGGCCACCAGCCAGCGGCCCGGCTCGACCAGGATGCGGCCGCCGAAGCCGGCCAGCGCCTGCGCGATCGCCGCGGCGTACTCGCGCGCATCCGGCGCCTGTTCGCCTTCGCGGTAACGCACGCCCAGTCCGCCACCGACATCGATACTGGCGATGGGATGGCCCGCCGCTTCCAGCTCTTTCCAGAACGCGGCCATGCGTGCCAGTGCCTCGCGTACCGGCGCCAGGCTGAGCAGTTGCGAGCCGATGTGCATGTGCAGCCCGTCCAGGCGCACATTCGGCCATTGCGCCCGCGCCTGGAACCAGCCGCGGGCCTCGGCGATGGAAACGCCGAACTTGTTCTCGGCCTTGCCGGTGGAGATCTTGGCGTGGGTCTGTGCGTCCACGTCCGGATTGATCCGCACCGCGGCGGTGGCCATCAGCCCGCGCGCGGCGGCGATGCGCTGGAGGCTGTCCAGCTCGGCCCGCGATTCGATGTTGAAACGGCCAATGCCCACTTCCAGCGCCAGCACGATCTCCGCATCGGACTTGCCGACCCCGGAGAACACGATATCGGCCGCGGCGATGCCCGCGCGCAGCGCGCGTTCCAGCTCGCCGGCGGAAACGATGTCCGCCCCCGCGCCCTCCTCGGCCAGCAGGCGCAGCACCGCCGCGTTGCCATTGGCCTTGAGCGCATAGCGGATACCCGCGTTCAGGCCGGACAGCGCCTGCCGCAGCGCCCGCACGCGCTGGCGCAGCGCCGGGGCCGAGTACACATACAGCGGCGTGCCTTCGCGGGCGGCCAGCGCCGGCAGATCCACCTGGTCGAACGTGGCCGGCAAACCGTCCCGGCGATGTTTTTCCACAACGTGCTCCAAAGCAGTGCTCCAGAAAAAAGGCGGCCCCACTGCACGGGGCCGCCGGAGGGGAATCTCAGAACCGATGGACCGTCATTGACGGACGCGGCCGGCTCAGAAGTTCCAGGTCACCACCAGATTCGTATAGCGCGGTGCCTGCCAATTGGTGCCTTCGCCGAAGTAAGGCATCTTTGTCCCCGGGGTGCTCTCGTAGCGGGAGTGCACATTGACCACGGTCTGCCGGTTGAGCAGGTTGTACACCGACAGGCGAGCCTTCAGGTCGATGCCTTCCACCGGCAAGGTCCACATCACGCTGGCACCCATATCGATCACCCAGGGCATGCGGCCGAAGGCGCCGCGTCCGGAATACTCCAGCTCGCGGGTCGCCCAGGTCGAGCAGTTGGCCTTGCACAGCCACCCGGAGCCACCGCCACTGTATTCACCCGGGCCACCGGCATTGCGGTTGTCGTCCGGCCACACCACGCCGAACGCGGTGATCGGGCCGCCCGAGCGGGCCGACAGCGTGCTGCCGAAGGACCATTGCTCATTGAGCTTGAAGGTGCCGCGCAGCTTGAACTGGTGGCGGGCGTCATTGAAGGTGACACCGAAACGCTCGTTGACGGCCGGGTGATCGTAGTACTGCACCAGGTTGGTGTCGTTGTAGCCGGTATCCGAATTGACCGGCCCTTCGATATTGCCCTCGCTCTTGGACAGCAGGTAGCTGGCATTGAACGACCACTTGTCATTCCAGGCACGGTCAACCTGGAACTCCAGCGCCTTGTAGGTACGCTTGGGACGCTTGTAGCCCATGATGTTGCCACTGCCCAGGGCCTTGTAGCCGTCCTTGGACGAATCCAGCGTCACCCAGCTCTCGGTATCCGGGCACCACAGCTGATTGGTTTCACCCGGGTTGATGATCGGCCAATCTCCGGAATACCAGGCGCAGCCTTCCACATGGTTGATGCGCGCATCTTCCACCGCACGCGTCATACGGCGGTAGGTGGCGTTCACGCCGTAGGACCATTCCTCGTTGATCGCCTGCTGGAAGCCCAGGATGTATTCGTCCTGGAAGACCTGCTTCAGGTCACGCGCCACCGCCGTGCGCACATCCGTCGGTGCCGGGGCATTGCCATCGGTGTTCACCGGGCCGATCTGCTGGCCGAGCACCGGAACCAGGTAGGTATTGCCAGTCGAGCTCTGCTTCTGTGCCCAGCCATTGAGCGCATAGTAGGTGTGCTCGTCGGTGGTACCACCACCGAAGTAGTCGGCGATCTTGTTGGTGAGCGGGGTGTAGTAGCGGCCGGCGTTACCAAACACTTTCATCGAGCCATCGCCCTTCACGTCCCAGCTGAAGCCCAGGCGCGGGGAGATCATGTCGGTGAACTTGCTCTTGGCAAAGGTCGCACCGGAAGCCAGCTTGTTGTGGAACTGGTCAAAGCGCACGCCAAGGTTCAACAGCAGGTTCGGCGTGACATTCCAGTTGTCTTCCACATAGAACGCCTGCGCCTTGGTGCTCACCGGCGAGCCGGTAACCTTGTAACGCGCATCGATGATGTCGGTGACGCCGGGGGGCAGCACCACGCCATTGACCGAACTACCGGCGTTCACCACCAGTGCCTGGTACATGAACCCGTCGCCCGGATAGACCACCGAGCTGTCCGAATCCATCACCTCCTGGTCCATGCCGAAGCGGACCAGGTGATCGCCCAAAGTCCATTCGAAGTCCAGGCGCGCCGCCTCTCGCTTGTCCTCGCGGCTGCTGATGGCGGCATTGGTCGGGTGGCAGCCCTCGTTGGTCTTGGGGCCGTACTTCTTGGTGTAGCTGGACGCCAGGGTGATGATGCTGCACTCGGCATCCAGCGGGCTGTTGCTCATGGCACTGCGCTTGTTGACGCCGTACATCGCCTTGGCGACAAAGTTGTCGGTGAGGCTGCCGGTATAGGTCAACGACCAGTTGTCGCCACCGGAGGAACCGCTGCTCTGGCCGCTGGAATCACCGAAGATGTTGGTATCCCAGTTGTAGTTCTCATAACTGGTGGTGACCGAATCGGCCTTGTCCGAGAATGCCAGCAGCTCCAGGCGGTTGTTGTCGTTGATGTACCAGTCGAGCTTGGTGCCCCAGAAATCGTTGTTGCTCTTGGTCTTCCACGCCTCGGTGGTGTCCACGTCCTGCGATTTGCTGTCGCGGTTCTCGTACATCGCGAAGAAGAACAGCTTGTCCTTCATGATCGGACCGGAAGCCCACACATTGGTCTTTGTCAACGGGCTGCGATCGCGGCTGGTACGGTCGCGCTCGTCGATGGTGCCGTCGCTATGGAAATGGTCCTTCTTCGCCGAAGCCCATGCCGAGGGCTCCATGGTGACTTCGACGCCGCCCTTGAACTCGTTGCTGCCGGAACGGGTGATGGCGTTGATGACGCCACCGGTGCTGCGGCCGAACTCGGCCGAGTAGCCTCCGGTCTTGATCTGGAACTCTTCGTAGAAATTGAAGGGCACCGTCGAGAAGCCCTGGCGACGATAGGGGTCGGTGACGTTCAGCCCGTTGATGTAGGCCACGTTCTCGGCGACGGAGGAGCCGCCGAAGCTCAAGCCGCCGAAGCTTGAGCCCGAGCTCACCACGCCCGGCGCCAGCAACGCGACCGCGGCCACGCTCTGGTCCACCGGCATGCGCGAAAGCTCTTCGCGGTTGATGTTGAACGAGGACTCGGTCGAGTACACGTCCACGCGGTTGACGATGCGAGAACCGAGCACCTGCACCGAATCCAGAGTCACCGCGCCGCCGGCGGTGGCGCCACCGAGGTTGACCGTGGTGGTGCCGCCCAGCGACACGTTCACGCCCAGCGGTTCCTTGTCGGTCTCGCCATCACGCTTGACCTGCAGGCTGTAGTCGCCGACCGGCAGCTGGCTCAGGCGGTAGGCACCATCGGCGCCGACGGTCACGGTACGGGTCAGACCGGTGGCCTTGTTGGTGATGGTGATCTGGTCACCGGAACTTGCCCGGCCGGCGATCGCACCGGTGGCACTCTGTGCCATCGCGCTCGGCGCCAACGCCCCCAGGCACGCGCCCAGCGCAACCGCCAAAGCCGCTTTCTTCAACATTTTCGTGTTCATCCCCTGCTCTCTCCTGCAGATATTGAAAGTACCGCGCAAAACAACTTGTTATGCCGCTGCCCGTGGCACAGCCGGTCACTGGCAGTGGGAGTTCCCCTGATCGAAACGGAAAGGCTGCCTGTCCCGGCGCTCCAGCAGGCGACCGCGTTGCCCACCCTCGCCCGGCTCGCCTGTCGCTCCCTCCGACATGCCGACCGTCAGGCCCGGCAACGCACCGCCCGGACATCGATTGGCGGGAAGCAACGGGATGAAGATTTGGCGAATGGCTGGATCCACGGCAACACTTCTCTGGTGCAGGGTGGTGACGGCTGTGTACCACGCACCCGACAGCCGGTCAATAATTTATTCTTGCTTTAATTGGCGAAAGGAATAAATATTCCAAGGCACCATCAGAGGGGAACGCTCCAATGACCACCATTCCGGCGCAGCTGTTGCACCGACGCCTCGCCCCGCTGACCCGGGCCCTGATTCTTGCCACGGCGCTGTGCGCCGGACCGGCGTTCGCGCTGACCCTGTCACCGCCCAAGCCGGCCGCGCAGGCACCCGCCTACGCCGGCATCATCGGACTGGAGGAACGCCTGCTGGCGCCGCAGCCGTGGATCGCCCAACTGCCCGATGCCGACAAGCTGATCCTGGACCGCGCCGCCATCGCCGCGCAGAACGCGCGCATGCGCCAGCTCGACACTTCGATCATCGACCTGCGCGCCCTGCCGGCGACACTGCCGGAAGTACTGGTGCGCGAGCACATCGACGGCATCTCCCGCCTGCCAACCCGCCCGCTGTACGACGTGCAGGGCAAGCGGGTCGGCGCCGACCAGCTGCGCGCGATCAGCGACAACCTGGCGCTGGAGCGCATTCCGGCAAGCCGCCCGATCCAGTACGGGCTGGTGGTGCACCGCGCCGCGCTGCGTGCTTTCCCCACGGCGCTGCGGGTGTTCAGCAGCCAGGGCGACACCGACATCGACCGTTTCCAGGAGTCGGCGCTGTTCCCCGGCGACGCGGTGGCGGTGCTGCATGAAAGCGCCGACGGCCAATGGGTGTTCGTCGCCAGCGAACGCTACGCGGCATGGATGGAGAAGCGTTTCATCGGGATCGGCAGCGCCGGGCAGGTGTTCGGTTACGGCGCGCAAGGGCCGTACCGGGTGATCACCGCGGGCAAGGCCTTCACCGCACACACACCGGAGGAACCGCGTGTGTCCAACCTGCAGCTGGAGATGGGCGTGCGCGTGCCGGTGCTGGCCGACTGGCCGGCGATGGAGCCGGTCAACGGCCAGCAGGCCCATGCCGGCCATGTGATCCAGCTGCCGGTGCGCAACGACGATGGCAGTCTCGGCTTCGCACCGGCGCTGCTGCCGCGTTCGCAAGAGTCTTCCGACGACTACCTGCCGCTGACCCAGGCCAACCTGATCACCCAGGCGTTCAAGTTTCTCGGCGAGCGCTACGGCTGGGGCCATTCCTACGACACCCGCGACTGCAGCGGCTTCGTCTCGGAGATCTACCGCAGCTTTGGCGTGCTGCTGCCGCGCAACACCAGCGCGCAGGCGATCAGCCCGGCCTTGAACCGCGTTCCTTTCACCGACAAGGACAGCAAGGCCAAGCGCAGTGATGCGATCGCCGGGCTGCAGGTCGGCGACCTGGTCTACATCCCCGGCCACGTGATGATGATGCTGGGCGACGCCAATGGCCTGACCTGGGTGATCCACGACACCTCCGGTGGCAGCTGGTATGGCGCCGACGGCAAGCGCGTGCACGCCAGCCTCAACGGCGTCTCGGTGACCCCGCTGCAGCCGATGATGGCCAGCGACACCGCCAGCTATATCGACCGCATCACCAACATCCAGCGCATCCGCCCGCAAGACACCAAATGAAGATCACCGACATCGAACTGGGCATGCTCCGCGTGCCACTGAAAACACCGTTCAAGACCGCATTGCGCACCGTGGAATCGGTGGAGGATGTGGTGGTTCTGGTGCGCACCGACACCGGCCATACCGGCTACGGCGAGGCCCCGGCCACGGCGGTGATCACCGGCGACACCCACGGCTCGATCATCGAAGCCATCAACAGCTTCATCAAGCCGCGCCTGATCGGCGAGGACATCGGCAACCTCAACCGGATCTGTGGCCTGATCCAGTCCTCGCTGGAACGCAACACCAGCGCCAAGGCGGCCGTGGAAATCGCCATCTACGACCTGTGGGCGCAGCTGCACGGCGCGCCGCTGTACCAGATGCTGGGCGGCGGCGACCCGGTGATCACCACCGACATCACCATCAGCGTGGACTACATCGACAAGATGGTGGCCGACTCGCTGTCGGCACTGGACCGCGGCTTCGAATCGCTGAAGATCAAGGTCGGCAAGGACATCGGCCTGGACATCGAGCGGGTCAAGGCGATCCACGCCGCGGTCGAAGGTCGCGCCCTGCTGCGCCTGGATGCCAACCAGGGCTGGACCGCCAAGCAGGCGGTGTACGCGATGAACGCGCTGGAGAACGCCGGCGTGGTGCTGGAACTGCTCGAGCAACCGGTCAAGGCCAACGACATCGCCGGCATGAAGTACGTCACCGAACGGGTCAACACGCCGGTGATGGCCGATGAGAGCGTGTTCAGCCCGCACCAGGTGTTCGACCTGATCCAGCAGGGCGCCGCGGACATCATCAACATCAAGCTGATGAAGACCGGCGGCATCTCCAACGCGATCAAGATCGCCGACATCGCCGCGCTGTACGGCGTGCCGTGCATGATCGGGTGCATGCTCGAATCGAGCATCAGCGTTGCTGCCGCCGTGCACCTGGCGGTGGCCAAGTCCGGTGCGATCAGCAAGGTCGATCTGGATGGTCCGTCGCTGAGCCAGTTCAATCCGGTCGAAGGCGGGGTGATCTTCAACGAATCGGAGATCAGCATCACCAATGCGCCCGGCCTGGGCATCATCGAAGTGCGCGGCCTGGAGATGATCGCCGCATGATCGCGATGGCAGCGGCAACCGTTCTCTCTCCGGTTGCCGCTGCCGTCTGCGGACCACGGTCTGCCCGCGGCGGCGTCCCCCTCATCGCCATGAGGCGCCACGGCCGGCCGCAATCCCGTAGAGTCGCCCCCAGCCCAACCGCCGATCGCTCATGGCCCCGCTGCTGAAAATCCGCGCAGAACGCGAACACATGTCGGCGATCGAACGTCGCATCGCCGATTTCATCCTCGACAACGCCCACCTGCTGCGCGACTACTCCTCGCAGCAGCTGGCCAATGCGCTGGATATCAGCCAGTCCAGCGTGGTCAAGTTCAGCCAGAAGCTGGGCTTCAAGGGCTACCCGGACCTGAAGTATTCGGTCGGTGCCGCGGTGGCGGCGGCCGGCAACGGCGAGAGCACGCGCTGGCCGCCGGAGGAGCAGGCCGGCGGCTATCTGCTGGCGGCCGAGACCCTGCGCCGTGCCAAGGCCGGCGCCGAAGAGGAAACCATGGCGGCCAATCCGCAGGCCGATGTGGAAGCGGTGATCGCGCTGATCGATACCGCACCGAAGGTCTTCATCTATGGGCTGGGCGACGACGGCCTGTACGCGCGCGAGTTCGCGATGCGGCTGTCGCTGCTGGGCATCCTCACCGTGCAGCACGCCGATCCGATTTTGATGACCGCCAATCTGTCGGCCGCGCGCGCGGGCGATGTGATGCTGGTGTTTTCCGAGTTCGGCAAACTGCCGCAGCTGTGGCAACTATCGCGGCAGTTCCAGGAGGTCGGTGGCAAGGTGGTGTCGATCACCCGCCATACCGCCAACCCGCTGCGCGCGCATGCCGATGCGGCGCTGGCGATATGCGCGCACGACCCGCAGCCGCAGATCGCGCAGCTGCTGTACCGTTGCTCGCTGCAGTACCTGCTGGATTTCGTGTTCGTGCTGCTGTGCCAGTCCAATCCGGACCGCCAACGGCAGCTGGCATTGAACCAGGAACGCATCCAGCAACTGATCGACAACTGATGACCGGAGCCGCCGCCATGTCTTTTCTGTTCCGTTCCACCACCCGGTGGCTGGTGTCCGCGCTGGCCTGCGTGGGGCTTGCATCGAACGCCAGTGCCACGCCGCTGGACAAGGCCCGCCAGCTGATCGTGGTCACCGCCCCCTCATGGGAAGCATCCTCCGGCCAGTTGCAGGCGTTCGAGCGCACGGAAAACGGCTGGCAGGCGCACGGCACCGGTTTCGAGGTGGCCCTGGGCCGCAGCGGCAGCGCCTGGGGTATCGGCCTGCATCCGCCACAGAACGGCGGCCCGCAGAAGCGCGAGGGCGACGGCCGCAGCCCGGCCGGCATCTTCGCCATCGGCCCGGCGTTCGGTTATGCAAGTCATCTCGGCACCGCACTGCCCTACCAGCCGATGCTGGCCACCAGTTACTGCATGGATGTGCCGGCTTCGCCGCTGTACAACCGCATCGTCGATGCCGCCAAGGTCGGCACCGGGGCGGTGAAAGGCTCCACCGAGGCGATGCGCCTGGACCTGCACAACAACGGCGATGTGCGCTACCGCGAAGGTTTCGTCATCGAGCACAACCCGGGCAACGTGGCCGGACAGGGCAGCTGTATCTTCGCGCACCTGTGGCGCACCCCGGGCGAAGCCACCGCCGGCTGCACCGCGATGGCACCCCGGCAGATGAGCGATCTTCTGGCCTGGCTCACGCCTGACGCCACCCCGCTGTTTGTGCTGTTGCCCGCAGCGGAGTATCAGCGCCTGCAACCCGGCTGGGGCCTGCCGGCGCGGGTGGAGACCGCACATTGAGCACGCCCGCACGCCGCTTCACCCTCTCGGCCCCGGTCAAGGTGCTGATCGCGCTGCTGATCGCCGCAGTCGTGGGTCTGTCGCTGACCGCCTATGACCCGGCACTGGCACTGCGGATTGCCGATGTGCTGCGCCCGATCGGCCGGCTGTGGCTCAACGCCCTGCAGATGACCGTGGTGCCGCTGGTCACCGCACTGGTGATCGTCGGCGTCAACACCGCCAGCAATGCCGCCGCCTCCGGCCGTACCGCGCGCAACGCGATCATCGTGTTCCTGGTCCTGCTGGTGGGCTCGGCCGCGTTCTCCGCGGTCATCACCCCGGCGTTGCTGGATCTGCTGCCGCGCGATGCCGACAACATCCAGGCCTTCCGCGACGCGCTGCGTTCGCCCACCACTGCGGCAACCCCGCCCAGCGCCGCGCAGTGGATCAGCTCCTTGATCCCCAGCAACGCGCTGGCGGCGGCCGCCTCCAGCGCGATGCTGCCGCTGGTGGCCTTTGCGATGTTCTTCGGCTTTGCATTGAGCCGCCAGGAACCGGAGCGCCGCGACCGCATCCTGGACATCATCCGCATCATCGCCGACACCATGATCACCATCGTGCGCTGGGTGCTGTGGGCGGCACCGGTCGGCGTGTTCGCGCTGGTGTTCGTGGTCTGCGCCGAAGTGGGCATGAGCATCCTCGGCGTGCTGGGCTACTACATCGTGCTGATGTGCGTGATCTACATCCTGATCACCCTGCTGCTGTACGTGGTGGCCCGCTTCGCCGCCGGCGAGCCGTTCGGCCGCTTTGCCCGTGCGCTGGTGCCGGTGCAGGTGATTGCCGGCAGCACGCAGTCGTCACTAGCCTCGCTGCCGGCCATGATCGACAGCGCGCGCAACCGGCTGGGCTATCCGGCCGGGCTCACCTCGCTGGTGCTGCCGATGGCGGTGTCGCTGTTCCGCATCACCAGCCCGGCGCAGTACATCGCCGTGGCCAGTTTCATCGCCTGGCTGTATGGCATCGACGTGCACGCCTCGCAGTACGCGGTGGCGGTGCTGCTGGCCGCGGCGATCAGCATGGGCTCCACCGGCCTGCCCGGCCAGGCCAATTTCATGACCAACAACCTGCCCATCACCCAGAGCCTGGGGCTGCCGGTGGAACCGCTGGGCGTGCTGCTGGCGGTAGACACCATCCCCGATGTGTTCTGCACCATCGGCAACGCCACCGGCGGCGTCACTGCCACCGGCATCGTCGCCAGGCACACGCCAGCGGATCCCCAAGCGGCTGCGGAAAGCTGAGCAAGGCGGGGCGCCCCCCCGGCCCCCCGACATGCGGTACAACACGCCCCTGGACATCGCTTCCCGCCACTGGAGATCCCCATGCCCCGTTCCACGCTGCTGGCCATGACCCTGGCTCTGGCCCCGATCCTGTTCACCAGCGCCTGCGCCGCCGCACCCGATCCCGCTGCGGACGCGGCGGTGAAAGCCGCGCACTGGCCTTTCGCCGTCACCGACGTCGCCCGCTTCCGCGAGCCGTGGGCGATGACGTTCCTGCCTGACGGCAGCCTGCTCATCACCGAGAAGGGCGGCAAGCTGATCCATTTCGACCCTGCCAGCGGCAACCGCGGCGTGGTGAGCGGCACACCGGCCGTGGCCTATGGCGGCCAGGGCGGTTTCGGCGATGTGGTCGCGCATCCGCAGTTCGCCGGCAACGGGCTGGTCTACTACAGCTACGCCGAGGAAGGCGATGGCGACACCCGCGGCGCGGCGGTGGCACGCGCCAAACTGGTGCTCGATGCCGACGGCGGCGGACAACTGCGCGAGGCGCAGGTCATCTGGCGACAGACCCCGAAAGTCAGTGGCGGCGGCCACTACGGCCATCGTCTGGCGTTTGGTCCGGATGGCAAGTTGTGGATCAGTTCCAGCGAACGGCAGAAGTTCGATCCGGCCCAGGACATGAAGGCCAATCTGGGCAAGATCATCCGCCTCAATGACGATGGCGGCATTCCCGCGGACAATCCGTTCGTGGCCCAGGGCGCGCCGGCCGACCAGGTATGGTCACTGGGCCATCGCAATGCGCTGGGCCTGGCATTCGATGCCAACGGCAGACTGTGGGAACACGAGATGGGCCCCAGGGGCGGTGATGAGCTGAACCTGATCCGGCGCGGCGGCAACTATGGCTATCCCATCGTCTCCAACGGCGACCACTACGACGGTCGCGATATTCCCGACCATGACACCCGCCCGGAATTCATTGCCCCGGTAGTGACTTGGCGGCAGGTGATCTCACCGGCCGGTTTCATCATCTACAACGGTGCGCTGTTCCCGCAGTGGCAGGGCAGCGGCTTTATCGGCGGGCTCTCGTCCAAGTCGCTGGTGCGGGTGGCCTTTGATGGCGAGAAGGCCCGCGAAGCCGAACGCTTCGACATGGGCCAGCGGATCCGCGAAGTGGAGCAGGGCCCGGACGGCGCCATCTGGCTGCTGGAAGACCAGAAGGATGGCCAGGGCGGCCGGCTGCTCAAACTCACGCCCAAGGCCGGCTGAGCCGCCTGCGCATGCGCATGCGCCGCCACTCCGGTGGCGCAGGCGTCACGGCGTGGATTGCCGCCTCAGGGCGGCGCCAGCAGCTCGAACGTCACCGCCTCGCCACTGACTGACGAGGCGCAGACCCACACATCGAACAATCCCGGTTCGGCACGGAACTGGCCATCCACACCGGTGAACGCCAGTTGCTGGCGGTCCAGGTGGAACGTCACCGACTGCGACTGGCCCGGCGCCAGCGCGATCTTGGTGAACGCCTTCAACTCGCGCACCGGGCGCACGCGGCTGGCGACGCGGTCATGCACATACAGCTGCACCACTTCCTCGCCGGCCACGCTGCCGGTATTGGTGACCCGGGTGGTGATCCGCAATTGGCCATTCCACTCCAGCTGCGGCGCACTCAACTGCGGCGAACCGTAGGCGAAGGTGGTGTAACTGAGGCCATGGCCGAAGGCATACAGCGGTGCATTGGGAATTTCGCGCCAGCGCGCCTTGAACTCGGACATGCTCGGCAGTTCCGGGCGACCGGTCCGGGGGTGGTTGTAGTAGAACGGCTGCTGTCCGGAGACCTGCGGAAAACTGACCGGCAAACGCGCCGAAGGGTTGTAGCGGCCAAACAGCACATCGGCCACCGCATGCCCGGTCTGCGTCCCCAGATACCAGCTCACCGCGATCGCCTGCGCATCGCGGACCGCGCCTTGCAGCGCCAGTGCGCGGCCGTTGCGCAGCAGCACCACCAGCGGCTTGCCGGTCATCGCCACCGCCTCGGCCAGTGCCTGCTGCGCCGGCGGCAGGGTGATCTCCACCCGCGACTGCGCCTCGCCGCTGTACTGCTGCGGCTCGCCCAGCGCCAGTACCACCACATCGGCGCGCAGGGCCGCGGCCACCGCCTGCTCGATGCCGCCGGGCAACGGGGCCTCCAGCGCACAACCGGCCACGACTTCCAGCGACGCAGGGTCTTCGAGCTGCGCCCGCAGCCCGCTGTCCAACGGCACATAGCGCGTCTTGTCGCCGAACAGCGTCCAGCAGCCTTCGATGTTGTCGCGGTCCGGACCGAACGGGCCGATCAGCGCGATCTTCTGCCCGCGCGCGTGCAGCGGCAGCAGGCCGCCGTCATTTTTCAGCAGCACGATCGAACGCCGCGCCGCCTCGCGCGACAGCGCGTCGTGGGCGGCGACAGGGGAACCATCGGCTTCGCGCAGCGGGTCCAGCGAGCGGTACGGATCATCGAACAGGCCAATGGCTTCTTTCAGCTGCAGCATCCGCCGCACCGATTCATCCAGCAGCGCCATCGGCACCTGCCCGCTTTCGACCAGCGCCGGCAGGTGTTCGGCATAGAAGCCGCTCTGCATGCTCAGGTCGAGCCCGGCCAGAAACGCCTTGGCGGTGGCATCGCGCTCATCGGCGGCGTAGCCGTGCGCGACCAGTTCCATGTCGGCGGTGTAATCGGACACCACCACTCCGGGAAACCCCCACTCCTGCCGCAAAATACCCGTCAGCAACGCGTGGTTGGCGCTGGCCGGCACGCCGTTGATGTCGTTGAACGCACTCATGACCGCCAGCGCGCCGGCGTCGAACGCCGCCTTGAACGGCGGCAGGTGCACATCACGCAGGGTCTGCGGCGAGATATCCACCTGCGCGTATTCCATGCCGCCCGCCACCGCGCCGTAGGCGGCAAAATGCTTGGGCGTGGCCAGCAGTGCGTCATCCGCCCGCAGGTCATCGCCCTGGAAGCCGCGCACCCGCGCCGCGGCGAAGGCGCAGCCCAGCACCACATCCTCGCCCGCGCCTTCGGCGCCGCGGCCCCAGCGCTGGTCGCGGGCGATATCCACTGCCGGCGCATAGGTCCAGTGGATACCTGCCGCTGTGGCTTCGACCGCCGTGGCGCGGGCGGTACGCCGGGCCAGCTCCGGTTCGAAGCTGGCCGCTTCGCCCAGCGGGATCGGAAACACCGTGCGCATGCCGTGGATCACGTCGGCGGCCAGGATCACCGGAATGCCGAGCCGGCTCTGCTCCACCGCGACCTGCTGGATGCGGCGCCCGGCTTCAGCGCCGACACCGTTGAACAGCGAGCCGACCCGGCCGGCGCGCACCTGCTCGAGCACCTGCTCGGCATTGCGCACGTTCGCCTCCGGGTTCACGTCCGGCGCGAACGGACGGACCATGTCGGCGAACACCCCCAGCTGCCCGACCTTTTCCTCCACGGTCATGCGCGCGATCAGCGATTCGATACGGTCCGAGGCCACCGGAAGTCCTTTGGGCAAGACAGCTGCAAAGCGCGGATTCTAGCGCCGCGCATGTTAAGCGCCGGGCCAGCGCGGACCTGCAGGCCACCGGCCGGCCTGGCGACACCGGCCATGTTCAGTCCCGCGGCGCCATGCGCTGCTCACGCACACTCATCAACATCGCGTCGCTGGACTCCTGGAACACCCGCAGACCGAACTCCGGCAGGATCGCCAGCAGGTGGTCGAACACATCGGACTGGGTACGTTCGTAGGTTGCCCACTCGGTGGGCGCAAAGCAGTAGATCTCCAGCGGCAGGCCCTGCGGGGTGGGCGCCAGCTGGCGGACCAGCAGCGTCATGTCCTGCCTGATGTCCGGATGGCTGCGCAGATAGCGCTCGATATACGCGCGGAACGTGCCCAGGTTGGTCAAGCGGCGCGCGTTGACCGGCTCCGGGTGCTGCGCGGCCAGTTGCGCGTTCCACTGTCCCAGCTCCTGCTGCTTGCTGGCCAGGTAGTCGTCAAGCAGGTGGAACTGGCCCAGCCGCTCCAGCCCCGGCGCATCGAGAAACCGCACGCTGTGCTGGTCCAGATACAGCGAACGCTTGATCCGGCGCCCGCCCGCCTCCTGCATGCCGCGCCAGTTCTTGAACGACTCGGTGACCAGCTTCTTGGTCGGGATAGTGGTGACGGTCTTGTCGAAGTTCTGCACGGTGACGGTGTGCAGGGCGATGTCGATCACGTCGCCATCAGCGTTCTGGCTGGGCATCTCGATCCAGTCGCCGATCCGTACCCGGCCATCGCCGCTGATCTGCACGCTGGCCACCAGCGACAGGATGGTGTCCTGGAAGATCAGCATGAACACCGCCGTGGCCGCGCCCAGGCCGGTGATCACGTGCAGCAGCTTCACTCCCGCCAGTGTGGCCACGATCGACAGCCCGGCCAACACGAACACCACGATCTTGGCCACCTGCAGAAAGCCCTTGATCGGCTTGTTGCGCGCATCGGCGCGGCGCTCGTAGAACGCGTTGAACGCATCCAGGGCATGCGACACCGCCAACGCGATGGTCAGCACGGTCCACGAGTGCGCCAGGGCCTGCAGGCCCTTGACCAGTCCCGGCGGCAGTTCCGGCACGATCGCCAGGCCGACGGCAATCACCACCGAAGGCACGATATTGGCCAGGCGGGCGACCACCCGCAGCGAGTGATGGGCGCTGTGCTGCGGGCCGGAGAAGCGCTCGATCACCTTGCGCAGACCACGCAGCAGGATGTGCTTGGTGAGAAAGTTGGCCAGCCAGGCCAGCAGCAGCAGGGCCACCAGCACCACCGCCGGATAGGCCATGGGATACGGCGCCAGCAGGTTTTCCAACTGGTCCAGCCAACGGATTCCGATTACCGCCATCGCGTGTTGTTCCTCTTGTTGGGATTGCAGCAACGCACCTCCAGCCCCCGCCGCGGATGGGCCGGGCCGTCGCAGGTGGCGACCAGAAGGAGGGCGTGCCGCTGCCGCGCCCGGCCCACCGCCGGACGTGGCAAAGTCAGGCGGGATTTCAGTCTGCCGCGCGCGTGCGCTCGATGATCACGCCGACCGCGCGAGCGCCACGCACCGCACCGGGCTTGCTCAGCTTCAACCGCAGCCAGTGCACGTTGAACTCGTCCAGCACGATCTGCGCGCAACGCTCGGCCAGTGTTTCCACCAGGCCGAAATCGGAGGCGCGCACGAACTCCATCAGGCGCTTGCTCACCGCCTTGTAGTTGAGCGTGTCGACGATGTCGTCGCTGGCGGCAGGCTTGCGGTTGTCAAAGCCCATTTCCAGATCGAACACCAGCGTCTGGCGGATACGCCGCTCCCAGTCGTAGATGCCGATCAGGGCGTCGATTTCCAGCCCTTCGATGAATACCTTGTCCATTGCATCCGTCGCAGTGAATGAGCGGCCATGGTAACGGCCCCTTGCTGAGCCTGCCGTGGATGCTGCCGGCACTTGGCCAAATTCGCGGGTTTTCGTGCCCATTGGCCGCTTTCACCGGGAAGGCGGCCATCTGTGCCGCAGCGCTGCTCAGGTGCCGGCGTGCAGCGGCGGCAACGTGGCCATGTCCCAACGCGGGGTGACCTTGACCTCGGCCGGGCTGTGCTGCCCGGCCTGCAGGCGCAGTGCGCCGGCGAAGGCGATCATCGCGCCGTTGTCGGTGCACAGCTCCGGCCTCGGGAAACAGACCCGGCCACCGCGCCGCTGGGCCGCGTCCTGCAGCTTGGCGCGCAGGCGCTTGTTGGCGCCGACCCCGCCAGCCACCACCAGCACGTCGCAGCCGGCCTCATCCAGCGCGCGGCCGCACTTGATCGCCAGCGTGTCGACCACCGCGTCCTCGAAGCCGCGGGCGATGTCGGCGCGGGTCTGCTCACTCTGGTCACTGTCGCGCCAGGCCAGCAACACCTGGGTCTTGAGACCGGAAAAACTGAAATCCAGCCCCGGGCGGTCGGTCATCGGACGGGCGAACTTGTAACGCCCGGGCGTACCGGTCTCGGCCAGCCTGGCCAGCTGCGGCCCGCCCGGATACGGCAGACCCATCAATTTGGCGGTCTTGTCGAAGGCCTCACCGGCGGCATCGTCCAGGGTTTCGCCGAGCAGGCGGTACCTGCCGATCGCGTCGACCGCGATCAGCTGGGTATGGCCACCGGACACCAGCAGCGCCACGAACGGCGGCTCCGGCGGATCATCCTCCATCAGCGGCGCCAGCAGGTGCCCTTCCATGTGGTGTACGCCGATGGCCGGCACGTCCAGCCCCCAGGCCAGCGCGCGTGCCACCCCTGCACCCACCAGCAGCGCGCCGACCAGACCGGGCCCAGCCGTGTAGGCCACCCCGTCGATCTCGGACATGGCGATGCCGGCCTCGTCCAGGGTCTGCCGGATCAGCGGCAGGGTCTTGCGGACGTGGTCGCGGCTGGCCAGCTCCGGCACCACTCCACCGTATTCAGCGTGCAGCGCGATCTGGCTGTAGACCGCATGGGCGCGCAGCGCCGCCGCACCGGACAGGCCGGTGTCGTACACCGCCACGCCGGTCTCATCGCAGGATGATTCAATACCGAGAACTTTCATGCCACTATTGTGGACCTGCGCGGAGGTCTTGGCGATGCATCAAGATCCGCCCGCAGCCTTGCAGCGGCGGGCTCGCCGCCACTGGCCGCGCGTAGGCGGATGACCTGCTTGGCCCTGCCCTCTTGCATGGCTCGCCAAAGCCGATATAATGCGCGGCTCGCCGGGCGTGACCCGGTTTCATTGTGTCCCGGAGATTCCATGCCCAGCGTTAAAGTCCGCGAGAACGAGCCCTTCGAGTTTGCTCTCCGCCGCTTCAAGCGCACTTGCGAAAAGGCCGGTGTGCTGGCCGAAACCCGCAAGCGCGAGTTCTATGAAAAGCCGACCCAGGAACGCAAGCGCAAGGCTGCTGCTGCCGTGAAGCGCCAGCTGCGTCGTTCCTCGCGTGACGTTACCAAGCGTCAGCGGCTGTACTGATCGTACGTGACTCCTGAACGGGGGGCTCTGGCCTTCCGTCCTGGAGTAAAAGCCGGCACGCGCAAGCGTGGCCGGCTTTTCGCGTTCGCGGCGCTTGACTATTCCCAGCGCCTCACCGTATTCCCGATCCCGCAACGAGGTGATCCATGAGCCTGAAGCAACAGCTGACCGATGACATGAAAGCCGCCATGAAGGCCGGCGACAAGCACTCCCTGGGCGTGATCCGCCTGATCAACGCGGCCATCAAGCAGCGGGAAGTGGACGAGCGCATCGAGCTGGACGACGCCGCGGTGATCGCCGTGCTCGACAAGATGGTCAAGCAGCGCAAGGACTCGGTGACCCAGTTCGAAGCCGCCAACCGTGAAGACCTGGCCGCCATCGAGCGCGACGAGATCGGGGTGATCGAGCGCTACGTGCCGGCGAAGATGGGCGAGGCCGAGATCCAGGCCGCCATCACCGCCGCCATCGCCGAAACCGGCGCCAGCAGCGCCGCCGACATGGGCAAGCTGATGGGCGTGCTCAAGCCCAAGCTGGCCGGCCAGGCCGATATGGGCCTGGTGTCCAAGCTGGTCAAGCAGGCCTTTGCCGGCTGAACCGGCCCGCCCGCGCTGTCCCGACAAGGCCCGCCAACGCGGGCCTTGTCGTTTGCGCAACTGCCGCAGACCCGCCAGCACAGCGCTCCGGAGCCCTCGGTATGGAACATGAAGCACGCTCCGGAACCCTGCCTTCCCGCCCCTACGGCGGCAACGCCACGCAGTTCCCGACGCCACGCCCGGCACCGGCGTTTCATCCCGGCCCACGCCCGCTTTTGCTAGAACAACGCCCTGCCTTCAGCCGAGACCACCGATGCCAGCGAGCCGCCCCGCTTTGCACACCTTCAAATCCCGCCTGGAACGCCTGCAGCAGAGCCTGCCGGCCGCACTGGTACGCCGCTTCATCGACACCGATGTGATGACCCAGGCCGCCTCGCTGGCGTTCTACACCCTGCTGTCACTGGCCCCGCTGCTGATACTGCTGTTGTGGCTGACCGCCTCGCTGTATCCGCCCGCGCAGCAGGCGCTGATCGATCAGATCGTGTCGCTGGCCGGGCCCAGCGTTGCCGCGGTGGCGCAGACCGTGATCGCCAATGCCCGCGCCCAGCCCGATCTGGGCTCGCTGGCCGGGATCTGGAGCCTGGCTTTGCTGTTGATCGGCGCCACCGTCGTGTTCGCGCAGCTGCAGGCGGCACTGAACCTGATTTTCCGTACCGATTCGACCCGCTTTGACGGCTTTGCCGGCTGGCTGAAGAAACGCGTGTTCTCCGCCGGCGTAGTGCTGGCGCTGGGCTTTCTGCTGATCGTCTCGATGGTCGCCACCACCGCGCTGCAGGTGGTCTTCGCCCAACTGCCCTCCTTGCTGCCGGCGGTGGGCTACACCACGACGCTGCTGCTGTACGCACTGGGTTTTGCCTTCCTCTACCACTACCTGCCCGACCGCCCGGTCGACTGGCGCCAGGCCTTTCTCGGCGGCGCGATCACCGCGGCGCTGTTCACCTTTGGCCGCTACGCGATCGGCCTGTACCTGGCCAATACCGCGCCCGGCAGCGCCTACGGCTCGATGGGCGCACTGGTGATCATGCTGGTCTGGGTCTACTACGCCAGCGTGGTGTTCTTCGCCGGTGCACTGATCACCGCGGTGATCGACGAACGCGCCCATGTCGCGCGCAGGACTGCCACCGCGCCTGCCGGGGCCACCGCACCCTAGTACACTTGCATCACTCTTTTGCCATGACCGCCTTACGGTGGTGTGTTCTTTCGCCGCATGGCCAGACTTCCCGACGCCTTCATCGACGACCTGCTCGCCCGCACCGACATTGTCGAGGTGGTCGGCACGCGCGTGCCGCTCAAGCGCCAGGGCAAGGAGTACGCGGCGCGCTGCCCGTTCCATGACGAGCGCTCGGCCTCGTTCACCGTTTCACCGACCAAGCAGTTCTATCACTGCTTCGGTTGCGGCGCGCACGGCACCGCGATCAGCTTCCTGATGAATTACGACCGCCTCGAGTTTCTCGATGCGGTGGATGAACTGGCCAAGCGTGTGGGCATGGAAATCCCGCGCGAAACCAGTCCGCGCACCGCGCAGCAGCAGGACGACAGCCGCGACCAGTACTCGGCGCTGGATGCGGCCAGCCGTTTCTTCCAGAAGCAGCTGGAAAGCAGCGACAAGGCCCGCGCCTATCTGGATGGCCGCGGCGTGGACGCCGACACCCGCACCCGCTTCGCCATCGGCTACGCGCCGGACGGTTACAGCGCGCTGAAGGATGCGCTGGGCAAGGACGAGCGGCGCATGAAGCTGCTCGAGCGCGTCGGCCTGTTCTCCAAGAACGACCGCGGCCACGTCTACGACAAGTTCCGCGACCGGGTGATGTTCCCGATCTTCGACCGCCGCGGCCGCGTCATCGCCTTCGGCGGGCGCGTGTTCGAGAAGGACGACGGCCCCAAGTACCTCAACTCCCCCGAGACCGCGCTGTTCCACAAGGGGCGCGAACTGTACGGCCTGTGGCAGGTGCGCCAGGCCAACCAGAAGATCGAGCGGCTGATCGTGGTCGAGGGCTACATGGATGTGGTCAGCCTGTTCCAGTTCGGCGTCACCCAGGCGGTGGCGACACTGGGCACGGCGACCACGCCGGACCATGCCGAGCTGCTGTTCCGCAACGCGCCGGATGTGTATTTCTGCTTCGACGGTGACGCCGCCGGGCGCCGCGCCGGCTGGCGCGCACTGGAATCGGTATTGCCCCGCATGAAGGACGGCCGTCAAGCGTTCTTCCTGTTCCTGCCCGATGGCGAGGACCCGGACAGCATCGTGCGCAAGGAAGGCGCCGCGGGCTTTGATACACGCCTGAAACAGGCCACGCCGCTGTCGCAGTTCTTCTTCGACGAGCTGACCCGCGAGATCAACCTGGGCACGCTCGACGGCAAGGCGCGCCTGGCCGAGCGCGCGCGGCCGATGCTGGCGCAGATTCCCGATGGCGCTTTTGCCGACCTGATGAAACAGGAACTCGCGCGCCTGACCGGTATCGGCAGCACCTCCGGCGCCATGCCCGCCGCGCCGCGTCCTGCCGCGCGCAACACGGTGCCGGTACAGAAGCGCAGCCTGGTGCGCGCGGCCATCGCGATCCTGCTGCAGCAACCCTCGCTGGCGATGAATCTGGAAGGCCACCACGCCTTTGCCGGCCTGCGCCTGCCGGGCATCGAGCTGCTGCTGGAGCTGCTGGAGCTGGTGCAGCAACGCCCGGACATCAGCACCGGCGCGCTGCTGGAGCACTTCAACGACCGCGAGGAGCAGGCCGCCCTGCACAAGCTGGCGGCACAGGTGTTGCCCGGCAATGAGGCCAGCTGGGGGCAGGAACTGCAGGACGCGGTGATCCAACTGGAAAAGCAGCTGCTGCAGCAGCGGCTGGATGAACTGCAGGCCAAACAGCGCCAGCAGGGGCTGGACGACACCGACAAATACGAACTGCGTGAACTGCTAAAAACCCGCGCCAGCCTGCGCCTCTGACATCGGCAAGGAAACATCTGCATGCACATCCACCGCCTGCCATTGCTGCTTACGCTGATGCTCTGCGCCAGCGCCAGCGCCTTCGCCGCTGACACGCCCCTGCATCAGCCGCGCCCGGACCTGATCACCGCCGGCCAACCCAGCGCGCAGCAGCTGCGTGAGGCGGCCGCAACCGGCGTCACCACGGTCATCGACCTGCGCGGGCCGGAGGAGGATCGCGGCTATGACGAAGCCGCCCTGGCGGCCCAGCTGGGACTGCGCTACGTGCGCCTGCCGATCAGCGGCGCGACCGACATCACCGAAGCCAACGCGCGCACGCTCGATCGCCTGCTCAAGCAGGGCGACGGCAAGACCCTGCTGCATTGTGCGTCGGCCAATCGCGCCGGCGCGCTGCTGGCGCTGATCGAGGCCCGCATCCATGGCGCCTCCATCGATGACGCCCTCCAGCGCGGCCGTGCGGCCGGCCTGACATCGCTGGCACCGGTCGTACGCACCACGCTGGAGACGCCCACGCCCTGAGCGGGCGCGCCATTCATCCACCTGATCATCCACCTGAAAGGAGGCTCTTGCCGATGATGCACTGGTGGTCGCGCCTGCGACCGGACAACTTCACCCTTGCCCTGCTGGCCACGGTCGCGCTTGCCACGGTCGCACCGATGACCGGCGCCGCAGCCACCGGACTGGACCACGTCACCGATCTGGCCATCGCGGCGCTGTTTTTCCTGCATGGGGCGCGCCTGCCACGTGAATCCATCCTCGCCGGGATGCTGCACTGGCGCCTGCATCTGGTCATCCTGGGCTGCACCTTCCTGCTGTTTCCACTGCTCGGGCTGGCGTTCAAGCCCCTGGCCGGCTGGGCGCTCACACCGGAACTGTTCATCGGCGTGCTGTTCCTGTGCGCGCTGCCGTCCACCGTGCAGTCCTCGATCGCCTTCACCTCGATGGCCGGCGGCAATGTGCCGGCGGCGGTATGCGCAGCCTCGCTGTCGAGCATCCTCGGCGTGTTCCTCACCCCCTTGCTGATGACCCTGCTCACCGGCGCCGAAGGCGGCATCGCCAATCCGCTGCACGCCGTGGGCATGATCATGCTGCAGCTGCTGGTGCCGTTCGTCGCCGGCCATCTGCTGCGACCATGGATCGCCGGCTGGGTGGAGAAACAGCGCGCGTTGCTGCGCTACACCGACCAGGGCACGGTCTTGCTGGTGGTGTATGCCGCCTTCGGCGAATCGGTCAATGAGGGGCTGTGGCACAAGACGCCGGCGCTGTCCCTGCTGACCGCCGCGCTGGTCTCGGTGGTGCTGCTGGCCATCGCCATGCCGGGCATCACCTGGCTCTCCCGGCGGCTGGGCTTCAGCCGTTACGACGAGATCCCCATCGTGTTCTGCGGTTCGAAGAAGAGCCTGGCCACCGGCGTGCCGATCGCCAAGGTGCTGTTCGCCGGGGGCAGCCTCGGTGCGATCGTGCTGCCGATCATGATCTACCACCAGCTGCAGCTGATCGTCTGCGCGCTGATCGCGCAGCGCTACGCCAGACAGAACGGGCAGTAGCGGCCGGGGACGACGTACGCGCGTCCCCGCGGTCTCATTTCAGCAACCGTCCTACGCTCAACTCCGGCATCCACACCCACAGATCGTACTGGCGGCCGGGTTCGGTACTCACGCGCAGCTCCCGGCCAGGTCTATCGCGCAGCGGCAATGATTTGCAGGTATCCGGCAGACATCCCCAGATGCTGCCTTTGCGTGCGTCCAGCCGCACGCTGTACAGATCCAGATCGGCCAGCGTGGTGGCCAGTGGCCGCAACTGCATTTCTGGT
The DNA here is from genome assembly GCF_056760355.1 of Stenotrophomonas sp. STEN013. Lineage (NCBI taxonomy): Bacteria > Pseudomonadati > Pseudomonadota > Gammaproteobacteria > Lysobacterales > Lysobacteraceae > Stenotrophomonas > Stenotrophomonas sp. STEN013. The sequence continues at coordinate 22,979 of NZ_JBRREO010000005.1, read as the reverse complement.
GGTGCGTCTGCCGGGCGCTGGCGCATGGCATGCACATTTCCGGTGAGTACCAGCATCCGCGCATTTCCCGGCATGCGCGCATAAACCTGCCGGAGTCTGGCCGCCATGGCGTCATCGCGGACCTGGTTGCCGCGCGTGCTGACCACAAGGTCATAGCCGATCACCTGCACCGCACGGCCTTGCACCCGCAGCGCGCGCACCGCTTCGATCAGCTCCAGCATGTCGTAGCTCCGCCGACCGTCGTGGCGGTCGCCGATCACGCTCCAGTAGCGCCCTGAGCGCAGGGCTGCCATCGCCTCGGCATCACCTTCGGAAGCGAGATAGGCCGCCAACGCCGCGTCCTCGCTGCGCGGCAGCTCCAGCGCCAGCACCACCGGCGTGCCATCGCGGCTGTAGTCATCGACCAGCTGCCGTACCAGCAATGGCGTCTCGCGCGTACCGTGATATTCACCCAGTACCAGCAGCCGATGCTCGCCGGCGTGCTGGCGTATCTGCATGGCGGTTTCATCGGCGCGCGCCGTCGTGACCAGCGCCGTCGCCAACAGCAGCGCGGCCATCACGCGGGTCCAGATCTGCATCCGTGCGTCCTTCGTTCCATCAGGGGTCGAAGAAGCGATGGCGGTTGCGCCAGCCGAATTCAAGGCATGGCCAGGCCGCATGTGCCCCCGACCGATGCAGACCTGCCGTTCAGCGGTCAGAAGCCGCGGAACGATACGTGGCGCATCAGCCCGGGATCACAGCCACGGCAGCAGCCAGTGATCGACCAGCAGGAAAGCGAACAGCGCCATCAGGTAGACGATGGAATAGCCGAACATCTTCATGTTGAACATCTCGTCCGGCGGGTTCTGCATCTTCCACGCGTACCAGAGAAATACCAGGTTCAACACGGTGGCACCGCCCAGGTAGAACATGCCGCTCATGCCGATGGCCACCGGCAGCAGGGTCACCACCGCCAGCACCACCGAGTACACCAGGATCTGCCTGCGCGTGTGCGGCACGCCGTGGGTGACCGGCAGCATCGGCACATCGGCCTTGGCGTAGTCGGCGCGACGGAAGATCGCCAGCGCCCAGAAGTGCGGCGGGGTCCAGATGAAGATGATCAGCACCAGCAGCAGGGCATGGGCCCAGTCGGAACTGCCCTGCATGCCGGTGATCGCCGCCCAGCCCAGCAGCGGCGGGGTGGCGCCGGCCAGGCCGCCGATGACGATGTTCTGCGAGGTCGCCCGCTTCAGATACACGGTGTAGATCACCGCATAGCCGATCAGCGAGGCGAAGGTCAGCACCGCGGTGATCACGTTCACCCACAGCACCAGGATGGTCATCGACAACGCGGTGAGCGCACCGGCGAACACCAGCACCTGGCGCGGCGAGACCTTGCCCACCACCAGCGGGCGCCACGAGGTGCGCGCCATCTGCGCATCGATACGCGCATCCAGCAACTGGTTGATCGCCGCCGCCGCGGCCGCCGCCAGCCAGATGCCCAGGAAACCCAGCGCGCCGGACAGCACCTGTTCGATGGTCGGCAACGCCGGAACCGCCAGGAACATGCCCACCAGCGCGGTGAACACGATCAGGGCCACCACCTTGGGCTTGGTCAGATCCCAGTAATCGCGCCAGGTTGTAGTCATGCCATCACTCCGGCGCGCGCAGCCGCGCCAGCAGCGTGACCAGTACGAACAACAAGGCGACCGCACCACCGTTGTGCATCACCGCCACCGTCAGCGGCAACGACAGCTTGACGTTGAGAATACCCAGCGTGACCTGCAGCACGATCAGCACGCCCAGCGTGGTCGCCCAGCCGCGCATGCCCGGCAGGCGGAACAGCCGCACCGACAGCACCAGCAGGTACAACGCCACCACCACAGCCATCATCCGGTGCGCCATCTGGATGGCGATACGCGAGGCGCCGTCGAGCACGCCACCTTCGTAGTCCACGCCGATGCCACGCCACAGGGTGAAACCTTCGCTGTAGTTCTGCTGCGGCCACCATTGGCTGACGCAGCGCGGAAAATTGTCCAGCGAGGCACTGCCGCCGCCACAGGCCAGCGCCGCGTAATTGGCACTGACCCAACCGCCAAGCGCGATCTGCAGCGCCACCAGCACCACCGCCGCGCGCAGCCACCAGCGCAGGCGCGGCGCCTCTGCCAGCGTGATCGGCAGGTGGGTGGCTTTCCACGCCATCCATACCAGCATGCCGAACATCAGCATGCCGCCCAGCAGGTGGCCCATCACCACGATCGGCTTGAGCAGCCAGGTGACCGTCCACATGCCCAGCAGCGCCTGGAATACCACCACCGCCAGGGTCAGTACCGCCGCGCGGGCCAGATCGATGTTGGACCAGCGCAGCGCCGCCAGCAGCAGAATCGCTTCACCGCCGATGGCCAGGATGCTGGAAGCCACATGTTCGCCGCGCATATACAGCGGTATCGCCAACGCCACCAGCGCCGAAGCGGTGATGATCTGCGCGATGCCGCGCTTGCGCCGGCGTGCCGCCAGCAGCGCCAAGGTCAACACTTCCACGCCCAGCAGACCGGCCAAGAAGCGGTGCACCTGCTCAAGCCATGCCTTGTGGGTTTCCAGCGGACGGATCTCGCTGGCCACGTGCTGGGCCGCTTCCATCTGTGTCTGCGGCCAGGTGACGCGGCCATAGCAGGTCGGCCAGTCCGGGCAACTCAGGCCGGCATCGGACAGCCGCACGAACGAGCCGAACATGATGGTGCTGGCGGTCATGATCAGCGCGAACCACGCCAGGCGGTGGAAATTGCGGTACAGCGCCGGACGCGCGGAGGCATTCATCGAACGGGACTCACATCAGTTTCAACAGCTTGGATAGATCAGCCCGCAATCCACCCGGCTCAAAACCCGGCGCATAGCGGAGTACCACAAAGCCATTGGGATCAATCACATACACCGGGATACCGACCGGGTCATCGACCCCCGGCAGTTTGGCCCGGAACGCAGGCTGGGGCTGCAGCACTTTCAGTGCCGGAGTGGCTGCCACCTGCTCCGGCGGCGTGCCCAGCCACAGTATCTCGACATTATCGGCGTTATGGCCGAACAACTGCCACACCTTGTCCAACTGCTGCGACAAAGTGACGCAGGCCGGGGCGCAGCCACGGTCGGGGGCCAGCAGGATGCGCCAATGGCGCTGGCCCGGATTCCATTCATAGGCAGTGCCGTCGACCAACTGCAGGCGCTCGCTGCGCAGATCCAGCGCCGGTTGCAGCATCTGCCCATGATGGCGGTTGATCTGCGGGGTCCAGCCGGAAAAGCGCAGGATCCCGGCCAGTGCCATCGAACCGAAGAACATCGCAAAAATCAGCAACAGCACGCGGCGACCACGGTTGCGTATGGCGAGCTGGTCGGGGGTCAGAGCATTCATGCCGGGCATCTTCCCATGTGAGGGGGTTCAGCGCTTGCGCGCCAGACGCCGACGCACATGCAACAGCGTGGCGATCAGCAGCACCGTCAGCGCCATGGCGAACCATTGCACCGCATAGCCGAGGTGACGCGAGGGCGGCAAGGTGTTGGGCAGCAGGTCCAGATCCCGCGCATAGCCCAGCGGCAGCGCCGGATCCAGCCGCAGCACCCGCGGTGCGAGCGGCACCTGCTCCAATCCCAGCTGGGCGGCAATGGCGGGCAGATCGATACGGGTGGCCAGCCAGGTCTGCGGCTGCTTCGCCGGCACCAGGGCTGGCCCCAGCGCGATTCCGGCAGCCGGCGCGGGCGCCCACAGCCCGCGCAGCGCGTGCGTGCCCTGCTGGCCGGACAACGGGGGCAGCGCGCGATCGGCCGGCAGCGGCAGCCAGCCAAGATCGACCAGCACCGCCGGACCAAGCTCCGCCCGCGCGGCCTGGTAAACCTTGATGCCGGCGCGGCCCTCGCGCAACTGGTTGTCCAGCAACACCGTGCCCGGAACAAACCGCAATCGATCCTCTATCCAGTGCAGGGCATCGGGCGAGCGCACCGCCTCGGCCAGCGTCACCATGCTGGCGCTTGCCGACGGCAGTTGCGCCAGCACGTGTTGCTTTTCGTGCATGCGTTGCAGCTGCCAACTGCCCAGCACCATGAACACCGCCGCCACGGCGACGGCGAGCATCCATCCGGAAAAGACCGTGTGCTGTCGCGTCATGACAAGCCGGCCGCGAGCAGGTGATATAGCGGGGACTTCCCACCCGCCGAGCCGCGCATGAATGATTCGCTGAAGACCCTGCTGGTAATCGCGTTCTTGATCGTCATCGTCTGGAATCTGGGGGCCGGCCTCTACTACCTGATGATCGATCGCGGCCAGACCAAGCGCACGGTCAACGCGTTGACCCGGCGCATCGCCCTGTCGGTGGCGCTGATCCTGCTGGTGGTCCTTGGCATCTACAGCGGCTGGATCAAGCCGCACGGAGTCGGCGGCTGAGTCCGGCCACGGCCGCGTTGCCCGATGCGACGCGGCCGGCGCATCGCCTACAGCACGTAGACGAACAGGAACAGCATCAGCCACACCACATCGACGAAGTGCCAGTACCACGCCGCCGCTTCGAAACCGAAGTGGTTGTCGCGGCTGAAGTGGCCCTTGGCCGCACGCAGCCACATCACCGCCAGCATGATCGTGCCCAGCGCCACATGCGCGCCATGGAAACCGGTGAGCAGGAAGAAGGTGGAGCCGTAGATACCCGAGCCCAGGGTCAGATTCAGCTCCTTGTAGGCGTGGATGTATTCCTCGGCCTGGAAGAACAGGAACACGCAACCCAGCACCACCGTCGCGCCCAGCCACAGCAACAGCTGCTTGCGTTTACCGGCCTTGAGCGCGTGGTGGGCAATGGTCAGCGTGATGCCCGAACTCAGCAGTATCAGCGTATTGAGCAGCGGCAGCCCCCACGCCGGAATGGTCTGGAACGCCCCGCCGATATCGCCGGGGCCATTGGTCGGCCACGCCGCCGAATAGCCGTCCCACAGCAGTTCGTTGGTCATCACCCCGTGACCTTCACCGCCCAGCCACGGCAGGCCCATCTGGCGGGTGTAGAACAGCGCACCGAAGAACGCGCCGAAGAACATCACCTCGGAGAAGATGAACCACACCATTCCCATCCGGAACGAGCCATCGACCTGGTGGTTGTAGTGCCCGGCCACCGACTCGCGGATGACATCGCCGAACCACAAAAACAGGGTGAAAACCATCATCGCCACCCCGGCGAAGAAGGTCCAACGCCCCCAGCCGGCGTCGTTCAACCAGCTGGCCACTCCCACCATCATCACCAGCATGGAAATCGAGCCGACGAAGGGCCACTTGCTGTGGCTCGGCACGAAGTAGACATTGGCATCAGAGGTGTTGTGGGCCATGGCTTGCTTCCGGGTCCGTGATCTAGGGGGCCGCATGCGCAGCGGTCGCGGTCGAGGCCGAAACCAGCTGCTCTGTCAGCGCATCATTCTTGAAGAACGTGTAGGACAAGGTGATCGTTTTGACGTCGGCCGGCAGGTCCGGATCAACGATGAAACGCACCGGCATGTCGCGCTTTTCCCCGGCCTGCAAGGTCTGCGCGGTGAAACAGAAACATTCGGTCTTGTTGAAGTAGCCCGACGCCCGTGCCGGCGCCACCGACGGCACCGCGCTACCGACCAGCGCGCGATCGCTGTCGTTGCGGGCAAAGTACAGCGCCTCGTTCAATTCGCCCGGCACCACATCCATCGTCAGCCGTTCCGGATGGAAGGCCCACGGCAGCTTGGAATTGACCCCGCCATCGAACTCCACCCGCACCGTGCGTTTGCTGGTGCCGGCCGAGGTCGCCGCCGGCGGGCTCGCACCGCGCTCCAGCCGCACGCCGAACACCTTCTCGCAAGCAATGCGGTACAGCGGCACCAGCGAGAAGGTCAGCACGAACACCGCCAATGCCACGCCAATCAGCCGGCCCATGCCGGCATTGCGCTCGGGTTTGGGCGCGGGCGTGGTCAATGCGCCAGAACGCCGGAAAGGATGAAACCGGCGTAGATCGCCACCGCCAACAGCCCCACCACCAGCGCGGTGCGGCGCGAGCGGCGGCGACGCAGCGCCAGCTCCTCAGGTTGCAATGGGCGAGGGTCCATCTGTTTCCCCTGTTTCAGTGGGTGACGTCATCGTGGGCCAGATCGCCCGGCTTGATGACCGGTGGCACGGTGAAGGTATGCGCCGGTGCCGGCGACGGCAGCGTCCACTCCAGTCCGCGGGCGCTTTCCCACGCCCGGGCCTCGGCGCGTTTGCCGTTGCGCAGCGAGCTCAGCAGGATCGCCGCCATCAGGAACGGGGTGACGAACATGCCGAACGCACCGATCGAGCTGACCAGGTTCCAGTCGGCGAACACCGGGTTGTAGTCGGGGATACGGCGCGGCATGCCCGCCAGGCCAAGGAAGTGCTGCGGGAAGAACAGCAGGTTGACGAACACCATCGTCCACCAGAAATGCACCTTGCCCCAGAACTCGTTGTACATGCGGCCGGTCCACTTCGGCCACCAGTAGTAGACCGCGGCGATCAGCGCCAGCACCGCGCCGGTGACCAGCACGTAGTGGAAGTGCGCCACCACGAAATAGGTGTCGTGGTACTGGAAGTCGGCCGGCACGATGGCCAGCATCAGGCCGGAAAAACCGCCGATGGTGAACAGGATCACGAAGGAGATGGAGAACAGCATCGGTGTCTCGAACGTCAGCGAGCCTTCCCACATCGTGCTGACCCAGTTGAACACCTTCACCCCGGTCGGGATCGAGATCAGCATCGTGGCGAACATGAAGTAGATCTCGCCCCCCAGCGGCATGCCCACCGTGAACATGTGGTGCGCCCACACGATGAACGACAGGAACGCGATCGCCGCGGTCGCGTAGACCATGGCCTGGTAACCGAACAGCGGCTTGCGGCTGAAGGTGGGGAGGATCTCGCTGACCACACCGAACGCCGGCAGGATCATGATGTAGACCTCCGGATGGCCGAAGAACCAGAAGATGTGCTGGTACATCACCGGGTCGCCACCACCGGCGGCATTGAAGAAGCTGGTGCCGAAGAACTTGTCGGTCAGCAGCATCGTCACCGCTCCGGCCAGCACCGGCATCACCGCGATCAGCAGGAACGCGGTGATCAGCCAGGTCCAGCAGAAGATCGGCATCTTCAGCAGGTCGATGCCAGGTGCGCGCATGTTCAGTACGGTGGCGATGATGTTGATCGCGCCCATGATCGAGCTGACACCGGCGACGTGGATGGCGAACACGCTGAAGGCGACGTTGTAGCCGCCCTGCAACGACAGCGGCGGGTACATGGTCCAGCCGCCGGCCGGTGCGCCGCCCGGCAGGAACAGCGTCAGCAACAGCAACGTGAAGGCCACCGGCAGCAGCCAGAACGACCAGTTGTTCATGCGCGGCAGCGCCATGTCCGGCGCGCCGATCTGCAGCGGGATCATCCAGTTGGCCAGGCCGACGAAGGCCGGCATCACGCCGCCGAAGATCATCACCAGCGCGTGCACGGTGGTCATCTGGTTGAAGAATTCCGGCTTGACGTACTGCAGCCCGGGCTGCGCCAGCTCCATGCGGATCACCACACTCATCGCCGCGCCGACGATGAACATCAGGAAGCTGAAAAGCAGATACAGCGTGCCGATGTCTTTGTGGTTGGTGGAGAAGAACCAGCGTTCGAAAAAGCCCTGTTGGTGCCCGTGGTGATCGGAGTGCTCGACTGCGGAATTCGCCATTGCAACTACACCTCGTTATCCGTTTTCAGGCATCGCGCCGGCCGTCACGCCGGCACGCTGGAATATCAGGCACCGCTGGCTTTTGGCGCGGGCGCGGCTTCGGGTTGCGCCGGGGCGGTCTCGGGCACGGCCGGTGCGGGCGCGGGGACGTCCGGCGTCGCGGCAGCCGGCTTGCGCGCGGCCAGCCAGGATTTGAATTCGTCTTTGGACACGGCCTTGACCACGATCGGCATGAAGCCATGATCCTTGCCGCACAGCTCGGCGCACTGGCCGCGGTAGACGCCTTCGCGTTCGATATTGGTCCAGCGCTCGTTGATGAAGCCCGGCACCGCGTCCTGCTTCCAGCCCAGGGCCGGCACCCACCAGGCGTGCACCACGTCATCGGAAGTGATGACGAAACGCACCTTGGTGTCCACCGGAAGCACCAGCGGGTTGTCCACCTCCAGCAGATAGTGCGGATCGGTGGCCATCGTCGGCACCGCACCGCTCTGGCGGATCTGGTCGGACTTGCGGTCCATGCGGCTGGTGAAGGCCACATCCTCGCCGAGGTATTCGTACTTCCACATCCACTGGTAGCCGGTGATTTTCACCGTCATTTCCGAGTCGCGGTAGTCGTACATGGCGATCAGTTTGGCGGTGGCCGGCCACGCCATCACCACCAGGATGATGATGGGAATGACGGTCCAGATGATCTCGGCCTTGGTGTTGTGCGAGAACTGCGCCGCCACCGCCCCTTTTGACTTGCGGAACTTGAAAATGGCGTAGGCCATCGCCGCAAACACCAGGACGCCGATCACCGCGCATACCCACAGCGCGACCATGTGGGCTTCCCACGCCATCTGCGCGGTATGGGTAACCCCCTTGCCCATGTTGAGCTGCCATGGCGCGGGATCGGCCGATTGCGCCCACGCGCTTGAGGTCGCCAGCCCCGCGGCGGCAACGACCAATGCGGATTTCAACGCCCCACCCCACCTGCTGCTTTGCTTCATTGCCTAGACCCTTGACGTCATCGGTTGCAGCCGTTGCCGGTTGCGAGCAAGCCTTCAAGTGTCACCGCAAGTTCCCGACGTTCGGCGGGTGCGAGGAAACTCCCCACTTCGACCCGCCTGCCGCTGGAAACCAGCAGGACCCGTTCCTTCTCGGCAACCACGCGGACCCAGTAAGGGTGCGCGCGGAATACCGGTGAACTCCCGGCCGCGAGGAGGACCTCCACGCAGTCCGGTCCTACCCGGATCTCTTCCCGGCGCTCGCCGCTGCGCCAGACCGCACGCAACGCCACGCCCACCAGAAAGCTGTGCAACAGCGCGAAAGCCGGAGCGAGGCGGTTACCGGACCACCAAGCCAGGCTGGCCGTGAACCACATCAATCCTGCCAACGCGGCGAACAACTGGACGAACTGCCGGGCCGTAAGCGCCCGTGGGGGATGCAGCACCAGCTGCGCATGTGAGCCATCGGAAACTGACCGAAGCACCTGGATCATGTCGCAACCGCGTCCATACCGCGGATAACGATCTGGATGGTAGCCGTGCCCAATCCCCCCGGCAAGCTTGCATTCATCATCGTTGCGAATGCTGCATTGCACACAGGGATCCCCGCAAAACCCCTTCAAGCCCGTCATTAAAAATGACGGAATCGGCACAAATAACGGAAAACTCGTGAAAGCCGCCCAATCCGCCTGATACCAGTGGTTTACAGCTCCGTTGCAGCGCCCTGAGGCACTGGGAAAAAGCCTGTATCCGATTAAAATGGTCAAATCCCACTGTGGTCAGGCGCATGAACTCGACTCCTCCTTTTGATGCTGCATCTTCGCTGCCGACAGGCCCGTGCCTGCTCGCGCCGGAACTTCCGCCGACGCCTGCCGCGTTGCGCCAAGCCATCACCGATGCCTGGCTCAAGGACGAAGCCGGTCATGTGCGCGAACTGCTGGAACAGGCCCGCCTGCCGGCCGCCGAACAGGCGCAGATCCAGGCAACCGCCGCCGATCTGGTGCGCCGCGTGCGCGCCCGCGCCAGCAACCAGGGCGCCATCGAAGCCTTCATGCGCCAGTACGACCTGGGCAGCGAGGAAGGCGTGCTGCTGATGTGCGTGGCCGAAGCCCTGCTGCGCATCCCGGATCAGGAAACCGCCGATAAGCTGATCCGCGACAAGCTCGGCGAGGCGGACTGGAAAAAGCACATGGGCCAATCGGACTCGGTGCTGGTCAACGCCTCGACCTGGGGCCTGATGCTGACCGGGCACCTGGTCGATCTGGCCGATGCCACCAAGCGCGACGTGCATGGCGCCTTCAAGCGGCTGATCGGCCGCGTGGGTGAGCCGGTGATCCGCCTGGCTGTGCGCCAGGCGATGAAGATCATGGGCCACCAGTTCGTCATGGGCCGCACCATCGACGAGGCGCTGGCACGCTCGCACAAGGGCGACAACAGCAACTACCGCTACTCCTTCGACATGCTCGGCGAAGGTGCGCTGACCATGAAGGACGCGCGGCGGTACCTGGAAGACTACCGGCGCGCCATCCACGCGATCGGCAAGGACAACCTGGCACGCGGCGGCAAGGCCGATGGTGACGTCACCACCTCGCACGGCATCTCGATCAAGCTCTCGGCGCTGTACCCGCGCTACGAACATGCCAAGCGCGAACGCGTGCTCAAGGACCTGGTGCCGGGCGTGCTGGAACTGGCACAGCTGGCCAAGTCCTATGGCATCGGCTGTACCGTCGACGCCGAGGAAAGCGACCGCCTGGAGCTGTCGCTGGACATCATCGAGGCCGTGGTCAGCGATCCGTCACTGAAAGGCTGGGAAGGCTTCGGCATCGTCGTGCAGGCCTACCAGAAGCGTACGCCGTACACGATCGATTACCTGGCCGACCTGGCCCGCCGCATCGGTCACAAGCTGCAGGTGCGTCTGGTCAAGGGCGCCTACTGGGATGCGGAGATCAAGCGCGCACAGATCGACGGCCTGCCCGGCTACCCGGTGTTCACCCGCAAACAGAACACCGACGTGTCCTACATCGCCTGCGCCAAGCGCCTGTTCGGCCACCGCGATGCGATCTACCCGATGTTCGCCACCCACAACGCGCACACCATCGCGGTGATCAAGCAGATCGGCGCCGGCCACACCTACGAGCACCAGAAGCTGCACGGCATGGGCGATGACCTGTATGCCGAGGTGATTCCGGCCGACCGCCTCAATGTGCCGTGCCGTGTGTACGCACCGGTCGGTTCGCACGAGGACCTGCTGCCGTACCTGGTGCGCCGCCTGCTCGAGAATGGCGCCAACTCCAGCTTCGTCAACCGCATCACCGATGACGAGGTTTCGATCGAGGATCTGATCCGCGATCCGGTCGAGGCGGTGTCCTCGTTCGCGTCCATTCCCCACCCGAAGATCCCGCTGCCCATCGACCTGCTGCGCAGCCAGAACCACGACAGGACCAATTCCATGGGCATCAACCTCGCCAACGACAACGACCTGCGCGCGCTGGCCGGGCAGCTCACTGCCGCCATCAAGCCGTGGCACGCCGCCCCGCTGGTGCCCGGCGCCACCGCCACGACCGCCGCACAGCCGGTCACCAACCCGGCCGACACGCGCGAGGTGGTCGGCCAGTGGCAGGCCGCCGATGCCGCCACCGTGCAGCAGGCGTTGAGCAACGCCGTAGCCGCACAACCGGCCTGGAACCGCACCCCGGCCGCCAGCCGCGCCGCCATCCTCGAGCACGCCGCCGACCAGCTGGAAGCGCGCATTGCCGAGTTCATGGCGCTGTGCGTGAAGGAAGCCGGCAAGAGCCTGCCCGACAGCATCGCCGAAGTACGCGAGGCGGTGGACTTCCTGCGCTACTACGCCAAGCAGGCACGCGAGCAGTTCAGCCACGCCGAGAAGCTGCCCAGCCCGACCGGCGAGAGCAACGAGCTGCAGCTGCATGGCCGCGGCGTGTTCGTCTGCATCAGCCCGTGGAACTTCCCGCTGGCGATCTTCCTGGGCCAGGTCAGCGCCGCGCTGGCCGCCGGCAACAGCGTCATCGCCAAGCCGGCCGAGCAGACCAACCTGGTCGGCTACTACGCGGTGAAGCTGCTGCATGAGGCCGGTGTGCCCGAAGGCGTGCTGCAGTTCCTGCCAGGCGATGGCGCCACGGTCGGTGCCGCGCTCACCGCCGATCCGCGCGTGGCCGGCGTGGCCTTCACCGGTTCCACCGAAACCGCCCGCGCGATCAACCGCGCGATGGCCGCACGCGATGCCGCCATCGGCGTGCTGATCGCCGAGACCGGCGGCCAGAACGCCTTCATCGCCGACTCCTCGGCGCTGCCCGAGCAGATCGTCAAGGACGCCATCGGCTCGGCCTTCACCTCCGCCGGCCAGCGCTGTTCGGCCGCGCGCGTGCTGTTCGTGCAGGACGATATCGCCGATAAGGTGATGACCATGCTGGCCGGCGCGATGGCCGAACTGAAGATCGGTGATCCCGGCCTGCTGTCCACCGACGTTGGTCCGGTCATCGATGCCGATGCGCTGCAGATCCTCACCGACCATGCCGCCCGCATGGACCGCGAAGCGCGCCTGATCGCCGCCGCGCCACTGTCCGAGGCCGCCGCACACGGCACCTTCTTCGCCCCGCGTGCCTATGAGCTGAAGGACCTGAACCAGCTGCACAAGGAGATCTTCGGACCAGTGCTGCACGTGATCCGCTGGAAGGCCGACCAGCTCGACGCGGTGATCGCGCAGATCAACGCCACCGGCTACGGCCTGACCCTGGGCGTGCATTCGCGCATCGACGAGACCGTCGAGCGCATCGCCAACGGCGTCCACGTCGGCAACGTCTACGTCAACCGTAACCAGATCGGGGCAGTGGTCGGCGTGCAGCCGTTCGGCGGCCAGGGCCTGTCCGGCACCGGCCCCAAGGCCGGCGGCCCGCACTACCTGCTGCGTTTTGCCACCGAGAAGACGGTGACGGTGAACACCACCGCCGCCGGCGGCAACGCCTCGCTGCTGACCCTGGGCGACTGAGTCGGCCGCAGCACGGAAGCAACGAAGAACCCCGCGAAAGCGGGGTTTTTTGTTGTCCATCCAGCTCCGCTCACAGGCACGCCCCAGGCCCCGGCGGTGGTCGATCGAACCGATCCGATCACTGGACCGCCGCGTATCGCCACGTATCGCCGCGTTAGCGCTGACGGCTGCTGCGGCCGAAGCCCGGCGTGTACTCCAGTTCCACGCGGCCCCCGCGAGCGGGGCAATCCGGAGGCGCGGTCCTTGAAGGTCTGCGGCCGCTGGTCGATTTCGACCTCCCGATCCTTGAAGCCGACAACGGTGTCGTCACTGAAGCCGTCATCGTCGATCACCGGCCCGCTCTGGCCGACGTGGTGAGGGCGCGCTGCTGCCGTTGACGGCAACGGGCTGGCCCGCGAGGGGGCGGAAAATCCCCCACAGGATCGAAGCAGCCGTCATCACCGGCCGGTGGGGATCGCCGCCTCAGGCCGCGCTGCCGCAGCGGATCGTCACCTGCAACATCCGGCCGCTGGATGCGCACACCCGGATCCCGTGGCCCCGCCGTCGGAAGTGATCCCCATGCGGGCTCACCTGAGCACAGCGCGGGGGCGTTGTCGATCAGCACCTCCGCGATCGACAGCCCGCCTGTCGTCCCGCCGGCGCGATGCCGGCCGTCCGTTCCGGCGGCCAAAAAAAACCCGGGAGAATTTCTCCCGGGCTGCGTTCTTCGGTGGCACACGGCTACGGCAAAGTGCGCCGCGCCACGCCCGATCAGAACTTGTAGTTGACCGATGCGGCGAGGATGTCGCCACCCACGTCGTACTTGCCCTTCAGCGTGCTGCCGGTGGCCGAGACGATGTTGATCGCCGGCTCGTTGGTGAACAGGTGGGTATAGCCGAAGTTGAACTCGGTCTTCTCCGACGGCGTCCAGCCCAGACCGAACGACAGCCACTTGCGGGTCACGTCCGGCACCTTGACGTCACGGTGCGCATAGCTGGTCGGGGTTTCGTCATAGGCCACGCCACCACGCAGGGTGATGGTGTCAGACAGTTTGTACTCGGTACCGATCGAGCCGAAGGTGGTGTCGTTGTAGCCGAATTCCAGCACGTTGTCGGGCTGGTTCGATGCGAAATCCACGGTCACCTTGTCGAACGACGGCTTCCATGCGGTACGGGTCACATCGCCCATCACCGTCCAGCGGTCGTTGATCCGGTGGGTGACGCTGGCGGTCAGCGACGCCGGCAGGGTCAGGGTAGCCTTGCCGCTGGTCGGTACGAACAGACCGCTGCCCGGCATGCCGAGGGCGACCTGCACCGCCGGCGGCACATCGAACTTGCCCTTGCCGCCGGTGATCTTGTGCTCGACCTTGGAGCGATAGCTAAGCGCGATATTGGTGTCTTCGCTCGGGCTGAAGGTACCGCCCAGCACGTAACCGACCGCATTGTTGTCACCTTCCAGCGAGGCGTAGCCATCGGCGCTGCCCGGGTAGAAGCCCTGCTGCGCCGCAGCGCCAGAGGCCTGGCGGGCAGCGTTGGCAGCTTGGGCCGGAGTGCCACCGGCGGCCAGCACTGCCGCGGCGGCCTTCTGCTGCGCGGCGCCGTTGACCACGGCACCGAAGTCCACCGCGTTGGTCAGCTCGATGGTCAGGTGCTGCACGAACACGCTGGCACCAAAGGACACATGCGGGTTGACGTCATAGGAGAATGCCGCGCCCAGATCGACCGCCTTCAGGTCGGTGGTCACGCCGTGGTAACGGCCCACCCAGTCCTTGTCGTAGTCGGTCTTGAAGCCGAACGGCGCGGTCAGCGACAGGCCGAAGTGCATGTTGTCGTTCTCGCCGAACGGCACATGGAAATAGGCCGCCGGAACCGGCGCAATCATGCCGGCGTCACCGCCGTTGCCGCCGCTGACCGGTGCACCGGTACCCGGGCCGCCGGTGCCGTTGTAGCGGGCGTCGAACTTCTCGAAATCGGCCGAGAAGCTGATGGCGCTCAGGTCCGCCTGGAACTGGCGGCCGTCGAGCAGGCGCATCGAGGCCGGATTGGTGGCGACCACAGACGCATCACCCCAGGCGCTGGTGGAACCGGCAAACGCACGGCCCAAACCCTTGGCGCTGTTCTCCTTGAGCTGGAAGGCGGCAGCATCGGCGTTGCTGAATGCGAGGGCGCCGGCGATGCCGACGGCCAGAGCGGTGATGCGGGCAATCGAGGAAGCGGTATGCATGTTGGAAGCTCTCTCCTGGAACTGATGAAAAGTCGTTGATGCGGGTGGCATTAACGGACTGCAGTAATAGCTTGACGATGAGCCGGAGACCCCTCCCGACATACCACGCCGTATGCAGTATCTCCCAGCTTGCTTAACTAAACAATAACGGCACCGAATTCAGTTTCCTGTTCCGAATGAAGCGCTTAGGCGAGGAACCGATTACGCTTCCGGCATATGTTCCTTTCCATCCCCTCCCGTAAGAAGCCCGGCCTGCGCTGGGCGGTGCCAGCGCTGGTTACCGTCACCTGGATCGCCTTCCTGTGGTCGATCTCCCGACCGACCGAGGCCTGGCGGTCGCTGTGGATGAACTGGGGGGCGCTGTCCACCGGTCTGGGCAACCCGCAGGAGGTCTGGGCGGCGCTGCGCGATGGCAGTGCGTTGCGGCTGTTCACCGCGCTGTTCCTGCATGCGGACTGGTCGCACCTGCTGGGCAACCTGGTGTTCCTGCTGATCTTCGGACTGCCGGCCGAACGCGTGCTCGGGCCATGGCGGCTGCTGCTGCTGTTCCTGCTCGGTGGCGCGGCCTCCAACCTGGCCGCGCTGTATGTGATGGACACGCCGGATCAGACCATCATCGGTGCCAGTGGCGCGGTTTCGGCATTGCTGGGCACCTATCTGGCATTGTTTCCCGGCGCCCGCCTGGGCGTGGTAGTGCCGCTGGGGCTGTTCCTGGAATTCGTCCGCGCCCCGGCATTCCTGCTGATCGGCGTCTGGGCCGCACTGCAGGTGGTGTTCGCCTATATCGGCCCCAGCTTCGGCCAGGTGGCGTGGTCGGCGCATCTGGCCGGCTTCCTGTTCGGTATCGTCTACGGCCTGTATGTGCGCGCGGCCATCGCCCGCCGTCTGCGCAAGCGCCAGGGCTTCTAGCGCCCGGCCCCTGCGGCGGATTCTATAATCGCGGCATGAGTAGCAAACCGCTGTACAAGGTCACTTTCCTCAACCACGGCAAAGTCTACGAGCTGTATGCCCGGCGCGTGGGTGGCAGCCATCTGTGGGGCTTCAACGAAGTGGCCGAACTGGTGTTCGACCGCCACGACGGACTGGTGGTGGACCCCACCGAAGAGCGCCTGCGACAGGAGTTCGGCGACACCCGGGTGTTGCACCTGCCGATGCAGAGCATCGTACGCATCGAGGAAGTGGAGAAGAAAGGGCAGTCGGCGATCCGCGATGCCAGCACCGGCGAGAAGGTGGTCACTCCGTTCCCGCTGCCGGGCAAACCGCGCTGAACGGACCTGCGGCGGCCCCGGCAACATGCAGGGCCGCCGCGACGCTTACTTGTCGCCGTCGCTGGCCGGCACGGCTTGTTCCGGCTTGGTGGGAGCCTCCGGCTTGGCCGGGGCCGCAACCGCGGGCTTCGTCGCGGCGGCTGCGGCGGCCGGTTTGGGCTTCACTGCCGCGGCAGCCACCGAGCCGGGATGCTTGAGCTCGCGCAACGCCGCCTGCACCGGCGCATCGCCCGGCAACACCACCCCGGCCTTGCTGCCGGCCGCCTCGTCATCGCCGCGCAGGTGCCCGGGCAACTTGGCCTCGCTGTAGTCGGCCAGGCTGGCCGGCAAGTCCTTGGGCAGATCGGCCGGATCGGGCTGCAGCTCCACGTCGGGGATGATGCCGGTGGCCTGGATGGATTTGCCGCTGGGGGTGTAATAGCGCGCGGTGGTGAGCTTCACCGAATCACCGTTGTCCAGCGGCAGCACGGTCTGCACCGAGCCCTTGCCGAAGGTGCGGCTGCCGACAATGCGGGCCCGCTGGTTGTCACGCAAAGCGCCGGCCAGCACTTCGGAGGCGCTGGCCGAGCCGGCATCGGTGAGCACCACCACCGGTGCGCCCTGCATGAGGTCGCCCGGAGTGGCATCGAACGTCGCATCGCTGATGGAGATGCGCCCGCGCGTGCTGACGATGCCGCCCTTCTCCAGCAGGTCGTCGGCCACCTGCACCGCAGCGGTGAGCAGGCCGCCCGGATTGCTGCGCAGGTCCAGCACCAGCCCCTTGAGCTTGCCGCCGGCCTGGGCCTGCAGCTGCGCCACATGCTTCTGGAAGTCGCTGCCGGTATCGGCCTGGAAGGTGCTGATGCGGATATAGCCATAACCGGGCTCCAGCATCTTGCTGCGCACGCTGGTGACGCGGATGGTTTCGCGGGTGACGCTGACGTCGAACGGCTTTTCGCCCGCGCGCTCGATGGTCAGCACCACCGAGGTGCCCGCCGGGCCGCGCAACGGCTCCATCGCCTCGATCGCACTGATCGGCTGGCCATCGATGGCGATGATCAGATCACCGGCGCGCAGGCCGGCCCGGGCCGCCGGAGTGTCATCGATCGGCGATACCACCTTGAGCGTGTCTTCCTGCTGCTGCAGTTCCACGCCGATGCCTTCGTAGGCGCCGGTGGCCTGCTCGTCGAACGCCTGCGCGTCTTCCTTGTCGAAATAGGTGCTGTGCGGATCCAGCTCCAGCAACAGGCCGCGTACCGCCGACTGCATCAGCTTCTTGTCGTCGACCGGATCGACATAGGCCGCACGCACCGCGTTGTAGACCCCGACAAAGCGGCGGATCTCATCCAGCGGCACGCGCGAGGTGACCGACTCCTTGGCATCGGGATCATCGGCGCTGACGGCCTTGTCCGGGGCGCTCTGTGCCAGCGCGACCGCAGGAGACAGGGCGAACAGCAGGGCTGCAGCAAGACGGGCTACGCGCATGAACCACTCCATGAGAAAACAGGCCCGCGCCCGAAGCGCGGTCGTTTCGATTATGCGCGATGCCCGGCTAAATTCCCGTTGAACCGGCGCCGGCGGCGCTCAGCCTGGGTTACTGGCGCTGCAGCCAGGTGGCCGGGTCCACCGGCTGGCCATGGCGGCGCAATTCGAAATACAGCGCGGTGGTGCCCTGCCCACCGGAGTTGCCCACCTTGGCCACCGCATCGCCGCGCTTGATCCGCGCGCCGGCATCTTTGAGCAACGCGTCGTTGTGTGCGTACAGGCTCAGGTAACCGTTGCCGTGATCGACAATCAGGATCATGCCGTAGCCGGTCATCCAGTCGGAAAACACCACGGTGCCATCGGCCACCGCGGTGACGGTGGTTCCGGCCGGGGCACCGATCAGCACGCCGGTGCTGCTGCGCCCGTCGGGCAAGCGGCCGCCATAACGGGCCAGCAGATTGCCCGACAGTGGCCAGCCCAGTCCGCCGACCTTCGGCGCCGGTGCATTGGCCACCACCCGTGGCGGCGTTTTGCCCGCAGGCGCACGCGGACCGGTGCGTGTTGAACCGGCTCCTGTCGCCGCTTGCCGGGATTGCGCGGTGGCGGCTCGCCGTGCCGCGGCTCGGCGCTCGGTTTCGGCACGCGCCGCGGCGGCACGCAGGTTGGCCAGCACCCGCTCCAGCGAACGCGCATCCTGGCCCAGCGCCTTTTCGCGTTCGCTGCGATCCTGGTAACGGCGCTCCAGTTCCGTCAGCATCGTCGCCCGCTGGTGCCGGTCACGTTCCAGCGCGGCGACCTGCTGGCGTTGTTGTTCGCGCGCCTGTTGCAACTCCTGGCTGCGCGCCAGAATCTGCTGCTCGGTTTCACTCAAGGTCCGCAGGTCCGCGGTCAAAGCACTGATCGAGCGCGCCCGCTCGCGCTGCAGGTAACGGTGATAGGCCAGCTCGCGGTTGGCATCGGCCACGGTATCCTGCGACAGCAGCAGCTTCAGCGGTGCGTGCGTGCCCAGCTGATAGGCACCACGCAGCAAGGCGGCCAGTTGCTGGCGCTGGCGGGCCAGACCGCTCTCCAGCTCGGTTCTGCGCTGCTGCAGCGCGGCCAGTGACCGCTGCTCACGCGCTACCGCCGCCTCGGCCTCGGCCACCGCGCGGGCGCTGCGGGCGACCTTCTGGTCGGCCTCGCGCAACTGCTGGTTGACCTGTGCCCGCTGTTCTTCCAGCTGCCGGCGCTCCTGGGAAACGCTCTTCAGTTCGCCGCGCAGCTGCTGCAGCTTCTTTTCCGTATCGCGCGGCGCGGTCTGCGCCAGCAACGGCCCGCTCACCAGCGCCAGCACCAGCAGCCAGCTGCCACGCCACTGGGGCGGGACCGCTGCTTGACCGGGGCGGCGCATGTGGAAAGTCGGGCGCAATGCGGTTCCAATGACTTCAGGCAGGTGCGGATTGTAACCAAGCGTGGTGCCATCGGCTCCGGTCCATCGGAATACCCCTCCTGGAGGTCGCATGAAACGTGTATTTCTGCTGCTGGCCCTGACAGCCACCACCCCGCTGGTCCTGGCCGCCGATGACATCAGCAAGGTCAATGGCAGCATCCACACCGAGGCCAATGCCAGCTATGGCGATCTGGATACGGTCAACGGCAGCATCCAGCTGGCCAGCGGCGTGCAGGTGCGCGGCGTGGAAACCGTCAACGGCAGTATCCGCATTGAGGACAACGTGCAGGCCCGGGCGATCGAGACGGTCAATGGTGGCATCCGCGCCGGCCGCAACCTGGTACTCGAACGGGGTCTGGAAACGGTCAACGGTGGCATCTATGTCGATCGCGGCAGCCGTATCGGCGGCGATATCGAAACGGTGAATGGTGCGATCGGGCTGGTCGGCACCCAGGTCGGCGGCGACATCGAAACGGTCAACGGCGACATCACCGTCGGTATCGATTCGCATGTCAAAGGCGGCATCAAGGTCAGCCGCCCCTCCTTCAACATCTCGCTGACCGCACCGCGCAAACCGCGCATCGTCATCGGTCCCAATGCGGTGGTCGAGGGCGCGCTGGTGTTCGAACGTGAGGTGACCCTGTACGTGCATGACACGGCCCGCACCGGTCCGGTCAGTGGCGCCACGGCGCAGCGCTTCAAAGGTGAAAGTGCGCCGCGCTGAGCAGGCAGCCGGCGTGCATCCCGCCTAGAATCGGGTATCGAACGCAAACCGGAGTTTTCATGCATCGCAAATTGTTGTTGTGCCTGGCCGCCAGCGCCGCGCTGGTCGCCTGCAAGCAGGAGGCGGCCGCACCGCCGGCCACCGCAGCGCTGCCGACCGCGGTCCCGGCGCACGCGTTCGCCAGCGCCATCAATGCCGCCGACTTCGCCGAGCTGGTCAAGACCCTGGCCTCGGATGAGTTCGAAGGCCGCGCGCCAGGCAGCAACGGCGAGGAACTCACGGTCAACTACATCCGCGACCAGATGCAGCGCATCGGCCTGCAGCCGGGCAACGGCGACAGCTGGTTCCAGGACGTGCCGATGACCGAAACCACCGCCGATCCCAACACCGTGCTGAAGATCCAGCGCGACGGCACGGTGCAGGAACTGACGTTCGGCACGGACATGGTCATCGGTACCCGCAGCGGCCAGCCGGAAATCAAGATCGCCGACAGCGACCTGGTCTTTGTGGGCTACGGCGTGGATGCCCCCGAACAGGACTGGAACGACTACGCCGGCCAGGACTGGACCGGCAAGACGGTGGTGATGTTCGTCAACGACCCCGGCTTCCATGTCGATGACGCCAAGCTGTTCGACGGCAAGCGCATGACCTATTACGGGCGCTGGACCTACAAGTTCGAGGAAGCCGCGCGCAAGGGTGCTACGGCCGCACTGATCGTGCACGACACCGCCGGTGCCTCCTATGGCTGGGACGTGGTGAAGAACTCCTGGGGCGGCGCGCAGTACGACCTGCCGGCCACAGAGGACAAGGAGCCGCGCCTGCAGGCACAGGGCTGGCTCAGCGCCGACGCGGCGCGGCAGCTGTTCGCCGAAGCCGGGCTGGATCTGGACAAGGCCTACCGCGATGCCAGCAAGCGCGGTTTCAAGCCCGAACCGCTGAAAGCCAAACTGTCACTGGATCTGAAGAGCACCATCGCGCAAAAGAAGTCGCGCAACGTGGTGGGTGTGCTGCCCGGCGGCAAGCGCGCCGACGAAGCCGTGCTGTACATGGCGCACTGGGATCACCTGGGCAAGCACGAGGGCGAAGAAGGCGACAACATCTACAACGGTGCGGTGGACAACGCCACCGGCGTGGCCGGCATCCTCGAGATCGCCGACGCCATGGCGCACCAGCCCACGCCACCGGAACGCTCGGTGGTATTTCTGGCCGTCACCCTGGAAGAATCCGGGCTGCTGGGTTCGCAGTACTACGTGAACCACCCGACCTTCCCGCTGGACAAGATCGCCGGCGTGATCAATATCGACGCGATGTCGGTCAATGGCCGTGCGCGCGACATGACCGTCACCGGGTTTGGCAGTTCCGAGCTGGAAGACATCCTCAAGCCGCTGGCAACCGGGAAGGGCCGTACGCTGCATGCCGAAGAGGCCGTACAGAGCGGCTTCTACTTCCGCTCGGACCACTTCAACTTCGCCAAGGCCGGCGTCCCCGCGCTGTACGCAGACGGCGGTGAAGATCTGGTCGACGGCGGCACCGCGGCAGGCAAGCGTGCCGCCGAAGCCTATGGAAAGGAGCGCTACCACGGGCCCAAGGACGAGTACGATCCGGCGACCTGGAAGCTGGACGGCGCAGTCGAAGACCTGGAACTGCTGTACGGCGTCGGCAGCCAGCTGGCCGCCGGCGATGCGTGGCCGAACTGGTACGAAGGCAACCCGTTCAAGGCCAATCGCGACGCGATGATGAAGAGCAAGCCAAACGGCAAGCCCTGAGCTCCCCACCGCTCCACTCAAACGGTGCCTTGATGGCGCCGTTTTTCGTTCTGCGACGCCAGCGCATGCCCTGAAGCCGCCGGCTTCATGAGACTGAACAGTGCACATCCCCGCAACACCTCCTTCACCTGGTCTGCGAGCCGTGGCACCCAACATTGCCCGTGCCACCCATCAATGGAGAACGAGCGATGCATTTTCGGATCCTCACCACTTCCCTGCTTGTTGCCGCTTTCGGCGCCACGGTTCCGGCCTATGCGCAGAGCGCCTCCAGTGATCCGGCCGCCGGCAGCAACGGTCTGACCCAACGGGAGGTCAGGACCCTGCTGGAAGAGCAGGGATACCGCGACATCAAACAGATCCAGTTCGACGATGGCCTGTGGGAAGCCCATGCGGTCAGCGGCAACGGCAAACGCCTGGAAGTGAAAGTGGACCCGCTCCGCGGCCGGATCTATCCCGAAGATGGCACCGCCGTTTCACGCATGAACAAGGACGAGATCCATGCCTCCCTCAGCGCGCAGGGTTTCTCCAATATCCGCGACCTGAAGTTCAAGGACAGTCTCTGGCATGCCGAAGCCGACAATTCCAACGGCCGCAAAGTCGAGCTGCGGATCGACCCGGAGGACGGCACGATCGTCACCGCCCGCAATGACTGAGCCTGCCGCCGTGTCGAGCGCTCACACCGACCCGCTCTTTCACATCACCGCCCCGGGTATTGCTTCTCGCTGGGCGCATGCGGTGCGGATGCGGCAGCGGGCGCGCTGAACGCCATTTTCTGGCGGCGTTCCCCCAAGCCCGGCCGCTGCCGGGCTTTTTGTTGCCGGCGTCCTTTACGGCCTGCAGCAGGGCGTGGCGCAATAAAAAACCCCGCTGCGTGAGCAGCGGGGTTGGGGTGTAACTCCTGACGATGACCTACTCTCGCAAGGCTTGAGCCTCACTACCATCGGCGCGGCTGCGTTTCACTTCCGAGTTCGGGATGGGATCGGGTGGTTCCACAGCGCTGTTTTCATCAGGAAGACGGTTGGAGCAGCGCAGTGCGCCGGCTCGGATGCGATTTCCGTTCAGTTCCCACCACGGGTGCGGAAGGAGCCTGGTAAAAGCAAATCCCCGCTGCATTGGCAGCGGGGATTTCAGTAAAAACCCTGGCGATGACCTACTCTCGCAAGGCTTAAGCCTCACTACCATCGGCGCAGCTACGTTTCACTTCCGAGTTCGGGATGGGATCGGGTGGTTCCATAGCGCTAGTTTCACCAGGGAGACAGTTGGAGCGTCGCCGGCTTTTCATTCGAGCAACCGGGAGTGATCCCTTGGTTACTTGAGCAAAAAGCGCATAAAGGCGCTCAGTCTCACGTTTGGTCTTGTGACGTAGCGTGCACTTGGATCTATCGACATGTCATGTCGGCCAAGGCAACTTGAGGTTATATGGTCAAGCCACACGGA
>NZ_JBRREO010000004.1:0-414938 GCF_056760355.1 Stenotrophomonas sp. STEN013 | reverse complement strand
ACTTTAGCTGCAGAAATTCAACCACTGGCAACGTTTCGCTTGCATTAAAACAATTGAATCATTGCTTGATTAAACGTCTGCAAGATGGACAGTCATCCACTCCTGCAGGCGCCCTCACAAGATACCTGCGCATACTTTCAAAGAACTTCGAATCAGGCCTCAGCGCCATCTTCGTAGGCTGCGACGTTTCCGTCGTAGCGAGCCGCCCATTATAGCCGACTTTTTTGCCTCGTCAACACCTTTTTTCGAGGCGGTTGATTCAGCGGCTTCTGCGTAAGGCCCGAGGGCTTTTCGTTGAAGCAAGCCGCACATTATGCGCAGGCTTTTGATCTTCGTCAACAGCTTTTTGAGGAGGCTGTTGACGACGCTTTTCGGTGCAGCCACTGGTGTGACGGGCGCCGTGAAGCAAGGGAGCGAATTCTAGACATCTTTGTGAAATGTGCAATGCATTTCTGTGACATCGCGACAAATCGGCCGCTGGCGCCAGATCCGGCAAGGTCTGCCCGGGCAACTGCGCTGTTCGCCAGTCCTGGTTTCCCAGTCCCGTGAGTCCGCATAGGGATGCTGGGCCACAATGCGGGTTGCTACCCTCGCTGCTGACCATGACCGACTCCGCATCGCGCTCGTTCTTCCGTGACCTTTCATTGCCGGCCGTCATTGCCGGGTTCATCACGGTGCTGGTCGGCTTCGCCAGCTCGGCGGTGATCGTGTTCCAGGCGGCGCAGCGCGTGGGCGCCGGGCAGGCGGAGATCGCTTCCTGGATGTGGGCGCTGGGGATCGGCATGGGGGTGACTTGCATCGGCCTGTCGCTGCGCTACCGGATGCCGGTGGTCACGGCCTGGTCCACGCCCGGTGCGGCGATGCTGGTGGTGGGCACCACCGTCCTGCCGCTGTCCGATGCCATCGGTGCATTCGTGCTGGCCGCGGTGATGGCGGCGCTGGCCGGCTTCTCCGGGGTGTTCGAAAAAGCGATGCGGCGGATTCCGGTATCGCTGGCCTCGGGCATGCTGGCCGGCGTGCTGCTGCGCTTCGGGCTGGATGTGTCTGTCTCGGTCGGCACGCAGCCGCTGCTGGTGCTGGTGATGTTCGCCACCTATCTGGGTGGACGCCGGTGGCTGCCGCGCTATGCGGTGATCGCCACCTTGCTGGTGGGCGTGGCCATCGCCGCCGGCCAGGGACTGATGCATATGGAGCAGGTGCAGCTGCAGCTGGCGTTGCCGGTCTTCACCGTGCCGACGCTGTCGTGGACGGCGGTGTTCGGCATCGCCCTGCCCCTGTTCATCGTGACCATGGCCTCGCAGAACGTGCCGGGGGTGGCGGTGCTGAAAGCCTCCGGCTATGACGCGCCGGTCTCGCCGGTGGTGGGCTGGATCGGTGTGACCAATACGCTGCTGGCACCCTTTGGCGGCTACGCACTCAATCTGGCGGCGATCACCGCGGCGATCTGCATGGGCCGGGATGTGCACGAAGATCCGGCGCGCCGCTATACCGCGGCGGTCAGCGCTGGCGTGTTCTACCTGGTGATCGGCCTGTTCGGTGCGACCGTGGCGGCCGTGTTCGCCGCATTCCCGAAAGAACTGGTGGCAACGCTGGCCGGTATCGCGCTGCTGGGCACGATCGGCAACAGCCTGGCCGTGGCGCTGAAGGAGGAAACCGAACGCGAGCCGGCGCTGGTGACCTTCCTGGTCACCGCCTCGGGCCTGTCGCTGGCCGGCATCGGCTCGGCGTTCTGGGGGCTGGTGGCCGGCGTGCTGACCCTGCTGGTGCTGCGCCGGCCAGCCGCCGCCCGCTGACTGTCATCCGGCGGCAGCTCCCCATATAGAAAAGAACCGCCCCGCTCCGGCATGCGCGGGGCAGATGCCGGCTTACAGCGCTTTGACCTCCAGCACCTGCTTGAGGACATGGCGCCCGCCCGGCGCCAGTTCGATCACGTCCGGGCCGGCGTTGGCCGCTTCGACACAGACGTAGTTGCGCCACGCCGCGCCGATGTCCTCCATCTTCGCCGCCGCCACTTCGCCGGCGTTCCAGACCACCGCGGTGCGGCTGCCACTGGTGCTGATGGCGATCGCCCGCTGGAAGCCGGGGTCACGCAGCACATAGCGGCCACCGGCCTGGGTGTACAGACGATCGCTGCGGCCCGGGTCGCGCGGATCGCGCAGGTTCCAGTCGCCGCGTTGCACATGGGCGTTGCCGCCATCGAGCTTGTCCAGATAGGTCAGGCCGTCCAGGCCGCTGACCTCTACCTGCAACGCATCGCTGACGTTGAAGTAGTTGTGCAGCGCCTGGGTGAAACTGACCGGCTGGCTGCCCCGGTTCTCGGTGACCAGTTCCTGCTCCAGGGTGCGGCCGATGCGCAGGACCATGTGCATGCGCAGATCCAGGTTGTCCATCACCGGCGGCGCCAGGGTCAGCACCATGCTGCCATCGGCTTCGCGGCGGGCCTCGCGCAACTCCCAGGCAACGGTACGGACGAAACCGTGCGCAGGCACCTCGTTGCTCTGCCCCTGACGCGAGAAGTATGGCCAGCACACCGGCGCGCCGCCGCGGATCGGCGTGGGCGGCTGTCTGGCGCTGGGCGACAGCCACATCACGTCCTGGCTGCCGGTGGGCACAAAGGACAGCAGTTGGCCGCCGAACACGCTGATCGCGGCGGTGGAGAACGGCGTTTCCACCTTCCACGCGGTGAAGCCGTTGAAATCGCCTGTGCTCAGGCCCTGCACATCCTTCATTGAAACGCTGCTCCGTACGATCGGTGACTGGACAAGTTGCGGGTAGTTGGCCGGCAGGCGGAACGCCGTGGGCGATGCCGGTTTGGCAGCGCGGAGCGCCTGCAGGATGCGGGTGCCGGCGCGGCCATCGGCGTTTTTCCAGCCCAGGCGCTGCTGTTCGGTCTGGATGGCGCGGCGGGTGGCGCTGCCGACCATGCCGTCGGCGGCGCCAATGGCGTGGCCGCGGGCCAGCAACAGGGTCTGCAGTTCCCGCCGCTCCTCGCGGCCGATACCCGGGTCGTCGGTCGGCCATGCCGCCTTCAGGCCGCTGCCGCCGCGCAGGCGGTCGGCCAGCGTGGCGATGGCCAGCGCGTAGCTCTCGGCGGCGTTGTAGGAATAGATCGCGTCGTAGTTGCGGAACACCAGCAGCGCCGGACCGCTGGTACCGGCCGGCAGCAGCAGCGCGGCATTGGCATCGTCGGTGATCGCCGGCACCTGCAGCGGGGTGCCGTCGACGCCGGTGATGCCCAGCGCGCGCCAGTTGGCCAGCGGCTTGCGCTTGGTGCGGCCGGCCAGCGCCGCGTTGAAACCGGCCGGAATCCGCACTTCCACGCCCCACGGCTGGCCCGTCCGCCAACCGGCCTGCTTGAGGTAGTTGGCGGTGGAGGCCAGCGCGTCGGGAATGCTGGCGACCAGATCGCGGCGGCCATCGCCATCACCATCCACGGCGATGCGCGCATAGGTGGACGGCATGAACTGGGTATGGCCGAACGCGCCGGCCCACGAGCCGGTCAAGCCCTCGGCCTGCAGGTCACCCTGGTCGATCAGTTTCAGCAGCGCCAGCAGCTCCCCTTTGAAAAACGGCTGGCGGCGGCCGTTGCAGGCCAGCGTGGCCAGCGACTGCAGCAGCGGGCGCCTGCCGAACACGCGGCCGTAGTCACTCTCCACGCCCCACACCGCGACGATGGTGGCCGGGTCGACCCCGTATTGCACGCTGACCTGATCGAGCAGCGCGCGATGCTGCTGAAGCTGCGCGCGTCCGTCCGCAACACGCTGGCGATCCACCAGAGCCGCCAGATAGTCCCAGATCGGCGTGGTGAACTCGGGCTGCGCATCGAGCAGCGGCAGCACTCCAAGGTCCGGGGTGATGGTGGTGAACACCTGTTCCACGCGCTCGGCGCCAATACCCTGCGCCACCGCCGCGTTCTTGAGCCCGACCCCGCAGCTGCCGAAGTCGGCGATACCCGCCGAAGCGGTGGCAGCCAAGCCCCACGCGCCCAATCCCAGCACTACGGCAATCGCTCTCATCGGCAGTTCCTGACAGACGGGGGCTGTCGATCATAAACGCGGCGCCGCGATGCGGTGCCTTCATTGCCATTGCAACAGCCGCAGGCCATAGCTGCAGGGCTGCGCGGTCCAGTGCGCCACCACGCGCAATCCGGCGGCGGCGGCCAGCGCGGCGAAACGGGCATCGCTGTATTTGTGGCTGTATTCGACCTGGATGGGCTCCCCCGCGGCGAAATCGAAACGCTGGCCGGCCACCTGCACCCGCTGCGCGACCTCGCTGACCAGTTCGGTCTGGATGCGCTCGTGCAGCGGGTCGTAGTGGGCGCGATGGCGGAACCGGTCCAGCGCGAAATCGCTGCCGATCTCCCGATTCAGGCGTTCGAGCAGGTTGAGCGTGAACGCGGCGGTGATGCCGGCGGCATCGTTGTAGGCCGCTTCGATCCGGGCCGGCTCCTTGACCAGGTCGATGCCGACCAGCGCCAGCCCGGTTGCGCCCATGGTCCGGTGCATGCCGCGCAGCAGCCGCACCGCCTCGCCATCGGTGAAGTTGCCCAGGGTGGAGCCGGGAAAGAACAGCAACGTGCGCCGCGCCGGCTGTTGCGGCTGCGGCAGAGCCACCGCATCGGTGAAATCGGCGCATACCGGCAGCATTTCCAGTGCCGGGAAATCGCCAGCCAGCGCATGGATGCTGGCCACCAGTGCCGCCCGCGAGATCTCGATCGGGGTGTAGGCCACCACCTCGGGCAGCGCGCGCAGCAGCAACCGGGTCTTGCGGCCGCTGCCGCTGCCGTATTCGACCACCCGCGCCTGCGCTCCCACCTGCTGCGCGATCGCCGGCAATTCGCGCTCCAGCAATGCCAGCTCGGTGCGGGTCAGGTAGTACTCCGGCTGGCGGGTGATCTGTTCGAACAGCGCCGAGCCGCGCGCGTCATAGAAGTATTTCGACGGCAGGGTCCTGGGCCGCTGCGCCAGCCCGGCCAGCACCTGCGCGGTGATCGTGCCGCGGTCGGGAGTCAGGTCGGTCAACGCGGCCAGTGCGGCCTCGGCGCCGCTCATGCGCCATCCCGGGCCAGGCGCAGGCCGGCGAACTGCCAGCGCGCGGACGGCGCGAAGAAATTGCGGTAGCTGGCGCGCACATGGCCGCGGGCGGTGGCGCAGCTGCCCCCGCGCAGCACGTACTGGCCGCACATGAACTTGCCGTTGTATTCACCCAGGCTGCCCGGCAACGGCCGGAACCCCGGATAGGCGGCATAGGCGCTGCTGGTCCACTCCCAGACATCGCCGAACAGCTGCACTGGCCCGCTGCCGGTGGCGGCCGCCGGGGTGCAGGGATGCAGGTGGTCGTCATCGGCGAAATGGCCGGCCGGCGGCACAGTGGCCGCCGCGGCCTCCCATTCGAACTCGGTCGGCAACCGCGCACCGGCCCAGCGTGCGTAGGCGTCGGCCTCGTAGTAGCTCAGGTGGCAGACCGGCGCATGCGGGTCCAGCGCGCGCCAGCCGCCCAGGGTGAACTCGCGCTGGCAATGCGCGTCCCAGTACAGCGGCTGTTGCCAGCCTTCGGCCTGGCACAGCTCCCAGCCCTGGCTCAGCCAGCAACCGGGCTCCCGGTAGCCGCCGGCTTCGACAAACTGCCGGTACTCGTGGTTGTTGACCGGGCGATTGGCCAGCCGGTGCGCGGCCACCAGCACCCGGTGCCGCGGCGATTCGTTGTCGTAGGCGAAGGGCGCATGCTGCGGCCAGGCCGGGGCGCCGATCTCGACGATGCGCTCGGCATTGTCGATCCAGCCCAGCGGCAGCGCGGCGCTGGCCGGCACC
Organism: Stenotrophomonas sp. STEN013; assembly: GCF_056760355.1. Taxonomy (NCBI): domain Bacteria; kingdom Pseudomonadati; phylum Pseudomonadota; class Gammaproteobacteria; order Lysobacterales; family Lysobacteraceae; genus Stenotrophomonas; species Stenotrophomonas sp. STEN013. The sequence goes on along the minus strand of NZ_JBRREO010000004.1, from coordinate 409,128 downwards.
TGCAGTTGGCGGTAGGCCGGTTGCAGCGGATTGGACCACAGCGCGTGCTTGATGTCGGTCAGCAGCAGCTCCTGGTGCTGCTGCTCGTGCTGCAGGCCCAGGATCAGGTGGCGGCGCGCCTGGGCGTCCATCGACCCCTCGTCAAAGCGGGCGGCGATGCGCGCATCGACCGCGGTGCGGTAGTCGAGCACCTGCGCCAGTGACGGCCGCGACAGCAGCCCGCGTCGCGCCCGGGCGTGGGCCGGGCCGATGCTCTGGTAATAACTGTTGAACAGCACCTGCCAGTGCGGCTGCAAGGGCTGGTAACCGGGCTGCGCGGCCAGCACGAAGTGCTCGAAGAACCAGCTGGTGTGGGCCAGATGCCATTTGGCCGGACTGGCGTCGGGCATGCTCTGCAGCATCGCATCTTCGGCCGACAGCGGCGCGGCCAGGGCCACGCTGCGTGCTCGCACGGTGGAAAAACGCTGCGCCAGGGTGGCGGGCACGGCGCCGGCGGTGGTCGAACGCAGCAACGCGGCAGTGGAGATATGCATCGGCCCGAGCTTACGGACACGCGGTTAGCGCGATGTCATGGCCGCCACACGCGGCGCCGTGCTCAGACCACCGCGTCGCGGTAGTACCAGCGCCCGTCGATACGCTGGAAACGGCTGTGCTCGGCCATCTTCACCGCGCTGCCGCCCCCCACTTTGTAGCGCGCGACAAAGTGCACCTCGGCGGTGTCCGCACCGGTGACCACAGGCTGTTTGACGCTCAATCCCAGCCACTGCGTGCGCTGGCCCGGATCGTCATCCAGCGACAACTGCTGCGGTCGCGTCTGCGGATGCCAGCTGGCCAGCAGGTAATCGACGTCCTGCAGCACATAGGCGCTGTAGCGCGAGCGCATCAACGCTTCGGCATCGGGCGCGGCCTGGCCGGCGTGATACGGGCCGCAGCAGCGGCTGTAGGCGGGGCCGCGGCCACAGGGGCACGGCGTGGTCGGGGAGATCTGCATGCGCGCATTTTCCCATTCCCCGGCACCACGCTCCAAGCGGCGTCGCTGGCAACGGCTGCGCGTATCCTGTCGCGCCCTGGTCAGGAGTCGTCATGCTGGAACTGTTGCCGCCGGAGCTGCCCTGGCTGCTGCTGATCGCCTTCATCGCCGGGCTGGTGGATGCGGCGGTCGGCGGGGGCGGCCTGATCCAGCTGCCGGGGCTGTTCACCGCCCTGCCGCAGCAGTCCCCGGCCGCGTTGCTGGGCACCAACAAGTTCAGCTCGGTGTTCGGTACCGGCGTTTCGGCATGGCGCTACGCCCGTTCGATCCGCATCCCGTGGCGGCCGGTGCTGCTGGCTGCGGCCGCCGCGTTCGCCTGTTCGTTCCTCGGCGCCACCGCGGTGAGCCTGCTGTCCAAGGATGCGGTGCGACCGCTGGTGCTGACCCTGCTGATCGTGATGCTGGGCTACACGCTGGCCAAGAAGGAGTTCGGCGCACTGCACACGCCGCGCCAGGTCGGCCGCCGCGAGCTGGGCATCGCGCTGCTGATGGGCGGGGTGATCGGCTTCTATGACGGCTTCTTCGGCCCCGGTACCGGCAGCTTCCTGATCTTCCTGTTCGTGCGCTTTTTCGGCCTGGATTTCCTGCGCGCCTCGGCCGCCTCCAAGGTGGTGAACCTGGCCACCAACCTCGCCGCGCTGGCGTTTTTCGTGCCCAGCGGCAATGTGCTGCTGGCGCTGGCCATACCGATGGCCGCAGCCAATGTCAGCGGCGCGCTGGTGGGCACCCGGATGGCGCTGCGCGGCGGCACCCCGGTGATCCGCAAGCTGTTCGTGGCGCTGGTGGTGGTGCTGATCGCGCGCATGGCCTGGGATATTTTCACTGTCTGACGACAGAAGCTGCTGGACCCTGAATCCAGGGCCACCGCCTGATCCCGGCACCGCAGCGTGCAGCAGCGTGCGCGCCAAGCCGGTCGCAGTATTCCTGTCCACGGACGCACCGCGCAGATGAAGAACCGGCACCGCATCGCTTTTCTGCTGCTGGCGTGCGGCGCGCTGCTGGCCTGCGTGCCGGTGGTGTACTCCCTGCAGCAGGCGCGCAAGCAGGCGCTGCAGGAAAAGTACGCGATGCTCGATGATCTGACCCTGCGCATGGAGGGCCAGGTGCGTTCGATCCGGGATCTGCTCGCGCTGCTGCGCCAGGAAATGGAAAGCAGTGGCGATACCCCGTGCAGCGCTGGCGGGATCGCCCGGCTGCAACGTTTTGGACTGCGCTCACAGGCGGTGAAAAGTTCGCTGTATCTGTCCGGAGGGAAGGTGGAGTGCTCGTCCGGCGGTGCGTGGTTGAGCAACCTGTTGCAGGGCGCCCCCAGCATCGTGGAATCCGACGGCACCGCCATCTATACCCAGGTGCAGGTGCCCGGGGTCGCTGAAAACCGTTATGTGGTGGTGGAGAACAACGGCTATGCGCTGTTGATCTACCCGGACGGGCTGATCGCACCGTTCGCCCGCCCGGATGTCGCCCTGGGCCTGTTCAATACCCGGACGCACCGGTTTGCCGCCAGGGCCGGAAAGCTGCAGGACCGGTGGGCCGGTCCGTTCGAGAACGGACAACACTATGAACGGTTCCTCGATGAGGACAGTGACTCGCTGGTGGTCAGGCGGGTCGTCCTCCCCGGCGGCACCGCGGCGGTCGCCGCCACCCCACGCGCGTCCATCGATACCCGCATGGCCCAGTTCGCCCGCTGGTTCATCCCGCTGGGTATCACCGCCGGCCTGGTGATCTTCGCCATTGCCTACGGGCTTACCCGTCACCGTTTCTCCGCCCGCGCCGAACTGCTGCACGCGCTGCGCAAGAGCCAGCTGTTCCTGCTCTACCAGCCCATCTTCGAGCTGCCGACCAATACCTGCATTGGCGCCGAGGCGTTGCTGCGATGGCGCCATGAGGACGGCGCGGTGGTGTCGCCGGACCGTTTCATTCCGGTGGCCGAGGATTCGGGGCTGATCCAGCTGGTGACCCGACGGGTGATGGAACTGGTATGCAAGGACCTGACGCCGTTCCTGCGGCGCAATCCCGACTTCCACCTCAGCATAAACCTGTCCCCGCAGGACCTGCAGTCGCCCGACACGGTCGGGCAGATCGAGCAGATGATCCGGACGATCGGCCCGGGGGCAGGCAAGTTCGTGATCGAAGCCACCGAGCGCGGCCTGCTGGAACAGGAGAGCACGCTGGCCGTGGTCAACGCGATCCGGGCGCTGGGCGTGGAAGTGGCGATCGACGATTTCGGCACCGGCTACTCCAGCCTGGCGTATCTGACCACCTATCCGTTCGACATCCTCAAGATCGACAAAAGCTTCACCTGCACGGCCTGCACCGACTCGGTGACCAGCCAGGTGGCGCTGCACATCATCGAGCTGGCCAACACCCTGGGCATGCGCACGCTGGTGGAGGGCATCGAGACGCCGGAGCAGGCCGAGCTGTTCCGCAGCAAGGGCGTGAACTATGGCCAGGGTTACCTGTTCGGGCAGCCGATGACCGCCGCGGAACTGGTCAATTTCGTGCCGCTGCATTCCACCCCGGACCAGCACCGCGGCGCGCCCTGAGTCGCCCACGCCCGTGCCTGGCTTGATTTGGCTCAATGCGGCCGCGCCGGGCCGCGCGCATGCTGGCACGGTCGCGGGAGTTCCGCGTTCTGGAGTTCGCGCAACATGTCCCTGGATCTTTCCGGCAAGATCGCCGTGGTCACCGGCGCCGCCTCGGGAATTGGCGAGGCGGTGGTGCGGCAGCTGGCCCAGGCCGGCGCGCAGGTGCTGGCGGCCGATATCGACGGCGATGCCGCCGCCGCGCTGGCCACCGCGCTGGGGCCGCAGGTGCTGCCGTTCGCCATGGATGTCAGCGATCCGGACGCGGTCCGCCACATGGTGCGGCACTGCGTAGAACGTTTCGGCGGCCTGCATCTGGCGGTCAACAACGCCGGCATCGGCGGCGCCAGCCTGGAGACGGCCGACTACCCGCTGGACGAATGGCACCGCGTGCTCGGGGTCAACCTACACGGCGTGTTCTATTCGATGAAATATGAGATTCCGGCCATCCTCGCCACCGGCGGCGGCGCCATCGTCAACATGGCCTCGATCCTGGGCAGCAATGGCTGGGCCGGCTCGGCGGCCTATGTCGCGGCCAAGCACGCGCTGGTGGGCATGACCAAGAGCGCGGCGCTGGAGTATTCCGCGCGCGGGCTGCGCATCAACGCCGTCGGCCCGGGCTTCATCGACACCCCCATGCTGGACGGCATGGACCGCCAGGCCTATGCCGGCCTGGTGGCCCTGCATCCGGCCGGGCGCCTGGGTACCGCCGACGAGGTCGCCGCGCTGACCTGCTTCCTGCTCTCGGAAAAAGCCTCGTTCATCACCGGCAGCTACCACCTGGTCGACGGCGGCTTCTCCGCCCGCTGATCTCCGCCGGCGGGTGCGCGGGTGATGCCGGAAGCCGCTACCTCAATTCACCTTTGTCACAGCCAAGTGATTGATCTGGCGGAATTTCCACGGTCGACAGGACAACGAACGGACAAGGCGTGGCCACCCCTTGTCCACCGCTAACGGAACGTTTACAAGGAGCCCACGCCCGTCGTCCCGACCGGCGAGATAGTCCGGCTATCAGAGGAGCTTCCCGATGACGTCGTTATCGTTGCGCCCGCACCGCCTGACCCACGCAGTCCGTATCTCCCTGTTGTGCCTGCTGCCCGCCGTCGCGCTCGCGCAGGAATCCCCGCCCGCCAGCCCGGCGCGCACCCTGGACGCCATCCAGGTCACCGGTACCCGCATCAAGAAGGCCGAACTGGAAACCCAGGTGCCGGTGCAGGTGCTCACCCGCGAAGCCATCGACCGCACCGGTTACAGCTCGTTGGCCGACGTGGTGCAGCACCTGACCGCCAGCGGCGCCTCGCTGAGCACCAAGCTCAACTCCAGCGGCAACTTCGGTTTCCCGCCCGATGGCGGCGGCGTCGGCGCCGGTGCGGCCACGGTGGACCTGCGCCATCTCGGTCCCAAGCGTGTACTGGTGCTGGTGGACGGCATCCGCTGGGTCAACGAGTCCTCCGGTTCCGGCGTGGGTTCCTCGGTGGATCTGAACACCATTCCGCTGGCGCTGGTGGACCGCATCGAGGTGCTCGAAGACGGCGCCTCCTCGATCTACGGCTCCGACGCGATCGCCGGGGTGGTCAACATCATCACCAAGAAGAACGCCGACGGCGGCCATGTCGAGGTGCAGTACGGCGACTACAACCTCAAGGGCGGCGACACCTCCAGCGTGGATTTCAGCTTCGGGCGCAGTGGCGAGCGCGCGCAGTGGATCGTCGGCGGCGCGTGGTTCAAGCAGAAGGAGATCTCCTCGGCCGAGTACGAATGGGCGCGCGTGCCGGTGCCCGGTACCGGTCTGGCCAACGGCAGCTCGGCCACCCCCGGCGGCCGCACCGTGTTCGCGCCGGCCGACGGCAACAACACCTATGGCGGGTTGTGTCCGCTGGCCCGCGACGCCGACGGCGTTGCCATTCCCGGCTCGGCGACCTGCAACATCACCCTGCCCAACGACGCCAGCTTTGCCGGCGGCGCCCGTTTTCCCGACGACTTCATCCGCTTCGGCACCGCCAACCGCTTCAACTTCGCCCCGTACAACCTGCTGCTGACCCCGAACGAGCGCAAATCCGTGTTCGGCCAGGTGCGCTTCGAGTTCACCCCCACGCTCAGCGGCTGGGCCCGCGGCCTGTACAGCGAGCGCGACTCGGCCAACCAGGCCGCGCCCGAACCGATCTTCCTGGGCACCGATGCCGGCGTCTACAACGAGTGGGCCGAAACGAAACTGGTGATCGCCGCCAACAACCCGTACAACCCGTTCGGTTTCGACCTGACCACGATGGGCACCAACCCCAACCTGTTCCTGCTGGGCCGGCGTCCGGTGGAGGGCGGCCCGCGCCGCTACGAGCAGGAGGTGAAAACCTGGTACGCCGCCGCCGGGCTGGACGGCACCTTCGAGGTCAACCAGCGCACCTGGAACTGGGACATCAACGCGATGACCAGTGAAAGCAAGGCCACCCAGACCAATACCGGCAGCTACAACATCAAGCACATCAACCAGGCCCTGGGCGATCCGGCCGCGTGCGCGGCCATTGCCGGCTGCGTGCCGCTGAACCTGTTCGGCGGGCCGGGCACCATCACCCCGGAGATGCTGGCGTGGATCTCGCCGATCGTGCGCGACCGCAGCAAGAACACCCTGAGCCAGGCCTCGGCCAACCTCACCGGCGAGCTGTTCGACAACTGGGCCGGCGCGGTGTCCTTCGCCGCCGGTGCCGAATGGCGCCGCTACAAGGGCGAATACCACCCCGACCCGATCACCATCGCCGGCGAGTACAACGGCGTGCCCTCGGGGGTGACCATCGGCAGCTATTCGGTGAAGGAGGCCTATGTCGAATTCGACGTGCCGCTGGCGCGCGAAGGTTTCTGGGGCAAGAGCCTGGACCTGAGCATTGCCGGGCGCTACTCGGACTACTCCACCTTCGGCGGCACCAACACCGGCAAGCTCGGCCTGCGCTGGCAGCCGGCCGATGAACTGCTGCTGCGCATGTCCTTCGCCCAGGGCTTCCGCGCCCCGTCCATCGGCGAGCTGTACGGCACGTTGAGCCGCTTTGACGCCACCATCGTCGATCCCTGCAACAACGCCGCCTCCACCACGCCCAAGTGCGTGGCCGACGGCGTGCCGCCGGGCTACGAGCAGGCCAACCCGCAGATCTCGGTGGTGACCTCGGGCAACCGCGCGCTGGAACCGGAGGAAAGCCGTTCGTTCATGGCCGGCGCGGTGTGGAGCCCGGGCTGGGCCGAGGACAGCGGCTGGGCCAGCAAGCTGGACCTGGGGGTGACCTTCTACCGCCACACCATCGACAAGGCGATCCAGGCCCCGGACGCGCAGGCGATCATGGACCGCTGCATCGACAGCCGCGATCCGGTGGCCTGCGCCAGCTACACCCGCAACGACCGCGGCCAGATCATCCGTTTCGAGGACATCCTCGCCAACCTCGGCACGATCAACACCAGCGGCTGGGATTTCAGCGCGCACTGGCTGCTGCCGGAAACCGGCTGGGGCCAGCTGGGCTTCGACTGGAAGGCGACCTGGGTGACGCGCTATGAGCTGGTCAACGAATCCGGCCAGGCCGAGCCCAAGGGCCCGGGCGTGGAGACCAATGACAGCGCGATTCCGGAGTGGAGCTCGACCCTGGCCGCCAACTGGGATTTGGGCAACTGGAACGCCAGCTGGACGCTGCGCTACATCGACCGCCTGCGCGAGAGCTGCGCCGGCGCCAACGGCTTCGACATCTGTACCGACAGCGCCAACGACCTGCACTGGCTCGGCGCCACCACCTACCACGACGCCCAGCTGAGCTGGCGCACCGACGCATGGATGAAGGGCGTGAAAGTCAGCCTCGGGGTGAACAACGTGTTCGACAAGAACCCGCCGATCTGCCTGAGCTGCACCCTCAACGGCTACGACCCGGGCACCTATGACCTGCCCGGCCGCTACACCTACGCCCGGCTCAGCCTGGATTTCTGAGTCGCCTTACCGGCAACAGAAAAGGGAGCCGCAAGGCTCCCTTTTCGTTGCACCTCCCGCGCGGCTCAGCGGGTGTGGTCGGCGTCCAGCGCGGCGTCGGCCTGCCCGGCAGTGGCGCGGATCTCATCCAGGTTCTTGCCCAGCACCGCACCGGCCAGCGCCATCAGCAGCAGCGCCAGTACCGGCAGCATCGACAGGCCGAAACCCAGCGCGCGCCCGGACGGTGCCTTCACGTAGGCGCGCCAGTAGAGGAAGCGGCCCAGCAGGTAAACCCCGCCCAGGGCCGCCACCCAGCTCGCCGGCCAGTAGCGCGCGGCCACGAACAGCGCCGGCAGCAGCATCACCATCAGTTCCAGGGTGTTCATCTGCACCCGGTAGATGCGCTCGAAGGTCTCGTTGCCACTGACCGCCGGTGCTTTCAGCCCGGTGCGGCCACGCGCGCGACCAACCAGCACGATGAAGAACAGGTACTGCAACACCACCAGCATGGCGACCAATTCGACGTAGTGCATGCACTTCTCCTGGAAACGGGGACGGACTTTGCAAGGTGTGCCGGCGGTGACGCTGCCGACACTCCCGGGCGGGGAACCCGGGGCAACCGGCAACGCCGGCTCAGCGGCGCGCCTGGCCCACTTCGATGAAACGCAGGAACTCGGCGCGGGTGCGCGCATCGTCATGGAAGCTGCCACGCATGCGCGAGGTCACCATGCTCACGCCGCGCTTGTGGATGCCGCGGGTGGTCATGCACTCGTGCGCGCCTTCCACCACCACGCCCACGCCCAGCGGCTGCAGCACATCCTGGATGCAGTCGGCGATCTGCGCGGTCATCTTCTCCTGCACCTGGAAGCGGCGCGCATAGGCCTCCACCACGCGCGCTAGCTTGGAGATGCCGACCACGCGGCCGTTGGGCACATAGCCGACATGCACGCGGCCGATGATCGGCGCCATGTGGTGCTCGCAGTGGCTTTCATACTCGATGTCGCGCAGCACGATCATCTCGTCATAGCCGGCCACTTCCTCGAAGGTCCGCGCCATGTAGGCGCGCGGGTCCTCGCGGTAGCCGCTGAACCAGTCGCCATAGGCCTCGGCCACCCGGCGCGGGGTATCCAGCAGGCCTTCACGGGTGGGATCCTCGCCGGCCCATTCCAGCAGCGTGCGCACGGCAGCTTCGGCCTGGGCCTGGGTGACGGGGGATTTGGGGGACTCGGCCATGGGGGACGGCGCCTGTATTACGGGGCCGATATGCTACCAGCCAGCTGCCGGCAGGGCACCGGCGATGGCCCGGCGCCGGGCCCGTCCCCCGCGGGCGCACGGTGCGGACACCCGGTTGCAGGCGCCGGCCGGCGGATCAGCCGGCCCCCCCTGCCGCGGCGGCCGGGGCCAGCAGCCGCCACGCCAAGCCCGAACAGCGGCTGGCATGGCGCGCCAGCGCCGCTTCGATCACCGCGGCGCTGCCGGCCAGATGCAGGCCGTGGCGGGCCCGGGTGATGCCGGTGTAGAGCAGTTCGCGCGACAGCACCCGGTTGTCGTGCCGGGGCAGCTGCAGCCAGACCTGGTCGAACTCCGAGCCCTGCGCCTTGTGCACGGTCATCGCGAACGCGCTTTCGTGGGCAGGCAAGGCGGCCGGGTGGAAACCGCGCGGATGGGCCGGGTCGTCACCGGGGAACCATGCCGTGATGCCGCCGCCGCTGCCATCGGCGAGACAGAGGCCGACATCGCCGTTGAACAGGCGGTGGCGGTAGCTGTTCTCGGTGATGAGCAGCAGCCGGCCGTGGAACCAGCCCGGGCCGGCGCCGCGGCGCGGGCCGCCGGCGAGCAGTTCCTCGATGCGCGCATTGAGCCCGCGTGCGCCCTGCGGGCCTTCGCGCACGGCCGTGAGCAGGCGCATGCGTCCGGCCAGCGCCAGCGCATCGGCCGGCGTGGTGGCGTCGGCCAGTGCCTGCCAGTACTGCTGCAGCGGCCCGCGCCACGCGCCCAGCGGGTCGAACTGGTCTTCGTGGAACCGCACGCCCGGCAGCTGGCCCTCGCGCAGCAGGGCCAGCGCCTGACCGGCCTCCCCCTGACGCATCGCCGCGGCCAGCGGCGCCAGCTGCAACGCCTCGCTCTGCCGGTAACCGCGTTGCAGCTGCACGCGGGCCCCGGCAAAGGGGCTGGCGGTGGTTTCGCACGCACCCGCCGGCAAGGTGCCCAGCAGCGGCTGCAGCGCGCCGGCAGCGGCGGCGCCGATGCGGGTGCCGTCGCCGGCCGCGCGCAGGATCGCACTGAGCACGTCGCCGGCCTCCACCGACGGCAGCTGGTCCGGATCGCCCAGCAGGATCAGCCGGGTGCCGTCGGCGATCGCCTCCACCAGCTTGGCCATCAGCGGCAGATCGATCATCGAGGCCTCATCGACCACGATCACGTCGTAAGGCAAGGGATTGTCGGTGTGGTGGCGGAAGCGCGGGGAATCGGGGATCACCCCGAGCAGGCGGTGCAAGGTGGTGCCGGTGCTGGGCAGCTGTGCGCACAGCTCGGCATCGATGCCGGCGGCGGGCAGTTGCTGCAGGGCGTGGCGCAGGCTTTCGGCCATGCGCTCGGCGGCGCGGCCGGTGGGCGCGGCCAGCGCGACGCGTGGCGCGGGCCGGCCGGCGGCCTGGGCCTGTGCGGCCAGCAGCACCAGCAACCGGGTGATGGTGGTGGTCTTGCCGGTGCCGGGGCCGCCGGTGACCAGCAGCAGCGCGTGGCGCAGCGCCATCGCCGCCGCGCGCGCCTGCAGATCGGAATGGGCCGGCAGGCGCTCGGCGGTCGGCGCGATGGCAGCCCCGAACAGATCCTGTTGCGCCGGGGCGGGGGCCGCCGTTCCGGGGAACAGCCGCGCGAACACCGGCGCCAGCGCGGCCGGATCGCCATCGGCCACCGGCGCGCGGCCGATGCGCTGCAAGCCTTCCGCCAGGCGCCGCTCGTATTCGCGATAACGGCGCAGGTACAGCAGGCCGTTTTCCCAGACCAGCGGCGCCGGTTCGGCGGCGGTCCGGTTATCCACAGGGGTGGCGACCCAGCGCGAGGCAGCCAGCTGCGCATGCCAGTCCGCCGCCGCCGGCCAGACGATGCCGGCATCCACCAGCCGCTGCGGCTGCGCCGGATCGAAACCGGCGTGGCCCTGCGCCACTGCCAGCGAGGCCAGCGCGGCGGCGGCCAGCACCGCGTCGGGCGTGTCCGGATCGAGCCGGCGCAGGCTCTGCGCCAGGGCGTGGTCGAGCGGGCGCAGCGCGCCAGCCTTGGTCAGTGCGGCCAGCAGGCTCATGCCGTGCCTCCCAGTCGTGCCAGCAACGCCGCGTGGCCCTCACGGCCCCCGGCAAACAGTTCATCCACCGCGGCCACCAGTGCCGGGGCGAAGGTATGCGCGTACATCCCGGGCGAGGACGCCCGGCCGGCATCCAGGCCACGGCAGAACAGGTAGCGGATGCCGCCGAAATCGCGGGCGTAGTCGTAACCGGCGCCGATCCGGAAGCGCAGCCAGCGGTGCAGCGCCACGGTGTAGATCAACGCCTGCAGGTCGTACTCGCTGTGGCGCATGGCCGCCTCCAGTTGCGCGGCGCTGTAATCGGGCAGCCGGTTGGACTTGTAGTCCAGCACGTACCAGCGCCCGTCGCGGACGTAGGTCAGATCGATCTTGCCGGTCATCAGCCCTTCCAGCTGGCGGCGCAGACCGAAGCCCTGGCGGCCCCGCACCACGCCATGCTGATGCAGTACCCGCAGCAGCGCAGGCACCGTGGTCGGCTGCATCGCGAAATGGAATTCGATTTCGGCGCGGCGTTCGCCCTCGCCCAGTGAATGCAGCGCGCCGCCTTCAGGCAGGGTCACGGTCAGGGTCTGGCCGATCAGCCGGGTCAGCAGGTCCACACCATCGGCGATCTCCTCGTCGACATAGCCCTCGGCACGCAGCGTTTTTTCAATGATCCCGGCCTGACCGTCCGGCGCCGGATCGGCAGGGCGCCAGTCACCCCAGGCGCCAAAGTCGACATTCTCCAGCGCGGCATGCAAGACGTTGCCGAAGCGGCTGCCGGCAAAACGCGGATCGAACACGTCCGCGGCGGTGGCCACCACGGCGCTGTCCGCCCCGCTCGCCAGCGCGTCGTCGATCGTGGCCTGCAGCGGTTCGTCGGCGGCGCCGCCAGCGTCTTCGGTGGCCGCCGCGGTGGTGTCCTGGCGGCCGTCGGCATGCGCCAGCTGGGTGAAGCTGTAGACCCACCAGTCGTGCGGCACCACGCGGCCGATCACCCGTACCGGCGGCAGCGCGGGCTCGCGTTCGGCCGGCAGCCGCGCCGGCACCGGACCGGCGGCACCGTCGACCACCGCGATATCGGCATGCGCCGGCAGCGCTTCCAGCATCGGCCCCAGCCGCGAAGACGCCAGCCCGGCCAGCGCGCCGCCACTTATCCACAACGCGTGCTCGGCGCGGGTCAACCCGACGTAGAGCAGCCGCGCGGTTTCGGCCGCGTCCTCGGCGCCGACCTGCTGGCCGATGGCCTTCCAGTCGGCATCGTCCTTGTCGATCTTCCAGTGCAGCACGCGCTGCTGCCCGTCGTGCACGGTGCGGTGGTTGCTGCTGTCCGGGGCGCTGGTGGCGATGCCGACGAACGGCAGGTACACCAGCGGGTATTCCAGGCCCTTGCTCTTGTGCAGGGTGATGATCTGCACCCGGCGCGCGTCCGACTCCAGCCGCAACAGCTGCGCCTCGTCACCCTCGTCGGCGTGGGCGATCCGGGTCTGCAGCCAGTCCAGCAGGCCGTGCAGGCCGATGCTGCGGTGACTGGCCTCCTGCAGCTGTTCGGCCAGCTGCAGGTAGTTGGTCAGCCGCCGCTCGCCATCGACCAGCGCCAGCAGGCGTTCGGCCTGTTCGGCGCACAGCTCCGACAGCAGCGCCAGCACGCCGCCGCGCTGCCAGCGCTCGCGCCACTGCGCCAGCCGCTGCTGGTGCGCGCGCTGGGCATCGCCTTCGTGTTCCATCGCCGCGATCGCCGCGGCGCTTTCGCCCAGCAGCACCGTGGCCAGCGCGGCGCGCAGGCGGCCGTCATCGGCCGGCTGCAACAGCGCCAGCAGCAGCACGCGCAGTTCATGCGCCTCGGCACTGGCGAACAGACTCTGCTTGCCCGCCGCCACCGCCGGAATACCCAGCGCCGCCAGCGCCTGCTGGATGCGCGCGGCCTCCTTGTGCGAACGCACCAGCACCGCGATATCGCCCGGCTGCACCGGTTTGCCGTCGATCAGCGCGCGCTCTTCGCGGGCGGCGCTGAGCACCTTGTGGATATCGGCCACACAGGCGGCGGTGGCCGCCTCGCGCGAGGCGTCGGCCTTGAGCGGTTTGCCGTCTTCGCCGGCCCCGATCCGGTGCACGGTCAACGCCGGCGCCGGCCGCCCGTCCAGCAGATAGTCCGCATCGCTGCGTTTGCTGCCCGGCAAAACCGGTTCGAAACGGATGCGCGGATCAAGGAAGGCCTGCTCGCCGGCGTTGTCGTACAGCGCCTGGATCGCGCGCAGCACCCCCGGGCGCGAACGGAAATTGCGGTCCAGCGGCGGGGCCAGGGCGGCCAGCGCCTTGGCCTGCAGATAGGTGTGCACATCGCCGCCGCGGAAGCCGTAGATGGCCTGCTTGGGATCGCCGATCAGGAACAGCGCGGCGTCGCCGCCGTCGCGCCCGGGTTCGGCGAACACACGGCGGAAGATGTCCCACTGGCGGGGATCGGTGTCCTGGAATTCGTCCACCAGCGCGAAGCGGTACTGCGTGCGCAGCCGCGCGGCCAGCACGTCACCGTGTTCACTCTGCAGGGCGTGGGCGACGTTGTCGATCAGATCGTCATAGGTCTGCAGCCGCCGCAGCTGCTTGAGCCGGGCCAGGCGCTGGCGCACGTCCTCGCGCAGCTGGTGCAGCAGCGCGACCGATTGTTGGCGCTGCCAGCGCGTCACCTGCGCCCGCGCCTGCAGGTAATCGGCGATCAGCGGCTGCAGGGGCGAAAGCGGCGTGCTGCCGGTCTTGGCCTTGTTGGTCTTGGCGGTAAGCACCTCCAGGGTGAGCCGCTCCAGCTTCTCGTCCAGCCCGGCGTTGGGATCCGGATGGCGGCTCCACTGCCGCAGCTGCACGAACAGCGGCTCGATCCAGTCGGACCGGTAGCTGGCTTTGTTGAGCACGCCACCGTCCAGTGCGCCGCGCAACTGCTGCAGATACGTTTCACCGTGCGCGGCGATACCGGCCGCCAGCCGCTGCACGGCGGCGTCGCGCAACGCCCGCGGGTCGTCGACCGGTGTCTGCGCAGGCGCTGGATAAAGCGGCAGGTCGGCAACCAGCGCCGGCAGGTCTTTGGCTAATGCCTCGGGACTTTTCCACAACCCCAGCAGCGCTTCGAGCTGCTCGCCCTGGCCGGCATGCAGCCGCCACAGGTCCGCGGCCAGTTCGGCATACAGCTCGCCGGTGTTGGCCAGCAGTTCCGGCGTGGCGAAACTGTGACCGCTTTCCAGCGCGTATTCGCCCAGCACCCGGGTGCAGAAGCCGTGGATGGTGAAGATCGCCGCCAGATCGGTTTCCTCGGCCGCCACGCGCAGGCGCCGGCCCAGCTGCACGTCCGTTTCGCCGCCCTGCTGCAGATGCCGGTGCAGGATGCGATGGGTAAGCAGGGTTTCCGGGCTGTCGCCCTCGCCGGGCGGTTCGCCGACCAGCCGCGCGGCCAGATCCAGCCGCTCGCGGATGCGTTTGCGCAGCTCCTGGGTGGCCGCATCGGTGAAGGTCACCGCCAGGATCTGGCCCATGCGCAGGCCCTGTTCCACCACCAGCCGGGTGAACAGCGTGGCCAGGGTGAAGGTCTTGCCGGTACCGGCGCTGGCCTCGATCAGGCGCAGGCCATCGAGCGGCAACTGCAGATAAGGGTCCTCATTGATCTGTTCCCCGTTCATGCCGCCCCTCCGTTTGCCGCGTCGTGTTCGGTGTCGAAATCCGGCAACACGCGGCCCTCGCGCAACGCGGTGAATATCAACAGGCTGTTGTGGATAAATCTGTGTGCAGTGGTTTCCGACGCGAACGGATCGGTGCCGCGCAGCGCCAGTTGCAGCGCTTCGCCCTCGCCTTCGCCCCAGCTGAAATCGGAGCGGTACCAGCGGGCGCGCGCGGCTTTTTCGCGGCCCTCGGCATCGCTGTTGTAGATCTCCCAGCCGGTGTAAGGAGCGAACAGCAGGGGTTCCTGCAATCCTTGCAGACGCAGCTGCAGCAAGGCTTTCAAGGCAGCTTTGGCCGGTTCCACCGGCAGTGCCGGCAACCCGTGGGGACCGTAGCGGGCCTCGCCATCGTCATGGAACTGCAGCAGCGGCAGCTGCGCGCCGGCGGCGTTGGCCAGCAGCCAGTCCAGCCCGCTGCGCAGCACGTAGGCCACCCCTGCGGTACCGGCCTGCAGGCGCAGCAGTCCCTGTGGATGGATTTGATCGACCCGTCCGTGCAGCTGCATGCCATCGAGTTCAACTTCGAAGCGCTGCGAGGACAACGGCGCGCCGTCGTACCACTGCGAGAACGCCTCGGCACACGGCCGGATGCGGGCCAGCAGCCGTTCGAACTGCTGTCGTCCCAGCGCCCCGGACGGCAGCTGCGCGCGCGCCCGCAGCCGCAGGTACAACCCGTTTTCCTGCCCGTCCAGCAACGCCGCCAGCACCTGCTGCTGCAACGCCGCGTGCTCGCGACCGCCGCCCGGCACCACCAGCGGCTCGATGTCCTCGCTGCGGTCGATCTCGCCGGCCAGACGCAGGCCCAGGCGCTGCTGCAGGAACTGCCCGGCCGGATCGGCGAGGAACCGGCGCAGCGCCTCCAGGGCCAGACGCTCTTCGGCGAAGGCTTGTGGCAGCGGCGCGTCGAGCGGACCCTCGATCCACGCCGGCAAGCGCTGCCGGTGGCCGCCCATGGCGCCGGCCGCGGGCCGCCACTGGCGGCGATAGCTGAAACGGCGCGGCTCCTGCGCATCGCCGAACGCGGCCGGGGCAAACGGTTGCAGCGGATGGCGCACCACCAGCTGTCTGCGCGCGGCGGCCGGATCGGCGTGATACGCGGCGGCGGCATCGACCAGTTCGCTGACCAGCACCGAGGGCTCGCGCACACTGCCATCACGCGCATCGGCACCGAGGTAGCTCAGGTAGAACACGTCCTGCGCCGAGGCGAACAACTGCAGGAACAGGAAGCGGTCGTCCTCGCGCAGCGAGCGGTCGCCGTGGCGCCGGCGCTGCGTGCCCAGTTCGGCGGTCAACCGGCTCAGGCCGGCGGCCGGGTCACGCCGTGGGAAATCGCCATCATTCAGGCCCAGCACGCAGATCACCCGGAACGGCAGCAGCCGCATCGGCACCATGCGGCCGAAGCTGATGCCCCCGGTGAGCAGCGGGGCGCGGGTATCGGCCTCGGACAGCACCGCGGCAAAATGCGCGCGCACCACTTCCGCCGGCACCGGCGCGGCGAACCCGGCCTTTTCGGCTTCCTCGGCGAATTCGTTGATCAGCTTGCGCAGCCGTTCCAGCGCGCGCAGCGCGGCCGGTTCGGTGGGTGTTTCGGGCAGCAGCGCGGCCAGCAGACCGAGCAGGCGCTCGCGCCATTGCGACGGGCTCAGCGCTTCGGCCAGGGTCTTCTGGTGCCGCGCCAGCACCCGCAGCAGCCGTACCAGCGCATCCAGCGCGGCCAGCGCGCCGCCTTCCAGCTCCGGCCAGGGCGCGACCCCGGCGATGTCCTGGTCGCTGCCGCTGGCATAGCCCAGCAGCAACCGGTCCAGCGCGAACTGCCAGGTGTAGGCGTCATCGGCCGGGGCCAGATGCTGCTGGCGATGTGCGGCATCCAGCCCCCAGCGCGCGCCGGCGGCCTGCAGCCAGCCGTGCAGGCGCTCGAACGCGGCCGCATCCAGCCCGGCGGCAGTGGCCAGCGGCGCACTTTGCAGCAGGTCCAGGATCTCGTTCAGGCCGAAGCGCGACACTGGCAACCCCAACAGCTGCACGAACACCTCGGCCAGCGGCTCGCCCTGCAGCGGACTGGCATCGGCCAGCGCCCACGGCAGGTGTTCCTCGCCGCCACGGCCGCCGAACACCGATTCCAGGTACGGCACATAGGGATCGATATCCGGCGCCAGCACCGCGATTTCGCGCGGCTGCAGCGGTGGATCAAAGCGCGCATCGTCCAGCAGCGCGCGCAGCTGGTCGTGCAGCACCTGCATCTCGCGCAGGCGGGTGTGGCAGGCGTGGACCTGCAGGCTGGGGTCGTCCAGCCGCAGCGCCGGCAACAACGGGGACGAGGGCAGCGCGCGGCGGTGGAACAGGTCGGCCTGCAGCCGCTGCAGCAGGCTGTCGGCCAGCCCGCCGTCATCCAGCCCGGCGCCGGGTTCGTCTTCCGGGTCGACATAGGCGGCGATCTCGCCGGTCGGGTGCACCACTTCATAGCTGCCCAGCACCGCCATGAAATCGCGGCCGGCCGCGCCCCAGGCCTGCAGCAACGGGTTCTCGCCGGCGGCGCTGCCGAAGGGATCGTCCAGGCCGCTGCGCAACTTCTCGGCCAGCGTCTGCAGATCGCCCCAGTACGACTGGGTGGGCGTGGGCATATAGAAATGCAGCGTACCGACCCGCGCCTGGGTGGCGATCACCCGCAACACGTCGGGCGAGACGTTGAGCGTGGCAAAGGCGAACAGCCGCCCCGGCAGGCCCTGCGGCAACGGCTGCCCGGCACCTTCGAAGCGGGCCAGGTAGTCGTTGATGCGGCGCGCGCGATAGTGCTGGCCGGCGGCGATATGCCGCCACAGGATCGCCTGCGGATCATCCGGCTCGGCACCGTCTTCCCAGCGCAGCAGCCAGTCACGGCGCCAGGCCTGGTACTTCTCGAACACGCTGCCCAGCTCGGCGGCCAGCGCCCACGGCCGCAGGGGATCGCCATGCTCAAGGTAGGAATACAACCCGGCCAGCGCCGGATTTTGCATCACCGCCGGGTCAGTCAATGCCGCATACAGACGCCAGTGCAATCCGACCGCGCCCAGGTCATCACGTTCGCCGGCGACATTGGCCTTGAGCGCCCTGGCGACGAACTCGCCGGGGGTCAGGAACTCCAGGTTGGCGGCGATGCCGTATTCGGCGGCCAGTGTGGACTGCAGCCAACGGCGCATCGCCACCTGCGGGATCAGCACGGTATCGGCCGCCAGCAGCGGCTGCCCCGGCGCCGGTTCGCGCAGGGCGTGGGCCAGCAGCGAGGCCAGCACATCAAGCGAATTGGAGTGGTACAGGCGGAAGTCGGGCGCGTCGGTCATCACACCATCTTGCCGCAGCCATATCGCAGGCGGCGAGATCCGCCACGCCGGTACACAGCCGCGGCGCCCGTGCACCCTCATCGTCCGCACACACTGTTGCCGTTACGGCGTGGACCCGGCCGCGCGCAACCGGAGCCGGCGATGCGACAATACTGCACGGCCCAGTACGCTTTTGTTCAGGTGTCTCTGGCAATTCTGCAACGTTGTTTTTCCGTTAAAGGCCACCATGCCCGCTTCCCGGACACCCCTGGTGCAGTTGTCCAACGTGCGCATCGACCGCGGCGGGCGCACGATCCTGCGCGATGTTTCGCTGCAGGTGCCGCGCGGCAGCATCACCGCCGTGCTCGGCCCTTCGGGCAGCGGCAAGTCGACGATGCTGGCGGCACTGACCGGTGAACTGCGGCCGGTAGCCGGCAGCGTGCGCCTGTTCGGGCAGGACCTGCCACAGGGCAGCCGCGCACTGCTGGAGATGCGCAAGAACATCGGCGTGCTGCTGCAGGGCAACGGCCTGCTGACCGACCTGAGCGTGGCCGAGAACGTGGCCCTGCCGCTGCGCGCGCATACCCGTCTGCCCGAGCCGGTGCTGCGCCGCCTGGTGGAGATGAAACTGCACGCGGTGGGCCTGCTGGCCGCCGCCGACGCCTGGCCGCGCGAGCTGTCCGGCGGCATGGCCCGGCGCGTGGCGCTGGCCCGCGCGCTGGCGCTGGACCCGCCGCTGATGATCTACGACGAGCCGCTGACCGGGCTGGACCCGATCGCCTCGGGGGTGATCATGAGCCTGATCCAGCGCCTGAACGACAATCTGGGCCTGACCAGCATCATCGTCAGCCACCACGTCCACGAAACCCTGCCGATCTGCGACCAGGCGGTGGTGATCGCCAATGGCGGCATCGTGTTCTCCGGCACCCCGGACGCGCTGCAGGCCAGCGCCGATCCGCTGGTGCGGCAGTTCCTGCATGGCCAGCCGGATGGCCCGATCCCGTTCGATGCCGCCCCGCGCGCGAGGACTGCCTGATGCCGTTTGTTGCCTCGATCCGTTCGCTCGGCCGCGCCGGCCTGTTCTCGCTGACCGTGCTGCGCGGCTCGCTGCCGACCCGCGACTTCCTGGCCGAGCTGACCCGCGAGGTCTACAAGATCGGCGCGCGCTCGCTGCCGATCATCGCCGTGGGTGGCGCCTTCGTCGGCCTGGTGCTGACCCTGCAGGGCTACCGCACGCTGACCACCTTCGGCGCGGCCGATGCGCTGTCCACCCTGCTGGGCCTGTCGCTGTACCGCGAGCTGGCGCCGGTGCTGACCGCGCTGCTGTTCATCGGCCGCGCCGGCAGCTCGATCGCCGCCGAACTGGGGCTGATGCGTGCCACCGACCAGATCAAGGCGCTGGAGCTGATGGCCATCGATCCGATCGCCAAGGCGGTGGCGCCACGCTTCTGGGCGGCGGTGCTGACCGTGCCGCTGCTGACCGGCATCTTCTGCTCGCTGGCCATCGCCGGCGGCTGGTTCGAAGCGGTGCACATCCTGGGCCAGGACAACGGCACGTTCTGGTCGGGGCTGCGCGGCAGTGTCGATTTCTGGGACGACTTCGTCGTGGCCCTGCTCAAGTCGGCGATCTTCGGTGGCACCGCGGCGCTGGTGGCGGCCTACGTGGGCTTCCACGCCGAGCCGACCATCGAAGGCACCTCGGTGGCCACCACCCGCGCGGTGGTCAATGCCTCGCTGCTGGTGCTGATGTTCAATTTCGTGCTGTCGGCGCTGCTGTTTCAATAACGCGAGTCCCTCGCAAAAACCTGCACGTCCATCTGCAGGATCAAACGAACAACCCGCTTCGCGCTGCGAAGCATCTGCTGGATCAGGAGTGAGATAACCAATGGCCATCCGTGGACCCAGACTTGAATTTTCCGTCGGCGCCTTCCTGCTGCTGGCGCTGGCCTCGCTGCTGGTGCTGGCGGTGGCCTCGACCAACCAGCGCTTCGGCCTGGGTGGCGGCGACTACGTGCTGAAGGCGCGTTTCAGCCAGATCGGCCAGCTGCGCGCGCAGGCGCCAGTGAAGGTCGGCGGGGTGACCATCGGCCAAGTGGCTGATATTCAGCTCGATCCGGTTAAATACGATTCCATCGTCACCCTGGCGCTGGACAGCAAGTTCAAGGATCTGCCCGCCGATACCTCGGCCGGTATTTTCACCAGCGGCCTGCTGGGCGAAAGCTATATCGGCCTGCAGCCGGGCGGTGATCCGGACGTGCTCAAGTCCGGCGACGAGATCGTCTTCACCCAGCCGGCGGTGGACCTGATCCAGCTGGTCGGCAAATACATGTTCAGTGGCGGCGGGACGACCGCCGGCGACAACGACTCCACCGGCGCCGACGCGCCTGCAACGGAACCGCAACAATGAAAGTGAAACTGCTGACCGCCCTTCTCGCTTCGGCCCTGCTGGCCAGCGCACCGTCGCTGCTGATGGCGCAGGCGCGTCCGGCCGCCACCGCCGCCCAGCCCAGCGCCGCCGGCCGTACCGTGCTGGACGCGAGCACCCGCATCCTCACCACGCTGGAAACGCGGCGCAGCGAGTTCCGCACCAACCCGGCGGCGCTGCGCAGCTTCATCGATGGCGAGCTGAGCCGCGGTTTCGACCGTGACTACGCCGCGCGGCTGGTGCTGGGCGTACATGGCCGCGGCGCCGCCGATGCCGATGTGAAGCTGTTCGCCGATGCGATGGCCGACAACCTGATGGCGCGCTACGGCTCGACCCTGCTGGATATCCAGGGCAAGCCCAGCTTCCGCTACAAGAGCGAAACCGCGCTGCCGGGCGGCCGCGGCGTCAAGGTCTCCACCGAGCTGGTGCGCGCCGGCAGCGAGCCGACCCCGGTCGAATACCTTATGCGCAACGTCAACGGCCAGTGGAAGATCTTCGACGTGATGATCGAAGGCATCTCCTACGTGCAGACCTTCAAGAACCAGTTCGACACCCCGCTGCGGCAGAAGTCGATCAAGCAGGTCGCCGCCGATCTGCGCAGCGGCAACATGCAGCCCGCGACAGGACCGACTCCCCGTGGCAAGTGACGCCACCTGCCGCATCGAGAATGGCACGCTGCACCTGGCGGGCGCGCTCGACCGCGCCGCGGTGGTGGAGCTGTGGCCCCAGCTGGCGCGCGCGCTGGGCCCGCTGCGCCAGCTGGATCTGCAAGCGGTGGAACGCGTCGACAGCGCCGGGCTGGCGCTGCTGGGCGAGATCGCCGCGCGCCTGCGCGCCAACGGCGGAGGTGCCATAACCGGCACGCCGCCCGGACTGGACGAACTGCGCGCCGCCTACCGGCTGCTGCCGGACCTGGATTTCAACGCCTCCCCGGCTGGACGCTGATATGAGCCTGTTACGCACACTCCCCCTGCTGGCCTGCGTGGCCGTGCTTGCCGCCTGTGCCGGCAAACCGGTCCGCGATGCCGGACCGGCAGACCGCCTGGTCTCCCCGGCTGCGACCCCGGAGGTCGCGATCGTGCCGGTACCCGGCGCGCAGACCGCAGACACCGCACCGGCGTCGCCCGCTCCCGCCCCCTCCCCGGTGGTGGCGGACACCGGTACCGGCCAGACCGCCGCCCCTACCGATGCCGAGGACGATTTCGCGGCGCTGTACGGTGGTCCTGCTCCCGGTGCGCCGGCCGAGTCCGGGGCGGGCGGCAACGCCCGCTCCAGCTACGACCCGTGGGAGAAGTACAACCGCAAGGTGCACCACTTCAACATGGTGGTGGACCGTGCGGTGGCGCGGCCGATCGCCACCGCCTACGTCAACGTGGTGCCCCGTTTCGCGCGCACCGGCGTGACCAATTTCTTCAGCAACCTGCGCTCGCCGCTGACCCTGGTCAACCAGCTGCTGCAGGGTCACCCGGACGATGCCTGGGACACGCTGGGCCGCTTCTTGATGAACTCCACTTTCGGCATCGGCGGTCTGTTCGATCCGGCCAGCAAGGCGATGGTGCCGCGCCGCAGCGAGGATTTCGGCCAGACCCTGGGGGCCTGGGGCTGGCGTGGCTCACGCTATGTGGAGCTGCCGTTCTTCGGTCCGCGCACCGTGCGCGACGTGTTCGGCATGGCCGGCGATATTCCCCTCTCACCGGTGCGCACGATCGAGTCGGACAAGGTCCGCATCGGCCTGCAGGGCCTGCAGCTGGTGGACATGCGCGTTCAGTTGATGGCGGTGGACGCGCTGCGCGATACCGCGGTGGACGAGTACGCCCTTACCCGCGATGCGTGGCTGCAACGCCGCAACTACCAGATCGAGAAGGATCTGCGTGGTGCCCGTCAGCGCGATGACGAAGAGCAGCCGACCATCCCGGTCGACGCCATGCCGATGCCCGACTGGGGCAACTGACCGGCAACGCCAGAACAAAAAAAGCCCGGTATTCCCGGGCTTTTTTTGTTCTTTTTGCCGAAGCCGCGGCCTGATCAGGCCGCCAGGGCCGCGTCGATGGCCTGGCGCAGGCCGGCATCATCGGCGGCGGTATCCGGCGCGAAGCGGCCGATCACCTTGCCGTCCTTGCCGATCAGGAACTTCTCGAAGTTCCACAGGATGCCCGGTGCCGGGTTGGGTTCGATATTGAAGCCGAGCAGCTTCTCGCGCATCGGGCCTTCGCCGGTCGCCACCGGCTGGGCCGCGATGAGCTGACGGTACAGCGGATGCACGTCGGCACCGGCGACGTTGATCTTGGCGAACATCGGAAAACTCACGTCATAGGTCAGCGCGCAGAACTGCTTGATCTCCTCCTCGCTGCCCGGCTCCTGCCCGTTGAAGTTGTTGGCCGGGAAACCCAGCACTTCCAGTCCGGCGTCCTTCTTTTCGCGATAGAGCTTTTCCAGGCCTTCGTACTGCGGGGTCAGGCCGCACTTGGAGGCGGTATTGACCACCAGCAGCACCTTGCCGCGGTAGTCGCCCAGCGAGGCCGGAGCGCCGTCGATGGTGGTCAGCGGGATGTCATACACGGAAGCGGTCATAGCGGTTCCTGATCGGGAGGGGAGCGCAAGCATAGATCGGCAACCGGTCCGTTGCGTGCCGCTGGTATCAACACTCTGTTTTTCATTTTCATCACCGCCGCCCCCGGATGGCCCGGGCCGCCTCAATGTGACCGGGCTGTGCACAACAGCTACTCAGTCAGCAGATTGGTCGGCATCGTCAGCCAGACTGCGGATGGTGTCTGGCTGCAGTTCCGGTGGCAGTGCCTTCTTGGCCTTGGCGCCCAGTTCGGCCAGGCGCCGTGCGCGGTTGGACAGTGATTGCGGAGAATCGGTGAGCCGGTTGCGTGCCTTGGCGAAGGACTGATTGGCCTCGTCCAGTTTTTTGCCCACCGCGTCGAAATCGGCCAGGAAGGCGACCATCGCATCCAACACCTTGCCGCCGGTATCGCTGATTTCCAGTGCCTGCCGCTGGACCTTGTCGCGCGTCCACAGGCGTTCGGTTACCCGCAGCAGCGCCATCAAGGTGTTGGGTGAAGCAAACACCACACGGCGGTCGAAGGCGAAGGATTGCAGATCCATATCCGCACCCAGTGCCGCAGACAGCGCGCCCTCGATCGGAACGAAGGCGATGGTCACATCCAGCGCATCACCGCCCAGCGCTTTGGGGTAGTTCTTGTCGCCCAGATCCTTGACGTGCTGGCGCAGCGCCACGGCGTGGCGACGCAACGCATCTTCCTGCTGCTCCGGAGAGCCTGAGTTCATCGCTTCCTGCCATGCGATCAGGTTGACCTTGCTGTCGATCACGACACTGCGCTGGTCCGGAAAACGCACCACCACGTCCGGGCGCAAGCTGTCGCCATCGTCATTGGTGACGTGGGCTTGCCGCTCGTAGTGCACGCCTTCTTCCAGTCCAGAACCACGCAGCACGTTGTCGAGCATCAGCTCGCCCCAGTCGCCGCGTACCTTGGCGCTGCCCTTGAGCGCGCTGGTGAGCGCGGCGGCCTGCTGTGCCATGTCCTGGTTCAGGGTCTTGAGCTCGCCCACCGCACCGAGCAGGCTGGCGCGTTCACGGGCTTCGTCGTTGTACAGCGTGTCCACACGCTGGCGGAATTCGCTGAGTTTTTCCGAGAACGGCTTGAGCATGGCTTCAAGGTCAACGCGCGATTGTCCCGTGGCCACACGCACGTTCTTTTCAAACTGCTGACCGCGCTCCTCGAACACCTTGCCGGCCAGTTCAGTGAACGCGCTGGAGAGGTTTTCCTTTGCCGAACCCACCCAGCTACGCAGTTCCTCCTGTGCCTGGCGCGCATGCAGCAGCTCGGCATGCAGGCGCGAGTTTTCGGTTTGTACTTTCTGCAGCACATCGCGTTGCCGCTCCGCAGCGGCCATCAGCTCCACGCTTTGGCCACGTGCATCGGCAAGCGCCTGATCGCGCTCGAACAACTTGGCCTCCAGCTCCGCCACCGTCGCCGCTTCGCGCTCGATGCGTTGGCTCAACCCCGACAGCGAGCGTTGCTGCTCGGCCTGTTGGCTGCGTTCGTGCTCAAGCTCTGCGACCAACGACTCCAGGCGGCCCCGCAGCTGCCCCGCTTCCACCGCGGCGGCGGTCGTGCGTTGGCGTTGGCCATCCAGTTCGCGATTGAGTGCCTCCGTTTGTCCCGCACCGCCAGTACGACGGAACAGGAACACCAGAAGGACGATGACGGCGACCAGCAGGCTGGCCAGGATCAGGGTTTCAGTATGCATGGCGGAAAGTGTAGCCATCCCGGTCTCAGCAGCTGCGCCGCATCTGCGATCATGTGCGCCCCCACCCGTTGTCCTCCGCCATGAAGCCGCTGTCGCTGCTGTTGTCCCGCCTGTTGGCCATGCGGCCGTTCACCGCCACAGCCGCCTGCTCGCAAACCGCCACCGCGCCGGTTCCGGGGGGCTACTGGCGCACGGGCAAGCTGGACATCACCGGCGACCGCGACGACGTGCCGGCGCTGGTCGGCGCGCTCGGGCAGCGTCTGGCCCAGCAGCGCGCGCGCTGAGCCCGGAGTCCCCCCATGCCGTGGATGGGTATCAACGATCTGGGCACCTTCGTGGTGGCCGTCATCCTGTTTCTGATGCTGCCGGGCCCGGGCACCTTCACCCTGCTCACCGCCACCGCGCGCGGCGGCGTGCGTGCCGGCTATGCGACGCTGGCCGGGCTGATGCTGGGCGACCAGATCCTGATCGCGATCGCCGCTACCGGCGTGGCCGCGCTGCTGCAGGCCCACCCGCTGCTGTTCGCCGGCCTGCGCTATGTCGGCGCGGGCTATCTGGTGTGGGTCGGCGCCCAACTGCTGCGCGAGCCGGCCCCCCCCGATAGCGCCAGCCCGGCCCAACACGGCCGCCGCTGGTTCCGCCAGGCGCTCCTGGTCGGCGTGCTGAACCCGAAGGCGATCCTGTTCTACATGGCGTTCTTCCCGCTTTTCATCGACCCGGCGCGGCAGCGCGGCGCCCTGACGCTGGCAACCATGGCGCTGCTGATCGCGCTGCTGAGCATCGGCTGGTGCTCGGTGCTGATCTTCGGCGGCCAGTTCATCGCCCGGCGGCTGGCCGGCTACCCGCGGGTGGGCGTGTGGCTGCGCCGCGCGGTCGGCGTATGCTTGATCGGGTTCGGGGTGCGGCTGGGTCTGGAAGGCTGAAACGCTCCGGCGCTGCGGAGGTCGGCATGCTCATCCATTGCAAACGCGCCTATGAACCGGCCACGGCCGACGATGGCCAGCGCTTCCTGGTCGACCGCCTGTGGCCGCGCGGGGTCAGCCGCGAACGGCTGCAGGCGACCTGGCTGAAGGAGGTCGCGCCCAGCGATGAACTGCGCCAGTGGTTCGACCACCGCGCCGAGCATTGGGATGCGTTCCGCCGGCGCTACTGGCAGGAACTGGCCGCGCAGCCACAGCGGCTGGCACCGCTGCGCGATGCGCTCGATGCCGGCCCGGTGACGCTGGTGTTCGGCGCACGCGATGAGCAGCACAACCAGGCGGTGGCACTGCGCCACTACCTGCTGGCCCACCCGCGCCGGAGCGCCTGACGGCCCCGTGTTTTTTTGTGCCGGTTCCGTCACCTGACCGCGCCCTGGACGTACAACCCCGTGGATCGGCGGGTTTTTCTGGCTTTGCTGCACTGCGTTCGCCCACACTCGCCCCCTTTCCCGAATCACCACGAACCGTGAGGTCCGCATGCAGTCCTGGCTCCGGCGCAAATCCATCGACCAGCTCACCGAACACGAGGAAGGCCGCCGGCTGATTCCCTCGCTGAGTTGGCCCCATCTGATCGCGTTGGGCATTGGCGCCATCGTCGGCACCGGTATCTACACGCTGATCGGCGTGGGCGCCGACAAGGCCGGCCCGGCGGTGCTGCTGTCGTTCATCATCGCCGGGGTGATCTGCGCCTGCGCGGCGCTGGCCTATGCCGAGCTGTCGACGATGATGCCGGCCGCCGGCAGCGCCTACACCTACAGCTACAGCGCGCTGGGCGAGACCATCGCCTGGGTGGTGGGCTGGAGCCTGATCCTGGAGTACTCGCTGGTGGTCAGCACCGTGGCGGTGGGCTGGTCGGGCTACTTCGTCGGCTTCCTGGAATGGCTGCACAGCTCCTTCGGCTGGAACGTGGTGCTGCCGCAGGCGCTGGCCGCCGGCCCGCACGTGGAAGGCGGCTTCCTCAACGTCCCGGCGATCGTGATCACCTTCCTGGTGGCCGGCATGCTGATGGCCGGTACCAAGGAAAGCGCCACGCTCAACGCGGTACTGGTGGTGCTCAAGCTGATCGCGCTGGCGGTGTTCGTGGCCGTGGCGCTGCCGGCGTTCAACGTCGAGAACCTGCAGCCGTTCATGCCCTACGGCTTCCCCAAGTCGCTCGGCCCGGACGGCGTCGAACGCGGGGTGATGGCGGCGGCGGCGATCATCTTCTTCGCCTTCTACGGCTTCGATGCGATCTCCACCGCGGCCGAGGAAACCAAGAATCCCAGGCGCGACCTGTCCATCGGCATCATCGGCTCGATGGTCGGCTGCACCATCATCTACCTGCTGGTGGCGCTGGCCGCGGTCGGGGCGATGAGCTACACCGTGTTCGGCAAGAGCGCCGAGCCGCTGGCGCTGATCATGCGCGAACTGGGCCACGGCACCGCCGCGCTGGTGATCGGCATCGTCGCCATCATCGCCCTGCCGACCGTGCTGCTGGCGTTCTTCTACGGCCAGAGCCGGATCTTCTTCGTGATGTCGCGTGACGGCCTGCTGCCGCGCAGTCTGTCGCTGGTGAACAAGCGTACCGGCACCCCGGTCACCATCACCCTGTTCACCGCGGTGCTGGTGGCCGCGCTGGCCGGTGTGGCGCGCCTGGACGAGATCGCCGCGCTGGCCAATGCCGGCACCCTGGCCGCGTTCACCGCGGTGGGGCTGTGCCTGCTGGTGCTACGCCGGCGCGAGCCGGGCCGCGAGCGCAAGTTCCGTGCGCCGCTGGCGTGGCTCATCGGCCCGGTCGCGATCGCCGGCTGCGTCTACCTGTTCTTCAGCCTGCCCACCCGCACCCAGCTGTGGTTCCTGGCGTGGAACGCAATCGGCCTGGTGGTCTATGCGCTGTACAGCCGCCGCAATGCGGTGCTGGGCAAGCAGTAATCCACAGCCTGTTTGTGGATAAATAGAAAGGCGGGCCATTGGCCCGCCTTTTTTGTTGTCGCGACCTGGCCGCGGGAACCGATATCCCCATGCCGCTGTGGATAACCGCAGCCGCGACCGAAGCCCTGCACAGCGCGCGACCGGACCGGCAGCGGTCTTGTCCACCGCCGGTTGTGAATAACCCCCGCCGTGCCCGCGGCTCAGGGTGTGGCGTGCGGGGCCGCATACTCCTGCGCCTGGCGCATCACCCGCAGCACGTTGCCGCTCCAGATGTTGGCGATCTGCGCCTCGCTCAGGCCCCGGCGCTGCATCCAGGCGGTGATCTTGGGCAGGTCGGCGGCGTCTTCCATGCCGGTCACGCCGCCACCGCCGTCCCAGTCCATGCCGATGCCGACATGGTCCGGGCCGACCACGTCCAGCATGTGGCCAAAGTGCGCGAAGAAATCCTCCAGCGTGGCTTTGCGCTGTGGATATTTCTGGTCGAGCTCGGCCATCGCCTTGCGCAGTTCCACGCCCTTGGCCATGGTCATGTGCTCCCAGCCGCCCAGGCGCTTTTCCAGTTCTTCCTCGGCCTGCTTGCGCTCGGCGCTCTTGGCTTCATCGATCAAGTAACCGCCGTAGGCATTGGCCTGGATCACCCCGCCCTTTGCGGCCAGCTGACGCAGGCGCGCGTCATCGAGATTGCGCGGGTGGTGGTAGATCGCCTTGGCCGAGCTGTGCGAGAGGATGAACGGCACCGGCATCATCGCGATCAGGTCATCGAACACCGCATCGGAGGCGTGCGACTGGTCGATCACGATGCCCAGCTTCACCGCCTCGTTGATCAGCGCCTTGCCGGCCGGGCTCAGGCCCTTCCACTCGGCGCCCTTGGGATCGGTGGCCGAATCGGCGAACTCGTTGTTGGCAAAATGCACCGTGGACAGCAGGCGCAGGCCGGCCTTGTGGTAGTAGCTGAGCAAGCTGGGGTCGGCCACCAGCGGGCTGGCGTTTTCCATGCTGATATAGACCACGCGCTTGCCGGCAGCCTTGATCTTCGCCGCATCATCGGCGCTCAACGCCAGCTGGAACGTGTCCGGATTGGCGGCCAGCATTTCGTGGATCTGCAACATCCGCTGCAGGCCGTGGTCGCGCTCGGCCAGGTGCGCAGCGCGGCTGCGGTCGCCCTGGTCGGTATAGATGGCGAAGAAACCGCCATCGAGCGCCCCCACGACCATGCGCGGGTAGTCCACCTGCGACAGCGCGTTGTGGTCATGGCGCCGCATGATGTTGAAATCGGCCCGGGCGAAGTTGGCCGGGGTGTCCAGATGCGAATCCAGGGTCAGCAGCGTGCGCTGCAAGGTGCTGGCCTTGGCCAGTTCGGCGGCGCTGAACTCCACGGCCGACGCCGCCAGCGGAACGCACAGCGACAGGGATACCAGCAGGGACAGCGGACGCAGCATCATCAGGCCTCACCTTCGACGGAAAGGCCCGACCATAGCGCCGCAGGGCCGCCGCCGGCCAGTGACGGACGGCATGCCTGGCGCCGGCCTGCAGGCACCCGCCGTCGGGAAAGCACGCCGCCTGTCGCCCTATCGCACCGTAGACCGACCCCGCGATGTGGCCACGGCCGCGACTTTGCCGGTCAACAGGGAATTTCATCCACAAGCGGGTGGGGATAACAAAAAGGCGAGCCGAGGGCCCGCCTTTTCGGCTGTGGCCGCTGCCACGGGCAACGGCCGTGCTGCGGCGTCAGTCCAGCACGCGGCAGAACACCGCCTTGAGGTAACGCGATTCCTGCACGTGGGCCATGAACGGATGGTCCGGGCCGGCACCGGCCACCTTCAGGATCTGGATGGTGCGACCGGAGAAGTACGAGGCGCGGCGCAGCATGTCCAGGAACTCCTGCTCGCCGACCAGGCCGGTGCAGGAGAACGTGGCGAACAGGCCGCCGGGCTTGACCACGCCCAGCGCCAGCTTGTTCATGTCCAGGTACTTCTTCAGCGCGGTGATCACCTGGTCACGGTCGCGGGTCATCTTGGCCGGGTCTAGGATCACCACGTCGTACTGGTCGCCGCGGTTGGCCGCATCACGCAGCCACGGGAAGATATCGGCCTGCACGAACCGGGGCTTGGCGTTGTTCAACCGCGCATTGCCCTTGGCGATCTGGATCACGTCCTGGTCGATGTCCACGCCCAGCACTTCACTGGCGCCACGGGCGGCGGCATACACCGCGAAGCCGCCGGTGTTGCAGCACAGGTCCAGCACCGACTTGCCTTCCACCTGCTGGCTCAGCCACTGCCGGTTCTCGCGCTGGTCGGCGAAGAAACCGGTCTTGTGCGCGCCGGCCGGGTCGGCGCGGAACTTGATGCCGTACTCGGTGATCACCGCCGGTTCGGTGGTGGTGTTGCCGTGGAAATCGAAGCTTTCCTGCTTCTGCACGTGCTCGTCGGCGAAGCTGTGGAAACGGCAGCCCGGGAACTGCTCGCGCAGCGCCTCGTAGATCCACTCGCGGTGGCGGAACATGCCGGCGGCGAAGAACTCGACCACGATCAGGTCGTCATAGCGGTCCACCACCAGCCCGGACAGACCATCGCCTTCGCTGTGGACAACCCGCCAGGCGTTGGTGGTGTCATCGAGCTTGAGCACGTCCCGGCGCAGCGACACGGCCGCGGCGATCTTGCGCGCGAACCAGGCCTGATCCACCGCCACGTCCGGATGGGTTTCCAGGATGCGCACGGCGATGCGCGAGTGGCCGTTGTAGAAACCACGACCGATCCACTCCCCGTCCACGCCGACCACGTCGACGATGGTGCCCGACTTGGGCTTTACGGCAGGCTTTTCGACCAGCTTCTGGAAAATCCACGGGTGGCTGGAGCGCCACGCGTTCTTCAGGCGTACGACGGGAAGTGGGGTATTCATGGCGCTATTGTAGCCGCGCACCGGCCCCTGCCCGTCACGTATTCATTGACTGCAACGCCTGCAGGCCGCAGTATCTGGTGCAGAAGGGGAGTAGCTCCCAGACGTTGTCGCCGTCAGTTCGAGCCGCAAGGTTCCGGTGCAACGGCAGTTCCAATCACCGGAACTGTGAGCAAGACCTTCGCCGCATTGGCGAAGCTCTGTCCCGGTCTCCCTTCGATTCCGCGTCCAGCTCTTGGCCTGTGTGGTCCAAAGAACCCTCTTATGACCGGAATTTTCCATGATCCAGACAATCGGTAATCCCTGGCTGTGGGGCGGCTTCATCGCCGTCGTCATCGCCGCCCTGCTGATCGACCTGGTGCTGATGCGCCACGGCGGTCCGCACAAGGTCACGTTCAAAGAAGCCCTGCTGTGGTCGCTGGGCTGGGTGGCGCTGGCCTTGGCCTTCAACGCCGGCCTCTGGTACTACCTGAACGAAACCGCCGGTGCGGCGGTGGCCAATGAAGTGGGCCTGCAGTTCCTGACCGGCTACCTGATCGAAAAAGCCCTGGCGGTGGATAACATCTTCGTGTTCCTGCTGATCATGGGCTACTTCGCGGTACCCGAGACGGCGCGGCAACGCGTATTGATCATCGGCATCCTGGGTGCCATCGCGCTCCGTACGGTGATGATCTTCGCCGGCACCGTGCTGGTGAACCAGTTCCACTGGCTGCTGTACGTGTTCGGCGCGTTCCTGCTGTTCACCGGCTGGAAGATGTGGTTCGCCGCCGGCCAGGAACCCAGCCTGGATGACAACCCGGTGCTGAAGTTCATGCGCAAGCACCTGCGCATCACCCACGAGTACAACGGCAACCGGCTGATGGCCGAGAAGAACGGCGTGCGCTGGTTCACCCCGATGTTCGTGGTACTGATCCTGATCGCGGTGACCGACGTGATCTTCGCGGTGGACTCGATCCCGGCGATCTTCGCCATCACCACCGACCCGTTCATCGTGCTGACCTCCAACGTGTTCGCGGTGCTGGGCCTGCGCGCGATGTTCTTCCTGCTGGCCGGCATGGCCGACCGCTTCCACCTGCTGCCGTACGGGCTGGCGGTGATCCTGGCCTTCATCGGTACCAAGATGCTGCTGATCGACATCTTCAAGATCCCGGTGCCGGTGTCGCTGGGCGTGGTCGCCGCGATCCTGGTCACCACGGTGATCCTGAGCCTGAAGATCCCGGCCAAGCACAAGCACGGCTGATCCGCCTTGCCGGCGGCGGGATTGTCCCGTCGCTGGCACACCGGTTCCCACCCGCGGCGCCCTTGCAATCGGCGGGGCTGCCGCAAGGTCTGAGGTCATGGATACGCCTACCGCGCCTGACGCCGGCCACAACCCGGCCACCCACGACCGCCGCCGCGTGCTGCGCGCTTTCAACCTGAGCCTGGGTTTCGTGCTGCTGCTGGTGGTGATGTTCACCGTGCAGCGCAGTGGCTGGGACTGGCGGCCGTGGTCGGTCGCCCCGCTGGACAGCCATGGCCTGCTGGGCCTGCTTGGCGCGCCGCTGCTGCACGGCTCGATCGAGCACCTGGGCGCCAATGCGGTGGCCCTGCTGATCCTGGGCACGCTGGCCGGCAGCGTTTATCCACAGGCCACCGTGCGCGCGCTGCCGCTGCTGTGGGCAGGTTCCGGGCTGGGCGCTTGGCTGCTGGGCGATATCGGCAGCCACCATCTGGGCGCCAGCGGCGTCACCCACGGCCTGATGTTCCTGGTGTTCGTGCTGGGCCTGTTGCGCCGCGACCGCCCGGCCATTGCCGCCAGCCTGATCGGCTTTTTGTTCTACGGCAGCATGCTGATCACCATCCTGCCACACGAGCCGGGGGTATCCTGGCAATCCCATATGGGCGGCGCCGCGGCCGGGGTGATCGCCGCGCTGCTGTTCCGCAACGCCGACCCGCGCGCACCGCGCAAGCGCTACAGCTGGGAGGACGAGGAAGAAGAAGCCCTGGCCGAGGACGCTTTGCTCGACCACGAACTGGAACAGCGCGCGCCGCACGACGTGCCGGTGTTGTGGCAGCCGCGCCAGGGCCGCGACTACGAGGTGGTGGTGCCGTTGCGCCGCCGCGATCCGGACCAGCCTCCACGCGAGTGAGCCCCGCGCCGCCGCGCCGAGGCCGGCCGGTTGGGTTACGGCGAGGCAGGTGCCACGCCGTCGCCATCGACCGCGCGCCGGCCCAGTGCCGGATCGTCGGTGAACAGCGCATCGACACCCGCCTGCAGGTAGCCACGCATCTCCGCCACCGCGCCATCGGGATTGCGCGCGTTGGCGTCACCGGCGCGCAACGCCGGCGGCAGGAACGGGTTCTCCGGGCGGAAACTGTAGGCCACCACCTGCAAACCGGCCGCATGCGCATCGGCAATCAGCGCCGTGGGAGCACCCGGCCGCCCCTGGTCATCCCATGGCCGCAGCGCGCGCCGCTCCACGCCAATGGCCTCGGCGTACTGGGCGATTTCCCGCAATCCCTCCGCGGTACCCATCTGTGCATAAGTCAGTGTGCCTCCGGCCAGTGCGATATCGGCCGGCTGCTGCCCGGGCGCGCCGATCAGCTGCAGCAGGCGGATGTTGGAGGCATCTCCCAGCTGCGCGCGCAGCGCGCGCAGGTTGGCCACCTCAAAGGACTGGATCAGCACCGGCGCGACGTTGGTATAGGAATCGGCGCGCAACGCGGTGAGCAGTTTCTCCTCCATCGGCAGGCCGATTCCGCGGAAATAGCTGCCGTGCTTGATCTCCGGCACCAGCCCGATGCCGCGGTTCGCCCGCGCGGCCTGCTGGACCAGGAAGGCGATGATCTCCTCCAGCGTGGCGATCCGGAACTGGTCATCGAACGCGGTGCCACGGATCTGCGGCAGGCGCTCGCGCACGTACAGGGTCTTGAGCTCGGCGGCGGTGAAGTCCTCGCTGAACCAGCCTTCCACCCTCTGCCCGTCGATCCACTTGACGGTGCGGCGATCGGCGAACTCCGGCCGCGTGGCGACATCGGTGGTGCTGCCGATCTCGTTCTCATGCCGTGCCACCAGCACCCCGTCGCGGGTCATCACCAGATCCGGTTCGATGTAGTCCGCGCCATCGGCGATAGCCTGTGCATAACTGGCCAGGGTGTGTTCGGGCAGCAGGGCGCTGGCGCCGCGATGCGCATAGACATGGGCGTGTGGATAAGCCGGAGCGGCAGCGGTTTCCATCGCCCAGCAGCATGCCATGCCCGCCACCACTGTCATCACCCTCGACCACCTGGACACCGTTGCTCCTGTGGGCGCCACAATGCGCCCTGATCTGGAAAGGCGCGCAGTATCGTCGCGCTGGATGACATGCATAAGAACGGCGGGCCGGCTCAGCACGCCGACCAGCGCCAGCCATCGGCATTGGCCTGCAGCCGTGCGCTGATGCCGATGGCCTGCAGCAGGGCCTCATCGTGCGAGACCACCACCAGGGTGCCGTGGTACTGGCGCAGCACGGTTTCCAGTGCTGTCAGCGCTTCCAGATCGAGGTGATTGCCCGGCTCATCGAGCAGCAGCAGCCGCGCAGGGGGATCGGCATAGAGCGCGCAGGCCAGCGCCGCGATCAGCCGCTGCCCGCCGCTGAGCTGCGCGGCAGGCAATCGCAGCTGCCGGGCATCCAGCCCCAGCAGGGCCAGACGGCTGCGCAACTCAGCCTCGTCCAGCAGCGGGTTGCAGGCCTGCAGCGCCGCCAGCGCGGTGCGACCGGGCGGCAGCACCTGCAGCTGCTGATCCAGCAGCGCCAGCGGTACCGATATCTGCACGTTGCCGTGCAACGGCGCCAGCTGCCCGGCGAGCACCTTCAACAAGGTCGATTTGCCCGCGCCATTGCAGCCACTGATCGCCAGCCGCTCGCCGCGACGCAGTGCGAAATCCAGATCGCGTAGCGGCGCGGCCACATACGGCAGCTGCACCTGCTTAAAACGGGCGACCCACGGCGGCGCGGCGGCGTCGACGACCGGCGCCAGCAGCACCGGCGCAGCCTGCTCGTCCAGCGCGCGCGCCTGCTGCAGGTTGTCCTGCAGCTGCTGCTGACGCAGTTGCAACTGCTGGTGTGCCTTGCCGGCGCTGGCCTGGGCGCGCTGGCGCTGCCCGCCAAGCAGGATCGGCGCCTGATTGGCACTGGCCGCGGCCCGGCTTCCGCGCGCGCGGCGTTGCTCCAGCCGTTGCCGTTGCTGCTGCAGCGCCTGCTCGCCCTTGCGCTGTTCCTGCTGGCGTTGCTGCTGCAGCGCCCGGGTTGCGGCCCGTTCGGCTGTGCGGGCCTGTGCATAACTATCATGGTTGCCGCCGTAGCTGCGCAGCCCCTGCGCCGACAGTTCCAGCACCCGTTCCACACCGTGCAGCAGCGGGCGGTCGTGACTGACCAGCAGCACCCCCTTGCCACGCGCCTGCAGCTGCCGGGCCAGCCATTGCCGGCCAGCGCGGTCCAGGTGATTGCTCGGCTCATCGAGGATCAGCAGTGCGGCCGGTTGCAACAATGCGCCAGCCAACGCCACCCGCATGCGCTGACCGCCGCTGAGCGTATCCACCGGGGTATCGGCATCCACGCCTTCCAGCCCGGCCTGCGCCAAGGCGTGCTGCAAGGTCTCGCGCAGGCTCCACTGCTCGCCCACCCGCTCGAAATCGCCCGGATCGATGCTGCCCTGTTCGATCCGGCGCAGCGCCTGCAGGACGTTATCCACAGCCGCCAGTTCGGCGACGCGCTGTCCGGGGGCGGGCTGGATCTGCTGCGGCAGGTAGTGCACCTGGCCGATACGCCGGATCTGCCCGGTGCTGGGCATCCGCTGCCCTGCCAGCAGTTGCGCCAGTACGGATTTGCCCACGCCGTTGCGCCCGACCAGCGCGGTCGGCCGGGCATCGAGGTGAAGGCTGAGATCGGAGAAAAGGCAGCGCCCATCGGGCGCGTGCCAACTGACGCCATCAAGCGTCACGGATACAGAAGGGGTCATGCAGGTTTCCATCGATGCCCGAAGCACCCGGCCGCCAGCGGCAGCAGGGACGGAAAGGGACCGTCATCACGACGGGGGCATCAATGGCGCATTGGACTGGCTCCGGCACACGGGGGATCCCGTAACAGCCCACAGGCTAGCGGCCTGCCGCCGAACCTGCCAGTAACAGCGCAGCACCCACCGGCACTGCGCCACCGGAATCAGCAGCGGCGGTGTTTCACCCCGTGGAGGCCGCCGGGCGACCGGCGGCACACAGCTTGTTCCCGGCCGGATCCCGCAGATAGGCCAGATACAGCGGCCCGAACGGTGTCTGCCGCAGGCCCGGCGGATCTTCAATGCTGGTACCGCCATGATCGACGCCCGCGGCATGCCACGCGTCCACGTCTCCGGGGCTGCCACAGGTGAAACCGATGGTGCCGCCATTGGCAGGCGTTGCCGGCTCGCCGTTGCGCGGATGCCCCACGATCAGCAGCGCGCCCTGATGGCGGTAGACCACGTTGCCCTTGGGGTCGATGAAACCGGGCTTTGCGCCGAGTGCGGCCAGCACAGCGTCATAGAACCGCCTGGAGGCGGTGATGTCATTGGCACCCACCACGATGTGCGAAAACATGTGTTGCTCCTGCCGATTGTGCGGCGCGGACCATCGCCGCCGCGGTTATTTGCCGATACAGAAACTGGAGAAGATCTTCCCCAGCAGGTCGTCGGCGGTCATCCGGCCGGTGATCTCGCCGAGGGCATCGTGCGCCAGCCGCAGTTCCTCGGCCGCCAGTTCCAGCTGATCAAAGCGCAACTGCTCAGCGGCGATCTCCAGATGCTCGGCCGCCCGCGCGATCGCCTCGACATGGCGCAGGCGCGCGGAGAACTCGCCCTGCTGGCCCTCGCCCGCGCCCTCGCTGGCGATCTCGCGCAGGCGCGCGTGCAGCTGTTCCAGGCCCTGGCCACTGGCCGCCGACAGCGCGATGCGGTCGGCGCCCAGCTCCTGCGGCCATTGCGGCAGCAGATCGCACTTGTTGTGGATCCACAGCTGGCGCGCCGCCTGTGTGGCGGCATCGCCAATGGCCAGGCGCCCCGCTTCGGGGTCACGGGCATCCAGCACCACGATGGCCAGATCCGCGCGCTGCATTTCCGCACGGGCGCGGCGCATGCCTTCGCGTTCGATGGCATCGCCGCCTTCGCGCAGACCGGCGGTGTCTACCAGTTCCAGCTCCAGCCCGTCGATGCGGATGGTCTCGCGCAGGGTGTCGCGGGTGGTGCCGGCGATATCGGTGACGATGGCCCGCTCGCTGCCGGCCAGCGCATTGAGCAGCGAACTCTTGCCGGCGTTAGGCGGGCCGATCAGCACCGCATGCAGGCCATCACGCAACTTGCGGCCGCGCTCGGCATCGAGACGCAGCTGGCCCAGCAGCGCGCGCGCCTGTTCCACGCCGGCCCGCACCTGCGCACCGCCCAGCGTATCGAGCGGTTCATCGGCGAAATCGATCGCCGCCTCCACATGGATGCGCAGCCGCACCAGCTGCTCGGCCACCTCGTCCACGCGTTGCGAGAACACGCCGTCGAGCGACCGGCGCGCGGCCCGCGCGGCGCGCACATCACCGGCGGCAATCAGATCGGCAATCGCCTCGGCCTGGGCCAGGTCGAGTTTGCCGTTGAGGAATGCCCGCTCGCTGAATTCACCGGCGCGGGCCTGGCGCGCGCCCAGTTCGATGCAGCGCGCCAGCAACTGGCGCAGCACCACCGGGCTGCCATGGCCCTGCAGCTCCACCACATCCTCGCCGGTGAAACTGCGCGGACCGGGGAAATACAGCGCGATGCCATCGTCGATCACCTCCCCGGCCGCATCGCGGAATCTGGCGTAATGCGCATGCCGCGGCTTGAGCGGTGGACACCCCAGGGCAGCGGCGAGGCGCAGCGACAGCGGGCCGGAGATGCGCAGCATGCCGACACCACCGGCGGCGGCGCCGCTGGCAATGGCGACAATGGTCTGACCGGTGGACAGTTCATTCATGGCTTACAGCTTCTGCAGTTGGGCGCGGGCCTGGGCGGCGCTGCCGCCGGTGGGCTGCAGCTCCAGATAGGTGGTGTAGGCCTGCCGGGCCCTGGCGGTGTCGCCCAGATGGAAATAGGCATCGCCCAGGTTCAGATAGGCCACTGCCCGCGAGGGATCGATCTTCAGTGTGTTCTCCAGCCAGCGCGCCGCCTCGGCGTAGCGCTGCTGGCGGTAGTAGACGAAGCCCAGGTTGTTGGCCGCCAGCGCGAAGTCCGGGCGCAGTTTCAGCGCTTCGGTGAACTGCGCAACCGCCTCGTCGTAGCGCTTTTCGCGGTACAGCTGCAGGCCGCGATCATTGGCCTGCTGTGCGCGCTGACGCTCGGACAATGGCACCGCCGCCGGCACTTGCAGCGTGCTGCGTCCCCCTTGCAGATCGGCCACTGTCACCGGGGCCTTGGCGTCGCCGCCGGGCCTGGTTTCCTGCACGGCTTCCACGCGACTGTTGAGCGCGATCGCATCGGCCGAGAGCTGGCGCGTGTCGGCGGTCAGGAATTCCTGGCTGTCGGGTACCTGGAACACGAATTCGCCGCCCTGCGAACCCGGCAGGCTGCCGAAGGCCGGGGTCTGCTTTGACACTGCCGACACCGCCGGCGCCACATACGCGGCCAGCTCGGTCCCGGTGATCAGACCATCACCATTGAGGTCGCCCTTGCCGCCCAGCGCCTGCAGCAGCACCCAGGTGAACACCGAATGCCCGTTCGGGCCGCTGTCGGCCACCTGCTGGTCGGCACCACCGGCGGTGAGCATCTGCCGCGCGCTGCGGCGGGCGTTCTCGCGCAGGAACGTCGAGGAACTGCCACCGCCCCGGGTCAGCCCCAGCCCGCTGTAGCAGGCGTCCATCACGAACAGCACGTGCTTGGCCTGCAGGCTCTCGGCGATGTTCTGGATGTCGGTCATCGCAATGGCATCGGTGGCGAACTCGTTGGGATCCGAATCCACCGGGATGATGTAGCCCAGGTCGCGACCGGAGGCGAGCTGGCGGGTGGCGCCATGGCCGGCGAAGAACACGAACACACGGTCGTTCTTGCCGGTGCGGTCATCGGCCAGACGATCATGGAAGGCGGCCAGGATGTTGTTGCGCGTGGCCTGCTGGTTCTTCAGCACGATCACCTGCGACGACGGGAAACCGAACTGCCCGGTCAACGTATCGGCGATGGATTGCGCATCGCGCCCGGCGTATTCGAGCTTCGGCCACTTGGCGTACTCATCGATGCCGATGACGATCGCCCAGGATTTTCCGTAGCCGGTGGTGACGGTGGCATCGCTGCTGGCGCCCGTGCGCGCGCGGCTGACGGTGAAATCCCGGCCGTTCCAGCCGGCGAACTGGTAACCGTCGGCGATCAACCGGTCCAGGATCTGCGGCA
This sequence comes from Stenotrophomonas sp. STEN013, assembly GCF_056760355.1. Lineage (NCBI taxonomy): Bacteria > Pseudomonadati > Pseudomonadota > Gammaproteobacteria > Lysobacterales > Lysobacteraceae > Stenotrophomonas > Stenotrophomonas sp. STEN013. The sequence goes on along the minus strand of NZ_JBRREO010000004.1, from coordinate 370,419 downwards.
ATGCCTTGACCGCGCGGTCGTGGATGTCATGGAACAGGATGATGCCCTTCTGCTCCTTGTGCACCTGCTCGAGCACGCGCTGCACGATCGACTCGGGCACCGGATCGGCCCAGTCCATCGAATCGATGTTCCACATGATCGACTTCAGCCCGGCTTCGCCCAGCAGCTGCAGGCCTTCGGCGTTGCGCGCGCCATAGGGGAAGCGGAACAGCGGCGCGCGCCGGCTATCCACCCCCTTGAGCAGGGTATCGGTGGCCAGCACCTGCTCGCGCAGCGCATCACCACTGGTGCGCGAGAGCTGCGCGTGGGTCAGGCTGTGGTTGCCCACCGCATACCCCTGTTCCATCAGGTTGCGGCTGATACCGGCCATCGGTCCCAGCGCGACGCTGCCATCGGCCTGCACCGTGCCCAGGTTGCGGCCCACCTCGAAGAACACGCCGGGCACGTCGTAGCGCTTGAGGATGGCGACCACCTCCTCGGTGTAGGCCTTGTGCGGACCGTCATCGAAGGTGAGCACCACGGTCTTGGCCGGCAGGTCGCGGCCGAAAATCTCGCGTTCGCTGTCGCGCATCGACATCGGGTACGGCTCGATCACGCCGTAGTCGCGCAGGATCGCCTCACGGCTGTACTGCTTGCGCAGGTGGGCGATGTAGTCCTCCCACTTCTCACGCTTCAGGTCGATGGCGCGGGTGCGCTCGAAGCGGCTGAAGATGCGGGTGATTTCCTGGTTGTAGTTGCGCTCGATCGCATCGAGTGCCTCCAGGTCCTCGCCGATACGCTGGTGCAGCTTCACCGCCGGCAGCGAGGAATCGGCACCGACGCGCACCTGCAGCTCGCGCAACACTTCGCGAAAAGCCAGGCGATCGGCATCAAACAGCTCCGGCGCCGATTCGATGTAATCGAGCACCGCCGACAGCGTGGCGACACGTTGTGGACTGGCCCCGCGCAGCAGGCGGTCGAACTGGGTGGCGATGGCCTCGCGCTGCGCCAGCCCGTCATGGAACAGCTGCTGGCCGATGCGGCTGGAGGTACTGCGATCCGCCGCCGACTGCTGCGCCTCGTCGGCCAGCAGCACGATGATGCGGCGATGGCCCTCGAGCTGTCCGCGCAGTGCCGCCAGCAGCGGCGCCGCCGCCGCCGGCCCGGTGACTGCATCGGCAGGGACCGCAGCGGCGGTTGCCGCCGGGTTCTCGGCCTCGCTCCGATCAGTGCAACCGCTGAGGCTGGAGGCGGCCAACACCAGTGAAAGCAGCAGCAGACGGGATCGCGAAGGCACGCAGGGCATGGGCAAACTCGGGAAAAAGGAGACTGAACGCGGCTGCCGGCGATTCTAGCGCCGCATGCGAAAAGCCCGCCTTGCGGCGGGCTTTTGGTTACTTGGCTTCGATGACCTTGCTCGGCGTGTCTTCGCCGTGCTTTTTGATCATCCACCACTGCTGGGCCAGGCTCAGGCCGCCGTTGACCACCCAGTACAGCACCAGACCGGATGGCATGAAGGCCATCATCACGCCGAACACCAGCGGCATGAACTGCATCATCTTCTGCTGCATCGGGTCCATGCCCACGGCCGGGGTCAGCTTCTGCGTGAACCACATCACCGCCACGTTGATCACCGGCAGAATGAAGTACGGGTCACGCGCGGTCAGGTCCTGGATCCAGCCGAACCACGGTGCCTGGCGCAGCTCCACCGATTCGACCAGCACCCAGTACAGCGCGAAGAAGATCGGCATCTGGATCAGCAGCGGTAGGCAGCCGCCCAGCGGATTGATCTTCTCCTTCTTGTACAGCTCCATCATGGCGACCTGGAACTTCTGCTTGTCGTCGCCGTAGCGTTCCTTGAGCTGGGCGATGCGCGGCTGGAACTTGCGCATCTTGGCCTGCGACTTGAACTGCGCGTTGGCCAGCGGGAACAGCGCCAGCTTCAGCAGGATCACCAGACCGACAATCGCCCAGCCCCAGTTGCCGACCAGTTTGTGCACCTGGTTGAGCACCCAGAACAGGCCCTGGCCGATCACCGCCATCAGCGAGAAACGGCTGTAGTCGACCACGCGGTCCAGACCCTTCACGTCTTCCTTGGCGATCTGGTTGACCAGCTTCGGGCCCACCCACAGGCGCGCCTCGGTGCTGACCTTCTGCCCCGGGGCCACGCTGAAGCCCGGACCGCGCGCTTCGATCACATGGCGCGGGCCGTTCTGCGAGAGCAGGTACAGCGCCGACTGGTCGGCCTGCGGAATCCACGCGGTGAAGAAGTGGTGCTGCAGCATCGCCAGCCAGCCGCCGGTGATGGTCTGGTTGACGTTGCCGTCGTCCAGATAGTCGGAGAAGGCGCGGCGCTGGTAGCCATCGGCGGCGCTGTACCAGGTGGCACCGTTGAAGCTGAACGAATCCGGGTTGGTCATGCCCTTGCTGATCACCGGCGGCACGCGGTCGAGCTTGCGGAACACATAGCCCTGCCACGGCGCGGTGCCGGCATTGACCACTTCATCCTTCACGCCGATGGCGTAGTCGCCACGCTTGAAGGTGTAGGTGCGGTGGATGCTGACGCCATTGGGGCCATTCCAGACGAACGGCACCTGGACGCTGTCCTGGCCTTCGGCCAGCACCACCTCGGTGACCGGTTGTGCCGGCTGGAACCCGTTGGCACCGGGCACCGGCGAGCCGCCCTGACCGGCCCAGCCGGCGGTGGCACTGTACGGATGGGCGGCGTCTTCGGTCAGCAACTGCACCGGCGGGCTGCCGGCAGCCTTGGTCTGCGGGAACTGCAGCAGATCGGCATCGAGCACGCTGCGGCCGTCGAGCACCAGCTTGAGCACGTCGGTGGTGACCGTCACCCGCGGTGCGGTGGTGGCTGCCTCCATAGCGGCTACCGGCGCGGCACCGGTCTGGCCGGGCACGGTGGCCTGCGGCACATTGCCGGCCGGCGGTAGGGCCAGATCGACATCATTGGCGTGGGGTACAGCCGGCTGGGTCGCGGCCACGGTTGCCGGATCCGGCGCCGCCTTTTCCCGACCCCATTCCATCCACAGCAGCACGGCCACCATCAGCCAGGCGAAAATCAGGAATACACGGGTCTGGTTCATCAGCAGGCAGGCTCGGCTCGACCGGAAGCAGCTTCCGGCGCGTTCAAAGGAAAGGGTCCAACACCCTCGCGCGGCGGCATTGTGCCGCTCACGCCAGCAGGGGGCAATGCGCCAGCACGGCGCAGCAGGCGCTCGAACGCCTCGTGGATCTGTTGGTTGCTGGCGGTCTTGGCCGCCGCACGGGCCACTATCACATAGTCGCCACCGGCCAGACACGACCGGAGATGGCGTGTTGCATTGCGCAACACACGCTTGATACGGTTACGACCGACCGCACGCGTGTCGACCTTCCGTGACACTGCAAGTCCCAGCCGGGCGGGGGTATCCCCGTTCAGCCAGTGGAGTGTCATCAGCGGGTCGGACACACGGCGGGCGCCGTTGAAGACCGATGTATATTCGGCACGCGTACGAACCCGCGCAGAGCGAGGAAATCGCTTGCGCGGGAAGGCACTGCTCACGATCGGAGTTGCATTTGCCGCATCACGCGGCAACGCAATCAAGCGCTGAGGACTTTGCGGCCCTTAGCGCGGCGACGCGACAGAATCTTGCGGCCGTCAGCGGTCTTCATACGAGCACGGAAGCCGTGGTCGCGCTTGCGCTTGAGGTTGCTGGGTTGGAACGTGCGCTTGGTGGCCATGGGGGCACCTGTATGAAGTGGACGGAAAGAACCGGAAATTCTATAGAGGGTTACCCCCTCCCGTCAAACCCCTTCTTCAAGTGGCGGTACGGCGACGGTGCGTAACTTGTGGATGATCCTGTGAATAAATACGGGACAAGCATTCCCGGCCCGGCCCGGCGGTGGTAGTCTGCGCCATCCACTTCTTCCCCCCTTTCCGGCCTGTGGCCCGGCGGCTTTCTGCGCCCGGCTGACAAGCCTTTGATGACTATTTCTGATGGATGCCTGGTCCCGTTGTCTTGAACGTCTGGAGGCGGAATTTCCGCCGGAAGATGTCCACACCTGGTTGAAGCCGTTGCAGGCCGACCAGCGCGCCGACAGCCTCGTGCTGTATGCGCCCAATGCCTTTATCGTCGATCAGGTGCGCGAACATTACCTGCCGCGCATCGCCGAATTGCTGACCTATTTCGCCGGTTTTGGCGAGGTGGTGCTGGAGGTCGGCTCGCGCCCGCGCGCAGCGGACCCGGCGCCGCTGGCTCCCGTGGCCAGCGCGCCGGCCCCGGCCGCGCCGGTGGTGCCGTTCAACGGCAACATGGATTCGCATTACACCTTTGCCAACTTCGTCGAAGGCCGCAGCAACCAGTTGGGTCTGGCCGCCGCCTTCCAGGCCGCGCAGAAACCCGGCGACCGCGCGCACAACCCGCTGTTGCTGTACGGCGGCACCGGTCTGGGCAAAACCCACCTGATGTTTGCCGCCGGCAATGCGATGCGCCAGGCCAATCCGGCCGCCAAGGTGCTGTATCTGCGCTCGGAGCAGTTCTTCAGCGCGATGATCCGGGCGCTGCAGGAAAAGACCATGGACCAGTTCAAGCGCCAGTTCCAGCAGGTGGACGCGCTGCTGATCGACGATATCCAGTTCTTTGCCGGCAAGGACCGTACCCAGGAAGAGTTTTTCCACACCTTCAACGCATTGTTCGACGGCAAGCAGCAGATCATCCTGACCTGCGACCGCTATCCGCGCGAAGTCGAAGGCCTGGAAGCCCGCCTTAAATCGCGTCTGGCGTGGGGCCTGTCGGTGGCGATTGAGCCGCCGGATTTCGAAACCCGTGCAGCGATCGTGCTGGCAAAAGCCCGCGAACGTGGCGCTGACATCCCCGATGATGTCGCGTTCCTGATCGCCAAGAAGATGCGTTCCAACGTCCGCGATCTGGAAGGTGCGCTCAATACGCTCACCGCCCGCGCCAATTTCACCGGCCGGGCGATCACCACCGAATTCGCCCAGGAAACCCTGCGCGATCTGCTGCGTGCCCAGCAGCAGGCCATCAGCATTCCCAACATCCAGAAGGTGGTCGGCGACTACTACGGCCTGCAGATGAAAGATCTGCTGTCCAAGCGCCGCACCCGCTCGCTGGCCCGTCCGCGCCAGGTGGCCATGGCGTTGACCAAGGAATTGACCGAGCACAGCCTGCCGGAAATCGGCGATGCCTTTGCCGGCCGCGACCACACCACCGTGCTGCACGCGGTCCGCCAGATCAAGCATCTGATGGAAACCGACGGCAAGCTGCGCGAGGACTGGGACAAGCTCATCCGCAAGCTCAGCGAGTGAGTGGCCGACCGGCTGCGCCGGCCGCGGGCTTGCGTGGGTTGATCACCTGATTCACCACCGGTAGCCGCCGTCGTGTCGTTGCTGGAAGTGCGGCAATGATGCCTGCACACCAAGCGGGCGTCATCGCACAAAACGGTGCATCATTCCGGGGTAAGCACGGGAGAATCTGTGGATAAAAAGGCCGGTTATTTCAGGCGCAAATCTATCCACAGCTTCATCCCCCTGCTCGGGGTCAGTAATACAGAGGGTTTCAGGCAATGAAAACCTTTGAATAACAAACACTTAGGTGTGTTTTAAACGAAATCTGGCTCTACCATCACCACCAAGCTTTTGATTTAAACCACATCTTTTAAAGCATAGGGGCACGAAACCACATGCGTTTCACACTGCAGCGCGAAGCCTTTCTTAAGCCGTTGGCCCAGGTCGTCAACGTGGTAGAACGCCGCCAGACTCTGCCGGTTCTGGCCAATTTTCTGGTCCAGGTCCAGGAGGGCCAGTTGTCGTTGACCGGTACCGATCTGGAAGTGGAAATGGTCTCCCGCATCGCCGTTGACGATGCCCAGGACGGCGAAACCACCATTCCGGCGCGAAAGCTGTTCGAAATCATCCGCGCCCTGCCCGATGGCAGCCGTATCACGGTCTCGCAGACCAGTGACAAGATCACCGTGCAGGCCGGGCGCAGCCGTTTCACGCTGGCCACCCTGCCGGCAAACGACTTCCCGTCGGTGGATGAAGTGGAAGCCACCGAGCGCGTGGTGGTGCCGGAAGCGGCACTGAAGGAACTGATCGAACGCACCGCATTCGCGATGGCGCAGCAGGACGTGCGTTATTACCTCAACGGTCTGCTGTTCGACCTGCGCGACAAGACGCTGCGCTGCGTGGCTACCGATGGCCACCGTCTGGCGCTGTGTGAAACCGCGCTGGAAAACAGCAATGGAGCCAAGCGCCAGATCATCGTGCCGCGCAAGGGCGTGACCGAGTTGCAGCGTCTGCTGGAAGGCGGCGAGCGCGAAGTCGAGCTGGAAGTCGGCCGTAGCCACGTGCGTGTCAAACGCGACGATGTGACCTTCACTTCCAAGCTGATCGATGGCCGTTTCCCGGACTACGAAGCCGTCATTCCGATCGGCGCCGATCGGGAAGTGAAAGTCGAGCGTGAAACCCTGCGCGCTTCCCTGCAGCGTGCGGCGATCCTGTCCAACGAGAAGTACCGCGGCGTGCGCGTGGAAGTGAGCCCGGGCCAGCTGAAGATCAGCGCGCACAACCCGGAGCAGGAAGAAGCCCAGGAAGAGATTGAAGCCGATACCACGGTCAGTGATCTGGCCATTGGCTTCAACGTCAACTACCTGCTGGATGCGCTGTCGGCGTTGCGCGACGAGCACGTGGTGATCCAGCTGCGCGATTCAAACTCCTCGGCCCTGGTGCGTGAAGCCAGCAGCGAGAAGTCGCGTCACGTGGTGATGCCGCTGCGCCTCTGACCGATGTTCCACGTGGAACACGAAAAAGCCCGGCATCGCCGGGCTTTTTCTTTGCGTTTTTCGTGCTCATTGGTGATCGCTGGATTTCAGGCTGACCACGTCAAGGCAGCCAGCTTCCCAAGGCCTGCAGTTTGCTTGCATCAAGCACAACGCATTCCCCGTGGAACGTGGTGATATCCCTTGTCGTGGAAATTTTTCTGGTCAGTCGTTGTAGCCGACGAGCCGGAGAAACGCCGCGATCGAGTTCCTCTGCTCGCGAGGCGGCACGCGCTTTCCTGTAGCGCGTGCCGTGGGTTGGGACCCGTGAAATCAGGCAGCAAAGACGTTGCGCCCAGGAAAGTAGTTACACGCCTGGTTGCTGCAGGCTGGAGGCGCTTTTCGCTTCTATCAAAGCTTTTAAATTAGAAGATAAATCAAAAGCTTGGTGGTGATGGTAGGGGCAGATTTCATGTAGAACTCTATCAAGTTGCTGTTTTATATGGATTTAATGGCATTGAAACCCCCTGTAGAACCCGGGGTCTAGCCTGTGGATAGCTGTGCATAAGTCGCGACAGGGGCAAAAGAGCTGTTTTTATCCATAGGTTGCCCTACTTATACACAAGCTTTGTGCCCTGTTCTGTCCTTGCCCGGATTAGGCTGTGATTTCGTGAAATCTGCACGGGTATTCCCGCCACGGCGTTTCAGATTTCAAAGAATTGCGGGTGTTCGTCATTCCGTCCTGCCGGTGACGCGGACACTGCGCACGGGGTACAGGGCCAGATGCTTTAAGCTGAGCCTCTGTTCGTTGCGGATGGCGCAGCGGCATCGGGTTTTTCAGCAGAGCGTCAATGCATATCGTCCGTGTGGCCCTGAACCGTGTTCGCCGGTTCGATTCCGTGGAACTGGCCCCCCGCCCCGGCATCAACCTGATCACCGGTGACAATGGCGCCGGAAAAACCAGTCTCTTGGAGGCACTGCACTTGATGGCCTATGGCCGCAGTTTCCGCGGGCGGGTACGCGATGGTCTGGTGCAGAAACAGGCTGAAGGCCTGGATGTGTTCGTGGAATGGGAGGAACGGGGCCCTGCGGGCAGTGCCGTACAGCGACGTCGTGCCGGACTGGCCCATAGCGGCCATACCTGGCGAGGCCGTCTGGATGGCGAAGACGTCTCGCAACTGGGAACGCTGTGCGCGGCCCTGGCGGTGGTCACGTTCGAACCGGGTAGCCATGCGCTGGTCAGTGGCGGCAGTGAACCGCGCCGGCGCTTCGTGGATTGGGGATTGTTCCACGTGGAACCCGATTTTCTTCCGCTTTGGCGGCGCTACACACGGGCGCTGAAGCAACGCAACGCCCTGCTCAAAAGCGGGGCCAGCGCCACGGCACTGGATGCGTGGGATCACGAGCTGGCCGAATCCGGTACCCCGCTGACCTCCCGCCGCCAGCACTACCTGGAACGCTTGCAGGATCGGGCCATCCGGATCGCCGCCGACCTGGCGCCGTCCCTGCAATTGCAGGCGCTGGAGCTGCAACCGGGCTGGCGCCGCCAGGAAATGGCCCTGGCCGACGCACTGCTGCTTGGCCGGGATCGTGACCGGATGGCCGGCTACACCTCGGTCGGGCCGCATCGGGCCGACTGGAGTACCCGATTTGCCCAGATTCCGGGCCGGGACGCGCTGTCCCGCGGGCAGGCCAAGCTGACCGCGCTGGCGTGTCTGTTGGCGCAAGCCGAGGATTACGCGGACCAGCGGGGCGAATGGCCGGTGATCGCCCTGGATGATCTGGCATCGGAGCTGGACGGCAGACACCAGCAGCGCGTCCTGGGATGGCTGGCGCAGACCCCGGCGCAGGTGTTCATCACTGCCACCGAACCGCCGGCAGCGCTGGCAGATTCCCCCACCGCGCCGACCCGGTTCCACGTGGAACATGGCGTGGTTCAGCGGCTCGATTGACCGTCCCGGGCGCTCAAGGGCCCGGCTGGTATAATTTGGCGGCAATCCCCTATCTCTCGTACCCGGCCATGATGGCGGGCGTACGACCTGCGGAGCCTACGGCAAGCGCAATGACTGAAAAACAGAACACCCCGGCAAACAACGGCAACTACGACGCCAACAGCATTACCGCCCTGGAGGGCTTGGAGGCTGTCCGTAAGCGTCCTGGTATGTACATCGGTGACGTCCATGACGGCACCGGTCTGCACCACATGGTGTTCGAGGTGGTCGACAACTCCATCGACGAAGCCTTGGCCGGTCACGCCGACCAGGTCTCGGTCACGATCCATGCCGACGGCTCGGTCGCGGTCTCGGACAACGGGCGCGGTATTCCGACCGGCAAGCACGAGCAGATGAGCGCCAAGCTGGGCCGCGAAGTCTCCGCCGCCGAGGTGGTGATGACCGTGCTGCACGCCGGCGGCAAGTTCGATGACAACAGCTACAAGGTCTCCGGTGGTCTGCACGGCGTCGGTGTCAGCGTGGTCAACGCGCTGTCGCAGAAGCTGTTGCTGGACATCTACCAGGGCGGTTTCCACTACCAGCAGGAATACGCCGATGGCGCTCCGTGCGGCCCGCTGCGGCAGCTCGAAGCCAGCAGCAAGCGCGGCACGACCCTGCGTTTCTGGCCCTCGCTCAAGGCGTTTCACGACAACGTCGAATTCCATTACGAAATCCTGGCGCGCCGCCTGCGCGAGCTGTCGTTCCTGAACTCCGGCGTCAAGATCGTTCTGGTCGATGAGCGTGGCGAAGGCCGGCGCGACGACTTCCACTACGAGGGCGGCATCAAGAGCTTCGTGGAGCATCTGGCGCAGCTCAAGACCCCGTTGCACCCCAACGTCATCGCGGTGACCGGTGAGCACAACGGCATCACCGTGGAAGTGGCGCTGCAGTGGACCGATTCCTACCAGGAAACGATGTACTGCTTCACCAACAACATCCCGCAGAAGGATGGCGGTACCCACCTGGCCGGTTTCCGCGGCGCGCTGACCCGGGTGCTGAGCAACTACATCGAGCAGAACGGCATCGCCAAGCAGGCCAAGATCAGCCTGACCGGTGATGACATGCGCGAAGGCATGATCGCGGTGCTCTCGGTGAAGGTGCCGGACCCCAGTTTCTCCAGCCAGACCAAGGAAAAGCTGGTCAGCTCGGATGTGCGACCGGCGGTGGAAAACGCCTTCGGACAGCGGCTGGAAGCGTTCCTGCAGGAAAACCCGAACGAAGCCAAGGCCATCACCGGCAAGATCGTCGATGCCGCCCGTGCCCGTGAGGCCGCGCGCAAGGCGCGCGATCTGACCCGCCGCAAGGGCGCGCTGGATATCGCCGGCCTGCCCGGCAAGCTGGCCGACTGCCAGGAAAAGGATCCGGCCCTGTCGGAACTGTTCATCGTCGAGGGTGACTCGGCCGGTGGCTCGGCCAAGCAGGGCCGCAACCGAAAGAACCAGGCGGTGCTGCCGCTGCGCGGCAAGATCCTCAACGTGGAACGTGCCCGCTTCGACCGCATGCTGGCCTCCGACCAGGTCGGCACCCTGATCACCGCGCTGGGTACCGGCATCGGCCGCGACGAGTACAACCCGGACAAGCTGCGTTACCACAAGATCATCATCATGACCGACGCCGACGTCGACGGCGCGCACATCCGCACGCTGCTGTTGACGTTCTTCTACCGGCAGATGCCGGAGCTGATCGAGCGCGGTTACGTGTATATCGGCCTGCCGCCGCTGTACAAGATCAAGCAGGGCAAAACCGAGCTGTACCTGAAGGACGACCCGGCACTGGACGCCTATCTGGCCAACAGCGCGGTGGAAAACGCCGCGTTGATTCCGGCCAATGGTGAGCCGCCGATCGAAGGCGTGGCGCTGGAAAGTCTGCTGCTGGCCTACGCGGCGGCGCAGGACGCGATCGACCGCAATGCCCATCGCTACGACCGCAGCCTGCTCGAAGCGCTGGTCGATTTCACGCCGATGGACCTGGAACACCTGCGTACCGCGGGCGAGGACGAAGGCCTGGATGCACTGGCCAAGCACCTGAACCGGGGCAGCCTGGGAACGCCGCGCTACACGCTGGAACTGCAGGAACCCACCGAACAGCGCCCGGCCGCGGTGCTGGTCACCCGTCGCCACATGGGCGAGGAGTTGATCCAAGTGCTGCCGCTGGCGGCGTTCGAATCGGGGGAACTGCGCGCCCTGCACAAGGCCTCGCAGTTGCTGCACGGTCTGGTACGGGAAGGCGCACGGATCAGCCGTGGCAACAAATCGGCCGAAGTCAGCGGGTTTGCCCAGGCCCAGGCCTGGTTGCTGGAGGAAGCCAAGAAGGGCCGCCAGATCCAGCGCTTCAAGGGCCTGGGTGAAATGAACCCGGAACAGCTGTGGGACACCACGGTGAATCCGGATACCCGGCGTCTGCTGCAGGTCCGCATCGAAGATGCGGTGGCGGCCGACCAGATCTTCAGCACCCTGATGGGCGATGTGGTGGAACCGCGTCGTGACTTCATCGAGGACAACGCGCTGAAGGTCATGAACCTGGATATCTGACCCACCAGTCCCAAGACGGGCGTTGCATCGCGCAGCGCCCGTTTTTTTTTACCGCTCTGCCAAGGATCGCGATGTCCGCCCAGCCCCCGCTTCCGTCCGCTCCCGCCGTTGCACGCTCCGCAGCGGGTATCCGCCAGGCCGGTTCGCCGGTTGCAGGGTTCTTTCTCGATCTGCTGATCGCCGCGGCCACACTGCTGGGCCTGAGCCTGCTGTGCAGTGTGGTCTGGGGGCTATGGCGCGGGGTGGAGGTCGGCCGGGAGGCCGCCCGCAGCGGGACCAGCCTGTCCGCGGCCGCCGACATGGCGCAGTTGCTCGGCCAACCCGGCGCCCTGGCGCAGATGCTGATGGCGTTGATCTCCACCGGGGGGGCCGCACTGCTGGTGTATGTCTGGCGGCGCCGTGCCACCTCGGCCGAACGCGGCATCTCCGCCCACGCGCTCCGGCGCGGATCGACCTGGGGCTGGACACTGCTGGTGGCTGCGCTGGTCTTTGCCGGCAGCAGTTTCATCGGCTGGAGCGCCAAGCAGCTCGGCATCGAGCCGGTGCCGACCAATCTGCCGTTGATGGAACAGGCGCTGGCCAATTTTCCGCTGTTTCTGCTGCTGTTCGCAGTGTTCCTGGCGCCGGCCTACGAGGAGCTGCTGTTCCGCCGGGTGCTGTTCGGACGCCTGTGGGCTGCCGGTCGCCCTGCACTGGGTATTGTCCTGAGCAGTGCCGCCTTCGCGTTGATGCACGAGGTCCCCGGCACCAGCGCCAACGGCCTGCCCGAGATTCTCCAGCTCTGGCTCATCTACGGCGGCATGGGCGCGGCCTTCGCGTGGCTGTACCGCAAGACCGGCACGCTGTGGGCTGCCATCGCCGCCCATGCGATCAACAATGCCATCGCTCTGGGCGCGCTGGTGGTGTTCGGTACCGGCTAAATCTGCACGTCGGATTGACGGAAAATTAAGCCAGCCGCCCGCACACTGCGGGCATGAATAAGGGGGCTTGCGTGAAATCGATTCTTTGTGCGTTGACCATCGGTTTGCTGCTGAGCGCCTGCGCCACCACCACCTCGCCCACCGGGCGCCGCCAGGTGGTCGGTGGCGTGTCCCAGCAGCAGCTGGATCAACTCGGCGCGCAGGCATTTTCCGAGATCAAGGCCAAGCAGACCCTGAGCCGCGACGGCACCCAGAACGGCTATGTGCAGTGCGTGGTCAATGCCCTGGTCGCGCAGCTGCCTGCCCAGTACCGTGGCGTACGTTGGGAAACCGCGCTGTTCGTCGACAAGGAGCCCAACGCCTTCGCATTGCCAGGCGGAAAAGTGGGCGTCAATACCGGCATTTTCAGTGCCGCCAAAAACCAGGATCAGCTGGCCGCGGTGATCGGCCACGAAATCGGCCATGTGATCTCGCGTCACCACGAAGAGCGCCTGACCCGCCAGCAGGGCACCCAGATCGGACTGGGCATCATCGGCGCATTGGCCGGCGCGGCCTATGGCGATGCGGGAACTAGCGTGGTCAACCAGTTCGGCGGCCTCGGCGCGCAGGGGCTGATCCTGCTGCCGGGCTCACGCACCCAGGAAGGTGAAGCCGATGAGGTAGGCCAGCGGTTGATGGCGCAGGCCGGTTTTGACCCGGCCCAGGCGGTGGATCTGTGGCAGAACATGATGGCGGCCGGCGGCAACCGTTCGCCGCAGTGGCTCTCCACCCATCCCGATCCGGCCAACCGCATCCGCCAACTGCAACGCGATATCCCGATGTTGCAGCCCGTTTACCAGCAGGCGCGCCAGGCGGGCCGCATCCCGCGCTGCGGTTGACCCGGGGCGACCGATGCGGGCAGTCCCCTGGACATTGGTGCAATACAGCATCGGAAGTGATTTCTCCATCAAATATTTTCTGGTACGTTTGCCGGCTCTGCTTTTTCCAGACCGTCCGTTTTCAGTGCCGCCCTGGCGGTTTCAACGAGGTGAACCATGATTTCCCACAGCCCCAAGAAAGCAGTGCTTTCCGTTCTGATTGCGACCCTGCTCGGCGGTGTTGTGGTTGCCGATGCCTTTGCCCAGGCGCGTTCGTCTGATCGCAACGAGCGTCGCAGCAAGGGGAGCGCCAAGGCTGAAGTGCTCTTTCCGGAAGCCACCCGCACCGAGCCGAACGGCAAGCCTTCTTCGAAGATGGGCGGCAAGCTGCAGAAGCTGTTCGCCGCGTACAACAAGGACGACTACGCGCAGACCCGCACGCTGGCCGATGAAATCATCGCCTCGGCCGATGCCAACGATTACGACAAGGCCGTTGCCAACCAGCTCGCCTCACAGGCGGCCTACAACCTGGATGATGGCGCCGCCACCAAGCAGTATCTGCAGCAGGCCATCGCGCTGAACCAGCTGGACAACAACGGCCACTTCCAGGCGATGTTGATGCTGGCCCAGCTGCAGCTGCAGGACGAGCAGTACGCCGAGGGGCTGGCCACTCTGGACAAGTACTTTGCCGAGTCCAAGTCGGCCAAGCCGGAAGAACTGGTCATCAAGGGCCAGGCGCTGTACCAGACTGAAAAGTATGCCGAAGCCATTCCGGTGCTGAAGGCGGCCATCGCCGCTTCGCCCGAGCCCAAGGACAACTGGAACCAGCTGCTGATGGCCGCCTACGCCGAAGCGGGCCAGACCGCTGAAGCGGTCAAGGAAGCCGAAGCACTGGCGGCCAAGAATCCGGCCGACAAGAAGGCGCAATTGAATCTGGCCAGCATGTACATGCAGGCCGACCAGATGGACAAGGCGGCCGCGGTGATGGACAAACTGCGCGCCGCTGGCCAGCTCACAGAAGAGCGCGAGTACAAGCAGCTGTACTCGATCTATGCCAACACCGACAACAAGGAACGGGACGTCATTGCGGTGATCAACGAGGGCCTGGAGAAGGGCATCCTCAAGCCGGACCACCAGGTCTACCTGGCACTGGCGCAGTCGTACTACTACAGCGACCAGGTACCGCAGGCGATTGACGCGTGGCGCAAGGCGGCGCCGCTTTCCAAGGATGGCGAGACGTACCTGAATCTGGCACGTGTGCTGCACTCGGAGGGGCGTATTCCGGAGGCCAAGCAGGCCGCGCGGGACGCGTTGGCCAAGGGTGTCAAAAACCCGGCTGATGCAAACAAAATCATCAACCTGAAGTAAGCAGGAATAACGCCTGAACAGCTGCATTTGTGATGCGCAGCTGGTCAGGATTGGTATAAGCTTGGAGGTTCCTGCGGTGTCATGCACCGCTGAATCAGGGGCGCCATAACAGCGTCGTCCCGACCCCACTAAAGAGCTCTTGGCGCATGACGGAACAACTGGTCTTCCACCACAGGTATGACGGCGAGAAAGATAAGGGTCTGAGCTGGCCCCGTATCGCCGGTATCGCCTTTGTAATCGCACTGCATCTTGCAGCCCTGATGATGCTTCTGATTCCTGCCGTGGCTCCCAAGGCCGCCGCGGAAAAGGAACGCAATGTCATGGTGACGCTGGTCGACGCGCCGCCGCCGCCTCCGCCACCGCCGCCGCCGCCGCCGCCGACGGATACCCCGCCGCCGCCGGTCAAGAACCTCGCGCCGCCGAAGCCCTCGCCGTTGCCGCCGCCGCCGGAAGCACCGCCGATCGACGTCGCTGAACCGCGTCCCACCGACGTGGTGACGCCACCGTCGCCGCCGGCTCCGCGGGCGCCTCCGGTCGACATCCAGGCCAGCGTGGACATCTCGTCCAAGAACATGAACCCGCCGCGTTATCCGCCGGCCGCTTTCCGCGCCGGTATCCAGGGCGAGGTCATCCTGATCATTGATGTCGATGCCAACGGCAATGTCACCAATGTGTCTGTCGAGAAGTCCAGTCGCAATCGCGATCTCGACCGGGCTGCAATGGAAGCGGCGCGCAAGTGGAAGTTCAACCCCGCCCAGAGCGGTGGGGCGAAGGCAGCTGGTCGCGTCCGCGTCCCGGTCAACTTTGCGCTGAGCTGATCCCGGCGGCGGCCCTGACGGCCGCCCCCGCGGAACGTTTTTCGTACTTAGCTACACCCTTTAACACCACACACAACAAAGGTAAGCGTCATGCTGCAGGAAATTTTCATCGCCGCTGCTGCCGGGGGCAACGCAAACAACGCGCTCTCGCAGATGGGCTTCGAGCACCTGATCCACGAGATGACCTCCCAGCCGGGCGACTTCGCCGTCTCTTGGGTCGTGCTGATCACCCTGGTGGTGATGTCGGCCATGTCCTGGTACTGGACGGTCATCAACACCTTCCGCACCGCGCGCCTGAAGTCCGCTTCTGACCGCGTGCCGAGCCTGTTCTGGGATGCCCCGAACGCGCAGGAAGCTGTCCGTGCGATGGAAGAGCAGGCCGCTTCGGAGCCGTTCTCCAAGATTGCCCTGGACGCTGCCCAGGCGGCCGCCCATCACCAGCAGGCTGGTGCCGGCGAAACCCTGAGCCGTTCTGAGTTTGTGGACCGCGCCCTGCGTCAGGCCGTGACCCGCGAATCCAACAAGCTGCAGGGTGGTATGATCCTGCTGGCCACCGTCGGTGCGACCGCTCCGTTCGTGGGTCTGCTGGGTACCGTGTGGGGCATCTACGGCGCGCTGATCAAGATCGGTGCCACCGGTTCGGCCTCGATCGACGCCGTTGCCGGCCCGGTGGGTGAAGCCCTGATCATGACCGCCATCGGTCTGTTCGTGGCTATCCCGGCCGTGTTCGCCTTCAACTTCTTCAGCAAGATCAACAGCGCGACGGTCAGCAAGTTCGACACCTTCGCCCACGATCTGCACGACTTCTTCGCCACCGGTTCGCGCGTCCGCTAATCCGGCAAGCCAAGCAGTCCTCGCAACGATATAGACGGAGCCCGTTATGGCTTTCAGTAGTGACAACAGCAGCGGCCCCATGGCCGACATCAACGTGACGCCCCTCGTGGACGTGATGTTGGTGCTGCTGATCATCTTCATCATCACGGCTCCCCTGATGTCCCACAAGGTCAAGGTCGAGCTGCCAGAGGCCAACCTGGTCATCAATCCGGACGACGCCGAAAAGCGCCCGAGCCCGATTACGGTGGCAGTCAAGGAAGACGGTTCGCTCTACTGGAACGACGAAGAGGTCTCCAAGGAGACCTTGGAATCGCGTTTCGCCACGGCTGCCCAGCAGACCCCCCAGCCTCCGCTCAACTTGCGTGGTGACAAGACCACCAAGATGAAGGTGATCAACGAAGTCACCAAGATCGCGCAGGGCCAGGGCATGTTGGACGTCGGTTTCGTTGCCACCAAAGAAAAGGGGCAATAAGCGATGGCTTTCAGTAGTGGTGGTAACAAGGGCCCCATGGCCGACATCAACGTGACGCCCCTCGTGGACGTGATGCTGGTGCTGCTGATCATCTTCATTGTGACCGCGCCGATCATGACCTACCCGATCGCCGTGGATCTGCCGCAGCGGGTGATCAACCCGCCGCCGCAGCTCAAGGAACCGCCGCCGCCGATCGAGCTGCGTGTGGATGCCAGCAACCAGGTGTACTGGAACAACAGTCCGGTCAACGTGGCTGAGCTGCAGCAGCGCATGGAAGAGGAAGTACAGAAGGATCCGACCAACCAGCCGGAACTTCGCATCGACGCCAATCCGGATTCGGAGTACGAGGTCATGGCCAAGATTCTGGCCCAGGCCAAGAACGCCCGCATGCTCAAGATCGGTTTCGTACAGTAATACGCAACACCAAGTCATGACGCGACTGGAAAACGCCCTCGAGCAATCGGGGGCGTTTTTTTTGCCCGGCGTTCTTCGCCCGCGCGCGCAGTCGCTGGCACTCGCGGCTCTCCTTAATGAAACCCCGGCGCTGTGGGCAAGCCGGGCACCGTGTTGCCGCCTGTTGCGATGGTAGTTGTTGGACATGCCGAGGGCGTGCGCAATGACGCTCCTGCGGTAGCCGGCGGAGCCGCCCTCTTGTTTTATACGCGCCCGACAAGGTGCCGCGCGGGGCGGCCTGTGTGGTGCGGTTGCGGGACACAGGTGCCCCCACCCTTGGCGCGGATGGCTTGGAGAGCCGCGGGAGCGCTGCCTTTTCAGGTGCTTCGCAACGGCAGTACGGACGTGCGCACCCACCACGTGGCCGGGCGCACGCGTACGCGCAGCGGCGGGGAGCACTTCCTTCTCCGTGGCAGGTGAAGCAACCTGCGCGGAGCACGTGCCTTTCCTGCACCGCCTGGCCGCCCGCCGCTTTGAGGGACGCGTGCAGCCCGCAGAGACTGCGAAAAAGGTCTGCTCCAAAGCGCGAAGGCTCCCCGCCCACCAGTGGTGGACGAGGTAGAAGCGCTGCCGCGCTGGTGCGGTGAGCGGCAGTCCGGTGGAACGCCTGCGTGCCGGGGCGACCCTCAGGCGTTGCCGGATTCGGCCCCGCTGATCGCGGCGAGATATCCGCCGACGGTGGTCTCCAGCCCCTCGTACAGGGCTTCGCTGATCAGCGCATGGCCGATGGAGACTTCCTGCACGTCGGGTACGTGGCGCAGGAACGTGGCCAGGTTGGCCTGCGACAGATCATGGCCGGCATTGACCCCAAGACCGGCGGCCTGCGCGCGGCGCGCGGCGTCGGCAAACACCGCAAGGGTGGCGGTTGGATCCCCTTCGGCAAAGGCTTCGGCGTAGGGGCCGGTGTACAGCTCGACGCGGTCGGCGCCGAGCGCGGCGGCCTGGGCAATGGCGGGATTGCCGGCATCGACGAACAGGCTGACCCGGCAGCCGTAGCTTTTGAGTGCGGCGATCAGCGGGCGCAGGCGTTCCCCATCCCGGGCGAAGTCGAAGCCGTGATCGGAGGTCAGCTGGCCATCCCCATCGGGTACCAGGGTGGCCTGGGCCGGGCGGGTCTGCTCGCACAGCGGCAGCAGGCCCGGATAGCCCTCGCGCGGCGGGGCGAACGGATTGCCTTCGATATTGAATTCAACCCCGTGCTGCTGGGTCAGTGCGGACAACGCCAGCACGTCGTCGGCGCGGATATGGCGCTGGTCCGGGCGCGGATGCACGGTGATGCCGTGCGCACCGGCGCGCAGACAGGTCATCGCCGCCCGTACCACGTCAGGCTCCCCCCCGCCGCGCGAATTGCGCAGCACCGCGATCTTGTTGACGTTGACGCTGAGGAAGGTCATGGCTGCGGGGATTCCCGATCCGGCGTTGCCGGCTGCACTGGGGGAGGCGGAGCGACGGTCGGTGCGGCGGCATCGACGCGGAACTGTTCGCGCAGTGCCTGCAGTTCCGCCGGATGCAACGCACGCGGTGCATCGGTCAGAGCGCCGCCGATACGGGCGGCATACAGGCCCTTCACCCACAGCAGCGCAAACACCAGCGATGCCAGCAGCGAGAGCAACAGCAGCCAGGTCTGTGTGGCCGAGATGGCGAGCACGAACGCACCCAGCGCGAGCAGCAGGAACAGCCAGTACATGACGATCTCCCGGTAGAGGGAAGGAAGTGTAACGGGGCGGGCCGGCACGGTTCCACGTGCCGCCGTCGCGTATCAGAGCAAGGGGGACGCCAGCCGTGCGAATGCTTCGGGCAGACGCTGGCGCCACAGCGAACGGCTGCGGTTGGGCTGCACCTCGACGGCACGGTCGAACTCGGCTTGCAGGATGGCGTCCAGTTCGGCGGTCAGCTGGCGGTCGCTGTACATCATCGACAGCTCGAAATTCAGGCGGAAACTGCGATGGTCGAAATTGGCGGTGCCGACGATGCAGGTGCTGTCATCGGCGATGAAGGCCTTGCTGTGCAGCATGCGTGGGCCGTATTCGTAGATGCGCACCCCCGCTTCGAGCAGCTCGTCGAAATAGGAACGCGCGGCAAAGGTGACGAATCGCGAGTCGCTGAGCTTGGGCACCATCAGTCGGGTATCCAGCCCGCCGAGTGCGGCCGAGGTCAGCGCCATGCGCGCGGCCTCGCCCGGCACAAAGTACGGCGTCACCAGCCACACGCGCCGCTTGGCTTCCTGGATGGCGGCCACATGCAGGCGGTGGATCGCCTCCCAGGCCGAATCCGGCCCGGACACCAGCACCTGCGCGTTGATCTGGCCGCACTCGCGGGCCGGCACCGTGGCCGGGAACAGGTCGCCGCGCTCGAAGCGTTCCGGCGCCTGGCCGGTGGCGTAGATCCAGTCCTCCAGAAACACCAGCTGCAGGCTGTGGACAACATGGCCGCGGATGCGCATGTGCAGGTCACGGTAGGCGTTGGCATTGCGGCTGTCGTCCTCCTCGTCGGTGACGTTGATGCCGCCGGTGAAGGCGATCTCGCCATCGACCACCACCAGCTTGCGGTGGGTGCGCAGGTTCAGCCATGGCCGTTTGAACGGCTTGAGCAGCTGCCGCGGATGGAACCAGGCCACCTCGCCGCCGGCGTCCAGCAGCGGTTGCAGGAAGCGGCGCCGGATCTTCGAGGAACCCACCGCGTCGAGCAGCAGCCGTACCTTGACCCCGGCGCGGGCGCGCGCGACCAGCGCATCGCGCATCGCGGTGCCGGCGTGGTCGGGCTCGAAGATGTAGTACTCCAGATTCACATGGCGGCGGGCGTCGCCGATGGCGGCCAGGATCGCCGCATAGGTCGCCGCGCCATCCACCAGCCAGTCCACCGCGGTCGCGGTGCTTGGCGCCAGCCCGGTGGTCGCCTGCCCTACCCGCGCCAGTTCGGTGCAGCGGGTATCGGGCGGACAGACCGCCTCGTAGGTGCCCATGCCCGCGCGTGAACGGCCGCGGCGCAGGCGCTGGCGCACGATCTTCTGCGGACCGAACAGGTAGAACACGAACAGGCCGATGTATGGCAGCGCCGCCAGCGACAGGATCCAGCTCAGCGTCGCGACCGGCTCGCGCTTCTGCAGCACGATGTAGCCGGCCAGCACCAGCAGATAGGCCACATAGGCCACCGCCAGGATCTGCCCCCAGTGGGGAATGCTCGACAGGCTTGTCCACAGCTCTTGGAGGGTTTGGCGCATGGGCCGATTCTAGCTGCGGGCGGGAGGCGCGCGCGGGGAGCTGATGTTGCGTTGCGTCAATTTGTACACAAGTGTAATATACCGGGATGGATAAACAGCTCCCGGCAGCCAGCGGCTACGCCAGCATCGATGAGAAGCTGGCGATCAGCAGCGCTCGCCATCCCGGCTTTCCCCGTGACCAGGCCATGCTGGCGCGGCTGGTCAAGCTGGTGCACAAGCTGTTCTGCGATCACGGCAACGCCTTGTTGCGCGATTACGGCATCAGCCATCCCGAGTACAACGTGCTGATGATGCTCGACGGCTCCGAAGCGGGCCTGAGTCCGTCGCAGATCAGCGAGGCCGCCAGCGAAAAGTCCTCCAACGTCACCCGCCTGATCGACCAGCTGCTGGCCAAGGGCCTGGTCAGCCGTGAACCCAGCGGGGAAGACCGCCGCAAGCTGGTGGTGCGGCTTACCGCCGCCGGCGAGCAGCTGATCGAAACCGTGATGCCGGCGGTGATCGCGCAGCTGCAGCGCTTTTTCAGCGGAGTGGAAGCACAGGAGCTGCAGCAGATGGAGGCACTGCTCACGCGCGTGCTGGCGGGGCTGGAAACCCGCGCATGAGTACGCATCCGGCTGAGTGCGCACCGGGTGCCCGGAAGCTGTCCCGCTGGACCGGCACGCTGCGTCACGCCATGACCGGCGAGGGGGCGGTCTGGGCCTACATCGGCAAGGTGCTGGTGGCCCTGTACCTGTCCGGCTGGATCGCGATGTGGCTGGGGATGAGTTCGCCGGGCACGGCGATGATCACCGTGCTGGTGGTGATGAACCGCAATACCGGCATGGTCCTGGCCAAGGCGTTCTATCGCGGGCTCGGCACCGTGGTCGGCTGTGCGATGGCGGTGCTGATCGTGGCGCTGCTTCCGCAGAGCCCGGTGATGCTGGTGACGGTGATGGCGCTGTGGGCCGGCTTCTGTGCCGGCGGCTCGGTGTGGAGCCGCGGCATGGCCTCCTATGGCTTCGTGTTGGCCGGCTACACGGTGGCGATGATCATGCTGCCGGTGATCCACCAGCCCCAGCACATCCTCAACAGCGCGCTGGAACGCACCGGTGAAGTGCTGCTGGGCATGGCGGTGACCAGCATCGTGTTCGACGTGCTGTGGCCCAACCGCCTGCGCGCCGGCCTGCGCGCGGCCGATGACGGCAACCTCAACGACTTCCTGGATTTCGTCGCCGGTGCGATCGGCGGGCGCCTGCAGGGTTTCGAGGTGATCGAACGCACCCAGAGCCGCGTGGTGCAAGGCGCGCTGCAGTTCGAGGAGCTGCGTGCCACCGCGTATTTCGACGATCCGATCCTGCGCAGCCGCAACGGCCAGCTCAAGCTGATCAACCAGCACTTCATGGCCGCGACCTCGCGGTTCCAGGCGCTGCACCACCACATGGACCGGATGCGGCGTCGCGGCGAGGACGAGGTGGTCGCCGCGGTGCGCAGCGTGCTGCAGCCGCTGCCGTTGCTGCTGGAGGACCCGACGCTGCGCGGCGACCGGCTTGCACTGGCCACGCGCCTGCGTCACTTGGGACAACAGCTGGAAGGCGCGTTGGCGCAACAGCGGCGGCAGCTGCCGCCCACGCGCGCGGACGGCTTTGATGCCAGCGCGCTGCTGGTACGCCGCTTCGCCGAGGAGCTGCATGCCTATGTGCAGGCCAAGGCGCGGATGGAACGCGGCAAGGGCGCGTTGCGCGCGCGTGCGCCGCGGCTGTCCAAGGTGCGCTTCACCCGTGCCCAGGACGGGTACGCGATTGCCCTGGCGGCCACGCGCTGCTTCGTGGTGATGCTGTCGCTGTCGTTGCTGTGGTTGTGCAGCAGCTGGAACCAAGGCGGACTGGCGGTGTTCGGCGTGTCCGCGCTGGTGGCGATGGCCTCGGCCGCTCCGGACCCGCTGTGGGTGGTACGGCGTGCCACCCTCGGTCATCTGGTGGCACCGTTCTTCGCCCTGCCCGGCTTCATCGCGCTGGCGCTGGCCACCGACTACCCGCTGCTGGTGCTGGTCACCCTGCCGACGATGATCGCCGCGCTGTACATCTCCACCCGCCCCCGGTTTGCGGTGACCGGCATGGCGCTCAATGTCGGCATCCTGGTCTCGTGGAACCTGGGGCCGTCGTTCCACCCCAGTGCGCAGGCCTATCTGGACAACTCGCTGACGCTGGCTATCGGCGCGTGCGTGGCGATGGCGGTGTTCATGCTGGTGCCGGGATTGCCGGGCGGCAAACAGCGCCAGCGGCGTCTGCTCGAACGGCTGCGCGCGCAGGTGCAGCTGGCGGTGAGCGCGCCGCTGCCCGGCCTGCTGCCGAAGTTCGAGAGCGTCAGCCGCGAGCTGTTCCAGCAGGTGGCCAGCTGCACCACCCCGGGCAGCCGCGCCTCGCGGCAGCTGTTCGAATGGGCGCTGCTGGTGCACGAGGCCGGCCACAGTGCGATCGACCTGCGCCATGACCTGGCCGAACAATCATTGCCGCCGGCCCTGCAACGGCAGATCGGCCAGGCGCTGGCCCGCCTCGGCCAGTTGTACCTCACGCCGCGCGCGCAGACCCTGCAGGCGGCCCAGGACAGTGTGCAGGCGGCACTGGGCGGACTGTCCGGCCCGCAACCGCAGCGATTGCGCCGCGTGCGCGAGCACCTGTTGCTGCTGCAGATGAGCCTGGAAGACAGCGCCACCGTGCTGGCCACCTACGTGCAACGTTCGCGCCGCCACCACCGCCTGAAGGAGGCCCGCCATGCCGTATGAAATTTCCATCGGCGACATCTACTTCCCCGGTGCGCTGGTGCTGGTGGTGCTGTTGTTGCCGGTGTTTGGCCTGCTCGATTTCGGGCTGGGCCGGGTTGGCCTGTATCGCCGCGCGCTGCATCCGTCGCTGGTACGGGTGGCGCTGTTTGCCAGCGTCTACTGCGCGGCGCTGCTGCTGTTTCTTCCCCCCTTTTCCTGACCGAGGTTCCCGATGAAGACCGCCAGCCTGATCCGAGGCGGTGTCACCTGCGTGGTTGTGCTGCTGGCTGCAGTGATGGCCTACGTGGTCTGGCACCAGTACATGCTCTCGCCGTGGACGCGCGATGCGCGCCTGCGGGCCGAGGTGGTGCGTATCGCGCCGGACGTGTCCGGCCTGGTCACCGAAGTCGCGGTGCGGGACAACCAGCCGGTGAAAAAAGGCGAACTGCTGTTCGTGGTCGATCCGCAGCGCTACCAGCTGGCCGTGGCCCAGGCCGAAGCCGACCTGCGCGCCGCCGAAGCCGCCGCGCGTGCCGCCGGCGCCAGCACCTCGGCCGCCGCGGCCGGGGCCAGCGCCAGCCAGGCCGAGTACCTGATGCGGCAGGAACAGGCGCAGCGTCGTGCCCGGCTCGACGGCGTGGTCTCGCGCGAAGCACAGGCCGACGCCCGTGCCCTGGCCCAGGCCGCGCAGGCCAGCTGGAAACAGGCCCAGGCCGGCACCCATGCCGCCAGCGCCAGCCGCCAGCAGGCCGTGGCCGCATTGCAGCAGGCCCAGGTTGCCCTGGAGCGTGCACGGCTGGACCTGGCGCGCACGCAGGTGCGGGCCAGCGCCGACGGCAGCATCACCAATCTGGACGTGCGGGTGGGCGACTATGCCGCCGCCGGTGTCCCGCGCATGGCGCTGGTGGCCAGTGAAGGCCTGTGGGTCTACGGCTACTTCGAGGAAACCAAGCTGCCCAGGATCCATCGCGGCGATGCGGTGGATATCCGCCTGATGGCCGGCGGCGTGCACCTGCGCGGCACCGTCGAAGGCATCGCCACCGGCATCGCCGATGCGGCCGGCCCGACCGGCAGCCACCTGCTGGCCGAGGTCGAGCCCACCTTCAACTGGGTGCGGCTGGCCCAGCGCGTGCCGGTGCGGGTCAGCATCGATCCGCATTCGGTGCCCGAGGGCGCGGTGCTCAGCGCCGGGATGAGCGCCACGCTGGTGATCCACGGCCACGCCAAGCAGACTGCCGGCTGAAGCGCGCGGGCGCTGAATACGGCCCGTCGCGCCCGCTGCGACGGCCGCGCGCTAGCGTAGGCGCATGCCTACACCCACCCCCATCAAAGGCCGCGGTGCGACCAGCCACCTTGCCGGCCGTTTCGAAACCCGGATTGCCGAAGCCGTCGACGACGGCTGGTCGGCCGATGAGAGCGAGGAGTTCGTCGCGCCACGGCTGCGTACCGACGTGCGTCCGGAAATCGCGCGCAGCATCATCAGCCGCAACAATTCGCCGGACGTGGGTTTCAGCCAGTCGGTCAATCCGTACCGCGGCTGCGAGCACGGCTGCTCGTACTGTTTCGCCCGGCCCAGCCACGCCTACCTCAACTTGTCCCCCGGCCTGGATTTCGAAACCAAGCTCTTCGCCAAGACCAACGCCGCCGAGGTGCTGCGCCGCGAACTGGCCAAACCGGGCTACGTGCCGCAGCCGATCGCGCTGGGCATCAACACCGATGCCTACCAGCCGATCGAACGCAAGCTGGGCATCACCCGCCAGCTGATCGAGGTGCTGGCCGAAACCAGGCATCCGTTTTCGCTGATCACCAAGAACGCGCTGGTCGAGCGCGACATCGATCTGCTGGCGCCACTGGCCGCGCAGCAGCTGGTCAGCGTGCACTTCTCGGTGACCTCGCTGGACCCGCACCTGTCGGCCAAGCTCGAACCGCGCGCCTCGGCCCCACATGCCCGGTTGCGCGCGATGCGCCGCCTGAGCGAGGCCGGCATTCCGGTGGGCGTGATGGTGGCGCCGGTGATTCCGTGGATCAATGACGCCGAACTGGAAGCGGTGCTGGAGGCCGCGCGCGGGGCCGGTGCCGGCAGTGCCGGCTACGTGCTGCTGCGCCTGCCCTATGAGGTGGCGCCGCTGTTCCGCGACTGGCTGCAGACACATTATCCACAGCGCGCCGAGCACGTGATGAGCACCATCAACCAGCTGCGCGGCGGCAAGGACTACGACAGCCGGTTCGGTACGCGCATGCGCGGCCAAGGCGCCTACGCCGAGCTGCTGGCCAACCGTTTCAAGCTGGCCAGCAAGCGGCTGGGCTTCAACAACGCCTCGCGCCAGCAATGGCCGGCGCTGGACTGCGGCAAGTTCATCGCGCCGCTGCCGCCGAAGAAGCCCTCACCGCAGGGCGAGCTGTTCTGAGCGCGGCAAAGAAAACGGCCACCGGAACGTTGCCGGTGGCCGCGGGCGCACAGTGGCCGGCAATCGGGATTACCTGGCGTCGTGCTCGCGGTGGTAACGGGTGGCTTCGGCCACTTCGTGTTTGGAGCCCAGGAACACCGGCACGCGCTGGTGCAGCTGCTCCGGGGCGACATCGAGGATGCGCTCACGGCCGTTGGTGGCGGCACCGCCGGCCTGCTCGACCAGCAGAGACATCGGGTTGGCTTCGTACATCAGGCGCAGCTTGCCGGCCTTGGACGGATCCTTGCTGTCCCACGGGTAGATGAAGATGCCGCCGCGGGTGAGGATGCGGTGCACGTCGGCGACCATCGAGGCGATCCAGCGCATGTTGAAGTTCTTGCCGCGCACGCCGTCCTTGCCGGCCAGCAGGTCGGTCACATAGGCCTGCATCGGCGCCTCCCAGTGGCGCTGGTTGGACATGTTGATGGCGAATTCCTGGGTGTCGGCCGGGATCTGCATGCCGCGCTGGGTCAGCACGAACTCGCCGGTTTCGCGGTCCAGGGTGAAGGCATGGGTGCCGTGGCCCACGGTCAGCACCAGCATCGTGCTCGGTCCGTAGATGCAGTAGCCGGCCGCGACCTGCCGGGTGCCGGCCTGCAGGAAATGTTCATCCCCAGGGTTATCCACACCCTCGGGTGCCCGCAGCACCGAGAAAATGGTGCCGACGGACACGTTCACGTCGATGTTGGAGCTGCCGTCGAGCGGATCGAACAGCAGCAGGAAGTCGCCCTGTGGATATTCCGAGGGCACCCGCTGGCTGTGGTCCATCTCCTCCGAGGCGCACGCCGCCAGGTGGCCGCCCCAGGCATTGGCTTCGAGCAGGATCTCGTTGGAAATCACGTCCAGCTTCTTTTGCGCCTCGCCCTGCACGTTGCCGGTACCGGCATCACCGAGCACGCCGCCCAGGGCGCCCTTGCTCACCGCGATCGAGATGCTGGTGCAGGCGCGGGCCACCACCGCCACCAGCTGGCGCAGGTCGGCATTGATGCGCTGGGCGTGCTGCTCTTCAATCAGGAAGCGGGTCAACGACGTGCGGGACATGGGCAAGGACCACCTTCAGGCGAAAGGAGCGCCATTGTCGTGGGTCGGGCTGTTTTTTTCGAGCCAGCGGTCATGCCATGTCCGTTTGTGGACAGGATCGACCCGCGCGCCGGCCATTGGCTTTATCTACAGGGCTCGTACCATGGCAGGACCTGCAAGGGGAGTGGCATGGACTGGAATCAGGTGACACAGGGGCTGCTGTCGGCACTGGGTATCGGGCTGCTGATCGGCGCGGTGCGCGAGCGTCAGCATGGCAACGGCCGCCCGCTGCAGGCGGGGGTACGCACCCATGCGTTGCTGGCGCTGATGGGGACAGTGGCCATGCTGCTCGGTCCGCCGGCTTTCCTGGTGGCGCTGCTGGCCGCTGCGGCACTGGCATGGACCAGCTACCGCGCCACGTCCGCCGACGACCCGGGCCTGACGGGGGAGATCACCATGCTGACCACCGTGCTGCTGGGCGGGTTGGCGTTGCAACAGCGCGCGCTGGCCGCCGCGCTGGGGGTGGTGGTGGCGATCCTGCTGTGGGCCAAGGCCCCGCTGGCACGTTTCAGCCGCGAGCTGATCAGCGACCAGGAAATGCGCGATGCCCTGCTGCTGGCAGCCTGCGCGCTGGTGGTGCTGCCGACGTTGCCGGTGACAGCGGTGGACCCCTGGGCAGTGCTGGTGCCGTACAAGCTCTGGCAGATCGTCGTGCTGGTGATGGGCACCGGAATGCTGGGCCATGTCGGGTTGCGTGCGGTGGGCGCGCGCTGGGGCCTGCCGGTGGCCGGTTTCCTTTCCGGCTTCGCCTCCTCTACCGCTTCGGTGGCCGGGTTCGGTCGCAGCAGCCGTGCCTCACCGATGCTGGTGGCACCCTCGGCATCGGCCGCGCTGCTGGCCAATCTGGCTTCGCTGCTGCTGTTCGCCGCGATCCTCGGTACCACCTCGCCTGCGCTGTTGCAGGCCAGTGCCTGGCCGCTGCTGACCGCGGCGCTGGTGCTGCTGGGTTTTGCGGCGCTGGGTCTGCGCCATGTGCCGGATGAATCGGTTCCGGAAACCTCCACCGCCAAGGCGTTCCAGTTGCAGCACGCGCTGATGATCGCCGTGGCCATCGCAGCGGTGCTGTTGCTGTCTGAAGGGCTGCGCCGGGTATTCGGGCAGGCCGGCGCGCTGGTGGGGGCGACGGTGGCGGGGCTGGCCGAACTGCACGCGGCGGCGGCCAGCATCGCCAGCCTCACCGCCTCCGGTGGCCTGGAGCTGGGCAAGGCGCGCTGGGGGGTGATCGCCCTGCTGGCGTCGGCGTCGCTGGCCAAGTCGGTGCTGGCCTTCCTCAGTGGCGGGGCCCGCTATGGCGGCATCGTCAGCGCCGGCCTGGGCGGGATGGTGATCGGGGCGGCGCTGGTGGCCTGGGGGACGGGATGAGACGGCGGGAAAACGGACAGGCGCCGGTTCCCGGCCTCCGGCTTGTCCGGGCTGCGGACCTCGGGCGTGACGCCCGCCGGGATACCAAAAAAGCCCGGGTTTCCCCGGGCTTTTTGTGTCACTGGCGCATGGCCGGTGCTCAGCCGCGGCTGACCGCGCACACGGCCTTGGCCACGTAATCCAGGTTGCCCTGGTTCAGTGCGGCCACGCAGATGCGGCCGGTGCCGACGGCGTAGATGCCGTACTCGTCCCGCAGCGTATCCACCTGCGCGCGGCTCAGCCCCGAGTAGGAGAACATGCCGGCCTGCTGCTGGATGAAGGCGAACTCCGGTGCGCCCAGTTCGGCCAGTTTGGCCACCAGTCCGGCGCGCAGGGCGTGGATGCGGGTGCGCATCTGGCCCAGCTCCTCTTCCCACATCGCGCGCAGCTCGGTGCTGCCCAGCACCCCGGCCACCAGCGCGGCACCGTGGGTGGACGGGCTGGAGTAGATGGTGCGGATGATGCGCTTGATGTGCGACTGCACCGCCCTGGACTGCGCGGCGTCGGCCGCGACCACCGACAGCGCGCCGACGCGCTCGCCATACAGCGAGAACGACTTGGAGTAGGAGTTGGCGACGATGAAGCTGTCGATGCCGGCCTCGGCGACGATGCGCACGGCCACGCCGTCCTCGGCGATGCCCTTGTCAAAGCCCTGGTAGGCCATGTCGATGAACGGGAACAGCTGGCGTTCCTTCAGCAGCGCGGCGACCTGCTTCCACTGCGCCTCGGTCAGGTCCGCGCCGGTCGGATTGTGGCAGCAGGCGTGCAGCAGCACCGTGGTGCCCGGTGCCAGCTTGGCCAGGTCGGCGAGCATGCCGTCGAAGTCCAGGCCGTGGCGGGCGGCGTCGAAGTAGGTGTAATCCACCACCTTGAAGCCGGCCGCGGTGAACACCGCGCGGTGGTTTTCCCAGCTCGGGTTGGAGATGGCCACGGTGGCGTGCGGCAGCGTGTGGGCCAGCAGCTCGGCGCCCACGCGCAGCGCGCCCGAACCGCCCACGGTCTGGGTGGTGGCGACACGGCCGGCGGCAACCAGTTCCGAGTCCTTGCCGAACACCAGCTCGCGGGTGGCCGAGGTATAGGCGGCCAGGCCGTCGATCGGCAGGTAGCCGCGCGGTTTGGCCTCGGCGGCCAGCTGCTGTTCGATCTGTTTGACCGCGCGCAGCAGCGGAATACGGCCGCTCTCGTCGTAGTAGATGCCCACGCCCAGGTTGACCTTGGTCGGGCGGGTATCGGCGTTGTAAGCGTCGGTCAGACCCAGAATCGGGTCGCCAGGAACCTGTTCCACAGTTGCAAAGAAGGACACGGCGGTACTCGTATCAAGTGGCGGGAAGTGGGGGCGGTCCGGCGCGAAAGCATGCAGCGGCGGCCAGAACCGCGTCATCGTAGCAGGGCTGGAAGCCGCTGACGGCAGGGTTTCAGCTGGAACTTCCGCTTCCGCGGCGCTGCCGCCACCGTGCCGGATCGGCGATCATTGCGCGATGACGGCATGTAAGCGTTTTTTCCTGTTTTCCGGGCTGCTCGCGGCCCTGCCCGCCGCCGCGCAAGAGCCCGCGCCGGAAGCGCAGACGCTGGACCGCGTGCAGGTGCAGGCGGCCCGGGTGCGGGCGCTGGCCGATGTCGAACTGCCGGCGGCCATCACCACGGTGGACGTGGACAGCAACCACAACGGCCGGGGCGCGCTGCTTTCCGAAGTGCTGGCCGGGGTGCCCGGCCTGCTGGCGCGCGAACGGCAGAACCTGGCCCAGGACACGCAGCTGTCGATCCGTGGCTTTGGCGCGCGTTCGAGCTTCGGTGTGCGCGGCGTGCGGCTGCTGGT
Source organism: Stenotrophomonas sp. STEN013 (assembly GCF_056760355.1). NCBI lineage: Bacteria > Pseudomonadati > Pseudomonadota > Gammaproteobacteria > Lysobacterales > Lysobacteraceae > Stenotrophomonas > Stenotrophomonas sp. STEN013. The sequence continues at coordinate 340,718 of NZ_JBRREO010000004.1, read as the reverse complement.
CGACGGGGTGCCGGCGACGATGCCCGACGGCCAGGGCCAGCTGTCGCATTTCAACCTGCTCGGTGCCGAGCGCGTGGAGGTGCTGCGCGGGCCGTTCTCGGCGCTGTATGGCAACGCCTCCGGCGGCGTGTTGCAGCTGTGGAGCGCAGAAGGCCAGCCCGGTGATCCGTGGCGGCTGCGCAGCAGCTATGGCGCCCATGCCACGTCCAGCAGCGGCGTGCAGCTCAAGGGCCAGGCCGCTGCGATGCACTACAACGTGGCCGCCAACCACTTTTCCACTGCGGGCTGGCGCCAGCACAGCGCCGCGCGGCGCGAATCGCTCAACACCCGGCTGGATTTCGATCTGGCCCCCGGCCAGCGCCTGGCGCTGCTGTTCAACGCGCTGGAGGCACCGCACGCGCAGGATCCGCTGGGCCTGAGCGCGGCGCAGGTGCGCGAGAACCCGCGCCAGGCCACGGCGGTGGCGCGCCAGTACAACACCCGCAAATCGGTCGCCCAGCAGCAGGCCGGCCTGGTCTACACGCGTGAGCGCGGGCGGCAGACCTGGCGGCTGATGGGCTATGCCGGGCAGCGCGCGGTCGAGCAGTTCCTGGCTATTCCGCCGGGGCCGCAGAACAGCCCGCTGCACGCGGGCGGGGTGATCGATCTGGACAGCGGTTACGGCGGCCTGGACGCGCGCTGGGCCTGGCAGGGCACGCTGGCCGGGCAGCCGCTGGACCTGGTGGCGGGTGCCAATGCCGACCGCCAGCGCCAGCACCGTACCGGCTACGAGAACTTTGTCGGCGACACCGTGGGGATCAAGGGGCGGCTGCGCCGCGACCAGCATGACCGGGTGCGGAATATCGACCAGTTCGCGCAGGCGTGGTGGCAGTTCAGTTCGCGCGGGTCGGCATTGCTGGGCGCGCGCCACAGCCGGGTGCGGTTCGCCTCGCGTGACCACTACCGCACCGCGGCCAATCCCGACGACAGCGGCCAGCGCGACTATGCGGCGACCACGCCGGTGGCCGGGCTGGTGTTCCGCGCCACGGACGCCCTGCGCCTGTATGCCTCGGCCGGGCATGGCTTCGAGACCCCGACCTTCAACGAGCTGGGCTACCGCGCCGATGGCGGTGCCGGGCTGGCGCTGGATCTGGCCGCGGCGCGCAGCCGCAGCTACGAGCTGGGCGGCAAATGGCACGGACACAGCGGGGCGCGGCTGGAGCTGGCGCTGTTCCGTGCCGACACCGAGGACGAACTGGCGGTGGCGGCCAATGTGGGCGGCCGCAGCAGCTACCGGAATATCGGCGCCACCCGCCGCCAGGGCGTGGAACTGGACTGGCGCCAGCCGGTCGGCGCAGCGCAGGAACTGCAACTGGCCGCGACCTGGCTGCAGGCCACGGTGCGCGAGGGCTATCTGACCTGCACCGGCGTGCCGGCGCCATGCACCACGCCGCGCAACCGCGTCGCCGCGGGAACCCGCCTGCCGGGCGTGCCGCGCCAGCAGCTGTCCGCGCGCTGGCAGTGGCAACCGGGGACCTGGCACTGGGCGGCCGAACTTGTTGCCGCCAGTGACCTCGGCGTCGACGATCGGGGCGATGCGCGCGCGCCCGGCCACGCTCTGGTGAACCTGGAGGCGGCACGGCAGTGGTCCACCCCGCACGGCCCGCTGCGCGCGTTCGCCCGGCTGGACAATGTGCTGGACCAGCGCCACATCGGCTCGGTCATCGTCAACGACGGCAACCAGCGCTACTACGAGCCCGGCCCGGACCGCAGCGTCACGGTGGGCGTGCAATGGCAGTGGACGCGCCAGCGGTGAGCAGCTCACCTCCGGGTAACGGTGCGATCACGACCCGCTGACGGCGGTGGCGGTAACTGTGTCCACCCCGCAGGGAGGTTCGTGCCATGTACCGTCCAGAGCATCCGGAATACCGCTCCGCCCCCCGGCTGTTCAATGCCCATCTGGGGGCGATACGCCGCGGTGTTTTCAAACGCCGCGCGGCCGATGCCGACGAGGTGGCGCAGGACTTCCTGCAATACAGCCTGGCCGACTACGCCAAACGCCGCCGCCAGGGATTCACCCGCTGGCGGGATGTCTATCCGGCCTATGCCTTCGCGCTGGCCAGCCATGCCGCCGACTGGCCGCGGGGCACCGGGGACACCGAGGCCGAACTGGCCGCGTACTGGGAGCAGGCGCGCGGCGAATCGCGCTTGAAGTGGGACCAGGCCCGGGCGGTGATCGAGGACGCGTGGCTGGCCCTGGACCGCATGCCGGCGGCCGCGGTCCACAGCCGTCCGCTGTAACCGGCGCAGGAGGCGCCGGCGGGTGGATCAGCCGGCCAGCACGGCCGCTTCGCGCGCCAGCTGCTCGATCCGGGCCCAGTCGCGTGACTGCAGCAGCTCGCCGGTGGTCAGCCACGAGCCGCCCACGCACAGCACGTTGGGCAGGTGCAGGAACTGTGGCGCGGTCTGCGCGCTGATCCCGCCGGTCGGGCAGAAGCGCACATCGCCGAACGGGCCGTTCCACGCCGACAGCATCGCCGCGCCGCCGGCCTGCACCGCCGGGAAGAACTTGAACGTGTCCAGGCCGTGCTCCAGCCCGCGCATCAACTCCGAGGAGGTGGCCACGCCGGGCAGGAACGGCAGGTCGACATCACGCGCGGCGGCATAGAGCCGGTCGGTGGCGCCGGGCGAAACCGCGAAGCGGCCACCCACGGCCTTGAGCTGCTCCAGCTGCCGGCCTTCGAGCGCGGTGCCGGCGCCGATCACCGCCTCGGGCACGGCCTCGACCATCGCCTTGATCGCGTCCATCGCGCGCGGGGTGCGCAGGGTCACCTCGATCACCGGCAGACCCCCGCGGAACAGCGCGTTGGCCACCTGCACCGCATCGTCGATGTCGTTGGGGGTGAACACCGGAATCACCGGTGCCAGTTTCAGGATTGCGCGCACGCGCGGATCAGCGCCGGACATCGAATTTTCCTTCGCCCACCAGGGCCATCACGTCGGCGACGCCGACCGGGTTGAAGTCACCGGGAATGGAGTGTTTCAGGCAGCCGGCGGCCAACCCGAAGCGGATCGTGGCCTCGACATCGAAGCCTTCGATCAGCCCGTGCAGCACGCCGGCGGCAAACGCGTCACCGCCACCGATGCGATCGACGATGCCGGTCAGCGTCTCTTCCGTGGCGATGGCACGGGTGCCGTCGCGGCCGAGCAGCATCGCGCCGAGCGAATGCCGGTCCACGCTGTGCGCGGTGCGCTGGGTGCACGCCATGTACTGCAGGCGCGGGAAGGCGGCAAAGGCCATCGCCGCGGCCGCATCCACGCGCGCCTGGGCATCGGCCTGCGCGAACTGCCCGCCGAGCACCACACCGATGTCGCGGTAGTCGGCGAAAACGATATGCGCGCAGTCGAACAGGTCGCGCAGGATCGCCTGGGCGTCGCCCCCCCAGCGCTCCCACAGCTTGGGCCGGAAGTTGCCATCGAAGGACACCTTGATCCCCATCGCCACGGCGGCGCGGGCCGCATCCAGCGTCGCCTGTGCGGCCTCCGGGCCAAGCGCCGGGCTGACCCCGGACAGGTGCAGCCACTGCGCGCCATGCAGCAGCACCGGCCAGTCATGGCTGTCGGCGCGGGCGTTGGCGAAGGCCGAATCGGCGCGGTCGTAGACCACCTCGCTGGGCCGATGGCCGGCGCCGGTGGTCAGGAAGTACAGGCCCATGCGGCCCTCGCTGCGCCGCACGCGACTGGTGTCGAGCCCGTGCCGGCGCAGCTCGCCGGTCACCGCCGCGCCCAGCGGGTTGTCGGCGACCACGCTGACCATCGCCACTGCATGGCCTAAGTGGGCCAGCGACACGCCGACATTGGCCTCGGCGCCACCACAATGCACCTCCAGCGCCGGGCTCTGCAGCAGCAGCTGGTTACCGGGGGCGCCCAGCCGCAACAGCAGCTCGCCAAAGCAGACCACACGGGGGAAATTCATCAAGCGCTCCTGCTTGCAGTCGATTTCCGGGAATGATGGCACGGAAGTTTGACCATCGGTGTCATAAGTGGATCCTGTCCCTGCTGTCCTGTCCCGCGCTGCCCGCCAGCAGTGCCTGGACAACGGTTTGGCACGTGTTTTCCCCCTGCTGCAGTGCAAGATGCTCCTCTTTCACGCAGCTGCTACTTTCCGTTTTGACTAGCGGTGTCATTCAGCGGATGACACAACAAGAACACCGCATCACATGTAGACCTTGGAGAGGGGAAGCACATGGATCCACGTAACGCGAAGAAAAAGACACCGGTTACCTTGCTCGCTTTGGGCATCAGCCTGGCCCTGCACTCCGGTGCCGTGCTGGCGCAGGATGCCGGCGGCGCAGCCGCGACCGAACTGGACACCGTCACCGTCACCGGCTACCGCGCCAGCGTCGAGAAGGCGCTGGACATCAAACGCGGCGAGAGCGGCGTGGTCGATGCGGTGGTTGCCGAGGATATCGGCAAGTTCCCCGACAGCAACCTGGCCGAGTCGCTGCAGCGCATCCCCGGCGTGGTGATCACCCGGGATGGCGGCGAAGGCCGCAACATCTCGGTGCGTGGCCTGGGTCCGGATTTCACCCGCGTGCGCATCAATGGCCTGGAAGCGCTGAGCACGGTCGGCAGCAGCGACGGCCAGGGCGGCACCAACCGCGGCCGTGGCTTCGATTTCAACGTGTTCGCCGCGGACCTGTTCTCGCAGCTGATCGCGCGCAAGACCGCCTCGGCCGATGTCGAGGAAGGCTCGCTCGGTGCCACGGTCGATCTGCGTACCGCGCGTCCGTTCGACTATGACGGCCTGACCATCGTCGGCAACGTGCAGGCCGGTTACAACGATGCCTCGCAGTCGGCGATGCCGCGCTTTGCCGGCCTGATCGCCAACAGCTGGGCCGACGGCAAGTTCGGCGCGCTGCTGTCGGTGGCCTACTCCGAGCGGGAGACCGTCGAGGAAGGCTCCGGCACCGTGCGCTGGGCCGGTGGTGGTACCAATGGCGGCTTCAACGTGGCCTCGCCGTTCAAGGACGCGCTGAAGGCGGATGTGTATGCGCCGCGTTTCCCGCGCTACACGCTGATGGAGCATGACCAGAAGCGTCTGGGCGTGACCGGTGCACTGCAGTTCAAGCCGTCCGACCGCACCACCTTCAGCCTGGATGCGCTGTACTCCAAGATCGACGCCAAGCGCGACGAGAAGTACATCGAGGCCAACGGCCTGAGCAAGTCGTCCAACGACGGCAAGAAGGAAATCCTGGTCACCGATGGCGAGGTGCGCAACGGCGCGCTGGTCTACGCCAGGATGGACAACGTCGACATCCGCGCCGAAAACCGCCACGACGAGTGGAGCACGGACTTCTACCAGATCAGCCTGGATGGCGAGCACCGTCTGAGCGACAACTTCACCATCACCGGCAAGGTGGGCACCTCGCGCTCCAAGCACGACAACCCGGTCCAGGCCACGGTGATGATGGACAAGCTCAATGTCCAGGGCTACAGCTACGATTACCGCGGCAACGTCAACAAGCCGGTGTTCAACTACGGCGTGGATCCGACCGATCCCAATGGCTGGACCCTGTCCACGATCCGCCTGCGCCAGAACTACGTGACCAACGAGTTCGACAACGGCCAGCTGGAGTTCTCGTGGGTGATCGGGCCCTCGTTCACGCTGGAAGGCGGCGTGCAGGCCAAGAACTTCGGCTTCGATTCGATGGAGCGTCGCCGCGTCGGCAACGAAACCGTGGTGCCGACCTTCAACGGCAGCAAGATCGTGCCGGTCAACATGACCGAACTGGCCGCGCTGCAGGGCATGACCGGCGCACCGGGCAAGTGGGTGGTGCCGAACTTCAACGGCATCGCCAACGAGTTCGACATCCTCAGCGGCGAAGGCATCTACGCGCTGGCCGACTACAACGCCAGCATCCGCAACGTGCAGGAGCAGGATCGCGGCGCCTGGCTGATGGGCAAGTTCGGTTTCGACATCGGTGCGGTGCCGGTCTCGGGCAACCTCGGCGCGCGTTACGTCAAGACCAAGCAGACCTCCACCGGCGTGGCCACGGCCAGCGGTACGCCGATCACCACCACGGTGACCCGCGAGTACAACGACTTCCTGCCCTCGCTGAACCTGGTGGCCGAGATCACCCCGGACTTCCTGGTCCGCTTCGGTGCGGCCAAGGTCATGTCGCGTCCGGGCCTGGGCAGCTTGACGCCGGGTGTGACGGTCAGCGTCAGTGGCAGTGCCAAGACGGTCAGTGGCGGCAACCCGCTGCTGGATCCGGTGCGCGCCAAGACCGCCGACCTGGGCTTCGAGTGGTACTTCAATGAAGGGGCGATGCTCGGTGTCGGCCTGTTCTACAAGGACATCGAGAGCTTCATCCAGAACACCCGCGAAACCCGTCCGTATGCGAGCAGCGGCCTGCCGGCCAGCCTGCTGGAGAACCTCAACGCCGCCGTCACCGACGATTTCGTGTTCAGCACCCCGGTCAACACCCCCGGTGGCGACCTGACCGGCGTGGAGTTCAACTACACCCAGCCGTTCACCTTCCTGCCGGGCAAGTGGTCCAACCTCGGCACGCAGCTGAACTACACCTACGTCGAATCCAAGATCCAGTACGTCACCGGCGCCGGCGTCCTGGCGCAGAAGGCCGACCTGACCGGTCTGTCGCGCAACTCGTGGAACGCCACCCTGTTCTATGAAGGCGAGAAGTGGTCCAGCCGCGTCTCGGCGACCAACCGCGACGACTACCTGATCCAGGTGCCGGGCACCGAAGCCGGTTTCGACAGCAAGGGCCTGGGTGTGCATGGCCAGAGCGGCACCACCTTCGTCGATGCCTCGATCCATTACCGCATCAGCGACCAGCTGGAGATCAGCCTGGAAGGCGCCAACCTGACCAACGAAGCCCAGGAATCGTGGGTGGCCAATCCGTCGGTCTCGCTGCCGCTGGAATACAGCGAAACCGGCCGCCAGTACACGCTGGGCCTGCGCTACAAGTTCTGACCGTTCCACCGGGCCTGTGAAGGGCCGGGTCGCCCCCACCGGCCCGGCCCTGTTCCGTTGTCCACAGCGCGGCGCTGCCGGCGTCCGGCAGACCGCTCCTGCGCGGTTGCGTCTGTGCGCTGCTGGACCTGTGCTGGCGTATCGAACACTCCCCGGCCCGTGCTGGCCGGGGCTGCCAGCGCGATCAGCCCTCGCCACCGCCCCTGCTTCGTTGCCACGTTGACCGAGTCCCTCCGGGGAGGAGCCCATTACATGGATCGTCGTATGCGCCAGATCAGAAAGACACCGGTTACCTTGCTTGCCCTCGCCATCACTTCGGTGCTGGCGACCCCGGCCGCACTGGCCCAGCAGGCCACCGCGCCGGCCAGCCCGACCGAACTGGACGGGTTGACCGTCACCGGCTACCGCCAGAGCCTGCAGAAATCGCTGGACGAGAAGCGCTATTCGACCGAACAGGTCGATGCCATCTATGCCGAGGACATCGGCAAGTTCCCCGACCAGAACCTCGCCGAGTCGCTGCAGCGCATCGCCGGCGTGTCGATCGACCGCGAGGGCGGTGAAGGCCAGCGCATCTCGATCCGCGGTCTGGGCTCGGACTTCACCCGGGTGCGCCTGAACGGGCTGGAGGCGCTGGCCACCGCCGGCAACGGCAGCAGCGGCGTCAACCGCAGCCGCGGCTTCGACTTCAACACCTTCGCCTCGGAGCTGTTTTCCCAGGTCAAGGTCAACAAGACCCAGTCGGCGCAGATGGACGAAGGCTCGTTGGGCTCGACGGTGGATCTGCGCGGCTCGCGTCCGTTCGATTTCGACGGGTTCCAGGCCTCGGCCAGCGCCCAGGCCGGATACAGCGAGCTGGCCAGGGACTACGACCCGCGTGTGTCGGCGCTGATCAGCAACACCTGGGCCGATGACCGCTTCGGCGCGTTGCTGTCGGCGTCCTACAGCAAGCGCAACGTCTACGAGGAAGGCTACAACCCGGTGCGCTGGGAGCACGGCAACCACCGCAACTCCAACCAGTCCAACGCCGCCAACAACGGCACCTACGGCTTCTGTTCACCGCTGGGCTACAACCCGCAGACGCCGCGCAATCCGGCCTCCAACGAGACCCCGGCCGGCAGCGGCAGCCAGGCCAACCAGGACCGCAACAACGGCTGGGGCAGCTACGGCATCAGCGCCACCCATTGCGGCACCGGCCTGCCACGCCCGACGGCCACCGCCGCGAACATCGCCGCCTACGAAACCGCCACCAACGCCTGGATCCCGCGCTACCCGCGCTATATCCGCACCGCGCACGAGATCGAGCGACTGGGCGTCACCGGCGCGCTGCAGTTCAAGGTTTCCGACGACACCCTGCTCAGCTTCGATGCGATGTACTCGCAGCTGGACAAGGACCAGCGCGAGGATTCGCTCGGCGCCAACCTGCACCGTGCCGCCAACCTCGGCGGCAAGACCCAGATCGTGGTGCGCGAGGCCGAGGTGGATGCGCAGAACCGGCTGGTCTATGGCGTGTTCGACAACGTCGACTTCCGCACCGAGTCCAGCCAGATCCAGGAATCGACCCGATTCCAGCAGTACAGCCTGAACCTGGACCACCACTTCAACGACGCGGTGAAGCTCGAAGCGCAGGTCGGCCATTCCCGCTCCGACTACGAGCGCCCGGTGTTCTCGCTGGTCAGCTTCGACAACAGCAACATCGACGGCTTCGTGATGGACATGCGCAACGGCGGCGACATGCCGGCCATGACCCTGCCGTTCGCGCTCAATGATCCGGCGGCGTGGTCGTGGCTGGGCTACGGCGCGGTGCCGGTCAACAGCAATGGCACCTCGCGCGGCAGCAACATCAGCGAAGTGCGCCTGAATCCGAGCTACGTCAGCAACGCCTTCGACACCGCCAAGCTCGACCTGCAGTTCAACCTCAATCCGACCTTCACCCTGCGTACCGGCCTTGCCTACAAGGACTACGACATGGCGTCGGAAGAGTACCGACACATCAGCTACGGCCGCCTGGCCCAGGCGCTGCCGGCCGGGGTGAGCATCGCCGACCTGAGCACCACGCTGACCGGCTTCGGCAAGAACCTGTCGGGCAATGTGCCCAGCGGCTGGCTGGTGCCGGATTTCGACAAGATCGCCACGCTGCTGGACATCAACTGCAACTGCGACAAAGGCGTGCAGGGGGGCGACTACCGGTTGGCCGGTGTTGGCCACTTCGGCGCGTCCAACAACAACTTCGAGGTCAACGAAAAGAGCCTGGGCGGCTACCTGCAGCTGGATTTCAACACCGAGCTGCTGGATCGCGCGTTCCGCGGCAACCTGGGCGTGCGCGTGGTCGATACGCAGATCAGCGCCTCGGGCTGGGCGCCGTGCAACGCAGCCACGACGGGCAACAACTCGGCCAACTGCGAGTCGTTCTTCGGCGTGGCCAGTGCCACCGCCGCGGCCGGCGAGCGCTCGCTGGTGCGCTCGATCGTCAACCACAGCTACCAGGACGTGCTGCCCTCGCTGAACCTGGCCTGGGACGTGGCCGAGAACGTGGTGCTGCGCTTTGGCGCGGCCAAGACGATGGCGCGGCCGACTCTGGCCTACCTCTCGCCCAGCGTCAGCGGAGGCCCCACCGGCTACTTCGACGACGGCCGCGTGTTCGCCATCAACCTGGGCAATCCCAAGCTTGATCCGTTCCGTTCGACCAACTACGACCTGAGCGCGGAGTGGTACTTCGCCGAAGGCGCGCTGCTGTCGGCGGCGGCGTTCTACAAGGACATCGAAAGCTATGTGCAGCGCACCCGCCTGCTGACCACCTGGGGCGACATGGGCTACTCGCTGGATCTGCTGCCGGCCGGCTTCACCGCCGACACGCTGTTCAACGTGCAGAGCTACTACAACACCCCCGGTGGCCCGCTGAAGGGCTACGAGCTGACCTACCAGCAGCCCTTCACCTTCCTGCCGGGCATCTGGGGCAAGTTCGGCATCCAGCTGAACTACACCCACGTCGAGTCGAGCATCAAGTACATGTTCAGCACGGCGGCCAACAGCAACACCAGTGTCACCACCACCTTCACCGAGAACGACCTGGTCAACCTGTCGCCGAACTCGTACAACGCCACCCTGTACTACGACGACGGCACCTTCAGTGCGCGTGTCTCCACCAGCTACCGCGACGGCTATATCGGCGAGATCCTCAGCCGCGAGAACGTCTGGGACCTGGATGGCAAGCAGCTGACCACCGCCGATGTGACCGGCAAGGACAGCGTGCGCAACGTCGACTTCAACATGTCCTACCGCCTGAGCAAGAAGCTCTCGCTGACCTTCGAGGCGATCAACCTGCTCGATACGCCGGACAGCCGCTACGTCGATTCGTCGTTGCAGCTGGCCGACCGCTACACCGTCACCGGCCGCCAGTACTACCTCGGTGCCCGCTACAAGTTCTGAGCAAGCGCCCGCCGCGCGGCGCAGGCGCCCGCGCCGCGCGGGTCTGCTGCGGTGGCGACGGTGTGGGACACCGGGGGTGTTTCCGCTACCGGTGTCTGTCGCCCCGGCTGCGGTGCCCGACACCGGGTGCCGCAACCAGGGCGCCGGCGCTGACCGCCGTGGGCGGGTGCCCTGGTTGCGCACCCTGACGGAGGCGCACGCCGGCGGCGCCTCCCGTGCGCGGATCCTGGGCGACTGGAGACCTTTCCGATGAATGCAGTGCTTCGATTCCTCCGCGCTCTGCTGCTGGCGACACTGCTGACACCGGCCGCGACCGTGCACGCGGCCGCCCCCACCGATCCGCAGGCCGAGACCATGCTGCTGCTGCAGACCGCCTCCGGCGGCTGGTCCAAGCACTACCGCGGCAAGGCGGTGGACTACCGTCGCCCGCTCAGCGCGGTCGAACGTGACGCGCTGCGCGCGCCCGGGCGCAAGGACGATGCCACGCTCGACAACAAGGCCACCACGTCGGAGATCCGCTATCTGCTGCAGGCCCATGCCCGCACCGCCAACCCGGCCTATCTGCAGGCCGCGCGCCGCGGGGTGAACTATCTGCTGGCCGCGCAGTATCCCAACGGCGGCTGGCCGCAGTACTACCCGGACCGTTCGTTCTACCGCCACCAGATCACCTTCAACGACGATGCCATGACCCGGGTGCTGGAGCTGCTGCAGGACATCGTCGAGTCACGCGATGAGGCGGCACTGCTGGCGCCGGAGTTCGGCTCCGCCGCACAGGCCGCGCTGGCACGTGGGCTGGACTGCGTGCTGGCCACCCAGGTGCGCATCGAGGGTCTGCCGACCCTCTGGGCGGCGCAGTACGACGAGGTCACGCTGCTGCCGGCCAAGGCGCGGTCCTACGAGCTGCCGTCGCTGGCGGTGGCCGAATCGGTCGGGGTGCTGCGGTTGCTGATGCGCCAGCGCGATCCCTCACCGGCACAGGTGGCCGCGGTGGAGGCGGGCGTACGCTGGTTGCAGGCGCACCGGCTGCCGGATGTGGCGCTGGAGAGGGTCGACGCGCCCGAACAGGAAAGCGGACGCGATGTGCGGATCGTGCAACGGCCCGGCGCATCGCTGTGGGCGCGGTTCTACGACCTGCAGCACCAGCAGCCGATGTTCGTCAATCGTGACGGCGTGCAGGTTGCGCAGTTCGCGGCCATTCCCAACGAGCGCCGTGTCGGCTATGCGTGGTATGGAGTGTGGCCGGAGAAACTGCTGCGCAGCGAATGGCCGGCATGGCGTGCGCGCTGGGGCGTGTCGCCGCACGGCGCCCCGGTACCCGCGGTGCAGTGACGGCAGTGAAGAAACATGTGTGGAAAGAGTGAGCTGATGAACCCGAAGACTTGTTTGCGTCCCTCCCTTCTGGCCTGTGCGCTGGGCATGCTGCTGCAGGCGCCCACGGCATGGGCGGCACCGGCCCAGTTGTTGTTCCAGGTGTCCGCCGATGAGGGATTTGTCGCCGATCGCGCCGCGGGCGATGCCACCCCCAACTTCCAGGACAAGGTGAAGATCGTCGCCGACGGCGCGCGGGGCAGCGCGATCGAGTGGGCCGATGATGGCGTGCTGTCGTGGAATGCGCCGGGCAACATCCACGCCCAGCGCGGCACGCTGTCGTTCTTCTGGCGTTCGCGTTATGCCGTGGGCGAGGCGCCGTTCGTGATCTTCCGCGTCGGCTATGCCGACCACAGCAGCTGGGACATGGCCTGGCTGCGCATCGACTGGAACGGCCACGGCTTCGATGCGTTCGTCACCGACGCCAACCTGGCGCGCACCCGCGTCTCGTTCAAGCTGGATAAAAACCCGTCGCCACAGCAGTGGCAGCACATCGCCTTCGGCTGGGATGAAGACCACGGCGTCAAACTTTTTGTCGATGGCAAGGAAGTGGCGCGTGCGCAGACCACCGGCGACTACGATGCGGCGCTGGACCAGCTCGGCCTGGCCGGGCGGGTGATGGCGCCCTACCAGGTGCAGAGCCGCTACAACTTCCTGCGTGGCAGCGACTTCGACGAGATCCGCGTCTACGACCGCCTGCTCGATGGCGAGGCGGTGGCCGCCCTCGCTCGCCATGCCGAACCGCCTGTGGCGCCCACCGTCGCGCCCTCTCAGCGCAGCTGGTGGCATCGTCACGGCTGGGAAGGCGCGCCGCCACCGGCGCTTGCCGCGTCGACCACGACGATCCGCAAGGTCGAGTTTGCCGACGTCAAGGACCTCAAACAGTGGATGTGGAAAGGCACCGACGGTATCGCCGAGACCACCTGGCCGGGCGTCTACAACCGCTCGCGGTTGGCCGGGCGTGACGACTATTTCCAGCTGCCGGACTGGAACACCTATGTCGAGGGCGGCCAGCAGCTGGACCTGACCGTGCCCGACGGTGAAACCATCAACCGGGTGGAGATCCGCGGCGCCGCATTCGGCACCCTGGCTGGCACCGCCGGAACGCTGTTCACCCGTCCGCAGGGCGTGGTGCGCAGTGTCGACAGCTTCGCCGCGCAGCGCGGCGGTCAGCTGCACTTCCGCAACACCGAGCAGGAAACGCCGATCCAGGAGATCTGGGGCTACCACGTCAGCGACGCCGCCGAGCCGGCAGGCACGGTCAAGCAGCGCTACCTGATCGACAGCAGCGTGCTGCCCGATTACACCAACATCGCCGCGCTGCGGGCGTATATCGACGGCCGTTATCCACAGGCCGAACGCAGCACGGTGATGGCGCTGCCCAAGGGGGCCGGGGCACGCAAGCGCGGCGCCGGCACCTTGCCGGCCGATCCGCTGCCGATCGTGCATGTGCTGATTCCCTCCGGCGTGGGTGATGCACCGGCCGCGCAGCCGCTGATCCGCAGCTGGGCGCACAGCTGGGAGAACATGCATGACGGCCTGGACGGGGTGGCCATCGACATTCCGGCGCTGGACCTGCCGGCCACGCACGACGGACTGATCCCGCTGAACATCCGCATCAAGGACCCGATCTGGCCGGCGCGCGACATGATCGACGTATCGGTCTCGGTCAAACCCGGGCAGAAGCGCACGCTGTGGCTGGACCTGCGTGACCGCATCCTCACCGCCGACAGCCTGTGGATCTCGATGGCCTCGGCGGCACCGGGCTTCAATGCCGCATCACTGGATGGTGGCGAAGTACGCCTTGTATTCAAGGACCGCAAGCAGGCGCTCGGTGAACACGTGGCCGACCGCTTCAACCAGGTACGCGACAACTGGGGTTTCCTGGTCGAGGAGCACACCACCTCCAAGCGCCAGCGCCTGTACGCGCGCGTCTATGCGGATCTGAGCGACCTGCTGCGGGTGGATCCGGACCACGAACTGGGCCGCCTGTACTGGAACTACATCAGCTACAACAGCCAGGGCAAGCCGCCGTTCGCGCAGCCGGCCGCGCCCAAGGGCGTGCCGCTGTGGGCGTTCCGGCAGACCGAAGACCTCAAGTACGTGCGCCGTTTCATCGACTGGTGGATCGAGAACCGCCAGGTCGCCTATGGCGATTTCGGCGGTGGCCTGTCCGATGATTCGGACCTGGTGCAGCAGTGGCCGGGACTGGCCTTGATGGGCGTGCAGCCGGACAAGCTCAACGCCTCGCTGACCGCGCTGTCCGATGCGATCTACCGCAACGGCATGTTCGCCAACGGCCTGAGCACGATCGAGACCGACGAGCTACATTCCTACGAGGAAGGCATCAACGCCAACAGCGCGATGCTCTACCTCAACTGGGGCGATCCGCTGACCGTCGAACGGCTGATGGAAACGGTCAAGGCCTTCGACGAGCGCATCATTCTGCCCAATCCGCAGGGCCACCTGCTGTTTTCCAGCAACTGGTTCGGCGGCAACAAGGTCTACCGCGAGCCGAACTGGCAGTGGCAGAAGCCGTACTCGTTCCCGGCGTTGCATCCGGCCTTCCTGATCGGCGAGTACAACGCCGATCCGACCGGTCGCAAGCTGGTCACCGGCCTGGCCGACAGCTGGCTGGCGCACGCCTACACCGACGACAAGGGCCGCTTCACCTTGCCCAATGAAATCAACTGGGCGACCGGGCAGACCCGTGGCGGCGAGTTGAACCAGGGCTCGGGCAGTGGCGATGTGATGCACACGTTCTGGGCCGCGTGGCGCTGGAGTGGTGACGACAGATATCTGCAGGGGCTGGACTACCGCGTGCAGCGTGGTGGCCCCGGCGCGCTGTCCAACCTGGGCGAGAACCTCGTGCAGGTGCTGGGCCGCGAACAGGACTGGGGCAAGCAGCTGATCACCGAGGCCGACAACGGTGGCGGCGGCTTCGCCAGCGTGACCGCCTGGCAGCTCACCGGCGACACCCGGTACCTGGAGCAGCTGCACGCCGAGGGCATCCAGGCCAAGGCGCAGCGCGAATACATGAACACCGAAGGCCACTGGTGGAGTGACCGGGTCGAGGCGCCTAGCGAGTTCCTGCAGCGCGCGCGGCTGGGCGGTATCGCGCTGAAGCGCAACCAGAGCTGGCCGGGGCACACGGTGAGCTGGAGCTTTGCCGACGCTGCCGCCGCCGAGCAGGTCGCGCTGCTGGTGGACGCGCCCTCGCCCGAGCGCTTCAGCGTCACCGCCTACAACCTCAGCGGCCGCAAGCAGGCGGTGCAGATGACCGGCTGGAACGTGGCCGCCGGCCGCTGGCAGGTGCGCAGCGGCATCGATGCCGATGGCGACGGCCGCATCGACGGGCGGGTGCAGCTGCGTGAGATCGATTTCGAAAAGAGCATGGCCACGCCACTGGAATTCGTGCCGGGCAAGACCCAGCGTTTCGAGTTCGAACGGATCCAGGCCGGCACCCCGGTCAGCGGGCGTGCCGATCTGGGCATCGGCCGCGGCGATCTGCGCATCGAAGGCGACACGCTGCATCTGACCGTGCACAGCCTGGGCCATGTCGCCACCGTCCCCGGCGTGGCCGTGGTGCGCGATGCCCGCGACCGGGAAGTGGCGCGGGCGGTGATTCCGGCACTGCCGGCGCCCAGTGATCTGCTGCCCAAGACGGTGACCGTGCAGCTGCCGTTACCGGCCGGTTTCGTGCGCGCAGGGGCGCGCGTGCAGGTGCTGCAGGACGGCGAGGTGGCCGAGGTGACGGCGCTGAACAACAGCCTGCCGCTGCACTGATCGCCGCTGCCTGGCGCCCGGACCTGAGCGGTTCGGGCGCCGGCCGCTGCGCTCAGCCGCTGATGGCCACCGGCGTGTCGCGCGGCATGGCCTGCGGCGGCTGGTCCGCCTCGGTCTGCAGATCGCGGGTTTCGCGCAGATACCAGTGCGGGTGGGCCGGATCGGGCAGGAACACCGTGCAGCGCTCCATCACCTGCTGGTAGACGTGCACCGACACCGCGATCTGATCGGGGCTCGGGTTGCAGATGGTGTGGTACTCGTGCGGCGGGATCAGGCAGCCGGCGCTGCCGCGTCCGGCCAGCAGCCCGCGCCCGGCCCGGAACTGGAACCGCTCGCCGGCCTGCGCCTGCAGCGCGTACTGGGTGATCTGCAGCATGCCGTTCCACACGCCTTCCACGCACCACAGCCCGCTGTGGTCATGCAGCGGGGTCGCCTGCCCCGGGCCCCAGGTCATCGCCACCACGCTGTAACCGTGCGCCGCGCTGCGATACAGCTCGCGGCGGGCGTAGTGATCGTGGACGGGCTCGTGCACGCCCGCCGGCAGGACGATCTGGTCGTCGGCGATCGCCTCGCGCAGCACCTGCTGCACGCTGTGGGTGATCGCCGCGATATCGGGCTGCTGGATGGCCTGGTCGAGCGCGGCCAGCAGGCGCTGGCGGCCCGGGAACGGCGGGTAGCGGTCGAGGTCATCACGCATGCGCCGAGTCTAGGGCAGCGCGGTTAACGCCATGTGCCGAGGCCGCGTCCGGCCGGGCTCAGGGGATCAGGTTGCGGCGCAGCGCCGGCACCTGCTGCGCCAGCTCGTCGGCCACCATTGCCGCAAAGAAGCCGGCGCCTTCCGGACCGAGGTGGGTGTAGTCGAAGGCGATCTTGGCCTGGCCCATCGGCTCGATCGCGTTGGCATCGACCCCGCCGGGCGCCGGCGTACCGGGTGCTGGCGGCGCGCCGATGGTGGTGCCGGCCTGCGCCGCGCTGACCTGGACCGGCAACGCCGGCGCCTGGGCAAAGCGCATCGCCTGCACCGGGCCCATGCCCTGCACCGCCGCCGTGCTGCGCGCGTGCAGATCCACCAGCGGCACGTCCAGCTCGGCGGCGACGCGGCGGGTGGCGTCGGCCCACGGCGCCAGATCGTCGATCAGCACCCCGGCGCGGAATTGGCGCCGGGTCAGTGGTGTCAGCAGCACCGGCACGGCGCCGGCGGCGCGGACCTCGCGCACGTAGTGGCGCAGGTTGTCCGGGAATTCGTGCTGCAGATCGGTCGAGCGCCCCGGCTTGCCGGGCTGGTCGTTGTGGCCGAACTGGATCAGCACATGCACGTCGCGGTAGGCACCGGGCCGCATCTCCTGCAGGGCGATGTCCCACGAACCCTCGGCACGGTAGTTGTAACTGCTGCGACCGCCGCGGGCCAGGTTCACGCAGCTCAGGAACGCGCTGACGTGGCGCGCGCAGAATGCCGGGCCCCAGCCGCCCTGCACCGCCGTGGTGGAGTCGCCGACCAGCACGATCTTGCTGGCGCGGATCGGGGTGGGCGTGGGCCGCTCGGTGATGGACGGATCCAGCGCGGCGCAGGCCACTGCCGGCGTCAGCGTCAGCGCCAGGGCGAGAGAAAACAGCCACGGTCGCAAGGTCATGATCGGGCTCAGAAGGTACCGCGCTGGATGAAGGGGGCCTGCTGGTAGAGCCGGCGTTCGCCGCCGCGCGGGTCGTCCATCTGCCGGCTCGGCGTGTCGAACACCATGGTCTGGCGGCGTGCCAGTCCGTAGCGGTCCCAGCGCGGCAGACCGGCATGGTTGGGGTCGCCGGTGCGGGCCAAGGCCAGCAGCGCGTCGCTCATGCTGTCGGACAGCCGCTGCATCGCGGCCCCGCTGCCGGTGCGCGAGCCGGGCTGGGCGTTGTTGTGGAACACCAGCGGAATATCCAGCGTGTGGAAGGCGCGCAGCGCGGCGGCGTCGCCGTCGCGGTCGTACCCGTCCAGCTGGTAGGCCCAGGTCGGCGCGCCCTGCCGGGCACGCGCTTCCAGCTCCTCGACCGCGCCGCGCCACGAGCGGCCGGCGGTGGTGGCGGCGAAGAACACCTCCGAGGGCGTGTATTGCGGGTACAGCCGCCGGTATTCGGCGATCACCACCGAGGGCAGCAGGTCGACGTACTGCTGGGTTTCCAGTTTGGCCGGCAGTTCTTCCCAGCTGAGCGCATGGTGCTTGGGGTCGTTGCCGAGGAAGGCACGGGTCTCGTCGCGGGTGTTGCCGATCACCATCGGGATGCCGGCCGACTGCGCGGGGGCCTGCGGCCAGAACGGATGTACCGGCAGGTTGCGGGCATCGAGCACCGGCCCCAGGTACAGCGCGGTGTTCTCCACGCGCGAGGGATCGCGCAGCTTCACCGCTTCGAGCAGCTGCGCCATCGGCAGGCGCCGCAGCGTTTCGGCATCACCCTGGAAATGGTCCAGCACCTGCTGCGCGCGCTGGCTGGCCGCGCGCGGGCCAGCGGCGGTGACCTGCTGCCCGCTCATCGTCCACGCCTTGTGGAACAGACCGCGTGCGGTCGGCATCGCCATCAGCGTGGCGATCTTGGCGCCACCGCCGGACTGGCCGAACACGGTGACGTTGCCGGCATCGCCGCCGAATTCCGCGGCGTGCTGGCGCACCCACTGCAGCGCCTGCACCAGATCCAGCTGGCCGACGTTGCCGGAGTCGGCAAAGCGCTCGTCGCCGAGCTGGGCCAGATAGAGGTAGCCGAACAGGTTGAGGCGGTGGTTGACGGTGACCACCACCACATCGCCGCGCCGGCAAAGATTGCCGCCGTCGTACAGCGGATCGCTGCCGGAGCCGTTGTTGTAGGCGCCGCCGTGGATATAGAACAGGATCGGCCGCTTGCCGCCGTCGCGCAGCGCCGGGGTCCAGACATTGAGGTAGAGGCAGTCCTCGCTGCCCGGACCTTCGCTCCCGCCCTGCGGTGCGGCCGGGCCGTAATCGAGCGCATCGCGGATGCCACGCCACGGTGCTTCCAGCAGCGCCGGCTGGAACCGGCGCGGTGCGGTATCGCCGCCATAGGGAATGCCGCGGAATACATGGACGCCCTGCTCGGTCTGCCCGGCGACCCTGCCGCTGCGCAGCCGTGCGATCGGGCTGGGGCTGGCCGGCGTGCCTGCAAGGGCGGGGCTGCCCAGACCGGCGGCGATACCCAGCAGCGCGCTGCGGCGCAGGAAGTCGCGCCGGGCCGGGGCCGGGGGAGAAGAGGTCGTGCTCATCGGTTCGCCTCCGGCGATTGTGCGGCGATCCAGGCCAGCGCCAGCTGCGGCCAGACGGCGGTGGTCAGGCCGGCTGTGCCGCGCGTGCCAAAGCCATGTCCACCCCGCGGGAACAGGTGCATTTCGCTGGGGATGCCGGCCTGTTGCAGGCGGTGGTAGAACAGCAGGCTGTTGCCGACCGGCACCACCTCGTCATCGGCGGCGTGCAGCACGAAGGTCGGCGGTGTGCTTGCGCTGACCTGCTGCTGCATCGAATAGCGCTGCCGCAGTGCAGGGGTATCGGCGCCACCGAGCAGCCGTTCGCGCGAGCCGGCATGGCTGTCGGGCCCTTCCATGTCGATCACCGGATAGACCAGCAGCTGGAAATCCGGCCGGGCGCTGACCGTGTCGATGGCATCGGTGGCCGGGTATACCGGCGTATCGAAGCCGTTGCCCAGCCGCGCCGCCAGGTGGCCACCGGCGGAAAACCCCATCACCCCGATCCGCCGCGGGTCGATGCCCCAGTCGCCGGCGCGGTGGCGGATCAGCCGCAGCGCGCGCTGCGCATCGGCCAGTGCCGCCTCGCGGTCGGCGCGGCCTTCGCCGGGCAGCCGGTAACGCAGCACGAACAGGGTCATCCCGCCCTGTTCGACGAACGCCGGCACCAGCGCGGTGCCCTCCTTGTCCAGCACCACCCGCTGGTAGCCGCCACCGGGGATCACCAGCAGCGCGCTGCCGTTGGGCCGGGCCGGTCGGTAGGCCACCAGATAGGGCGCGCTGACATGGTCGATATAGCGGTCCGGCAGCGCCGGATCGGTGCTGCGCTCGACGATGCGCGGTGCTTGCGGCAGCGGCTTGTCTCCCGGTGGCACCTCCTGTGACCACAGCGCGATCCGGTCGGCCGATCCCGGCTCCGGTTCGGTGGCCGCGGCCAGTCCCGGAATTGACCACAGAAAAGCCAGAACAGTCGCAAGACGCTTTGAATGCAAGGGTTTGGGGAGTTTCCGGTTCGGCATCGAGGGAGGCATGCAAGGAGGGAACGGGCGGGTCTGGTGCACTGCACATTGCCAGATGACACCGGTTTACCATATACAGCCAGTCACGGCACTGTCGATGCGCGGTGCAGCAAAGCCATCAGGAGACTCACTTGAGCAACGACCAGGACAGCCAGGACCCGCAGACCGCAGGGCTGGACGCTATTGCCCGCAGCTTTGTCGATGCCCGCCGCAGCGGCGCATCGCTTCCGGACTTCCCGGGCGAGATCCCGGAGGATCTGGTCACCGCCTACCGGGTGCAGGACTTGGCCATCGCCCGCTGGGACGATGCGGTGGTGGGCTGGAAGGTCGGTTTCATCGCGCCGGAGCGCCGCGATGGGTCCGGTGACGAGCGCCTGCTGGGCCCGGTGTTCTCGCGCCATCTCTGGAATGCTACCGGTGGCATCAACGACATTCCGGTGTTTTCCGGCGCCGGCGGTTTTGCCGCGGTCGAGGCCGAGTACGTGCTGCAGCTGCAGGCCGATGCCCCGGCAGACAAGCTGGAGTGGACGCCGGAGGAAGCGGCGGCGTTGCCGGCACGGATGTTCATCGGCGTGGAAGTGGCCAGCAGCCCGCTGGCCACGATCAACCAGCTCGGCCCGCGGGTGGTGGTGTCGGATTTCGGCAACAACAATGGCCTGGTGCTGGCGGCGGAGATTCCCGACTGGACGGCGCTGGACGAATCGCAGCTGCGTGCCAGCACCGAGATCGACGGTGAGGTGGTCGGCACCGGCGGCGCGGGTAACCTGCCCGGAGGGCTGCGCGCGGCCTATGCGTTCGCGCTGTCGCGTTCGGCCAGGCGCGGGCGGCCGCTGAAGAAGGGCGAGCTGATCGCCACCGGCAATGCCACCGGCATCCATGACATCGCGGTGGGCCAGCAGGCGGTGATCCGCTTTGAAGGCCATGGCGATATTTCCTGCAAGGCTGTGGCGGCCGGCTGACCGGTCCGTACAGCGGGTACGCGCGGAGGGCGCAATGATCACTCGCAGAGGTTTTCTCACCACCGGCCTGGGCGCGCTGGCCGCGCCGCTGCTGGGGGCGTGTTCGGCCGGCGGCGGCAATGCCGGCCGTGGCGGCCAGCTGTTGACCGCCACCGACGTGCATGTGGCCGACTACCCCACGGTCACCGCGGTCAAATGGATCGGCCAGCAGCTCGAACTGCATACCGGCGGCCGGCTGCGCCTGAACCAGTACCACTCCGGCCAGCTCGGCCGCGAGTCCGAGGCCATCGACATGGCCCGGTTCGGCGCGATCGACATCACCCGGGTGTATTCGGGCGCGCTCAACAACGCTTTCCCGCTGACCCGCGCGCTGTGCCTGCCGTACGTGTTCGACTCGGTCGCGCACATGCGCCACGCGCTGGACAGCGGCATCGCCGAGGACGTGCTGCGCGGCTTCGAGAGCCGCGATCTGGTCGGGCTGGCGATCTACGACTGCGGCGCGCGCTCCTTCTACAACACCAAGCATCCGATCGTGGAGCCCAGGCAGCTGCACGGGCTGAAGCTGCGGGTGGCCAGCTCGGACATCTTCCTGCAGCTGATGCGCCTGTTCGGCGCCAACCCGACGCCGATGTCGCTGGGCGACACGTTCTCCGGCATGGAGACGCACATGATCGACGGCGCCGAGAACAACATGCGCAGCTTCCATTCCAGCCGCCATTTCGAGGCGGCCCGCTACTGGTCGCAGAGCGAGCACTCCTACGCGCCGGACATCCTGCTGATGTCGCGCCGCAGCCTGGAGGCGCTGAGCCCGGCCGACCGTGGCCTGCTGCTGGAGCTGGCGCGGCAGTCGGTGCAGCAGATGCGCAGCGCCTGGGACGCCTCCGAGGACAAGGCGCGGCAGGCGGTGCTGGCGGCTGGAGTGGAGACCAACGCGGTGGATATGGCGGCCTTCCGTGCGGCGGCCGCGCCGTTGCTGCGGCAGTACCTGCAGCAGCCGGAGATCGCCGCCCTCCACCGCCGCATCCGCGATTTCGCCTGAGGTCCGTCCTGATGTCCGATTCCAACGCAACTCCGATCCTGACCGGCCCGCAGAAGCTGCTCGAGCAGTTGGCCACGGTGGTCATCCATATCGCCGTGCTCGCCCTGCTCGGGCTGGTCGTGGTGCAGGGCTGGCAGGTGTTCGCCCGCTACGTGATCAACGATTCGCCCAGCTGGACCGAGCCGGTGACGCTGCTGCTGCTGAGCACGACGATGAGCATGGGCGCCGCCGCCGGCGTGCACACCAACCGCCACTTCGGTTTCTACCTGCTGGCCGAGCACATGAACCCGCTGTTCCGGCGCCTGGTCGAGGCGCTGGTGCCGCTGATCATCGCCACCATCGGCGGTTTCATCGCCGTCTGGGGCTGGCTGCTGTGGAGCGACGGCCTGCACATCAAGACTGCTGGCGCCGCGTTGCCGCAGAGCGTGAACTACCTGCCGCTGAGCCTCGGCGGGGCGCTGATGGCGGTGTTCGCGCTCAACCGCCTGCTGCTGTCGCTGCGCGTGGACGTGGCCATGGCCGCCGCCGCTGTTGAAGGAGACCGCTGAACCATGGGTATCGCAATCCTGTTTGCCGTGTTCGGCGTGCTGTTGCTGATCGGCGTGCCGGTGGCCTATGCGCTGGCCGCGGCCTCGCTGGCCACCCTGCTGTACCTGGACCTGCCCAGCATCGTGCTGGTGCAGCAGATCTCCGCCGGTACCGGTTCGGCCTCGCTGATCGCCATTCCGCTGTTCATCTTCGCCGGTGAAATCATGATGCGCGGCGGTATCTCCGAGCGCCTGATCGCGCTGGCCTCCTCGCTGGTCGGGCGCCTGCGCGGCGGCCTGGGCCAGGTCTCGATCCTGTCCTCGCTGTTCTTCGGCGGTGTCTCCGGTTCGGCCATCGCCGATGTCTCGGCGGTCGGCGGCACGATGATCCCGCAGATGGTCAAGCGCGGTTACGACCGCGACTTCGCGGTCAACGTCAGCATCACTGCGGCGCTGGTGGCGCTGCTGGTGCCGCCCTCGCACAACCTGATCCTGTTCTCGGCCGCGGCCGGCGGCGGCCTGTCCATCGCCGACCTGTTCGCGGCCGGCATCGTGCCGGCGCTGCTGATGACCGTGGTGCTGATGGTCACCGGCTATGCGGTGGCGCGCAGCCGCGGCTACGGCGTGGAGCCGTTCCCGGGCATGCGTGCGGTGTTCACCCGCCTGATCGCCGCCCTGCCCGGCCTGGGGCTGGTGGGGCTGATCTTCTTCGGCATCCGCGCCGGCATCTTCACCGCAGTCGAATCGGCGGCGATCGCGGTGGTCTACGCGCTGCTGGTCACCGCCGTGCTGTACCGCCAGCTGCGCATCAAGGAGTTCATGGAAACGGTGGTGCATGCCGCACGCAGTACCGGTGTGATCCTGTTCGTGATCGCCACCGCCGCCGTGTTCGGCTGGTTGCTGGCCTACCTGCAGGTGCCGGCCGCCGCGGTGGAGTTCCTGCAGTCCTTCGCCCACAGCAAGTACGCGGTACTGCTGATGATCGTGGTGATGCTGCTGCTGCTGGGCACCTTCATGGACCTGGCGCCGCTGATCCTGATCTGCACGCCGATCTTCCTGCCGGTGGCCAAGGCCTATGGCATCGATCCGATCCACTTCGGCCTGGTGCTGGTGCTGACCGGTGGCCTGGGGCTGGTCACGCCGCCGGTGGGCTCGGTGCTGTTCATCGGCACCGCGATCGGCAAGATCAGCGTCGGTGAAAGCATGAAGACCATCTGGCCGTTCTGGCTGGCCGGGCTGGCGGTGCTGCTGGTGGTGACGCTGTTCCCCGGCATGTCGCTGTGGCTGCCGGCGCTGCTGCGCAGCTGATGCAACGACGGGGCGGGCGTGCCTGCGGGCGCACCGTTCCGGCTGTCTGATGATCGGGGGCCCCGGCCCCCTGCCTGTGGAGAAGAGAATGAACGTGACCCGTAGCCTGGCCGCGCTGGCCCTCGGTTGCCTGCTGGCCGCCGCCCCGGCGCTGGCCCAGGAGGCGCCCTCCCCCTGGAAGCGCGGCATCGAACACCAGCGCCAGGCCGATCTGGGCAATGGCAGTTTCCTCAATCCGGTACTGGCCGGCGACCGTCCCGATCCGTCGGTGCTCAAGGATGGTGACGACTACTACCTCACCCTGTCCTCGTTCGATGCCTATCCCGGCCTGCCGATCTGGCACTCGCGCGATCTGGTGAACTGGCAGCCGCTGGGCCATGCGATCCGCACGAATGTCGGCTCGATCTGGGCGCCGGACATCGTCAAGCACCAGGGCCGTTACTTCATCTATTTCCCGGCGCGCGTGGGCGGCACCGAAGGCAACCTGCGCAGCAACTGGGTGGTGTGGGCCGATGACATCCGCGGCCCGTGGAGCGAGCCGGTCGAGATCGGCCTGGGCAAGTACATCGACCCGGGCCACGCGGTGGGCGAAGACGGCAAGCGCTACCTGTTCCTGTCCGGCGGTGATTACGTGCAGCTGGCCGACGACGGCCTGAGCGTGGTCGGGCAACCGAAGCACGTCTATGACGGCTGGCGTTATCCGCAAAGCTGGGACGTGGAAGCCTACGCCCAGGAAGGCCCGAAGATCAGCTTCCGCGCCGGCTGGTACTACATGACCACCGCGGTGGGCGGCACCGCCGGCCCGCCGACCGGGCACATGGTGATCACCGCGCGTTCGCGTTCGATCCACGGGCCGTGGGAGAACTCGCCGCACAATCCGATCACGCGCACCGTCAGCCGCGCCGAGCCGTGGTGGTCGCGCGGCCACGCCACGATTGTCGAAGGCACGGACGGCCGCGACTGGATGGTCTATCACGGCTACGAGAACGGTTACTGGACGCTGGGCCGGCAGATGCTGCTGGAGCCTATCGAATGGACAAAGGACGGCTGGTTCGTGGCCAAGGGCGGCGATCTGGCCCGTCCGCTGGCCAAGCCGGCCGGCCAGTCGCAGGCGCATGGCATGGCGCTGTCGGACGACTTCCGCGGCGACACGCTCGGCGCGCAGTGGTCGTTCTTCAACCCGGCGCAGGACGAGTACCAGCGGCTGGGCTTCGGCAAGGACGGCCTGACCCTGCAGGGCAAGGGCCGCACCCCGCGCGATGCCTCGCCGCTGACCGCCATCGCCGGGGATGTGGCCTACCAGTTCGAGGTGGAAATGGAGATCGAACCGGGCGCCTTCGGCGGCGCGCTGCTGTTCTACAGCGACCGCCTGTATGCCGGGGTCGGCAGCAACGGCGAGGATTTCATCCTGCACCGCTACGGCGATGAGCGCCCCACCCGGCCCCGGCCCAGTGCCACCGGCGGCAAGCTGTGGCTGCGGGTCACCAACAACCGCCATATCCTCACCGTGCACAGTTCCCGCGACGGTACGAACTGGGAAAAGTATCCCGTTCAGATGGAAGTCTCCGGCTACCATCACAATGTCTCCGGTGGCTTCCTTGCCCTGAAGCCGGCGATCTACGCCGCGGGGGACGGCAAGGTGCACTTCCGCCAGTTCCGCTACCGCGCTCTTGATTGAACGCGGATCGCTAGAATGCCTGTATTGAACGGTTTCAAGGACATCGCCTTGCGCAAGAAAGCCGACACCGACCCCACCTCCCGCCCGGTAGGACGACCCGCCACGATCAATGACATCGCGCGGCTGTCCGGGGTTTCCAAAAAGACGGTGTCCCGGATCATCAACAACTCGCCGCTGGTGCGCAAAGACACCCGCGACAAGGTCGAGGCGCTGATGCGCGAGGTCGGCTACGCGCCCGATCCGCTGGCCCGAGGGCTGGCGTTCCGGCGCTCGTTCCTGATCGGCATGGTCTATGACAACCCCACCGCGCAGTACGTGGTGGACATGCAGAACGGTGCGCTGGACGCGCTGCGCGGCTCCAGCTTCGAGCTGGTGGTGCATCCGTGCGATACGCGCAGTCCCGGCTATATCGAAGGCGTGAAGCGTTTCGTGCAGCAGCAGAAGCTGCATGGGGTGATCCTGGTCCCGCGTGCCTCCGAAGACCAGGCGCTGGCGGACATGCTCGAGGAGATCGGCTGCCGCTTCACCCGCATCGCCGCACTGCCGCTGGATGACACCTCGCAGATGGTGATCACCCACGACCGCGATGGCGCGGCCGAAGCGGCCGACTACCTGCTCTCGCTGGGCCATCGCGACATCGCGCTGATCACCGGCCCGACCGCCTACCGCTCGGCGCATGAACGCACCGCCGGCTTCATCGAGGCCCTGCACAACCGCGGCATCGAACTGCCGCCGGCGCGCATCATCGAGGCCGGCTACACCTTCGAATCGGGTGTGGCCGCGGCCGAGAAGCTGTTGCTGGGCAAACAGCGACCGACCGCGATCTTCACCGGAAACGATGAAATGGCCGCCGGCGTGTACAAGGTGGCCATGCGCGCCGGCATCAGCATTCCCCGGGAACTGTCGATCGTGGGCTACGACGACAGCCCGCTGGCCTCGCGGCTGTGGCCGTCGCTGACCTCGGTGCGCCGCAATACCCGTGACACCGGGAGAACAGCGGCCGCGATGCTGATCCAGCCCGAGGGCCACAGCCCGCTGCCGATGGCCAGTGTGCGTCCGCACCTGATCGTGCGCGATTCCTGCCAGCCGCCGCAGGACTGAACCCCCAACAGTTTGTTTTCAATGGATTTGTGCGATCTTGCGCTGCAAAATGACACCGGTTTCCATAATTGGCTAGAATGGCCGCGAACGGGCCGGAACCTCACCGTCAGGCCCTGGCCTACGCCCGCACCGGCGGCTGCAATGCCGGCGCACCCCCTCCGGCGACCCCGCCGGCATCACGAACCCGAACCACCGCTTCAGGGAGAGGAACACCATGACGAATCCATTCAGTCTTGAAGGCAAGGTCGCGCTGGTCACCGGCGCCAATACCGGCCTGGGCCAGGGCATCGCGCTGGCACTGGCCGCCGCCGGCGCCGACATCGCCGGCGCGGGCATCGTGCCGGCCGATGAAACCGCCGAGAAGGTGCGTGCGCTGGGCCGGCGCTTCCTCAATATCGAGGCCAACCTGATCAGCATCGAGCCGGTCGAGCGGGTGGTGGCCGAAACCCTCGCCGGCCTCGGCCGGCTGGACATCCTGGTCAACAACGCCGGCCTGATCCGTCGCGCCGACGCGGTGGACTTCAGCGAGAAGGACTGGGATGACGTGATGAACGTCAACATCAAGTCTGCGTTCTTCATGTCGCAGGCCGCCGGCAAGCATTTCATCGCCCAGGGCAGCGGCAAGATCATCAACATCGCCTCGATGCTGTCCTTCCAGGGCGGCGTGCGGGTGCCGTCCTACACCGCTTCCAAGAGCGGCATCGCCGGCATCACCCGCCTGCTGGCCAACGAATGGGCCGGCAAGGGCGTGACCATCAACGCCATCGCCCCGGGCTACATGGCCACCGACAACACCGCGCAGCTGCGCGCCGATGAAGACCGCAACAAGGCGATCCTGGATCGCATCCCGGCCGGTCGCTGGGGCAAGCCGGAAGACCTCGGCGGCACCGCCGTGTTCCTGGCGTCCAGCGCCTCGGACTACGTCAATGGCGCGATCATCCCGGTCGATGGTGGCTGGCTGGCGCGCTGATTCCCGTTTCCCGCGTGCCGGCCGCCGCCGTGCACGCTTCATGCAATCCCGTACTGAATAGAGAGTTCCGCAATGAAAATCGCATTGATGCAGGAGTTCAGCCAGGCCGCCAAGAACCCGGTGGTGCTGGAACAGCTCAACACGGTGGCTGCCGCGCAGGGCCACACCGTGTTCAACGTCGGCATGGACGGTGACAACGACCACCGCCTGACCTACATCCACCTGGGCATTTGCGCGGCGCTGCTGCTGAATTCCAAGGCCGTGGACTTCGTCGTCGCCGGTTGCGGTACCGGCCAGGGCGCGCTGATGTCGCTCAACGCATGGCCGGGCGTGTTCTGCGGCTACTGCATCGAGCCGACCGACGCGTTCCTGTTCGCCCAGGTCAACAGCGGCAACGCGCTGTCGCTGCCGTTCGCCAAGGGCTTCGGCTGGGGCGCGGAAATCAACATCCGCTACATCTTCGAGAAGGCGTTCGCCGGTGAGCGCGGCCAGGGTTACCCGGCCGAGCGTCGCGAATCGCAGATGGCCAATGCCGGCATCCTGGCGCAGGTCAAGCAGGGCGCCTCGAAGGACTTCATCGAAGGCCTGAAGGCGATCGACCCGGAGCTGGTGAAGCAGGCCGTCGGTGGCGAGCGCTTCCAGAAGGCGTTCTTCGACAACGCCCAGGACGCGGACATCGTCGCCTACGTGAAGGGCGTGCTGGGCAAGTAAGCACGCCCGCAGCTGTATCGCCCTTGCAGGGCAGACAAGGGCGCCCAACGGCGCCCTTGTTGTTTCACCTTCCACCGCCGGAGCCCATGCCGATGAAACGCCACGTCCCCTTGCTGCTTGCGCTGCTGTCGCTGGCCGGCCTCGCCAGCGCCGCCCCTCCCGCGCAGCGGGTCTTTATCGCCGCCGATTCCACCGCCGCCACGTATGGCCCGGAGCGCGCGCCGCAGGCCGGCTGGGGGCAGATGCTGCAGAGCTGGCTGGACCCGGGGCAGTGGCAGGTACGCAACCATGCCATCGGCGGGCGCAGCACGCGCAGTTTCCTCAATGAAGGGCGCCTGCAGGCCATTGAAAAGGAACTGCGGCCCGGTGACGTGCTGCTGATCCAGTTCGGCCACAACGACGCCAAGTTCGAGGACCCCACGCGGTACACCGATCCGGATACCGACTACCCGGCGTTGCTGTCGCGCTATGTGGCAACCGCGCGTGCCAAGGGCGCCACGCCGGTGCTGATAACCCCGGTCGCGCGGCTGCTGTACGACTTCGGCGCGCTGCTGGACACCCATGGGCTTTATACCCGGTCAATGCAGCGGTTGGCGCGCGAGCAGAATGTGCCGCTGATCGATCTCAATGCCAGCTCGATGGCCTGGATCCGCGCGCTGGGCGAGCAGGGCGCGCAGCCGTACTTCATGTTCGTGCCCGAACAGGGCAAGGCCGATGGCACCCATTTCAGCGCGGCCGGTGCCACCGCGGTGGCCTGTCTGGTGATGCGGGGCTGGGTGGAGCTGCAGCCGGAGATGAAGGCCATGCTGAGGCGCGATATCGATTGCGGTGCGGTCACCTCGTCGCCGACAACGACAACGACAACGACAGCGCCCCGCAGCGCTGCAACCGCCCTGGCTTTGTCCTCGCCTGCAGCAGTACCGAAGATCGAGGTGACGAACCCGCACGGCTCACAGGTGATCCGTGAACAGGACATCGCCCGCGAACAACCCGGTCCGCACGGCGGCGTCGGTCCGACCACCGCCTATTCGTTTTTTGCCGACGTGGCCGATCTGCCGTTCGTGCTGCGCAAGCGGGTGCTGCACAAAGGCGCCGGCATCGGCCTGCATCCGCAGCACAAGGACGAGATCTACTACATCGTCAGCGGCCGTGGCCGCTATGTGCTCGATGGCACGCACTATGACGTCGGCGCGGGTCACGCGCTGCTGACCCGCGCCGGCAGCACGCATGCACTGCAGCAGCACGGCGAGGCGGATCTGGTGCTGCTGCTGGCCTATCCGGCGATCGCGCCGCGCTGAGACCGGCGCAGCGCTCAGACGGCGCCGGCAACACCACGCTTGCGTGACCACCTCGCGCTGGTGGCCGCACCGTTCAAACTGCCTGCCGTTGCAGCAGTGCCCTGGATCGCCCGGGCCCAGGGTTTGCGGCCCTGAGGCACAAAACAGTGCCCAGCACCGTCGCCGGTTTCCACTGCCAGCGAATGAGGCAGAAGCGGAACCACATTGAACAGCCGGGTCCAGCACCGTCGCCGCCGGAGGATATCCGCCAGCGGAATCCCGGTTTTCCCGGTTTGTCCATTGAACCGGTGCGCGATGACGTGCAGGCGCCGGTCGGTCGGGAACCGCCGGCCACCGACGGTGTCGCTGCCGCGCTGCCGAGTGGCGGCGGCTTCGCGCAGCAAGGTTTCGTCGCGATCATGGGCCGGGCGCATGCGGACGGATCCCAGAGCGGGCAGGGCCGGGCGGCACTACCGGCGCCGGTGAGGCGTCCCGCCGGTCCGGCACATCATCTCGCAAAGGGAAATGATCCTTTGCCGCCGGGCGCGTTTTTGCCGGACGCACCGCGCCCTAGACTGCTCCCCTCACATCCATCGTTCCACAGGAGCACGCCATGATTGAACGTCGCCCGTTCGCCAGCCTTGGGGGAGCCAATCACGGCTGGCTTGATGCCAAGCACCATTTTTCCTTTGCCGGTTACCACGATCCGGCGCGCATGCACTGGGGCGCATTGCGGGTGTGGAACGACGACACCATCGCCGCCGGCGCCGGCTTCCCGCCGCATCCGCATGCGGACATGGAGATCATCACCTACGTGCGCGAAGGCGCGATCAGCCACCAGGACGACCAGGGCAACCGCGGCCGCACCGTGGCCGGCGATGTGCAGGTGATGAGTGCCGGCAGCGGCATCCGCCACGCCGAGTACAACCAGGAGCCGGGCATCACCCGCATCTTCCAGATCTGGATCTTCCCGGAGCAGCGCGGCGGTACCC
This sequence comes from Stenotrophomonas sp. STEN013, assembly GCF_056760355.1. Taxonomy (NCBI): domain Bacteria; kingdom Pseudomonadati; phylum Pseudomonadota; class Gammaproteobacteria; order Lysobacterales; family Lysobacteraceae; genus Stenotrophomonas; species Stenotrophomonas sp. STEN013. The sequence continues at coordinate 310,358 of NZ_JBRREO010000004.1, read as the reverse complement.
CGGCCTGGGGCGCGAAGCCGTTCCCGCGCGGTGAGCGTTCCGGCCGTTTCGTGGCGCTGGCCAGCGGCCTGCCCGGCGATGACGAGGCGCTGCCGATCCGGGCCAACGCGCGGGTGTCCGGCGCCACGCTCAAGGCCGGGGAGAGCACCGAATACCGTTTCAGCGATGCCAGCCGTCACGGCTACCTGGTGCCGAGCACCGGCAAGGTCGAAGTCGACGGCGTGCTGATCGAGGCCCGCGACGGCGCCGCGATCAGCGGCGTGGACACGATCGTGGTGCGCGCGCTGGAAGATGCCGAGCTGGTGCTGGTCGATACCGCGGCCTGATCCCCGGTCATTGCCCGAGGCACCAGGACAACGGCGCGGGACACCGCGCCGTCTGTCTGCCGGTTGCCGCAGGCCTCCCAGCGGACGTCACTCCGGCGCTGCGTCCGGGATCTGTTCCGCCGCCGCAGACGCCTTGCGGCGACGCGGAGCGGAACGGCGCACGGCCTTGCGGGCGGTGCCGGTACGGGCCGGCTCCGCGCCTTGGGCGCCGCCAGCGGTATGCAGCTGCTCCAGCCACGACAGCGCATCGCTGTAGGCCAGAAAGTGCTGCAGGTACTCGGGCGAGATATCGCGCATCAGCGTCATCGCGCGGTGCAGCAGCACGCTCGAGTGCAGCGGACCGGCGTCTTCGGAGATCGCCTCCTGCGACTGCCGCAGCAGGCTGTCGATACGGATGCGACCCCACAGCTGCTGGAACTCGTCCAGCACCGCGAGCGGTTCCCGCGCCGTGGTGGCCGCCGCGGTGGCGGGGGTGGCGCCCGCCGGTGCCGCCGCTGTAGGAGGGGGTGGCCAGGCCGACAGCGCCGGTTGCGCCGCACCACCGATATGCGCAAGCAGCGCACGCAGCGGCGTGGGAGGGCTCACCGCCGCCGTGGCCGTGGCCGGTGGCGAGGCCGCCACGACGCGGGCATAGTCGGCGACCAGCTGCGCCAGCCGCGCGTGCAGCAGCTGGGTGACCTGGCCGTCGTGCGCTGCCGCGCGCCGTGCCAGGCCGTCGATGAGGCTGAAGCGCAGCGGATCGATGCGGTCGGCGCCCTGTTCGCGCCACGCCTGCAGCTGCAGCCACGGTGAGGTCGGTTTATCGGCCATTACCGGTGCTGTCCACCTTGGGGCGCGGAATCGGCGCGATCTCCACGCGCCGGTTCCTGGCCCGCCCGGCTTCATCGGCGTTGGAGCTGACCGGTTGTTCGGCGCCGAATGCGGCGGCGAACACCGACGCCGACGGCACCCCGTCGGCGATCAGGGTGCGCGTCACGGTCAGGGCGCGTGCGGCGGACAGTTCCCAGTTGTCGGCAAAACGGCCGTTGCTCACCCGCACCGGCTGATCGTCGGTAAAACCGCTGACCATCAGCACCTCCTCGCGCGTGCCCAGATAGTCGCGCAGCGGCGCAGCCAGGCTCTGCAGCAGCGCGCGGCCGTCAGGCTGCAACTGGTCGGAGTTCAACGCGAACAGCACGCTGCCGCTGATGCCGATGCGGCCGTTGATCACGGTCACCCGGCCGGCCGCCAGGGGGGCGGCCAGAGCCTGCTCCAGCGTCTTGAGTTTGGCCGCTTCGACCTGGCGCTGCTTGACCTCCTCATCCAGCTGGCGGGACAGCTGCAACTGGATGCCGATCACACCGGCCAGGATCAGCACGAACGCACCGAGCAGCACCGACATCAGGTCACCGAAGGCGGCCCAGGTGGTGGCGGTGGATTCGGAATCGAGCTCGATCTCGTCGCTCATCCGGTTTATGCCCCGACCGCGGCGCGCTGTCCGGTCAGCTGCTGCAGCTCACCGATGATCTGCTTCTGCGAGAGCATGCTCAGGTCGATCACCTCGCGCGCCTGGGCGACGTAGTAGGCGAGCTGCTCGTCACTGCGGGTGAGCGATTTCTCCAGCGCCGATTCGATCCCCTGCAGGCGCGCGTTCAACGCTTCGGTGGAGCTGCCGAACAGCTGTACCGCGGTGCCGAAGGCTTCGCCCAGGCTTGCCACTTCCATCGCGCTGCTGGTGACGTGTGCGGCGGCATGGTCGAGCTTGCCGGTCTGGCTTTCGATCTGGGAGGAGAAACGGCTGCCGACGCGTTCGAGCAGATCGGCCGAGGTGCTGACCAGCGCCTCCACCGCGGAGCGCTGTTCGGTGGAGGCATGGTTGACCGCATCGAGCAGCGTTTCCAGCGTGGCCAGCAGGCGGCTGCGTTCCTCCAGCATGGCGGTATCGCGCACCATGCTGTCGGACAGTTTCTGGCGCAGCTCGGCCACCACTTCGGCGGCCGCGCGCGGGGCTTCGGAGGCGCTCTGCACCAGGCGCGAAATCTCGGCAATGGTGTCGCGGGCATGTGCCTGTGACTGCTCGGACATCGCATTGGCGGTCCGCGCCAGCGTGTCGCAGATCTCCTGTTGGCGGCTGGCGACATGGTCACTGCTTTGCTGCCAGCTCCGGCTCAGCGTCGTGGTGATGGCCGACAGGGCCTCGGACCATTGCGCCAGACGCTGCGTATCGCGCGCTTCCAGCGTGGCCTGCAGCTGGCCATGCGATTGCTGCATCGCGTCCAGCACGGTGCCGGTGCGCGTATCGAAACGTTCCGCCGCGGTGGTGAGCTGCTGCGCGTGGCGCGAGAGCTCGGCCAGGGTATCGGTCGCGTTGCCCTGCAGCTGGGCGGAAACGTCGCCGGCCGTCTTTACCAGGGTGTCGCAGATGGCCTGCTGACGGTTGGCGATCTGCTCGCCACTGTGCTGCCACTGCTGGTCGAGCGTGGCGGTCATCGCAGCGAAGCTGTCGGCCCACTGTGTCAGGCGCTGCTGATCGCGCGCTTCCAGCGTGGCCTGCAGTTCGGCATGCGAGTGCTGCATCACTTCCAGCAGCGCGCTGGCGCGCTGTTCGAAACTCTGTGCCACCTGGGTCAGGGCCTGCTCGTTGCGCGTGGCCAGCTGCTCGTTGATGTCCTGCTGATGCGACAGCGCTTCGCTCCAGGCCCGCGTGGTGGCCTGGCTGCTCTGCTGCAGGTGCGACGACACGCTGGCCAGCAGATCGTCGGAGCGTTGCCCGAAGGTCTGGGTGAACTGCTGCAGGCTGTCGCGCAGGTGCTGCAGCAACGCATCATTGGTCTGCCGTTGCTGCTGTGTGGCCGCATTCCAGGTCTCGGCGGCCGCGCGGGTGGTGGCCTGCAGATTGCCGGCCAGACCATCGAGCTGCTGCTGCACGGCGTGGCTGACGCTGGCCTGCATCGCCGCGGTTTCGCGGGCGAGCCCGGCCAGCGTGGTTTCCACCACCGGCTGCAGCGCGTTGCCCACGGTCCTGGCGCTCTCGGCCATGCCGGCGGTGAGGGACTGCTGCAGCGAGCTGGCCAGTTGCAGATGGCTGGCTTCGGTGCGACGGTGGAACTCCTGCTGGCTGCTGGCCAGGCGTTCGGCGGCGCTGAGGTTGTGCTGTTCCAGCGTGGCCATCATCGACTGCAGGCGATCGACCAGGGCCGGCATCAAGCCGGTCTGCTGCTGCAGCAGGCGGAAGGCTTCTTCGCGCTGGTGGGCGTGCGAGTACGGGCGCAGGGTGGTGGCCAGTTGCAGGTCCAGGCGCTGCACCGCGTCCACGCGTTCGCGCCGGCACAGTGCTGACAGCAGGCCGAGCATGGCCGAACCGGCGACACCGGCAATGGAGGTGCCGAAGGCGAACGCCAGACCCTTGACCGGCGCCCCGAGCGAGCCACGGATGGCTTCCAGATCGGTCGCGCTTTCCAGCGCCAGGCCGGTACCGCGCAGGGTCGCCATCATGCCCAGCAGCGTGCCCAGCATGCCCAGCAACACCAGCAGACCGACCAGATACGGGGTCAGCGCCGGTGCCGGCAGCGGCACGCGTTCGCCTTCCACGCGCAGCCGTACCGCGTTGCGCAGGCCCGGATGCAGGCGTGCCAGCCAGGCGCCGAGGTCGGACTGTGCCGGCGCGACATCGGCAAGGGCCTGCTCCAGGGTAAGTGTGGCCTGCCGGTAGCGGCGCAGCTCCAGTGCGCCGGCGAGATAGCAGGCGGCGATCACCGCGGTGATCCCCAGTCCCAGCAGATTGCTGGTGACATAGCCCGCGCCGATCCAGCAGATGGCGAGCAGACCGACAACAAACACGGCGACACGGAGCAAGGTCTTGGACATGAGGTTCGGTTTACCGGCTACGAAGCGCTGCAAGCAGGCCTTCAATGGGGTGGAAACGGACATCCAGTTCGGCCAGCAGCGCAGTGCGCAGGTCCTGTTCGAACACGGCCAGCCAGGGGCCGCACGGCACCGCTGCGGCATCTTCGGATATATCGGGGCAAGCAGGGGCCGCCAGGTCGTGCCGCCAGGCATCGTGCAGGCGGGAGAAATGCATACCCAGCAGGGCGGGCACGCGCGACAGCAGGCTGTGCTCGCGCGGGCTCAGGGTGGCCTCCATCACCGCGTCCACTTCGGCCAGCCGCGCCTTGGCGGGCGATTGCAGCGCGAGCATGTCGCGCAGGCGTCCACGCAGGGTGCCCGTGGTGATCTGCATCGAGCGCTGCACGCCCAGGTAGTGCTGGTGGTAGGGCGCGTAGGCTCCATGGGTCTGGATTTCGGCCGCGCCGATGCGTCGGGCCGGTGTCGCCGGCAGCCCGGCGTGGATCGTGTCCAGCAGCGTGGCCCGCAGCCGCGCGTACTCGGCGTCTTCGTGGCTGTCGAAACCAGGCCCGTCAAGCGCCGCCGGAAGCCGGCCCTCCAGGGCCCTGGAAAGCGTGATCGCCCGGTTCCAGTCGAACCACTGGTTCAGCCGCTCGGACAGGGCCGGCGGCGCACGGGAAAGCTCCGCGTCCGCGAAGCGCGCCAGCAGGCGAATGAACGCCGGGCCTTGTAGGGACGCCCGTTGGGAAGCTTTCGCCATGGTTCCTGACTAAAAACGGGGCATTTTACATGGCCGGCCCCGTACCGCCGGACCGGCCCGGTTCAGCGGCGGCACCGGCCGCGCGAAAGCCCGCATTCAGCGGGCATGGCGCTTGAGCAGGTCCAGCAGCACCGCGGCCTCGGCTTCGCGCCGGACCTGATCCGGTTCGGCCACCAGATGGTCGCTGAGGTGGCCGGCCATCACCTCCAGCATCAGCCCGTGCATGGCGCCCTTGGCCGCGGCGATCTGTACCAGCACCGCATCGCAGTCGTCGCCGGTCTCCAGCGCCTGTTCCAGCGCCGCCACCTGGCCGGCGATGCGGCGCACCCGGGTGAGCAGTTTCTTCCTTTCGCGCTGGATATGGGCCATGCGCGCATCATATACCCATGGGGGGTATATGATGCGCGCCACTTTTTTCCGAAGCCGCCGTCATGTCCCTGGACGCCCTTGCCGCCGCCCGCCGCCACCGGCATGCCTTCAGCGAAGGCAATCCGATGGCCGAAAAGAACACCCGTCGCGCCATGATCCTGACCGTGCTGATGATGGGGGTGGAGATCGCCGGCGGCTGGTGGTTCAACTCGATGGCGGTGCTGGCCGACGGCTGGCACATGAGCTCGCACGCGCTGGCGCTGGGCCTGGCCGCGTTCGCCTATGCCTGCGCGCGGCGCTACCGCGACGATCCGCGCTTCGCCTTCGGCACCTGGAAGATCGAGATCCTGGCCGGCTACACCAGTGCGATCCTGCTGCTGGGCGTGGCCGGGTTGATGGCGTTCGAGTCGATCGCGCGCGTGTTCAAGCCCAGCCCCATCCACTACCCGCAGGCCATCGCCATCGCCGTGGTGGGGCTGGCGGTGAACCTGCTGTGCGCCTGGTGGCTGCGCGACCAGCACCATCACGGTCATGACCACGCCCATGGCGATCACCACGATCATGGCCACCACCACGGCCATCACCATGACCTCAACCAGCGTTCGGCCTACCTGCACGTGCTGGCCGATGCGGCCACCTCGGTGCTGGCGATCATCGCGCTGCTGGGCGGCCTGTACTTCGGCGCTTCATGGCTGGACCCGCTGATGGGCATCGTCGGCGCGGTACTCGTGTCGGTGTGGGCCGTTGGCCTGATCCGCCAGACCGGCCGGGTGCTGCTGGATGCGGAAATGGACGCGCCGGTGGTGGCCGAGATCCGCGAGGCGGTGGAGCAGGGCGCGGTGCCGGCGCGGCTGGCCGATCTGCATGTCTGGCAGGTCGGCCGTGGCCGTTTCGCCTGCGCGATGGAGGTGGTCACCGCGCCGGGCGTGGAGTCAGAGGTGTTCCACCGCGCGCTGTCCATCCACGAGGAAATCGTGCACGTGACGGTGGAGGTGCGCCACGCCGCGGGGTGAGCTCTGCCGGCGGCGTGCATCGCTCGGCTTGAGACGGAACAGCCGCCCGGGGCGGCGGCTCCCTTGCGGCGCGAAGGGCAAGTCGTCTCAGACGTCGCCGCCCTCGGCCCAGCCCTCGCCACTGCCGCGCTGGAACACGATATCGCCCTCGTGCACCTGGCCGGCCGGCAGGTGCGCGCTATCGGCCAGACGCGCGTAGATGGGGGTGAAGTCCGGTCCGGTCGCCGCCATCAGCTGCTCGAAGCTGTCGATTACGAAGTAGGTTTTCTGGAAGGTGTCGATGCGGTAGCGGGTGCGCATGATCCGCTCCAGGTCGAAGCCAATCCGGTTGGGCGCGGCGGATTCCAGCGAGTACAGCGATTCGCCCTTCGACGAGACGATGCCGGCGCCGTAGATGCGCAGGCCATCGGCGGTATTGATCAGGCCGAATTCCACGGTGTACCAGTACAGCCGGGTCAGGTTCTGCAGTGCGTCCGGGCCGATCGCATGCGCCTTGACGCCGCCACGGCCATAGGCGGCCATGTAGTCGGCGAACACCGGGTTCATCAGCAGCGGCACATGGCCGAACAGGTCGTGGAACAGGTCGGGTTCGGCGATGTAGTCGATCTGGTCCGGGCGGCGGATCCACCAGGTCACCGGAAAGCGGCGGTGCGCCAGATGGTCGAAGAAATCCAGCTCCGGCAGCAGGCCTTCGACCCCGACCAGGGTCCAGCCGGTGGCCGCACCCAGCACTTCGTTGAGCTGGTCGAAACGCGGAATCATGTGCGCGCTCATGCCCATCGCGTCCTGGGCATCAAGGAATTCCTGGCAGGCACGGCCGACCAGCAGCTCGCGCTGGCGCTGGTACAAGGTGCTCCAGGTGGCGTGGTCATCGGCGCTGTAGCCGTCCCAGGGTTGCTCCACCACCGCGGTGGTATAGACCGGCACGTAACCCTTGTCGGTCTGCTGGTGTTCGACGCGGCGCGGGGTGGCTTCCATGACGGTGGTTCCGGGTAACGAGGGAATCCATCGATGGTAGGGACGAGGCCGCGCAACAGGTGTGCAAAGTTGCGACGCTGCGGCTTTGTGACGCAATATTGTTGCGCGTATCCAATGTTGCGGAGCAACAAAGATGGGTCCAGTCATGTTTGACCGAACGGATCTTCGGCTGTTGGCCGAAATCCAGCAGCAGGGCCGCGCCACCAACGCCGAGCTGGCGGCCCTGGTGAACCTTTCACCGTCGGCGTGTCTGCGCCGGATCCAGCGGCTGGAAAGCGAAGGGGTGATCGGCGGCTACGGCGCCCGCCTGGAGCCGCGCGCGATCGGGCTGGGACTGCAGGCCTTCGTACGGGTGCAGCTGTCCAAACATGGAAAGGAGGCGATCGACCACTTCGTCGAGGCGGTGCTGCTGTGGGATGAAGTGGTGGCCTGCCACGCGCTGACCGGCGACATGGACTACCTGCTGCACGTCTACGTGCGCGATCTGGACCACTTCTCCGCGTTCCTGCTGGACAAGCTGCTCAATGCCGCCGGTGTGGCCGACGTCAATTCCAGCTTCGTGCTGCGCGCGGTGAAGGAATTCCGCGCGCTGCCACTGTCACAGCTGGGACGGGGCTGAGCGGCGGTATCCGGGACGCACATGATCGCCCCGCCGGCGGTTGGACTCAGCGCGCCTGCGCGCCGCAGTCCTTTTCCTTGCCGCGCAGTTTGTCGATACGCGAGCGGCTGTCCTGGCAGCGCTGCACGGCCTCGGCCTGCAGCGCCGCGGCGCGGGCATCGGCGCTGCGTGCGCTGGCGACACGCGCCTGCTGCAGGCGGGCAACGCCGGCGCGGATCTGCGGCATCGCCGCCATGGCGGCCTTCTCGCCTTCCAGAATGGCGCGGCCGCGCTGCTCGAAATCGGCCGCACCGATATCCAGCACCTGCGGGCGGATGATCACGTCGGCGCGTGCCAGTTCCTGCTCGCCCAGCCGCTGGCCCATGATGGTGATCGACTGGCCGACCGCGCCGAGCAGGCCGCTCGGCCGCTGGCCGGTGGCGCGGCTGGAGATATCCACCGCGATCACGAACTCGGCACCGAGCTGGCGTGCCGCGTCCACCGGCACCGGGCTGACCACGCCGCCATCGACGAAGGTCTTGCCGCCGATGCTGACCGGCTCGAACACGCCGGGAATCGAGCTGGAGGCGCGCACCGCCTGGCCGACATTGCCGCGCACGAACACCGCGCGGTCGCCGGTCTCCAGCTGGGTGGCGACCGCGGCGAACGGTTTCTTCAGCTGCTCGGCCGGCTTGTTGCCGACCTGGGTGTTGACGTAGTCCTGCAGCTTCTGGCCCTGCACCAGGCCACCGGAGAACAGGCGGATGTCGCGGATGCTGGCTTCATCCAGCGCCACCGCCTTCTGCTGCATCTGGAACGCGTTCATGCCGCTGGCATAGAGCGCGCCGACCACGCTGCCGGCGCTGGTGCCGGACACCACCACCGGCTCGAAGCCGTTGGCCTCGAGCATCTTGATCACGCCGATATGGGCAAAACCCTTGGCCGCGCCGCCGCCCAGCGCCACGCCGATCTTCACCGGCTTGACCGGGGTCACCGGCGCGGCCACCGCCGGTGCGGCGGGTTTGACGTTCTCACCGCCGCAGGCGGCCAGCAGGCCAAGCAGGGAAAGGAACAGCAGCAGGCGGGAAGTGCGCGCTTTCATGATTAACAGGGGGCGTCGGAAAGGGCGCCAGCATAGCGCTTCGCGCCTTGCCGACGCCGGCCCCCGTGCTCCCCGTTTAGAACCGGTTGTCGCCGTCCAGCAGCCGCCCCAGGCCGCCCAGCACCGAGCCTTCGCCGCGGCTCTGGCCACCGCCCTGCGGCGCGGCGGCGAACATGCGACCGGCCAGACGCGAGAACGGCAGCGACTGCAGCCACACCTTGCCCGGTCCGGTGAGGGTGGCCAGGAACACGCCCTCGCCGCCGAAGACCATGCTTTTGATGCCGGCCACGCGGCGCACGTCCATGTCCACGCTGGCGTGATAGGCGACCACGCAGCCGGTATCCACATCCAGTCGCTCGCCGGCAGCCAGTTCGCGTTCGACCACGCAGCCGCCGGCATGCACGAACACCCAGCCATCGCCTTCGAGCTTCTGCATGATGAAACCCTCGCCGCCGAACAGGCCGGTCATCACTTTGCGCTGGAAGTGCACACCGACCTGCACGCCGCGCGCACCGGCCAGGAAGCTGTCCTTCTGGCAGATCAGCTTGCCGCCGTGTTCGTCCAGCTTCATCGGCAGCACGGTGCCGGGATAGGGCGCGGCAAAGGCCACCTTGGCCTTGCCCTGGCCGGTGTGGGTGTAGAGCGTGGCGAACAGGCTTTCGCCGGTGATCACGCGCTTGCCGGCGCTCATCAGCTTGTCCATGAAGCCGCCGCCCTGACCCTCGTGGCGGCCGTCGCCGAACACGGTGTCCATCTGCACCGCCGCATCCTTGAACATCAGCGCGCCGGCTTCGGCGATCGCGCTTTCGCCCGGATCCAGCTCGATTTCGACGAACTGCATCTCATGGCCGACGATGCGGAAGTCGATGTCGTCGGCGCGCGGGCGGCTGCCCCCCAGCGGCGGCGGCATCGGCGGCGGCGCGGCCTGGCCGCCCAACTCGGGTAACTGGCCCACGGCCAGCCAGCCCTGCATGCCTTCGCGCCAGGCCAGCGCCTGGTGATTGCCCTGCGCGAACTGGCGCGCGGCGGTCTCGTCGAGCGGGCCGATGCGGTCGGCCTGGCCGGGAACATGGAAATACCACTGGGTCATGGCGCTTTGCCTGGTAAGGGATGAAGGAGCCAAGTCTAGGCATAGCCGGCCTTTCACGCCGCTGACAGAGGTCATGCGGCTGAATGCCGGGGATTTGCGGCATGAATTCCGCGCTGCAACAATCCCGTGCCAGGCGCAGTTCCCATTCCTCCAACAGGTCCTTCTCCGCCATGACTCCGACCCGTACCGTCCGCGGCCGACTGCCGGTTGCGCATCCGCTGTTTGTCGCTGTGCTGGCCGTGCTGCCGTTGACCGCCGCCGCCCAGGACGTCCCCCCGGCCAAGGAGGCCGTCGCCCTCGATACGCTGCAGGTCACCGCGCAGCGTCGTGTGGAAAACGCCAAGGACGTGCCGGTCTCGATCACCGCCATCCAGGGCGAGAAGCTCGATGTGCTCGGCTCGGCCGGCGATGACATCCGCTTCCTGTCCGCGCGCGTGCCCAGCCTGAACATCGAGTCGTCCTATGGTCGTGCGTTCCCGCGGTTCTATATCCGCGGCCTGGGCAACACCGATTTCGATCTCAACGCCTCGCAGCCGGTGTCGCTGGTGTATGACGATGTGGTGCAGGAAAACCCGCTGCTGAAGGGTTTCCCGCTGTTCGATCTGGCCGGCGTGGAAGTGCTGCGCGGCCCGCAGGGCACGCTGTTCGGCCGCAACACCCCGGCCGGCGTGGTCAAGTTCGATTCGGCCCGTCCGGCGCAGGACGCCGATGGCTACCTCAAGGTCGGCTACGGCAGCTACAACACCTGGAACACGCAGGGCGCCTACGGCGGCCCGTTGACCGATCGCTGGTCGGCGCGGGTGTCGGCGCTGTACCAGCGGCGCGACGACTACGTCGACAACACCCTGGCCAACGCGCCCAGCGACGGCTTCGAGGGCTATGACGAAGCGGCCGCCCGCGTGCAGTTCCTCTACGAGGGGGATGCCTTCGAAGGCCTGTTCAACCTGCACAAGCGCAAGCTCAACGGCACCGCGCGCCTGTTCCGCGCCAACATCCTCCAGCCGGGCAGCAACGCGCTGGTCGAGGATTTCGACCGTGACAAGGTCGCGCTCGATGGCGTGAACTATTCCGAGCTGGAAACCTGGGGTGGCAGCGCCCGCCTGAAATGGGATCTGGGCAAGCTCACGCTGTACTCGATCAGCGGCTATGAAACGGCCAAATCGCAGAACCGTGGCGACATCGATGGCGGCTATGGCGCCGCCTTCCTGCCGGTGTCCGGCCCGGGCTTCATCCCGTTTGCCGCCGAATCGATGGACGGCCTGCCCGACCACCGCCAGATCACCCAGGAATTCCGCGTCGAATCCAACGAGTGGGGCCGTTTCGACTGGCAGGCCGGCGTGTTCTATTTCGATGAAGACGTCACCATCGACAGCTTCAACTACGACTCGTTGAGCCCGGGCAATCCGCAGACCGGCCACGCCGTGCAGAGCCAGCGCAACAAGGCGTGGGCGGTGTTCGCCTCCGGCGATTTCGACGTGACCCAGAAGTTCAAGCTGCGTGGCGGCGTGCGCTACACCCAGGACAAGAAGGATTTCACCGCCAGCGTGCTGCAGGCCGTGCCGTTCGGTACTCCGGTCAGTGGCCCGTACATCGCCGCTACCGATGTGGATGATGTCAGCTGGGACCTGAGTGGCGTCTACCAGCTCAACGACAACCTCAACGTCTATGCGCGGGCGGCCAAGGGCTTCCGCGCGCCGTCCATCCAGGGCCGGCTGGCCTTCGGTGGCGTCTCGCAGGCCGATTCGGAGACGGTGATCTCCTATGAAGCCGGTATCAAGGCCGACCTGTTCGACCGTCGTGCCCGGCTGGGCTTCAACGTGTTCCGTTACCACGTCGATGGCCAGCAGCTGATCGCCGTGGGAGGGGCCAACAACACCGCCACGTTGCTCAATGCCGACAGGACCATCGGCCAGGGTGCGGAGCTCGACTTCGAGGCCTACCTGACCGACACCGTGCTGCTGACCCTGGGCAGCAGCTACAACGACACGCAGATCAAGGACAAGGATCTGGCCGTGGCGATCTGCGGCGGCGGCTGCACGATCACCGATCCGACCACGATCATCAACGGCGGCACCTATGCGCTGGTCAACGGCAACCCGCTGCCGCAGGCGCCCAAGTGGATCCACAACCTGACCCTGCGTGCCGGCTTCCCGCTCACCGATGCCAGCGAGCTGTATGCCTACACCGACTGGGCCTATCGCAGCCCGGTCAATTTCTTCCTGTACGAGTCGCCGGAGTTCCGCAGCCGCAGCTCGCTGGAGGGCGGCCTGCGGGTGGGCTACAACTGGGCCTACGGCCAGTACGACGTGGCGGTGTTCGGCCGCAACCTGACCAACCAGACCCGCGTGGTCGGGGCGATCGACTTCAACAACCTCACCGGCTTCCTCAACGAACCGCGCACCTACGGCGTGGAGTTCACCGCCAAGTTCTGAGCGTTGCGGTTGAAGGAGTGAAACACGCAGGGCGCGGCATGCCCCGCCCTGCGTGCATGTGGCCACCGGCTCGTTGCCCGCCGTGCAAGGCGTTGTGCCGCACGGCGGCGGATGTGGACGATGTCGCGCCGGGTGATGAGGCCGCCCTCGGTGGTGAATTTCTGGAAGCGGCCGTGGTGGGCCGGGCTCACCTCGCCGAAGCTGCGGGGCGTGGAACGGCGCGCCGACGTTGCGCGTGGGCGCCGGCACGCCGGCATCGGGTAAGTACTGCACCGCCGCCCCGGTGTTGTGGCCCTCCGGCAGGGCCAGCGCCGCATTGCGCAGGCCCGGATGGTGGCCGGTGGCCCTTGGTCAGGCTGCCGCAGAAGCGGCTCTTTAGCTTCTGCAAGCTGCGTTACCGGGCTTCGGAAAGCTCCGTCGCCAGCGCCGCCGTTTCGGCCGCACAGTCGCGCGGCGGCGTCCGCTTCAGGCTGCGGGCGTAGTGCAGTTCGCGCCGTGCCAGCGCCAGATCGGCGCTGAACTGCGGGTCGTCATGCAGCCGCGCCACGGTGGCCGCGCCCAGGCGCTGGCCCTGCAGCACATCGCTGTGCCAGTGCACATTGCAGACCAGCCGGCTGTGGCCGTAGTTGCGGCCGCGCTGGAGCAGGGCGGTGGCGTGCTGCGGATCGATTTCGGCGAGGATCAGCGCCCACGCCCAGCCGATGGCGGTGTGTCCGGACGGATAGGAACCGCTCTTGCGCAGGCCGTCCTCGCTGTCCGGGGTGCAGGTGGGCTGCTGGTTGACCATGAACGGACGCGGCCGCTGGTAGTGGTGCTTGGCGGCCTTGGTGGCGGCGCTGGCGTCGATGCGGCTGCGTTCAAGCAGGCGGTACAGCGCCGGGGTGTGCTGTGTATCGACCGTCACGCCCAGCGCGCAGCTGAACTGGTTGGCGCCGGCCGGAAAACTGAGATCGGCATCGATCTGCGCCTGCGCAAAGCGCGCGCTGCTGTGCAGGGCCAGCGCCTGGGCGGCGACAGCCGTGTCCAGTGCGGCGGCGGCCGAGCCGGGTGCGGGCGGCGGCGGGCTCAGCGCCAGACTGTCGGGGATGGCCGGACCATGCAGATAGCCGGTTACCGGCGGCGCTGCCCCGGCGTCTGCTGTGGTGGCCGACGGTATGGCCGGCGCGGGGGTGTCGACGAGGGCGGGCGTGCTGGCGCAGGCGCCCAGTGTGGTGGCCAGGACGAAGACGGCGCCCAGGCGTGGGAAACGGGAGGAAAAGGACATTGCGACGGTGACCGGAGCGGTGGAACAGGCGGCATGATCGCACTCTCGCGCCACGCCGGGATCAGCCGGCGCAGGCCCAGGCGCTCAGCCGGCCATGCTCCTCGCGCACCTCGATGCGTCCGCCGAACACCTCCGACAGTGGTCCGGGCCGCAGCAGGTCCGCACGGTGGCCGTCGGCGAAGATGCGTCCCCCCTTCATCAGCACCACCCGTTCGATCTCCGGAATCACTTCCTCGATGTGGTGGGTGACCAGCACCAGGGTGATGCCGCGCTGGGCGAGGTGGCGCATGGTCTCCACCAGGTGCTGGCGCGAGACCAGGTCCAGTCCGGTGGACGGTTCGTCCAGCAGCAGCGCGTGGGGCTGGTTGACCAGTGCCCGGGCGATCAGCACGCGGCGGGTTTCCCCGGCCGACAGTTCGGCATAGCCGCGGCCGAGCAGTGGCAGGGCGCGGGCCAGTTCCAGCGCCTGCCGGGCGCGCTCGCGCATGGCCGGGGTGATGTCGCGATGCGGCGGTACCACGTAGCTGGCGAAGAAGCCGGAAATGACCGCCTCCTCCACGCCCAGCCCGGGCATGTCGGCCAGATTGCCGGACAGATCGCCGGTGACGATGCCTAGCTGCGCGCGCAGCCGGTCCACCTGCCAGCGTGACTGGCCCATCACCTTCACCGGCAGCTGGCCGTCGCCGCGCGCCAGCGGGTAAAGCTCGCGCGTGATCAGCTTGATGAACGAGGATTTGCCGCAGCCGTTCGGCCCCAGGATCGCGGTGTGCTGGCCCTGCTCGATGCGCAGATTCAGCTCATGCAGCACGCGGACCTGGCCACGGATGACGCAGGCCTGGTCCAGTTCGATCAACGGGGCCGCGCCGGCGGCAGGTGCGATGGACATGCAGGACAGGACGGGGCAGCGGACGGGTTGGACGCGGGACGGCGTCCCGGGCGGATGCAGTTTGCAGCGGCAGGCGCCATCATGGAACCACTGGTTTCATCTGCCATCGACCGGCCCGGAGCTGCGCAATGTCCCCCACCGTTATCGACTTCCTCTGCCGCGGCCTCACCGGACGGGGCGGATGGGGGCTGCTGCGGGTGGCCACCCAGCGGATCCTCTTCGCGGCGACCTTGTACCTGCACCGCAGCCCGGCCCACCGCGGGGTGGATTCCCGCGCGCAGCGGGCGGACATCAAGCGGCATGGTCGCGGCACGGCGCAGGACTGGATCCAACGGTACCTCACGTTGCCGGTGGAGCATCGCGCGCGCCTGTCGGCATTGCGGGAAGCGCGCAGCCACCCTGCGGCCGGGCGCCGGCACCAGCGGCGGCAGCGATGCCATGAGGCCCAAGCCAGCGGCAGCGCGGCATTGCCGGCGCATGCCGCACGGCTCAAAGACTATCCGCCGGGTACCGCATGAAGACACGACCGTTTTTTCTCCTCGGGCCCGTCCTGCTGTTGGCCGCGCTGTCGGCCATGGCGCAGGTACAGGACACCAGCCAGTACCTGCAGCGGATGGACAGCGATGGCGATGGCCGCGTCAGCCCGGACGAGTACCTGCAGTGGATGCTGTACGCCTTCGACCGCATGGACCGCAATGGCGATGGCGTGCTGGAGCCGGCCGAACAGCCCGGCGGCCGCGGCAAGCCGATCACCCGCGAAGAACAGCGGCAGGTGATCCTGTCCCGTTTCGCCCGCCAGGATGCCAACGGTGACGGCTACCTCAGCGCCCGTGAACTGATGGCGCCGCCGCGCTGAGTGCGTGCGCCCACGCCAGCCGTCCGGGCGGCAAGCAACTGCACCGAAAGAGAATTCCGCATGCCCGAATTACCCGAAGTCGAAACCACCCGCCGCGGCCTGGAGCCGCACCTGCAGGGCCGGCGCATCCATGGCGTGATCCTGCGCCGGCCGGACCTGCGCTGGCCGATCCCGGCCGAAGTCGAAACACAGTTGCCGGGCCAACGTATTGCCGCGATCCGCCGCCGCGCCAAGTACCTGCTGCTGGATACCGCGGCCGGCAGCGCGCTGCTGCATCTGGGCATGTCCGGCAGCCTGCGGGTGCTGCCCGGCGACACGCTGGTGCGCACGCACGACCATGTCGACCTCAGTCTGGAGGACGGCCGCGTGTTGCGCTTCAACGATCCACGCCGTTTCGGCTGCCTGCTGTGGCAGCCGGTGGGTGAAACCCATGAACTGCTGCGCGATCTGGGACCGGAGCCACTCGATGGGGACTTCGATGGCGACTACCTGTTCGCGCGCAGCCGTGGCCGCAGCGCATCGATCAAAACCTTCCTGATGGACCAGCGCATCGTGGTCGGCGTGGGCAACATCTACGCGGCCGAGAGCCTGTTCATGGCCGGCATCAACCCGTTGCGCGAGGCGGGCAAGGTCTCTCGCGCGCGCTACCAGCGGCTGGCCGATGCGGTGAAACAGATCCTCGGCTACGCCATTGTGCGGGGCGGTACCACCCTGCGCGATTTCATCAGCCCCGACGGAGCCCCGGGCTACTTCGAACAGGAGTTGCTGGTGTACGGACGGGAAGGCCAGACCTGCAAGCAGTGCGGGCGCGACCTGCGCTACGCCGCCATCGGCCAGCGGGCCACCGTCTGGTGTGGGCACTGCCAACGCTGAGCGGGCGGAGGCGGGCTTCCATCCAGCGTACGGTTAGGCGGGCTGTGCCTATCATGCGCAACCTCCTGCCACGGATGACTGCATGCACCGCCGCGATTTCCTCCGTCGTGCCTCGCTGGCGCTGGCCGCCTTCGGCCTGCCCGCGTTGCCTGCCTGCGCCGCCAGCCCCCAGCAACAGGGTCTGCGCCGTATCGGCCAGCCGCAGCCGTTCGACTTCGCCACGCTCAAGGGCCAGGCGCGCGCGCTGGCACAGGCGCCGTATCGCAGTCACAAACGGGTGCTGCCGCCGGCGGTGGAGAAGCTGGACTGGGACCAGTACCAGTCCATCCGTTACCGGCAGGACCATGCGTTGTGGGCCGATCAGCCGGGCAAATTCCAGGCCAGGTTCTTCCATCTGGGCCTGTACTTCCATTCGCCGGTCCGCATGTTCGATGTGGTCGATGGCCAGGCGCAGGAGCTGGCCTATGACGGCGCGGCGTTCGATTACGGCAACAGCGGCATCAACGGCGGCCAGCTGCCGACCGATCTGGGCTTTGCCGGGTTCCGGCTGAACACCCGCACCGATACCGATCGCGATTTCGCCGCGTTCCTCGGCGCCAGCTATTTCCGCGCCGTGGGCAAGGAGGGCCAGTACGGACAATCGGCGCGTGGCCTGGCCATCGATACCGGCCTGGGCCGCCCGGAGGAGTTCCCGGACTTCATCGCCTATTACCTGGAACAGCCCAGCGCCGATTCGGAGACCATCGTCGTCTATGGTCTGCTGGATTCGCCCAGCGTGGCCGGCGCCTACCGCTTCGCCATCACCAATGGCGAGGTGCTGCTGATGGACATCGACAGCGCGCTGTATCCGCGCAGGGAAATCGAGCGCCTCGGCATCGCGCCGTGCACCAGCATGTACCAGGTGGGCGAGAACGACCGCCGCATGGGCTGGGACTGGCGCCCGGAGATCCACGACACCGATGGCCTGTCGATGTGGAACGGCGCCGGCGAATGGATCTGGCGGCCGCTGTGCAACCCGGCCCACCTGCGCTTCAACATGTTCGTGGACCACGATCCGCGCGGCTTCGGCCTGCTGCAGCGTGACCGCAATTTCGACCATTACCAGGACGATGGCGTGTTCTACGAGAAGCGTCCCTGCCTGTGGGTGGAGCCGAAGGGGCAATGGGGCGAAGGCTCGGTGCAGCTGGTGGAGATTCCCACGGTCGATGAGACCTTCGACAACATCGTCGCGTTCTGGAACCCCAAGGCCAAGCCGCAGCCGGGCCAGGAGCTGCTGGTCGGCTATCGCCTGTACTGGGGCGCGCAGCCGCCGGCCCGCCCGCCACTGGCGCACTGCGTGGCCAGCCGCACGGGTCTTGGTGGAGTGATCGGCAAGAAGCGCGAGTATTTCTCGTGGCGTTTCGCGGTGGATTTCGAAGGCGGCGAACTGGCCGGCCTGATCGACAAGGCCGAGGTCGAGGCGGTGGTGGAAACCAGCCGCGGCCGCGTGGAAGTCGTCTCGGCGCGCCCCTTGCGCGAGATCAAGGGCTACCGCGCCATGTTTGACCTGGTGCCGCCCGACGACGGCACGCAGCAGATCGATATCCGCCTGTACCTGCGCAGCGGCGGCAAGACCCTGACCGAAACGTGGCTGTACCAGTACAGCCCGCCGCCGGCGGAGCAGCGCATTCTGTATTGACCTGCGAGGGAGCGGATTGCAGGCTTTTTGCGGCCTTGGCTGCCGCGGAAATTGATGTTGCATTGCGACAAGGATTCCGGTGTACGGCACGTTTTGCACCTGCAGTGCGGGAAAACCGGTCCATCATCATAAATTCGTTGACAGCGTTGTCAGGTAGCCCGTACAACGGCTGACGCCGGAGGGGGGCCGCCACCCGTTCAGTGCACGCAAAAGCCATCCAGCCGCTGCGATGCCGGTAGGGTCGCCTGTCTTCAGGTGGGACGACAGAAGGAGACCTTGCGCAGCGGTAGGGGAGAGTGCGTCAGGAGCGCGCTGACAACGACAAGCCAACCAAGAAATGACATGAGCCCAAAAACCCGCTGGTCGCAGTTCGGTGTACTCATTACGGTGTTCTTCTTCTGGGGCTTCGTCGCCGCCAGCAACGGCATCCTGATCCCGGTGTTCAAGAAAGCCTTCGACCTGACCCAGGCGCAGAGCATGTACGTGGCGATCGCGTTCTACGTCGCCTACACGGTCGGCTCGCTGATCTACGTCGCCGTGTCCAAGGCGCTGGGCGTGGACGTGCTCAACCGCATCGGCTACAAGAACGGCATCTGCGTCGGCCTGCTGATCTCGGCGCTGGGCGCGCTGCTGTTCTACCCGGCGGCCAACCTGGGCTCGTTCACCCTGATGCTGTCGGGCCTGTTCATCGTCGGCCTGGGCTTCTCGCTGCAGCAGATCGCCGCCAACACCCTGGCCATCATCATGGGCGATCCGGCCACCGGCTCGCAGCGGCTGACCATGGCGGGCGGCATCAACAACCTGGGCACCACGGTCGGTCCGCTGCTGGTGAGCATCGCCATCTTCGGCAGCGTCGCCGCCGGCAATACCGAGGCCAGCATCGAAAGCGTCAAGACGCCCTACCTGGTGCTGGGCGCGGCCTTCGTGCTGGTGGCGCTGTTCTTGAAACTCTCCTCGGTGCCCAACCACATCGACCTGGAGAAGCTGTCCGAAACCGAGGCGCAGGACAGCAGCCGGCTGATCCACAAGAAATCAGCGTTCGCCTACCCGCAGCTGGTCATGGGCATGATCGGCATTTTCCTCTACGTCGGCGTTGAAGTTTCCACCATCGACAATCTGCCGGCCTATCTGGAGCTGCCGGTAGAGAAGGGGGGGCTGGGTATCGACACCTCGCTGATCGCGCCGTTCGTGTCGCTTTACTGGGCCAGTCTGATGATCGGTCGCTGGGGCGGGGCGGCAGGCGCTTTCGATGTCAGGGCGGGGACAAAGAAGCTGCTCATGCTGGTTCTGCCGTTCGTGGCCTTCGGCGTGTACCTGGCGGTCAATGCGATCTCCGGCCATGACGTATCCCGGTTCTACCACTATGCGCCGGTGATCGTGCTGATGATCCTGGCCACCCTGGCCAGCAAGGGCAATCCGGCGCGGATGCTGCTGTATTTCGCGTTGTGCGGAATCATCGCGCAGCTGGTGGGCATGTTCACCACCGGCATGCTCAGCGTGATCGCCTTCATCAGTGTCGGCCTGTTCTGCAGCACGATGTGGCCGTGTATTTTCACCCTGGCGATCACCGGGTTGGGTAACAACACCAACCAAGGCAGCAGCCTGCTGGTGATGATGATCATGGGGGGCGGCCTCGTCAGCTGGGCGCAGGGCGCGCTGGCCGACAAGGTAGGGGTGCATCACAGCTTCATCGTCGGCGTGCTGTGCTTCGCCTATCTGGCGTTCTACGCCGTTGCCGCCACCCGCACCTTGCGCCGGCAGGGTATCGATCTGGACCAGTTGGCGGCCGAAGGCGGGCATTGAGCTCAAGCGCGGGGCCCGTGGAAGAAAAACGGAGCCAGAGGCCGTGCCCAGGCAAGCGCCGGTGCGTACGGCCTGTTCCATGGGTTCCCCGCCTATTTCGGTGCCCGCTGTTTCACCGGTCCGGTTGAACGCCGCACCTGCAAGGTGTAAGCCACGTCCACCACGCCACCGCTGCCCATCTCGCGGATTTCCTTGAGCAGTTCGGCGGCGGCCAGCTTCCCCATTTCACGGGTAGGCTGGCGCACGGTGGTCAGTGCCGGGTAGATCTGCCGGGCGATAGGCGTGTCATCAAAGCCGCAGACCGAGATGTCCCCGGGTACCGACAGGCCGCGCTCGCAGACGGCACAGATGACACCTGCGGCCATATCGTCATTGGCTGCGAAGATGGCGGTGGGATGATCGGGCAGGTCCAGCAGCGCATTGGCCCCGGCATAGCCGGATTCGTAGGAAAACTCGCCATCCACCACCAGCGCGGCATCGTAGCGCAAGCCTGCCCGGCGCAGACCCTCGCGATAGCCGGTCAGTCGCCACTGGCTGGCACCGTGTGAAGCATGGCCCTTGATATGGGCGATACGGGTGTGTCCCAGCTCAGCCAAGTGCGCCATCAGCGCGCCAACCGCGCCGACTTCATCCACCACCACACCGACGTGGCGATTCTGCTCCATCGCCGAGATGCTTGAATAAGGAATGCCCAGGGCGACCAGCCGCTCCAGTAGCTGGACATCGTCGGTGAGCGGAGGGGTAAGCACGATTCCATCCATCTGGGACTGCATGACCAGGGCCTCGACCTTGTCCACGACATCGTCTGCGTCATAGATCAACGGCACCAGCATCAGGTTGTAATGCTGCGCCTGACAGGCGTCCAGGACCCCCATCTCGATTTCCATCAGGTAATTGGAGGAAGGGTTGTCAAACAGCATGGCGACCAGATAGGAGCGTCGTCCCGCCAGAACGCGCGCCGAGGGCAGCGGGCGGTAGCGAAGCTGCTCCGCCGCCGCCTCGACCCGACGGCGCGTTGCGTCGGCGACATTGGGCTCGTTGTTGAGCACGCGTGACACCGTCTTCATCGACACGTTGGCGGCTGCCGCCACATCTTCGATTCGTACCCGGATTGCCAAAACTCTTACCTCTTCGGAACGTTGTGGATTCTGCCAAATCCATGGCATTGCACCCTGATCGGGATGATGCCGTGCAACAAGCATGGCGCACGGAAGCAGGCTATGCTGCGCTATGTGACAGCGCTGTCAAGCGAATACGCGCGCCTCCAATGCCTGAATGGAACAGACCGGAACGACCATGAAAACCGCTCGTGTCATCTGCAGATCCGCCCTTCGAATCACCTGTCTTGCCGCCGCACTGATCACCCTGGTGGCCTGTACCCCGCAAGCGCCGGCTGGCCCGGCACAGGCAAAAAAGGCTGTGGATGCCGATACCGCCATTGTGCCGGAGCAATGGCCGCAGCCGGTATGGCCGTTCGCGCAGGATGCCGAACTCGAAGGCAAGATCGACACATTGCTGGCATCGATGACGATCGAAGAGAAGGTCGCCCAGACGATCCAGGCCGATATCGGCTCGATCACCCCGGACGAATTGCGCAAGTACCGGCTGGGCTCGATCCTGGCGGGCGGCGGTTCGGATCCTGGCGGCAAGTACAACGCGCCGCCCAAGGCATGGCTGGAGCTGGCCGATGCCTTCTGGGAAGCGTCGATGGACACCCGCAACGGCGGAAAGGCGATCCCGGTGATCTGGGGTATCGATGCGATGCATGGTCAGAGCAACATCGTCGGCGCCACGCTGTTTCCCCACAACATTGGCCTGGGCGCCACCCGCAACGCCGAGCTGATGCGCGAGATCGGGCGCATCACCGCCATCGAAACCCGCACCACCGGCATGGAATGGGCATTCGCGCCGACGGTGGCGGTTCCGCAGGATGACCGCTGGGGCCGCACCTATGAAGGCTACTCGGAAAATCCGGAAGTAGTGGCCCGTTTCGCGCGGGTCATGGTCGAGGCACTGCAGGGTACGCCGGGTACGCCCGGTTTCCTTGACGATCACCATGTAATGGTCTCGGTCAAGCATTTCCTTGGCGATGGCGGCACCACCAACGGCAAGGACCAGGGCAATACCGAGGTCAGTGCGGCCGCATTGCGCGACATCCATGCCGCTGGCTATGTGCCGGCCATAGAAGTCGGCGCGCAGTCGGTCATGGCCTCTTACAACACCTTCCATGGTGAAAAGATGCATGGCCACAAGCCGCTGCTGACCGACGTGCTGAAGGGCCGCATGAGCTTCGGCGGCTTTATCGTCGGCGACTGGAATGGCCACGGCCAGGTCAAGGGCTGCACCAACACGGATTGCGCGCAGACCTTCAATGCCGGACTGGATATGGCCATGGCGCCGGACAGCTGGAAGGGTCTTTACGAAAGCACGCTGGCGCATGTCAAGAATGGAACGCTGCCGACGGAGCGGCTGGATGACGCGGTGCGCCGCATTCTGCGGGTGAAGTTCCGCATGGGCCTGTTCGACAAGCCGAAGCCTTCGGCGCGTGCACTGGGCGGCAAATTCGAACTGCTCGGTGCGCCGGAGCACCGTGCCATCGCCCGTCAGGCCGTACGCGAATCCCTGGTACTGCTGAAGAACCAGAACGGCATTCTGCCGCTGTCTCCGAAGCAGCGGGTGCTGGTGGCGGGTGACGGTGCGGACAATCTCACCAAGCAGACCGGCGGCTGGACGCTGACCTGGCAGGGCGATGGAACTTCCCGCGCCGATTTCCCCAATGCCGACTCGATCTGGGATGGCCTCAATGCCCAGGTGCGGGCGGCGGGCGGCAGTGCCGAACTGGCTGTTGATGGAGCGTACCGGCGGAAGCCCGATGTTGCCGTGGTGGTCTTCGGCGAAAACCCCTACGCAGAGTTCCAGGGGGATCTACCCGATCTGATGTTCAAGAGTGGCAAGTCCGGCGACCTGGAGTTGATCCGCAAACTCAAGGCCGACGGCATTCCGGTGGTGGCGGTGTTCCTCAGCGGTCGTCCGCTGTGGATGAACCGCGAGATCAACGCCGCCGACGCCTTCGTCGCCGCCTGGCTGCCTGGTTCGGAAGGCGCGGGCGTCGCCGACGTACTGCTGCGCAAGCCCGATGGCACCGTGCAGCACGACTTCAAAGGCAAGCTGGGCTTCTCGTGGCCGCGCCGTGCCAACCAGTTCGCAAACAATGTCGGTCAGAAGGACTATGCCCCGCTGTTTCCGTTCGACTACGGCCTGAGCTACACCGATGACGGCAACCTCGACGCGCTCTCGGAAGATCCGGGCATCGACCCGGAAGCCTCACGCAGCAATGCCTGGTTCGATCGGGGCGTGGCGACCACCGGTCTGACGTTGCGCCTGGTCGGGAGCAATGGTGTGGGCATGGATATCATCCACCCGCAGGCGACCACCGGTGACGGCACGCTGTCCATGGCGGCAATCAACACCGATGTCCAGGAAGGCGCGCGCGCGTTCACCTGGAAGGGCAACGCCGCGGTGGAGCTGCGAGCCAACGCACCATTGGATCTGGAGCGCGAAAGCAGTGGCGATGTGTTCATGGTTGCCACCTTGCGTGTCGATGCGCTGCCCGCCGACGGCAAGGCTATGATTGATGTCGAGTGCGGCAAGGGATGCCGTGCCGGGTTGCCGATCGGTGCGGCCTTGGCGCAATTGCCACGTGGTCAGTGGACACGGCTGGGTGTGCACCTGGGCTGCCTCCGTACGGCGGGCGCCGAGACCGGAAAATTGAACGTGCCATTCGCGTTGCAGACCGGTGATGGCGCAAAGATCGCCCTGGCCCGCGTCGCGCTGGGCACCGAGTTCGACCACAAAGTGGACTGTGCGGTCCATTGATCGTGCGTAGCTGACCGGATGCAACGTGAGATGGCCGCCGCATGGCGGCCGTCTTTTTGGCAACGTGTTCACGGTCTTGTGCGCAACCGGTCCGGAAGACGCCATGGATGCACTGCAGGCATAAGTTGAGCAAGCGCTCGTGCTGCTTCCATGGTGTCCGGTTCCTCCGCCCTCAATCGGAGCGGCGCTCTAACACCCGTACTTTCGGATCATGGCGGATGCAGTCCGCCCGCTGCGGTTGGCAAGGGGCGCGTTGCCGTTGTGCCACTTGCCGGGCGTTCCCGGCGAACACCCGATGATCCGGTGGTGGGGACTCTGGTATCCGTCCAGCTTTCTGCGGATCAGCGCGTACAGGCAACCGGATTCTGCGGTTCTGGTCGGGAGGTGCGCCCCCGCATCGCGCGTGCATGCCTCTTCACATCTTCTGGGTATTCCAGCGGAATGTCGCCACGCTCCTGGCCGGCATCGGATAACTGAAGTTGCGATGTCCATCGCGAATGTGGACGGTGCGCGCAGCGTCATTCGCATTGCTGACCATCAGCACGCGTGTCCCGTCATCGGCATTTTCGAACGCCACGTTGTCGATGCCATCGTCGGTTTGCGTCGAGCCGATCCGCCATGCGTCGCGGCGCACGAAGCGGCTGGCGTGGGCCAAGGCGTAGTAATCATTGGTGCGGGTCACTTCACCGTTGTGCGAATCGATGGTGACCACGCCATGGCAGGTGTGGCAGCCGCCGGCGTGGGGGCCGTTGTCCTGATCCAGCGCGAGATTCCACAGCAGCACCCCCCGTGCCCAGTGGCGACTGGCCCGGATCAGCAGTCGCGCCTGCAAGGGCAGCCCGCCGCTGCGCACCGGTTCCCAGTCGCCCGATGAGCACTCGGTCATGTAGGTGTCCTTGTCCGGATGCGCCTCATGCACCTGCGATTGCACCGAAACATCGCCCCCATAGCAATGCCAGGCGACGCCGCTGATGTATCCGGACGCCTGTGGATCGGCCAGAACGGCCAGTGGTTCCTGTGGCTTGTCCCAGTTGTGGTCCCAGTCAAGGATCTGCAAGGTCGGCCGGCGTGCGTCCCGCAACGGGCCAAGGTGCTCGCCTATGAACCGCGCGCGTTCGGGTGCGTTGAAACGCATGCCGGGGTAGTCGTCCGGCTCGTGGTCCGGCTCGTTCTGCACGGTGATTGCGAAGATCGGGATTCCCTGTGCGGCGCGTGCATCGACATAGGCAAGCAGATAACGCGCGAATGCAGGGTAGTACTCGGGCAGCAGATGGCCTTTGACCAGATGTCCGGTGTCCTTCATCCATGCCGGGGCGCTCCACGGTGAGGACATGAGCCGCAGGTTTGGATTGATGGCCAGCGCCTGGCGGACCACTGCCGCAACGTCATCCGTGCCGGGGTCGATGCTGAAATGGTGCAATTCCGGATCGGGCCGGCCATCGGGCGTATCGCCATGGCTGTAATGGAAGCGCGAAAAATCCGATGCACCGATAGTCAGGCGCGCGAAGTCCAGGCCGATGCCGTCGTCTTCGCGCGCGAACAGTTCGTGCAGCAGGGCCGCACGCTTGCTGTCGTCCAGCCGATGCCTGAGCAACCATGCTGACGCGTCGGTAATCGCCGCGCCGAAGCCGACCATGCGTTGATAGCGCGCTCCGGCGTCGATGACGATGGTGACCTGCGCCGCATCATCGGCTTGCATCGTCAGCTCGCCACGCGTCAACGCCAGTTGCCGGTCCTCCGTGGTGATCCACACCTCGCCCCGCTCGAGTGCCGGGCGTGGCGGAGTACTCGTGCAGGCCGTCATACCCGTCAGCAGAACCAGGCCGAGCCCTAGGAGGGTGTGACGCGGAAAAACGCCCAGATCGTGCTGCGATGCAGCATGTTGTGTTCTCCTGCCCGACGCAAGTCCATGTTTTTGCGAATGGAAAAACTTCATTCCGCTGTTTCCCTTAAATATTTGGTTACACGCTGTTCATCCCGGAGCATCATATGGCAGCGCTGTCATAAGGGTATGTGGCAGTGCACAAACCAGCCCGCAGGAGAGGAGCGGTCAGATGCAAGCAACGACACACCCCACTTACATTCCACGTCATTTGTTGTGCGCGAACGGCTCCGTGCCGAAGCCGCACCGGCTTGCGCTGGCCTGCTGCGCAGCGTTGATTCTGTCGCTACCGGCAATGGCACAGGACAAGAGCGCCACCAACCTCGACGCTGTCCAGGTGACGGGTATTCGCGGCTCCATCGCCACCGCGGTGGAAGCCAAAAGCGAATCCACCTCGATCGTCGAGGTTGTCTCGGCCGAGGACATCGGCAAGCTGCCGGACATCAGTATTGCCGACTCCATCTCCCGCCTGCCCGGTCTGACCATGCAGCGCGTGGATGGCCGTGCGCAGGTCATCCATATCCGTGGGATGTCCGAGCAGTTCGGCGGCACCCTGCTCAATGGCCGCGAACAGGTCAGCACCGGCGGCAGTCGTGGCGTGGAACTTGACCAGTACCCGGCAGAACTGATCAATGGTGTCATGGTCTACAAGACCCCGGATGCCACGCTGGTGGGCCAGGGCCTGTCCGGCACCGTCGATATGCAGTCCATCCGCCCGCTGGATTTCAGTAAGCGCCGCGCGACCTTCAGTGGTCAGGGCGAGTACAACTCGCTGGGCAAGCTGATCAACGGCAGTAGTGACAAGGGCTATCGGGCCAGTGCTTCGTATGTCGACCAGTTCGCCAACGACACTTTTGGCGTGGCCATCGGGGTGGCGCGCATGAGCTCGCCATTCCAGGAGCAGCAGGAAAAGGCCTGGTGGTGGGGCAATCCCGATGCCTGGGGCGCCCCGCAGGCGGGCAAGCCCGACGGTGCCGTGGCACGCCAGGCCGGCGAAGCCACTTTGCGATCGCGCGAAATCACCCGCGATGGCGTGATGGGCGTGTTCGAGTTCAAGCCCAACGAACATTTCCACAGCATCCTGGACGTGTACCACTCCAAGTTCGACCAGGATGAGAACCAGGCCAGCATCATGTGGAACAACGATCCGTGGTGGAGCGCCAATGGCAGTGGCGTGACCTACCAGAACGCGGGCACCACGCTGGTCGATGGCGTTCCGGTGGTTACCAGTGGCACGCTCAAGGGCGTTGGCGCATTGAACATGCTCAACGGCCTGAACTGGCAGAAGAACGAGCTGACCTCGGCCGGCTGGGCCAACATCTTCAAGTGGGCCGACCTGTATACGCTCAAGACGGATCTCAGCTATTCGCGTGCCAAGAGCCGGCGCTCGACGATGGAAGTGCAATCGTCCTTCGCCACGCCTGTGGATATCGATTTCAACCTCACCACTGGCAGCGGCTTCAATCGCTTTTCGATCCCGGGCCTGAACGACCCGGGCCGGATCTGGTTCGGCTTGGATGCAATGGGCTGGGGACGTGATGGCCGCATGGACATGGCTTCCACCACCGATACGCTGAAGTCCGGCCGGATTGAGCTCAATCGCGTGGTCGAGTCCTCCGATTTCCTGCGCAGCTATGACCTCGGTTTCAATGTCACGCGGCGCAACAAGGACCGTGAGTACATCGGCTACTACCTTGACCTGAAGGATGGCACGCCGATCACGCTGGACAAGGTGCCGCACGGCATGGCGTCGATGGACTACGTTGGCCTCGGCGACATGGTCAGTTTCAACGCGCGCGACCTGCTGGGCGACTACCTGGTGACCCGCCTGATGCCCAGCGAAAACGACTTGATGAAGAACTACGGCGTGGAGGAAAACGTCCGTACGTTCTACGCCAAGGCCAATCTGGATATGGACGTCACCGACAGCATCCGCCTACGTGGCAACGTCGGTGCGCAGCTGATCCATACCGAGCAGAGTTCCACCGGCCCGACCGTCAAGAAGGACGCTGCCGGCCAGTGGATGATCGCCGGTGCGCAGAAGATCGGCACGACCTATGGCGACTTCCTGCCGAGCATGAACCTGTCGCTGGACTTCGGTGGGGGCACGCAGCTCCGCATGGCTGCAGCCAAGACCCTGATGCGCGGGCCGATCGAGGACATGGGTGCCTACAGCATGGCCTCCGTCGATCCGACCACGCGCACCTGGAGCGGCAGTGGCGGCAATCCGAGGCTGGAGCCGTACCGCGCCACCGCCTATGACCTGTCGCTGGAGAAGTATTTCGGCCCGACCACCTATGCCGCGTTCGCGCTGTTCTACAAGGACCTGGAAACCTACATCTACCAGCAGGAAGTGGATTGGGACTTCACCGGGTATGACAATCTGGGAATCACTCCCCTTTCCAACTGGGGCAAGTTCTACACCCCGGCCAACGGCAGCGGTGGCTACATGCGTGGTGCCGAGCTCAGCGGAGCGTTGGGCGGTGATGTGATCCACCCGACGCTGGATGGCTTTGGTGTGTTGTTCAACGCCTCCTACACCGAGTCGTCGATCAAGCCGGAGGGTCCGAACAGCACCAGCACCGACACCATGCCGGGCCTGTCCAAGGTGGTAGCCAATGCCACGCTGTATTACGAGAAGCACGGCTACTCGGCACGGATCAGCCAGCGGTACCGCGACAAGTACCGGGGTGAATATGCCTCGCTGTTCGGGGACCGCATCTACCAGAACACCAGGGCCGAGACCACGGTGGACCTGCAGCTGGGTTATGACTTCCCGGATGCCGGCGCGCTGTCGGGCCTGTCGGTGCTGCTGCAGGTCAACAACCTGACCAACGAGCCCTACCGGACCGAAACCACGGCCGGCGGCATCGACCAGAAGATCTGGTTGCCGCTGGAGTACAAGGAGTACGGCCGCCAGTACCTGCTGGGCGTGCGCTACGCGTTCTGACCGACCGGGCAATATCGGTGCAACGGGCCGTCCTGATGACGGCCCGTTTCATTTCCGGCTACCTGCAGCGTGGCGCGGGCGTTCGGAAAACGGTGGATCAGTGCTTGTCCGCCAATGCGCTTGCGACGGCCTGTTCGGCCAGGGGCGCCATGCGGGCATAGCCTGCGGCACTTGGATGTACACCGTCGCCAGCCAGCTCCCTGTCCAATCCGCCTTCGGCGTTGGTCATTGCGGTGTGGTAATCCAGATAGACCAGCCCCTGTCGCTGCGCATACTGCTGCAGGGAGGCGTTGAGCTGGCGCACTTTTTGCGCCGGCTGTGTGCCGGGACGCCACGGGTAATCGCTGACCGGCAGCACCGATGCCAGTACCACTTCGATGCCGTTTGCCTGGGCCAGTTCGACCATCGAGTGCAGGTTGTCCTCGATCATCTGCTGCGTGGCTGGCCCGGTATTGCCGGCAATATCGTTGGTGCCGGCCAGGATCACCACCACGGCCGGCTTCAACGCCAGCACGTCCTGACGGAAACGGACCAGCATCTGCGCGGTGGTCTGCCCGGAAATACCGCGGTTCACATAGGGCTTGCCGGGAAAGAAACGGTCGCTGCCGGTCGGCCCCCAGCCTTCGGTAATCGAATCGCCAAAGAACACCACCCGCCGGGTGTCCTTGGCTGCTACCGGCAATGCCGCGTTTTCGGCGCGGTAGCGACCCAGCTGTGGCCAGTCAAGCAGGCGCCGCTGCATTTCCTCGACGCGTCCGGCTTCTAGCGTGCCGGCCGGGGCGAGATAAAGCGGGTCTACCGCGAGCGTGGGTTCGGCGGCATGGGCTTGCGAAAACGCAGCGACCAGGAGAAATACCACGTTCCGCGAGCTGCTTTTCATCATGGATCAGGCTTGTTGTCGACGGGTCCACTACATTGCCACGTGCCGTCCATCAGCAAAAGCGGCAAGTGCCTTGGAAAAGCGTGCAAGCACCTAGATCGGGCCGTCGTTGCATCCGCCGCTGCGGGGCCGCCGTCGCCGGTGTGCGACGGATAATCGGTGATGCGGTACCGGACACCGACTCGATTGCGTCAGGCACGCCCCGGCCGTGAAATGCTGGAAGGCCACCTCGCCATCGGCTGCGCGTACCTACAACGGCAACGGCGCCTGCATCGGGTCGATCCGGCCTTCGCCACGGGTGATCTTCTTGAATTCGGCACGCGACACCGACACATAGCGCTCGTTGCCGCCGATCTCCACCTGCGGGCCGTCCTGCACGGCAAAGCCGTTCTCGTCCACGCGCACGGTCATCGTCGCCTTCTTGCCGCTGTGGCAGATGGTCTTGATCTCCTGCATCTCGTCGGCCCAGGCCAGCAGGTACTGGCTGCCTTCAAACAGCTCGCCGCGGAAATCGGTGCGCAGCCCGTAACACAGCACCGGAATACGCAGCTGGTCGACCACCTCGGACAGTTGCCAGACCTGCGCCTTGCTCAGGAACTGCGCCTCGTCCACCAGTACGCAGCCGAGCCTGCCGTGGGCGGCAATGTCCTGCTGGATCAGCTTCTCCAGGTCGGTATCGCGCTCGAAGGCGGTGGCCTGCGCCTGCAGGCCGATCCGCGAGGCGACCATGCCGGTACCGGCGCGGTGGTCCAGATGCGGCGTCAGGATCGCCACCCGCATGCCGCGCTCGCGGTAGTTGTGCGCCGACTGCAGCAGGGTGGTGGTCTTGCCGGCATTCATCGCCGAATAATAGAAATAGAGCTTGGCCATGGCGGGATTTTACCGCGACATGGGAGGGGGCTCGTGGCGCAGTCAGCGTTTGACCTGTGTCAGGGGACCGACCTCGGTCGAGCCGATGGGTTGCTCGCTCACGCCGACGCGCCAGTTGCGGTCCTGATGCTGGAAATACAGTTCAGGCTTCCAGTAATGGGGTGCATAAAAGCGGCTTCCGGCGATGGTTACCACCGGGGCGAAATTGTCACCTTCCATTCCCGTGCTCGCCGCCGCACGCCGGACGCCACTGCCCCCCGGTGACAGGGCCAGGATGGTGACCCCGCCGGCAAACCCGGTATTGCTGCCGGCGACCTTGTTTGCCTGCCGGCGCAGTTGCCTCGCCAGACGCGGGCGAGAGACATCATCGCCATAGCGTTCATACAACTTGCGACCCACGGCCAGCGCTTGGGCCTGCTCGGCCGGAGACAGGGCCGCCCAGTAGGCCTCACGCAGGCGCAGCAGCTCGGGGTAACCCCGTTCGGCGGCCAGATCCATCCATGCGTAGGCCGCCGGCCGGTCCTGTGGCTGGCCGTGTGAGCCATTCCACAGGATTTCAGCCACCAGGGCCTGGGACGGCTTGTCGGCGAAATGAGCCGCCCGCTTGAGTTGGCGCATCGCCTGGTCGTTTCTGCCGGCCTCCAGGGAGAGCTGGGCCGTGCGTCGGAAGTACAGGTCTCCGTGGCTGTTCGCCAGGCCGGCCATGAGCAGGTCCTCGTCCATGTGGATGGACGGTCCTTCGCTGTCCGCAGCGGTCAGCGAAGGCGGAGCCCCCAGGCAGGCCAGCAGCAGTGTTGCAACAACAGGGCGGACAGACGGCATGGTCAGGCTCCGGATCATGTCGGTGACCGGCCAAACCTAGCACACCCGCTAGTGGGCAATGGCGCTGCCCTCCATTCATTCCCCCGGTACAGGCCGGGTCGGCCTGGGCTGGCTAAAATGGCCGTCTGCCTGTGGAACCGCTCATGCTCGACAAGCTCAATCCTCCCCAACGTGCTGCCGTGCTCCATGCCCAGGGGCCGTTGCTGGTGCTGGCCGGTGCCGGCAGTGGCAAGACGCGCGTGATCGTGGAGAAAATCGCCCATCTGATCGGCATCGGCCGCTATCCGGCCAAGCGCATCGCGGCGATCACCTTCACCAACAAGTCGGCCAAGGAGATGCGCGAGCGTGTGGCCAAGCGTCTGCGCGTCGAGGATGCGGCCGAGGTGACGATCTGCACGTTCCATGCGCTGGGGCTGAAGTTCCTGCAGATCGAGCACCAGCATGTCGGCCTGAAGCGCAGCTTCTCGATCTTCGACGCCGACGATGCGGCCGCGCAGATCAAGGATCTGCTCGGCGGCAGCAATGCCAAGCCCGACGACATCGAGGACGTGAAAAACCTGGTCTCGCGCGCCAAGAATGCGGGGCTGTCGCCGGAGCAGGCGATGGCGGCGGCGCGCAGCAGCCGCGAGAAGAACGCGGCGATGGTCTACGCGCTGTACCAGGCACGGCTGACCGCCTTCAACGCGGTGGATTTCGATGATCTGATCCGGCTGCCGGTGCAGGTGCTGGAAGAGAACCCGGACATCGCCTTGGCCTGGCGCGAGCGCATCGGCTACCTGCTGGTGGACGAATGCCAGGACACCAACGATGCCCAGTACCGCCTGCTCAAGCAGCTGGCCGGGCCGGCTGGCAACTTCACCTGCGTGGGCGATGACGACCAGTCGATCTACGCCTGGCGCGGCGCCAATCCGGAAAACCTGCAGCAGATGGGCCGGGACTATCCGGCGCTGCAGATCATCAAGCTGGAGCAGAACTACCGCTGCTCCAACCGTGTGCTGCGCGCGGCCAATGCGCTGATCGCACACAATCCGCACGAGCACCTGAAGACGCTGTGGTCCGACCAGGCCGATGGTGAGCGCATCCGCGTGTGGGAATGCCGCAACTCCGAGCACGAGGCCGAGAAGGTCGCCGCGGAAATCCATTTCCTGGCCACCAGCCGGCGCATTCCGTGGAGCGATTTCTGCATCCTGTTCCGCGGCAACTTCCAGTCGCGGCCGCTGGAAAAGGCGATGCAGCTGGTCGGTGTGCCCTACCACCTCAACGGCGGCACCGTGTTCCTGGAACGGCAGGAGGTCAAAGACACGCTGGCGTGGTTGCGGCTGATCGTGAATCCGGACGATGACACCGCGTTCATGCGCGCGGTGCAGTCGCCCAAGCGCGATGTCGGTGCCACCACCCTGGCCAAGCTCGCCGAGCTGGCCTCGGCCAAGGACATGCCGATGGCGCAGGCCGCCGAGGCGATGGGCGCGCTGGCGCAGCTGCCACCGCGGGCGGCCAACAGCCTGAGCAAGTTCACCGACATCCTGCGCGCGCTGCGCATGGACATGCGGCAGCTGAGTTCGGGCGACCTGGTGCGGCGCGTGGCCAAGGATTCGGGGCTGCTGTCGGAGCTGCGCAACCAGGCCAAGGACACCAGCAGCTACGAGCGCCGTGCCGGCAACATCGAGGAGCTGGCGTCGTGGTTCGAGAGCGGCCCGCGCGGCGCCAGTGCCGCCGACATGGCCGCGCAGCTGGCGCTGATCTCGCGCAACGACAAGGACGATGGCGGCAACCAGGTGCGGATGATGACCCTGCACGCGTCCAAGGGCCTGGAGTTTCCCTACGTGTTCATCGTCGGCTGCGAGGATGGCGTGCTGCCGCACCAGGTCAGCCTGGACGAGGGCAATCTGCAGGAGGAGCGGCGCCTGCTGTATGTGGGCATCACCCGCGCCAAGGTGCAGTTGTGGATGAGCTACAGCAAGCTCACCCGCAAGTTCGGCGAACACATCCGGCTCAAGCCCAGCCGCTTCTTCGCCGAGCTGCCGGCGGCCGAGATCCAGCGCGATGGCGCCGATCCGGTTGCCGATGCCGCGCACAAGCAGGAGCGCGCCAAGGCCGGACTGGCGGCGATCGAGGCGCTGTTCGACTGAGCCGCCGGCTGATGGCACTTGCCAGCCGCCCGCGTCGGCGGCAGTTTGCCGGGGGCGTTCAACCCGGGGATTTGCGATGACGGTGGTGATCCAGACCGAACGTTTGCGGCTGCGGCCGCTGCGTGATGACGCTGCCGATGCGGCGGCGATGCTGGAGCTGCTCAACGACCCGGGTTTCCACCAGTACATCGGTGACCGCGGCGTGCGTACGCTGGAGCAGGCGCGCGATTACCTGCGCAATCACACCTTCAGCAGCTATGCCATGTATGGCTTCGGCATGTACGCCATCGAGCGGCACAGTGACGGCGCCTGGCTGGGCAATGCCGGACTGGTGCGGCGTGACGGTCTGCCTTGTGCCGATCTTGGCTACGCCCTGCTGGGCGCCTACACCGGCCAGGGGTATGCGCTGGAAGCGGCACGCGCGGTGCTGGACTACGCGCGCAACACCTTGGGATTGGGCGAGCTGCGCGCGGTCGTGTCGCCGGACAACGCCCGCTCGGTGGCGCTGCTGGAAAAGCTCGGTTTCCGTGGTGACGGCACCGTGCTGCTGCCGGGCAAGGACGAACCGCTGCTGCTGTTCGTCCTTGCCGGGAACTGAGGGCCGTCAGCCGCCCGGTTGCTGCTGCAGCCGGGCCAGCTGTTCCTGCAAGAGGGCCACCGCCGCCTCCAGCTGCAGCACGCGTTCTTCCAGCGCACTGTTGTCCGCCGCTGACGCCGCGCCGGCGGGGGCGCGGTACTGCGCGGCCAGGGCCTCCCCATCCACCGGGCCACACAGCAGGTGCATGAAGCGGTCCTCGCGTTGCCCCGACGCGCGCGGCAGCAGGATCACCAGCCCGCGCTGCTGCAGGCGCTCGAGCTGATGGCGCAGATCATTGGCGTCGGCGAAGCGGGCCATGCGCTCGCTGCGTGCGGCCAGCTCGCCCACGGTCTGGGGGCCGCGCAGCAGCAACAGCCCCAGCAGCGCGACCTGCTGCCGCGGCAGGTCCAGTTTGGTCCCCAGCAGGTGCTCATAGCGCTCGGCGCGCGAGGAGAAGTGCTGACGGGCCAGCCCCATGCCCTCCAGCTGGCGCAGCGCGTGCTGCACGTTGCCGGCGGCAAGGTTCATCACCGGCTCGCGCGCGGTCTTCTGGTTGGCCGCGACCTGCGCGGCGTTGACCGTCAGCGGGTAGGTATCCGGCGTGGTGGCCTCTTTTTCGATCAGGCAGCCCAGTACGCGGGCCTGGGCGGCATCGAGTACGGGCAGGTCGGCGGGCTGCTTGGCGTCGGTCATCATCGGTGGTCCGGTCACACGGGGGCGCAAGGATAGCCGAGCCGCCGGCCCGGGCAAGGCGGGGAGCCGGTAAACTGCGCGGGTTTTCGAACAGTCCGGTAGTCCCATGTCCCGTATCCCCGCCTTCACCCTGCTGGCCGGCGCCATGCTGTCGCTGGCCGCCTGCACCACCACCGACCGTCTCCACCGCGAGCCGGCGCCGGTTGCCATGGCTGCCCACGGCGCCCACGACAACCTCAACGCGGTGCTGTGGGTGCAGCGCTCGCAGGAATACCGCGCCAGTGCGTTGCAGACCTGGAAATCGGCCGGTGAGCACCTGGACCGCGCCCTGGCCGATCCGGACTGGACCGCACTGTTGCCGGACGAGGGCGGCAACCACCAGTCGGCCACGCTCAAGCCGGCGGTGGTGGTGGATGTGGACGAGACCGTGCTGGACAACTCGCCCTACCAGGCCCGTCTGGTGCGCGACGGCACCAGCTACAACGACGCCACCTGGGCGGCCTGGGTGGACGAGCAGCAGGCGCAGGCGGTACCGGGCGCGGTGGCCTTCGCCCAGCTGGCCGCGGCCAAGGGCGTGACCATGATCTACATCAGCAACCGCACCGCGGCGATGAAGGACGCCACCGTGGCCAACCTGCGCAAGGTCGGCTTCCCGGTGGCCGATGACAGCGTCTATCTGGGTCTGGGCACGCCGGTGCCGGGCTGCACCGAGGTCGGCAGCGAGAAGGGCTGCCGCCGCCAGCTGGCCGCACGGCAGTACCGCGTGCTGATGCAGGTCGGTGACCAGTTCACCGATTTCCTGCAGATCGAGGACAACACCCTGGCCAACCGCGACGCGCTGCTGGACAAGCACCAGGACTGGATCGGCTCGCGCTGGTGGATCCTGCCCAACCCCACCTACGGTGGCTGGGAGGGCGCCTCGTTCAACAATGCCTGGTCGCTGCCGGCGGACCTGCGCAACGGCGCCAAGCGCGAGGCGCTGGAGCTGGCCCGATGAGCCGCGCGCCGCTGCCGTTGCGCACCGATGAACGCCTGATCTTCGCCCTGGATGTGCCGGGCAAGGCGCAGGCCATCGAGTGGGTGGAGCGCCTGGGCGATGCCGTGTCGTTCTACAAGATCGGCATGGAGCTGCTCGCCTCGGGCGAATATTTCGATGTGCTCGAGGCACTGGCCAAACGCGACAAGCGTGTGTTCGTCGATCTGAAATTCTTCGATATTCCGGCCACGATCGCCGGTGTTATCGGTCGTTTGTCGCAATGGCCGGTGAGTTACTGCACCATCCACGGCTGGCATCCGGCGATGATGGAGGCCGCCGCCGCGGCCAACACCTCGGACATGCGGCTGCTGGCGGTGACCGTGCTGACCT
The DNA here is from genome assembly GCF_056760355.1 of Stenotrophomonas sp. STEN013. Classification (NCBI taxonomy): domain Bacteria; kingdom Pseudomonadati; phylum Pseudomonadota; class Gammaproteobacteria; order Lysobacterales; family Lysobacteraceae; genus Stenotrophomonas; species Stenotrophomonas sp. STEN013. Next base: position 274,460 of record NZ_JBRREO010000004.1, on the reverse strand, counting down.
CGATGGGGCGGCCGGATCTGGCGCAGATGGGCATCGACCGCGAGCCGGTGGACGTGGTGGTCGAACGCGCGCTGGCCGCGCAGCGGGCCGGCATTGACGGGGTCATCGCCTCCGGCCAGGAGGCCGCGCCGATCCGCGCCGCCACCGGTGCCGGTTTCTCCATCGTCTGCCCGGGCATCCGTCCCGGCGGCCCGGTCGGGGATGACCAGCAGCGCACCGTGGGCGTGGCCCGGGCCTTTGCCGACGGCGCCGATGCGATTGTGGTCGGGCGGCCGATCCGGCTGGCGGCCGATCCGTACGTCGCGGCGCAGCTCATCCAGGCGGAAATCGCAGAATCATTCAAGTAAATCAATTACTTGAATTGTGATTCATGAAGTGTTGCATTAACTTAATCGGGCGCGTAGGCTACGTCCCGTCCGGCGTTGCCGGCCATGCGTCAAAACTGTCCACCGGCTCGCGCCGGCTTGAGGAGGTTCGCTGCCGGGTACCGGTGCGGCCTCTTTTTTTTGCCTGTTCACCCGCTGGACGGGCGCCGGGACGTAAGCCCCCGGTCTCCGCCGGCCGGTTTGCGCTTGCGCCATGAGGCGGGCGCGGCGGGACGGGGGAAGGAGCGCCGGCGCCCGCACGTGATGGCTGTGCTTGCTGGGCTCACCGGGCAGGCCTCAAGATGCCACCGCCCCCGGGGGAGGACCGACAACGCCATGCCACGCTCTTCATCACGCCGCCGCCCGTACCTGATGTCCGTGTCGCTGACCGCGCTGCTGTTGCTGGCTGCGTGCGGTCGCACGCCGCAGGAACTGCCCGGCGCGGCCACCGAGCCGGCCGCTGCCGTGCGCCAGCTGGCCATGCATCTGCGCAACAACGATCTGGTCGGCTACGCGCGCGCGGCGGTACCGCCGGCGCAGTACGCCGCGCTGGAAACTGCCTGGGCGCAGGGCCACAGCCGCTGGCCGTTGAGCGACTTGCCGCTGGATGAAAAGTTGCCGGCGTTGCTGGCCGCGCTTTCCGAGAAGAATGCCGAGCAGCAGCTGCGGCGCGCATTCAAGGCGCAACTGGAAGGGCAGGCCGCCAGCGTGCGTCAGGCCGCGCACTCGCTGGAGCTGTTCGGCGTGCAGTACATCACCCATCAGGGCGACTACAGCCCGGCCCAGCGTGCCCATTACGTGCAGCTGGTCGCCGCGCTCAGTGGCTGGGCGCAGGCCGCGCCGCTGTCCGATCCCACGCTGGCGCAGAGCGCGATCACCACGTTGACGACCGCCGCCCGCGCGACCGGGCTGGACAGCGTACAGGCCTTCCAGCAGGCCGGTATGACCGCCAGCCTGCAGCGGCTGGGGCCGTTCGCGGCCGCGCTCAAGCAGGTGCTGGCCAGCTACGGACTGCGGCTGGATGACAGCATCGACCAGTTGCGCACCGGTTTGGTCACGCAGCAGGGCGAGCAGGCCACCGTGCGCGTGCAGTACCCGCTGGCGGGCACGGAACTGGATCTGCAGGTGATGCTGGTGCGGCGCGATGGCCACTGGTACCCGGCGCAGACGCTGGCCGAGGTCGACGCGCTGCTGGCCGCCGCACAGGCCGCCGAGCAGGCCAGGGTGCAAGAGGCCGCGGCCGCCGCGCCGTCGGTGCCGGAAACCGCCGCGCAGGACGGCGGCGATAACGCTGGTACAGCGGCTAAGCCATAATGGCGCCGATGTCGAAACAGAAATCCCAGCCCGACCAGGGCGAGCTGCTGCCGCCGGACACCGCCCATGCGCCGTCCGCCTCTCCTGCCGCCTCCGCGGCCGGCACCGCCGCGCGTGCGCCGCATGTCCGCGCCGCCGGTCGCCGCCCGTTGTGGGCGCGCCTGCTGGGCAAGCTGATCGAGCCGTGGCTGGGGTTGAAGATCGAACCGGAGCAGGCCGGTGACCACGATGACGGCCGGCCGGTGGTGTACGTGCTGGAAAACTACGGCCTGTCCAACGCGCTGATCCTGGACAAGGCCTGCCGCGACGCGGGACTGCCCTCGCCGCTGGTGCCGCTGGCCGGCGACCTGACCGGGCGCAAACGCGCTTACGTGGCACTGTCGCGGCGCTCCAGCAACAGCGCGCTGATTCCCGAACAGCGCGGCGCCAAGACCCATTCGGACTCGCTGGCCAAGCTGCTGCAGGCGCACCGTGCCAATCCGGCGCTGGATGTGCACCTGGTGCCGGTATCGATCTTCGTCGGTCGCGCCCCGGACAAGCAGAGCGGCTGGTTCGCGGTGCTGTTCTCGGAAAACTGGGCGCTGGTGGGCCGCTTCCGCCGGTTGCTGGCGATCCTGCTCAACGGTCGCGACACCATCGTCCGCTTCGCTCCGCCGGTATCGCTGCGCGAGACCGTGGATGAAGGCCTGGAGCCGGAGCGCACCGTACGCAAGCTGCAGCGCGTGCTGCGCACCCACTTCCGCCGGATCCGCGAATCGATCATCGGCCCGGATCTGTCCACCCGCCGCCTGCTGGTGGACAAGGTGCTGGAGTCCGATCCGGTGCGCGAAGCCATCGCGGTGCAGGCCAAGCGCGACAACTCCAAGACCACCGAGGCCTGGAAGAAGGCGCAGGGCTACGCCTGGGAAATCGCCGCCGACTACTCCACCCCGGTGGTGCGCTCGGCCAGCTTCATGCTCAGCCACGTCTGGAACCGCATCTACGCCGGCGTGCTGGTGCATCACCTGGACAAGTTCAAGGAAGCCGCGCCCGGGCACGAGGTCATCTATGTGCCCAGCCACCGCAGCCATATGGACTACCTGCTGCTGAGCTACCTGCTCTACGACCGCGGCATCGTGCCGCCGCACATCGTGGCCGGCATCAACCTCAACCTGCCGGTGGTCGGCACCCTGCTGCGCAAGGGCGGCGCGTTCTTCATCCGCCGCTCGATCAAGGGCAATGCGCTGTATTCGGCGGTGCTCAGCGAGTACGTCGCGCAGCTGGTGTCCGGCGGCTACTCGATCGAATACTTCATCGAGGGCGGACGCTCGCGGACCGGACGTCTGCTGCAGCCCAAGGGCGGCATGATCTCGATGACGCTGCGCGCGTTCCTGCGCCAGCCGCGCAAGCCGGTGCTGTTCCAGCCGGTCTACATCGGCTACGAGAAGCTGATGGAGGGCAACAGCTATCTGGACGAGCTGTCCGGCCGGCCGAAGGAGAAGGAGTCGATCTGGGCGCTGCTGTGGGGTATTCCCAAGGTGCTCAAGCAGAACTACGGCCAGGTGGTGGTGAATTTCGGCGAGCCGATCGCGCTCAACGACGTGCTGGCCAGGATGGCGCCGGAGTGGGACGGGCAGCCGGTTCCCGAGGACGAAAAGCCGGGCTGGCTGGCCGGCACCGTGGACACGCTGGCCACGCAGATCCAGGTGCACATCAACGGCGCCGCCGACGTCAATCCGATCAACCTGCTGGCGCTGGCGCTGCTGTCCACGCCCAAGCACGCGATGGGTGAGGCCGACCTGATCGCGCAGATCGAGCTGTGCAAGAAGCTGCTGGTGGAAATGCCGTATTCGGACCGGGTCACGGTCACCCCGCATTCGCCCGAGCGGATCATCGCCCACGCCGAGGAGATCAACGTCCTCACCCGCGTCAAGCACCCGCTGGGCGACGTGCTCAGCGTCAGTGGCGACACCGCGGTGCTGCTGAGCTACTTCCGCAACAATGTGCTGCACCTGTTCACGGCGTCGTCGTGGGTGGCGTGCTGCTTCCAGAACAACCGCCGCATGAGCCGCGGCGGTCTGCTGCGGCTGGGGCGCGGGCTGTACCCATTCCTGCAGCAGGAGCTGTTCCTGCCATGGAGCGAGGACGAGTTCGCCGCGCGCATCGACCAGACCATCGACGTGTTCGTGCGCGAAGGCCTGCTGCAGCATGTCGGCGAGGACGACGGCGGCATGCTCGCGCGCAGCACCGGCCAGACCGACGAGGTGTTCCGCCTGCGTGCGATCGGCCATTCGCTGCAACAGGCCTTCGAGCGCTACTACATCGCCATCTCGGTACTGGTGAAGAACGGCCCCGGTACCCTCGGTGCCGGTGAGCTGGAAGGGCTGTGCCAACAGGCCGCGCAGCGCCTGAGCCTGCTCTATGCGCCGGCCGCGCCGGAGTTCTTCGATCGCACCCTGTTCCGCAGCTTCATCCAGAAGCTGCGCCAGCTGCGGCTGGTGTGGCCGGACGAGAACAGCAAGCTGCTGTTCGACGAACGCCTGGACGCCTGGGCCAAGGACGCCAAGTTCATTCTTGGCCGCGAACTGCGCCACACCATCGAGCGGGTCAGTCCCGAAGCGGTGAAGCCCGAGGCGCCTGCGCCGCAGGGCTGAGCGATGCGGCCAGCGCAGGGGGGGGCGGATGCCGGCGCGGCGGACTTCCGCAGGGCCGGTGCCGGGGTGTTGCAGGCACTCGCCGCCCGCTTGTCCGCCGTCGGGGGCGGTCATCCGATACGGGAGGGGCTCAGGCCGGCTCGTCCGGGATCAGCATCGCTTCCAGCTTGCCGATGCAGTCCTTGAGCTGCAGCTTGCGCCGTTTCAGCCGCTTGGCTTCCAGCTCGTCGTCCGGGTTGGCGGCCAGCCGCGCGATGCGCTCGTCCAGACTGCGGTGCTCGGCCCGCAGTTCGGCGATGCGCTGGCTGATCTGGTCTAGGGTCATGGTGTCCACAGCTGTCGAGCATACCCGGTTGCCGGGTTCAGCGAGAGCGGCGTCGCCAAGCCGGTAGAATGGCGCCAATGACTGCTGTTATTCCCCTTCCCGATCCCGCGCCGCGCGCCCGCGACCCGCGCGTGGCCGAGCGCGAGCACCACAAGCTGGCCAAGCGCCTGCGCCGCCAGGTGGGCCAGGCCATCGCCGACTTCGGCATGATCGAGGCCGGTGACAAGGTGATGGTGTGCCTGTCCGGCGGCAAGGACAGCTACACGCTGCTCGATGTGCTGCTGCAGCTGCAGAAGAAGGCGCCGGTGCCGTTCGAGCTGGTGGCGGTGAACCTGGACCAGAAGCAGCCGGATTTTCCCGAGCAGGTGCTGCCCGACTACCTGGCCGGGCTGGGCGTGGCGTACCACATCATCGAACAGGACACCTATTCGGTGGTCAGCCGGGTGATCCCGGAAGGCAAGACGATGTGTTCGCTGTGTTCGCGGATGCGGCGAGGTGCGCTGTACAACTACGCCGAGCAGAACGGGTTCACCAAGATCGCGCTGGGCCACCACCGCGACGACATGGTGGCCACGTTCTTCATGAACCTGTTCCAGCACGCCAAACTGTCGGGCATGCCGCCCAAGCTGCTCAGCGATGACGGCAAGCATGTGGTGATCCGCCCGCTGGCGTATGTCCGCGAGGCCGACATCATCGAGTACGCCGCCGCGCGCCGCTTCCCGATCATTCCGTGCAACCTGTGTGGCAGCCAGGAGAACCTGCAGCGCAAGCAGGTCGGACTGATGCTGCAGCAATGGGAGAAGGAGCACCCCGGTCGCGTGGAACAGATATCGCGCGCGCTGGGGACGGTGCGGCCTTCGCAGCTGGCCGATCCGGCCTTGTTCGATTTCATGGCGCTGGGCCGCCGCGCGGCGGCGCCGTTGCCGGACGCGCATGCGTGGCTGGCCGGTATCACCGCTGCGGGTGCTGAGACCGCCGATGCCTAAGCGGACGCCGTTGGCGTCTTTTTCTGAATTCCTCTTTACAGGCAATCCATGTTTTTCAAAAACCTGACGTTCTTCCGCTTCCCCTCGTCCGTTGATTTTTCCGAGATCGATACGCTGCTGCCGCCGGCCGTGCTCAAACCGGTGGGCGCGCTGGAGATGAGCTCGCGTGGCTTCATCTCGCCGTTCGGCCGCGAGGAAAAGGAGCAGTTCTCGCACCGTCTGGGCGAGGCGCTGTGGCTGACCATCGGCGGCGAGGACAAGATCCTGCCCAGCACCGTGGTCAACGACCTGCTCGAGCGCCGGCTGGAGGAGATCGAGGAGAAGGAGGGCCGCAGGCCCGGTGGGCGCGAGCGCAAGCGGCTGAAGGATGATCTGCTGCACGAACTGCTGCCGCGCGCCTTCGTCAAGACCTCCCGCGTGGATGCGTTCTTCGATCTGGTCCACGGCTATGTGGTGGTCAACGGTTCCAGCCAGAAGACCGCCGAGAACGTGATGAGCGATGTGCGCGGGGTGCTCGGCAGCTTCCCGGCGATGCCGCTCAACGCCGAAGTGGCGCCGCGTTCGATCCTGACCGCGTGGATCGCCGGCGAACCGCTGCCCGAGGGCCTGAGCCTGGGCGAAGAGTGCGAGATGAAGGATCCGGCCGAGGGCGGCGCGGTGGTCAAGTGCCAGCACCAGGAACTGCGCTGCGACGAGATCGACAAGCATCTGGATGCGGGCAAGCAGGTCACCAAGCTGGGCCTGGTGTTCGAGGACAACCTGTCCTTCGTGCTCGGCGATGACCTGATCGTGCGCAAGCTCAAGTTCCTCGATGGTGCGCTGGACCAGCTCGAGCATATCGATGAGGACGGCCACCGCGCCGAACTGGAAGCGCGCTTCGCCTTGCAGAGTGGCGAGATCCGCCGGTTGTTCCTGCTGCTGGAACAGGCGTTCAAGCTGAGCAAGGCCGACGCCTGACGCCACCGTGTTCCTGCCGCGCTGCTAACGCGGCGGGGACTAAGCTGCGACCATGTCCCGTCTGCTCCGCCGCCTGATCGCACCCGCCGCACCGGTGATCCAGCGCGATACCGTGCGCCTGCGGCTGGGCGAAAGCGATGAGATCGACGTGCTGCGTGTGCGTGATCCCCGGGCGCGGCGTCTGAAGCTCAGCGTCGACGAGCGTGGTGCGCGGTTGACCCTGCCGCTGCGCGCGAGCCTGGCCTCCGGCGAGCAGTTCCTGCACGCCAACCGGCAGTGGCTGCAGCAACAGCTGGCCCGCTTCAGCGACCAGGCACTGCCGGTGCCGACCCTGCGCCTGCGCCAGCCCGGACAGTTGCCGCTGCGCGGTGACTACCTGCCGGTGCAGTGGCAGGTAGGGCGGTTTGCGCGGGTCGAGCTCGGCGCGGAGGTGGCCTGCATCCAGCTGCCGGCGCGCGCCGGTGAGCCGGCGTTGCGGCGCGCGCTGCGCGAGTTCTACGAGGCGCAGATGCGGGCCGATGTCGGCCGCTGGCTGCCGGCGTATCTGCCCGGGCTGCCGCGGGCGCCGTCGCGGTTGCGGCTGAAGGTGATGTCCTCGCAGTGGGGATCGCTGGCACCGGACGGCTCGATGGCGCTGGATCTGGCGCTGATCCTCGGCCGTCCCGCGGCGTTCGAATACGTGCTGGTCCACGAGCTGTGCCACTTGCTGCAGGCCAACCACTCGCCGGCGTTCTGGGCCGAAGTGGAGGCGCGCTTCCCGCGCTGGCGGCAGGAACGTGATTACTTCCACGCCGAGGGCCGGCGGCTGAAGGCGACCCTGCGGATGCTGCTGAGCATCACCCCGCCAGCGGACCGCTGAGCAGTGTGTGCCGGTCCCGAGGAGGGGCGCCGGGCACGGCCGATCCCCCGCCGTTTTGAGCCCGCCACCGCACGATTTGGCACCGGGCGGCCCTCATCTGTGGTGCGTTGCGGCATCGTTTTGTCCGGGTGTGGCCGGCACTTGCGCAGCCGGCGTCCCTCCAGCCGCAGCGGCATCTGCGCCGGATCCGTGGTCCGGAGCGGCGCCGTACAAACGGCGGCGATGCCGGCGGATATTGCGCAATGCAGCAAGTTTTCCACGCGGATATCGGTTGCCCGGACCCGGCGTTTACGGCACGATCCGGGCACGATTTGAATCGATTCAAATACTGCTGGGCCGGTGTCCTCGCACCCCCGGCGCATGCCCAACGGCGTGCGCCGGGGGTGCGTCTGCCGGGCTGGCACCTGATTTCAACCTGGCTCCGAGAGACACGTCCTTGAACCTGCCTGCCATCCCGCGCGTCACGCCCTCCCCCCGTCCGCTGCTGCTTGCGCTGGCGTTGCTGCCGCTGCTGGGCCATGCCGCCACGCCGGGGCTGTGGACCTCGTTCGAGCCGGGCCAGCCGGCGCCGGCAAGCGCCGCTGACACGGCGCTTTCGCTGCAGGTCGGCAGCGGTCCGCAGGCGCCGTACGCGGCCAAGGCCAAGGCCGGCTACAGCGGCCTGCAGGCGCTGCACTACGCCAGCAGTGGCGGCCAGGCGCGGCAGCGGCTGCTCGAGGCCGACGTGCTGGTCGAGGCCGATACCACGCTGTCGTGGCTGGTGCTGCCGGAGATCGTCGCCGGCGACACCATGGCCTCGACCTACGTCTCGCTGGATCTGCTGCTCGATGACGGCAGCCGGCTGTCGGCCACGCCGGCGCGCGACCAGCACGGCATGGCGCTCGGTGCGCGGGCGCAGGGTGATTCCAAGACGCTGTATCCGCAACAGTGGACGCGCAAGTCGGTGCGGCTGGGTGACATCGCCGCGCTGCGCGGGCGCCGCGTGGTCGCGGTCGAGCTGGAAGTGGCCAGTGCCGCCGGCACGCCGGTCTCCGGCTGGATCGACGATGTGCGCCTGGACGCGCAGCCGCGGCAGGTACCGCAGCGCGTGTCGGACTGGGTGTTGACCACCCGTGGCACCCAGTCCAACGGCACCTTCTCGCGCGGCAACAACATCCCGGCCACCGCGGTGCCGCACGGCTTCAACTTCTGGACGCCGGTGACCGATGCCGGTTCGATCAGCTGGCTCTACCACTGGAACGAGCGCAGCAACGCCGACAACCGGCCGCAGCTGCAGGCGCTGGCGCTGAGCCACCAGCCAAGCCCGTGGATGGGCGACCGGCAGACCTTCCAGGTGATGCCGTCGCTGGACCGTGGCGTGCCCGAAGCCGACCGCGGCAAGCGCGCGCTGTCGTTCTCGCACGACCAGGAGCAGGCGCGCCCGTACCGGTACGCGGTGAACTTCGACAATGGCATCGCCGCGGCCATCGCCCCGACCGACCACGCCGCGGTGTTCCGTTTCGACTTCCCCCAGGATGGTGACGCCAACCTGCTGTTCGACAATGTCGACGCGCGTGGCGGCCTGACCCTGGATGCGGCCACACAGACGCTGAGCGGCTACACCGACGTGCGCAGCGGGCTGTCCAACGGCGCCTCGCGCATGTACGTCTATGCCACCTTCGATACGCCCTGGCAGGCCAGCGGCCGCATCGACACCGGCCGGCCCACCGGCTACATCAAGTTCAACACCGGCAGTGCGCGGCGGGTGCAGATGCGCATCGCCACCTCGCTGATCTCGGTGGAGCAGGCCAAGCACAACCTGGCGCTGGAAATCAGCGCCGCCGACGATCTGGACAGCGTCGCCGCGCGCGCCCAGGACGCCTGGGACCAGCGCCTGGGCGCATTCGACATCGGCGATGCCAGCGACGACCAGAAGACCACGCTGTACTCGAACCTGTACCGCCTGTACCTGTACCCGAATTCGGGCCATGAGAACGTCGGCAGCAAGGCCGCGCCGGACTGGCGCTACGCCAACCAGGCCAGCGGCTCGGACCAGAACACCGACGGCAGCGCGGTGCGCAGCTATGTCGGCGTGCGTGACGGCAGGATGTACGTCAACAACGGCTTCTGGGACACGTTCCGCACCACCTGGCCGGCCTATGCGCTGTTCAGTGCCGACGATGCCGGGCAGATGGTGCAGGGGTTCATCGAGCAGTACCGCGCCGGCGGCTGGATCGCGCGCTGGTCTTCGCCCGGCTATGCCGACCTGATGGTCGGCACCAGCTCGGATGTGGCCTTCGCCGACGCCTGGCTCAAGGGCATCGGCGGCTTCGACCCGGCCGAGGCCTACGAGGCCGGCCTGAAGAACGCCACCGTGGTGCCGCCGGACCGCCATGTCGGCCGCAAGGGCATGGCCCGCTCCACTTTCCAGGGCTATGTCGAGGCCGGTATCCACGAAGGCCTGTCGTGGACGATGGACGGCGCATTGAACGATTTCGGCCTGGCCAACCTGGCCCAGGGCCTGTCCGAGCGGGCCGGCACGCCGGCCGCGCGTGAGCGTTACGCCACCGAAGCGCAGTACCTGCGCCATCGCGCCGCCGACTACGCCAACCTATTCAACCGTGACGCCGGCTTCTTCATCGGCCGCGACGCGCAAGGCCGCTGGCGCGTGGAGGGCAAGGACTACAACCCGGCGCAGTGGGGCTATGACTACACCGAAGCCAACGGCTGGACGTTCGCCTTCACCGCCGCGCACGACGGCGAGGGCCTGGCCGCGCTGTACGGTGGCCGCGCGCAGCTGGCCGCCAAGCTGGACCAGTTCTTCAGCACGCCGGAAACCGCCAGCCGCGCGCTGTCCGGTTCCTACGGTTTCGTGATCCACGAGATGACCGAGGCGCGTGACGTGCGCCTGGGCATGTACGCGCACAGCAACCAGCCGGCGCACCACATCCCGTGGATGTACCTGTATGCCGGGCAGCCGTGGAAGACGCAGAAACTGACCCGCGAGATCCTGTCGCGGCTGTATCTGGGCAGCGAGATCGGCCAGGGCTACCCGGGCGACGAGGACAACGGCGAGATGTCGGCGTGGTACCTGTTCGCCTCGCTGGGCCTGTATCCGCTGCGCATGGGCGCGCCGGAGTACGTGATCGGTTCGCCGCTGTTCCGCGAGGCCAGCGTGCGCCTGCAGAACGGCAAGCAGCTGGTGATCAAGGCACCGGCCAACTCGCCGCAGAACGTCTACGTGCAGTCGCTGAAGATCAACGGCAAGCCGTGGAACAAGGTCTGGGTGCCGCACGCGCTGCTGGCCGGGGGAGCGGTGCTGGAGTTCGAGATGGGGCCGCAGCCCTCACGCTGGGGTACCGGCGCCGATGCGCTGCCGCGTTCGCTGACGGCACCGGGCCAGCAGCCGACGCCGCAGCGCGATCTGCTGCAAGGGGCGAAGGCCACCGTGGGGGAGGGCGACCCGGCACCGGCGCTGCTGGATGACGATGCGGCCACCGACAGCCCGCTACGTGGCAATGCCACGGTCACCTTCACTGGCGCGGCCCCGGGTGCGGCGGCGATGTACACGCTGACCAGCGGCGGTGATCCGATCCGTAGCGCCAGCTGGACGCTGGAGGCACGCAGTGCCGGCGGCCAGTGGCAGGTGATCGACCAGCGCAGCGACGAAGCCTTCGCCTGGGCACGGCAGACCCGGCCGTTCCGCATCGCGCAGCCGGGCAAGCATGCCGAATACCGCTTGCGCCTGGCCTCGCGCGACTCGCTGCGCCTGGCCGAAGTCGAGCTGCTGGCACCGGCCACGCCCTGATCCGCAAGGCGGCATGTGCAACGCCGCGCCGGTTGCCGGCGCGGCGTTGCTGGCACTGGCCACCGTGCCCGGCCCGCGTGGGCGATGCTGGCAGATGGCAAGGGATGAGGCATAAACAAGGCCCGCACGGCGGGCCTTGTTGGTACACGCGGCTGAGCGCAGCCGGCCGGCGGAATCGCCTCGCGCTGGATCAGTACGAAGCCACCCGACGCGCGCTGCTGGGGTGGTCATCGGCGGTGCCGCCGTAGCGGAACACCGACACCGCGTCGGCCAGCGCATCGGCCTGCTGTTCCAGCGTGCGCGCCGCGGCGGTGGCTTCCTCCACCAGCGCGGCGTTCTGCTGGGTGGTTTCATCCATCTGTATCACCGTGTGGTTGACCTGCTCGATACCGGTGGACTGCTCCTGCGAGGCGGCGGAAATGCGCGCCATGATGTCGGTGACCTGCTGCACCGAGCCGACGATCTCGGCCATGGTGCTGCCGGCCTGGGCGACCAGCGCGGCGCCATCGTCGACCTTGGTCATCGAATCATCGATCAGCGACTTGATCTCGCGCGCGGCCGTGGCCGAACGTTGCGCCAGCGTGCGCACCTCCGAGGCCACCACCGCAAAGCCGCGGCCCTGCTCGCCGGCGCGCGCCGCTTCCACCGCCGCGTTCAACGCCAGGATGTTGGTCTGGAAGGCGATACCGTCGATCACCGAAATGATCTCGGCGATGCGGTGGGACGACTGTTCGATGGCCTGCATGGTGTTCACCACCTGGCCGACCACCTGGCCGCCACGGGCGGCGACATCGGCCGCGCCGATCGCCAGCTGGTTGGCGTGCCGCGCCGAGTCGGCATTGGCGCGCACGGTGGACGTCAGCTCCTCCATCGAGGCGGCGGTTTCCTCCAGGTTGGCGGCCTGCTGCTCGGTGCGCCCGGACAGGTCGGTATTGCCGACGGCGATCTCGCGCGCGGCGGTATTGATCGCCCCCGAGCACTGTTTGATGCGATCGACGATGTCGGCCAGGCGCTGCGCGGTGAGGTTGGCATCGCGCTTCATCGCCTCGAAGTCGCCGGCGTAGTCGCGTTCGATGCGGTGGTCCAAGTTGCCTTGCGCCAGCGCCGACAGCATCTGCCGGATCTCGCCGGTGGCGCCGGCCAGCGTGTCGAGCAGCTGGTTGATACCCGTGGTCAGGGTGCGGATGAAACCGGGCTCCGCCACCGGCTGCAGGCGCCGGCCCAGATCGCCCTGCGCGGCGGCGCCGACCAGCGTGGCGACACTGTCTTCCAGTTCGATTTCCTGGGTGCGGTCGTGCCACTCCACCGCAAAGCCGATGCGGGTACCGGCAGCATCCAGCACCGGCGTCACCGCCTGGCTGAAATGCACGCCTCCGATCTGGATGCGGCCGTAATGCGGCTGCTGCATCGCATCGAGCATCGCGCGGATGCGCCCGGGGTTGGCGTGGAAGCGGTGGATGCTGCTGCCGACCAGGTTGTCGACGTCGAAGCCGGGGAACGCCTTGCGCAGCGTTTCCTGCTGGTTGCGCAACAGCGCCACCACCGAGCGGTTGACGTAGCGGATGATGTGATCGTCATCGGCGATCATCATGCCGGTACGCGAGGCGTCCAGTGATGCGCGGATCTGTGCGTTCTCGTGGTTCAGCGCCTGCTCCTGCGCCCGCTGCGCGCGCAGCTGCGTGTCCATGCGCAGCACGCCGTCGGCCAGCGTACCGGGGGCGGCCTGGATCGCGGCCGTCGCCGAACTGCTTGTGTCGCCGGCAGCCAGCGCGTCGACCACCGCCCGCAGCTGTTCGGGCGACGCACCCAGGGTCAGGACCTGGCGTCGCAGCTGTATCGCCATCACACAGACAAAACCGGCTTCCACCACCACATACAGCGCATGCAGCAGCACGATGCCGGTGCCGCTGCCCGGAGTGAAGGCGCGTACCGGCAGTCCGCGGGTCTGCATCCAGTAGAACGCCAGGTGATGCACGGCGATGGCGGCGGCGGCCACGGCCACGGGTATCCAGTCGCGGTAGAACAGCAGCAGCGCGATCACCACGAACACGCCGAAGTGCATTTCCACCAGGCCCTGGGTCTGCTGGATGGTCGCGGCGACCAGTGCCATCAGCACCAGCGCCACGGTGACGCGGCTGAGCAGGCTGCCCGGTGCCAGGCGCAGCTGCACGGCCATCAGCACCAGCGACGGCGCGCTGATCGCGGCAAACGGCAGCCAGCTGCCGTTCCACGCGGCGATGCCCAGCGAGGCCGCGCCCAGGATCAGGCCGAGCAGCAGAAACAGGCGGTCGGCCGCACAGGCCAACTGCTGGTAATAGGCATCGCGCGCGGGGGCGCTGGTGTGGGGACGGGCGGGCATCGGGGAACTCCGGTTCAGCAGGAACAGCGGGGAGGAAGAATCAGGGGCGGCGTGTGCGCCGAGAGCAGGTCCGGCAGCCAGTCGGCCAGTGCGGCGCGACCCTGTCCGCAGTACAGCGCGGGCAAGGCCAGGGGACCGGCGTAGACCGGCTGGCCGCGCTGATCGAGCACCAGCAGCGCGTAGCCGTGGCCATCGACAAACGCTGCCGGCAGCGTGATGGCGCGGCCGCCCTGGGCTTCGATGGCCAGCACCGTCTGCCGCCATGTGGCGTGGCCGTCGAGGCAGGTGCAACCGGACGAGGGCAACCGCAGCGCCAGCGGCTGTCCCGGCGGCAGCCGCAGGCCGCTGCCTTCCAGCCGTGCCAGCAGCTGTGCGACCGCCGCTGCGTCGCCGACCGGACGCGTGCCCAGGGCGGCGAAACTGGTGGCGGTCCAGCCCAGCCAGCAGGCGAGCAGGATCACACCGGTGAGGACACCGGTCCGGCGGGTAAGGGGGGCGCGCATGGGGCAGGAACTGGGCAGGTCGCTTGCGGGCCTGCGCGGAACATCATCTCGGTATACGGCGTTATCCGGATATCGGCCGCAATCGCCGCCACTTGACCTCTGCGTGCGGCGGATGACGCGGCTTTGTTCAGCTGCCGTCGGGCAGCGCGGCGATGAACGAGGCGAGGATCGCCGCCACCGCGGCGGGCTGATCCATGTGCACGTGGTGGTGGCCGGGCAGAGTTGCCAGCCGCCCATCGGCCAGCAGCGCCGCGCGCTGGCTGCGTTCGGGCTCGGGGAAGTAGTCCTGCGCCGGGGTGGCGTAGATCACCTGCACCGGACAGGCGATGGCGCCGACCACGTCGCGGATCTGTTCCTCGCTCATGCGCACCGCGGTGGGCAGCATCAGCCGCGGATCGCTGCGCCAGCTCCAGCCGCCCTCGACCGGTTTGACGCCGCGTTCGACCAGCAACCGCGCCGACGCTTCGCTGAGCTGGTTGACCATCATCCGTGCCCGCACCGGGGCGGCCAGGTCGGGAAACACCCGCAACGGCCGGCCGTCGAGTTTGCGCAGGGCCTCGACATGGGTGCGCAGTCGCTGCACCGTCTCATCGGCCGGCGCGCTCAGCCCGCCCAGGGCCTCGATCGAGACCAGCGCCTGCACCCGCTCCGGCGCCACCGCCGCGACCAGGCTGGCGATCGCCGCGCCCATCGAATGGCCCAGCAGCACGAAGCGGTCCCAGCCCAGCGCATCGGCGATGGCCAGCGTCTGCACGATCGCGTAGGGCGTGGTGTAGGGGGTGGTCGGCGGCAGGTGATCGCTCAGCCCGTGACCGGGCAGATCCACCATCACCAGATCCAGTGTCGGCAGCTGCGCGGCCAGCGGCAGGAAGCTGGCCGCGTTGTCCAGCCAGCCGTGCAGGGCCAGCACCTTCAGCCCACCGGGCGTGCCGCTGCGCAGCGCCGCGACCGGTAGGCCATCGGCGATCAACTCCAGCGGCTGCACAGTCATCCCGGTTGCGCTGCGGCCAGGCGGGCCAGAGCACGGGCGTGCGCCGGCGCATCATTCAGGCAGGGGATGTAGCGCATCTGCGCGCCACGTTCGGCCAGGGTCTCGGTGAACCCCATCGCCACTTCTTCCAGAGTTTCCAGGCAATCGGTGGCAAAGCCGGGGCAGGCCACATCGATATGCCGGACGCCCGCGGCGGCCAGCTCCCACAGCATCGGCTCGGCATAGGGCTGCAGCCATTGCTCGCGGCCGAAGCGCGACTGATAACCCATGGCCCATTCGTGTGGCTGCAGTTCCAGCGCCGCGGCAATGGCATGCGCGCTGGCCTGGCACTGCTGCGGATAGGGGTCGCCATTGTTGGCCACCCGCTGCGGAATGCCATGGAAAGAGAACACCAGCTTCTCGGCGCGGCCGTGCTGCTGCCAGTAATCACGGATGGAGCCCGCCACCGTCGCCACCCAGGCCGGATCGGTGGCGTAGTCGCGGATGGTCTGCAGCGTGATGGATGGATTGCGGGCCTGCCAGCGCGCCAGCCTGTCTTCAATGGAGGCGGTGGTGGTGGTGGAGTACTGCGGATACAGCGGCAGCACCACGATGCGGCGGATGCCTTCGGCCACCAGCGCATCGAGCGCGTTGTCCAGCGCCGGTTGCCCGTAGCGCATCGCGTAACGCACGCGCCAGTGCGGCAGTTCCTGCTGCAGGCGCGCGGTCAGCCGCTGCGTGTAGACCGCCAGCGGCGAGCCTTCCGGCAGCCACACCTGCGCGTACTTGGCGGCCGAGCGACTGCTGCGCAGCGGCAGGATCACCCCGTACAACAGTGGTTTCCACAGCAGTGCCGGGATCGACACCACACGGGGATCGCTGAGGAATTCGGCCAGATAGCGACGCACCGCAGGAGCGGTGGGCGTCTCGGGCGTACCTAGATTGACCGCGAGCAGCGCGGTGATGGGTGCGTCGGACATGCGCACATTCTCGCAGGTCCCGCCGCTGCCGGCGATGCGGAGATGGCAACGCGGACGCGGCGCCGGATATCTCCGCTCACTGCGTATTCAGAGCGGCGCTCCTATTTTCAGGCACTTGCTTTATCTTCCTGTGCACCGACCTACGGAGTTCACCATGCGCCGCCTGCCGTGCCTTGCCCTGCTGCTGTCTGCCAGCCTGCTGTCCGCCAACGCCGTTGCCGGCCCGCAGGAGGATCAGCGCGCCCGCAATGCGGTACGCGTGCTGAGCGAGATCCAGAACATTCCCGAGCAGGCCATTCCCGACAAACTGCTGGACGAGGGCCGCGCGGTCATCGTCATTCCCGACACGATCAAGGCCGGGCTGGTGCTCGGCGGCCGTCGTGGCCACGGTCTGATGTCGGTGAAGATGGCCGATGGCAGCTGGTCCAACCCGGTGTTCATCAAGCTCACCGGCGGCAGCATCGGCTTCCAGGCCGGCGTGCAGTCCTCCGATGTGATTCTGGTGTTCCGCAACGACCGCAGCCTGGACAACATCGTCAACGGCAAGTTCACCCTCGGTGCCGACGCCGGTGTGGCCGCCGGTCCGGTCGGGCGCAGTGCCGCCGCCGCCACCGACGGCCAGCTCAAGGCCGAAATCTGGTCGTGGTCGCGCGCGCGCGGCCTGTTCGCCGGGGTCGCGCTCGATGGCGCGGTGCTGCAGATCGACGATGCCGCCAACCTCGACGCTTACGGCCCGAACACCACGCCACGGATGATCCTGGAAGGCCGTCTGAACGAGGCGCCGTCCAGTGATGTGGTGTCCTTCCGCGACCGTCTGGAGGAATCGACCTACGCCGCGCGTGAAAAGCGCGGTACCCAGGGCGCGCCGGCACCGGTGACCGCTTCGGCCGCGCGCAGCGCGCCGGTCAGCGTGCAGGCGCCGGTGGTCAGCGGCGGCACCGATACCGCCACCACCGCACCGCTGCAGCCGGCCACGGCCGAGCACGCGCCGCAGCAGGGCTTCCAGCCGGTGTCGGAAGGTGAAATCCGCACCGAATCGCTGGACGGCGGCCACTGACCTTCGGCATAGCGATCGAGCAGGCACGGTGCGCTATGCTCGACCCCCTCCACACAGATAACGCGAGCGGATCATGGGCAGTTTCAGCATCTGGCACTGGTTGGTCGTGCTGGTCATCGTCCTGCTGGTGTTCGGCACCAAGCGTCTGACCAGCGGCGCCAAGGATCTGGGCAGTGCCGTCAAGGAGTTCAAGAAAGGCATGCGTGACGAGGACAAGCCGGCCGCGCAGCTGGGCGACCAGTCGCGCGATGCGCAGAAGAGCGGCGACAAGCAGGCCGAGCACGACCGCGACGCGCGTTGATCCGGGGTTCCGGGCGTGTTCGATATCGGCTTCAGTGAACTGCTGTTGATCGCGGTGGTGGCCCTGGTGGTGCTGGGGCCGGAACGGCTGCCCAAGGCGGCCCGCTTTGCCGGGTTGTGGGTGCGGCGTGCCCGCAACCAGTGGGATTCGGTCAAGCAGGAACTCGAACGCGAACTGCACGCCGAGGAGCTCAAGCGCAACCTGCAGGCCGTGCGCCACTCGATGCAGCAGACCGAGGCCGGGCTGCGCGATCAGGCCGGACAGGTGCGCGGCGAGGTGGATGGCTTCAGGCAGGAAGTGGAGCAGCCCGCCCCGGCGACCGAACCGGTGATCGAACCGCGCCCGATCACGGCGGACAGGGTGGCCGGGGTGCCTGCGCCTGCCGGCACCGGCAGCGCCGCCGGCGATCACGCGATTCCATCTGACAGCCCGCAGGCCCCGGCCGATGCTGCGGAGCCGAAGCCGTGAGCGAGCAGGATTTCAACGACAGCACGCTGATCGAGCATCTGGTCGAGCTGCGCGCGCGGCTGGTGCGCGGGCTGATGGGGCTGGGCGTGGTGCTGCTGGCGCTGCTGCCGTTTTCGCGCACGCTCTACACCCACCTGGCCACCCCGCTGGTCTCGCAGCTGCCGGCCGGGCAGTCGATGATCGCCACCAATCCGGCCGGCGCGTTCTTCGCGCCGCTGAAGCTGACCTTCTTCACCGCGCTGTTCGTGGCGGTGCCGTGGCTGCTGTACCAGGCCTGGGCGTTCGTGGCGCCGGGCCTGTATGCGCGCGAGAAGCGGTTGGCCGTGCCGTTGCTGGGCTCGGCGGTGGCGCTGTTCTACCTCGGCTGTGCGTTCGCCTACTTTCTGGTATTGCCGACGGTGTTCCATTTTCTGACCACCTTCCGCCCGGAAGTGATCGCCATCACCCCTGATGCCAACGCCTATCTGGATTTCGTGCTTGCCATCTTCTTCGCCTTCGGCGCCAGTTTCGAACTGCCGGTGGCGATGGTGATCCTGGTGCTGCTGGGCTGGGTGACGCCGCAGCAGCTGCGCGAAGGGCGCGGCTACGCGATCGTCGGCATCTTCGTGCTGGCCGCGATCCTGACGCCGCCGGATGTGGTCTCGCAGCTGATGCTGGCCATTCCGATGTGCATCCTGTACGAGCTCGGCATCCATGCCGCGCGCTGGTTGCAGCCGCGCGATCCGAACAAGGCCGCCGCTTCCTGAAACCGCTGGGTCGGCCCAGGCCGGCAGTCGTGGCCAACCGGTCCCCGGCGCGTTCGCCGTAGCGGCGGCAGGCGCTGCTCCCGCCCCCGGCCCGGGGCCGTGACTTGAGGTGGGGATGGCGCCTGCCGGTGGCCTGCTATCCGGACTATCCGTCGGCCAGTGGCTGGCGCGCAGAGCGTCCGCGCGTTGGACGCCAAGGCAAGGCGTGCGCGCGACCGGTCCGGCTCGGGCGCAGGCCTTCAAGCCCGCCCACCCGCCGGCCAGCGCGCACCGGCGCCGCTGTCAGACTTCGATCACGTGTCCAGCCGTCGCCGGCGGCGGTGTGCCGGTACCCGCCGGCGCCAGCATCTGCTTCCAGGCCGCATACACCGAGCCGGCGAACACCGGCATCAGCACCGCCATCAGCACCAGCTGCGCCACCGCCATGGCCGCAGCCTGGCCGGCGATCAGGCCGATGATCAGTGCCACGATCATCACCGCGAAGTAGATCGCGAAGATCGCGATGAAGGCCAGCACGAAGAACACCAGCATCGCCGGCAGGTTGTGCAGGCTCGCGCGCAGGCTCTCACGCAAGGCGTGGAAGCCGGTGCGGCCTTCGAACATCACCTGCGGCGGCATCACGAACAGTGCCAGCGTCAGCGCGGCGAAGGTGCCCAGCAACAGCAGCAGCCACAGCAGGATGCGCCCGGCCGGCAGCGTCGCCACCAGCGCTTCGATCTGCGCCGGGTCCGGCTGCGCGCCGGACTGGCTGATCTCGTTGAGCTTGAGCATCACCTCCGACAGCTGCTGCAGGCCGGCGGTGCCCACCAGCACCAGCAGCAGCGTGCCCAGCAGCAAGGCGGCCACCAGCTGCGGCAGCAGGGCGATCAGCAGGTGCGGCGCGCGGCCTTCCTGGATGCCCTGCAGCAGGTGCGAGGGCCGGGCGATGCGGCCCTGGTCGACTTCGCGGATCGCCCACAGCAGGCCGCCCATGAACAACGGGCCGGCCAGCAGCAGCAGGAACTGCACCGCCGTGCCCAGCAGCGGCACCAGCATCGACAACGACAGCACCAGCCAGGTGCCCACACCCCAGAGGATGCCCAGCGAACCCAGGGCCAGCGGCGCGCGCTTGAGCAGGCCGAACCCGGTCAACAACCATTCCGCGCCGGCAGAGGCCGGCACCTTGCGAATCTCGCTCATTGCAATTCCGAAACAGGGGGGATGCCAGGACCGGCCTGACACCGCACGATTATCGCTGGAACCCGGGCCCCGGGCGAGTGACCTTTGGCGTATCTGCGTTCCGGCGGTAAACGTTGCCCGTAGCCGATGGCGATGGGGCGGTTGGCCGCAGGGTAGAGGCGGCTTGCCGGAGCAGTGCCTCAACGGTTTGCAGCACTTGCGGTCCGCTCAGTGGCGGTTGCCGTGGCGGACGTGGCGCACGAAGCGGCGCAGCAGCTGCCGGGCCAGCGGCGCGGCGCTGACCTCGCGGGCAACGCGGCGGGCGCAGCCGCCATGGCGGGCGATGCAGTCGGCCCGCGCCTGGACGTAGCCGCGCATGTGGTGGGTGGCGAACTCGGGGTGGAACTGCAGGCCCCAGGTCTGCGCGCCCCAGCGGAACGCGTGGCAGTTGTCCTGGTTCGAGCGGGCCAGCACGGTGGCGCCTTCGGGGGCGCGCAGTACCGTCTGCAGGTGGGTGGCATGGGCGGGAAAGCTGGCCGGCAGACCGGCAAACAGCGGGTCGGTCGCGGCCGGTGCTTCCAGTTCCAACCGGATCGTGCCCGATTCGCGCCCGGCCGGGTTGTAGTCGACCTGGCCGCCCAGCGCATGGGCCAGCAGCTGGTGGCCGTAGCAGATGCCCAGCAGCGGCATGCCGCCGTGGGCGGCCTCGCGCAACCAGTGCGCGCTGCGTTCGCTCCAGTCGGCGCGGTCGGTGACGAAGGCGGCCGAGCCGGTGACGATGGTGGCGGCGAATCCGTCGCGCCCGGGCAGGGGTTCGCCGCGTTCGACATTGACCACCACCGTCTCGGCTTGCTCCAGCCCGGCGGCGACGCGGATCCAGTGCGGGAAGCGGCCATAGCGGCGCAGGGTCGGGAACGGTTGCCCGGTTTCGAGGATTAAAAACGGCTGGGGCTTCATTCCGAGGGCGGCAGTACGGACAGGACTTCCTCGATTGTAGTCAGCCCGGCGGCCACCTTTTCAAGCCCGGTGCGGCGCAGGGTGCGCAGTCCTTCCCCCCGTGCGGCACGGCTGAATCCGGCCAGGTCCATGTCGCGGGTGATCAGCGCGCGCAGCCGCGAACCCAGTGGCAGCAGCTCATACAGGCCGATCCGGCCCAGGTAGCCGGTGTGCCGGCACTCCAGGCAACCGACCGGTGCATATGCGGTGACGACATCAGGTAATGCCTCATGGGCATCACGCAGCGGTGCCCAGTCGGCATCGGTGAGCATGTCGGGGATCTTGCAGTGCGGGCACAGGGTGCGCACCAGCCGTTGCGCCAGCACGCCGTTGACGGTGGAAGCGATCAGGTAATGCGGCACGCCCAGATCCAGCAGGCGGGTGATGGCCGAGGGCGCGTCGTTGGTATGCAGGGTGGAGAGCACCAGATGCCCGGTCAGCGAGGCCTGCACCGCCATGTGCGCGGTATCCAGGTCGCGGATCTCGCCGATCATGATGATGTCCGGGTCCTGGCGCAGCAGCGTGCGCACCCCGGTGGCGAAGTCCAGGTCGATGTTGGTCTGCACCTGCATCTGGTTGAATTCCGGCGCGATCATCTCGATCGGGTCCTCCACCGTGCACACGTTCACCTCCGGCGTGGCCAGCCGCTTGAGCGTGGAATACAGGGTGGTGGTCTTGCCCGAACCGGTCGGCCCGGTGACCAGCACGATGCCGTGCGGACGTGCCACCAGTTCGTTCCAGCCGGCGGCCTCCTCGGGGCTGAAGCCCAGCTGCTCGATGCTCTTGAACGCCGAGTCCGGGTCGAAGATGCGCATCACGCACTTCTCGCCGAAGGCGGTGGGCATCGTCGACAGGCGCATCTCCACCTCGCGTCCGCCCGGCGAGCGGGTCTTGATGCGGCCGTCCTGCGGGCGCCGGCGCTCGGCCAGATCCATGCGTCCGAGCACCTTGATGCGGCTGACCACCGCGGTCATCACCGACGGTGGCACCTCGAACACCTTGTGCAGCACGCCGTCGATGCGGAAACGGACCCGGCCCATGTCGCGCCGCGGTTCCAGGTGGATATCGCTGGCGCGCTGTTCGTAGGCGTACTGCAGCAGCCAGTCGACGATGCTGACGATGTGGTGGTCGTCGGCGGTGACGTCACCGGCGCGGCCGAGCTCCACCAGCTGCTCGAAACTGGGCAGCGCGCTGCCGTTGCCGCCGTCGCGGGCATCGCCGCGGGCGCCGCGCACCGAGCGGGTGACGCCGAAGAACTCCATCGAATAGCGGTGCAGGTCCAGCGGATTGACCAGTACCACCTCGATCCGGCGCCGGCTCAGGTGCTGCAGGTCCGGCACCCAGTCGCGCGCCATCGGCTCGGACGTGGCCACCAGCACGCGTTCGCTGTCCACCGCCAGCGGCAGGATCCGGTGGCGGCGGGCGTAGGCGTGGGAAACCACGGCGGTGGCGGCGGCCACGTCCACGCGGGTCGGGTCGATGCGCAGGTAACGGGTGCCGGTGCGCTGGGCCAGCCATTCGGTGAGCCGTTCCAGTCCCAGCTCGCCGGAGGCCGGCGCGGCGGCGGCCAGTTTGAGGTTGGCCAGCAGCACCAGCGGATGCACCTCGCTGGCGTTGCGCGCGCCCTGCGCGGAAAAGCGGATGCGTTCGTGGTCGTGCGCGGCCACCAGCCCGTCGGCGAACAGGGCGGCGGCGACGTTGGAGAACTGCAGCCGTCCGGGGGCGATCGGGACGGCCGCGGAGGGGATCTGCGCGCCGTGCGCGGCCTGTTGTTCCACTGCCCACCCCTTGCTTGCCCGGCCACCGCGCGGCCGGTCGCTATACTAGCGCACCCCTCCGTACGGCAATCCGCAGCATGTCCGCGACCCCGACAGTTCCGATCACCTTCCAGGGCCTGATCCAGACCCTCAACGACTTCTGGGCGAAGCAGGGCTGCGTGCTGATCCAGCCGCTGGACCTGGAAGTGGGCGCCGGCACCTTCCACCCGGCCACCTTCCTGCGCTCGATCGGTCCGGAAAGCTGGAATGCGGCCTACGTGCAGCCCTCGCGCCGTCCCACCGACGGCCGCTACGGCGAAAACCCCAACCGCCTGCAGCGCTACTACCAGTACCAGGTGGCGATGAAGCCCAGCCCGGACAACATCCAGCAGCTGTACCTGGATTCGCTCAAGGCGCTGGGCATCGATCCACTGGTGCACGACCTGCGTTTTGTCGAGGACAACTGGGAATCGCCGACCCTGGGCGCCTGGGGGCTGGGCTGGGAAGTCTGGCTCAACGGCATGGAAGTCACCCAGTTCACCTACTTCCAGCAGGCCGGCGGCCTGGAATGCAAGCCGGTGCTGGGCGAGATCACCTACGGTCTGGAGCGCCTGTGCATGTACCTGCAGAGCTGCGACAACGTCTATGACCTGGTCTGGACCTACGGCCCGGATGGCAGCCCGGTCACCTATGGCGATGTCTACCACCAGAACGAGGTGGAGCAGAGCACCTACAACTTCGAGTATGCCGACGTGGACGAGATGTTCCACCGCTTTGACGCCTGCGAGGCCGAAGCGCAGAAGCTGATCGACGCCGGCCTGCCGCTGCCGGCCTACGAACAGGTCACCAAGGCCAGCCACAGCTTCAACCTGCTGGACGCGCGCCGCGCCATCTCGGTGACCGAGCGCCAGCGCTACATCCTGCGCGTGCGCACCCTGGCGATGGCCGTGGCCAAACTGTACGAGGCCAAGCGCCTTGAAGCCGTGGCCGCCAAGGAGGTGCAGGCATGAGCATGCAGCCGCTACTGATCGAACTGGGCGTGGAAGAGCTGCCGGTCAAGGCGCTGCCGGGCCTGGCGCAGGCGTTCTTTGATGGCGTGATTGACGGCCTGGCCAAGCGCGGTATCGCCTTTGACCGCGACGGCGCCAAGCCGCTGTCGACCCCGCGCCGTCTGGCGGTGCTGCTGCCGGGCGTGGAAACCGAACAGCCCGAGCAGCACTCGGAAGTGTTCGGCCCGTATCTGAACATCGCCCTGGACGCCAATGGCGAGCCGACCAAGGCGCTGACCGGTTTCGCCGCCAAGGCCGGTATCGACTGGACCGCGCTGGAGCGCACCACCGACGCCAAGGGCGAGCGCTTCGTGCTGCGCTCGGTGACCCCGGGCGCGCAGACCGCCGCGCTGCTGCCGGAGATCGTGCGCGAAGCCATCGCCGCGATGCCGATTCCCAAGCCGATGCGCTGGGGCGCGCACGCGTACGCCTTCGCCCGACCGGTGCACTGGCTGGTGCTGCTGCACGGCAACGACATCGTGCCGGCCGAGCTGCTGGGCCTGAGCGCCGATCGCTTCAGCCGTGGCCACCGCTTCATGGCCGACAAGCAGGTGTGGCTGAGCCATCCGAACGATTACGTGGAGTCGCTGAAAGCGGCCAACGTGCTGGTCGATGCCGACGCACGTCGCGAGCGCATTGTTGCCGAGGTCAATGCCGCAGCTGCCCAGGCTGGCGGCGTGGCCCGCATCACCGAGGACAACCTGGAGCAGGTGGTCAACCTGGTCGAATGGCCGGCCGCGGTGCTGTGCAGTTTCGAGCGCGAGTTCCTGGCCGTGCCGCAGGAAGCGCTGATCGAGACGATGGAGATCAACCAGAAGTTCTTCCCGGTGCTCGATGCCGGCGGCAAGCTGACCGAGAAGTTCATCGGCATCGCCAACATCGAATCCAGGGACGTGGCTGAAGTTTCCAAGGGCTACGAGCGGGTGATCCGTCCGCGCTTTTCCGACGCCAAGTTCTTCTTCGACGAGGACCTAAAGCAGGGGCTGGAAGCGATGGGCGACGGCCTGAAGACCGTCACCTACCAGGCCAAGCTGGGCACGGTGACCGACAAGGTGCAGCGGGTCAGCACGCTGGCGCAGGTGATCGCACCGCAGGTCGGCGCCGATCCGGTGCAGGCCAGGCGTGCCGCCGAACTGGCCAAGAACGACCTGCAGTCGCGCATGGTGGGCGAGTTCCCCGAGTTGCAGGGCATCGCCGGCCGCCATTACGCCGTGGCCGGTGGCGAGTCGCCGGCGGTGGCGCTGGCCATCGACGAGGCCTACCAGCCGCGCTTTGCCGCCGATGCCATCGCCGCCTCGACGCTGGGCAAGGTGCTGGCCATTGCCGAGCGTCTGGATACCTTGGCCGGCGGCTTTGCCGCAGGCCTGAAGCCGACCGGCAACAAGGATCCGTTCGCGCTGCGTCGCAATGCCTTGGGTCTGGCGCGCACGCTCATCGAGTCGGGGTTTGATCTGGATCTGCGCGCGCTGCTTGCCGCAGCCAATGCCGGACTGGTCGAGCGCACGGTGCAGGCCGATGCGAACGAGCTGTACGACTTCATTCTCGATCGCCTGAAGGGCTACTACGCCGACAAGGGCGTGCCGGCCACCCACTTCAACGCGGTAGCCGAACTCAAGCCGGCTTCGCTGTACGACTTCGACCGTCGCCTCGACGCCATCGGCATCTTCGCCCAGCTGCCCGAAGCCGAGGCGCTGGCTGCGGCCAACAAGCGCATCCGCAACATCCTGCGCAAGGCCGAGGGCGCCATTCCGGGCAGCATCGATGCCTCGCTGCTGCGCGAGCCGGCCGAGAGCGAACTGGCCGAAGCGGTGACCGCGGCCATCGACGACACCGGCATCGCGCTGGCGCAGAAGGACTATGTGGCCGTGCTCGGCCGCCTGGCGAGGCTGCGTCCGCAGGTGGACGCGTTCTTCGACCAGGTGATGGTCAACGCCGACGACCTGGCCCTGCGTGGCAACCGGCTGGCGCTGCTGCGCACGCTCGGTGACCGCCTCGGCAGCGTCGCGGCGATCGAGCATCTGTCGAGCTGACGGCCGTCTGGCACGAGTTGAGCAAGGCCCGCGCGAGCGGGCTTTGTTTTTATTTTTCTTTACGTGGATTTCACGCCGGTTTTGAGTGGTGAACCGCGATTTTGCCGGTTACGTTCAGGCCGGTATGCTGCTGCCCATGCCGCCTCTACGAATCACGTTGCCTCTTCTGTTCGCCGCCCTGCTGGCCGCGCCCCTGTCCCACGCCCGCGGCACGATCGACAAGGTGCAGCTCAAGGGGCTGGACAAGGGGAGCGATGCCGAGATCATCGAGAACATCGAGGTATCGCTGTCCGTCTATGACGCGATCGGCAAGGTGCAGGGCGAATCGCGGCTGGAATACCTGCTGTCGCAGGCCGAGCGGCAGACCCGCAAGGCGCTGGAGCCGTTCGGTTTCTACAATCCGACCATCACCGTGGAGGCGCCGCGCCAGGGCGATACGCTGCAGGTGGTGATCCAGGTGGACAAGGGCGAGCAGGTGCGGGTGCGCCAGGAGGAGGTGATCATCACCGGCCCGGCGGCACGCGACCAGTATCTGCAGAAGGACCTGGCCGCCTTCGAACCCAAAAGCGGCCAGGTGTTCGATTCGGTCAACTACGAGGCCAGCAAGGTCACCATCACCCGGCGTCTGGCCGAGCGTGGCTATTTCGATGCGGATTTCACCCAGCGCCGGGTCGAGGTCACCCGTGCCGAGAACGCGGCCGATATCTTCCTGACCTGGGACAGCGGCCGCCGCTACAACATGGGGCCGATCCGTTTCGAGCAGGACTACTTCCGGCCGGACCTGTTCGAGCCGCTGGTGTACTGGGAGCAGGGCAGCTACTGGCACGAAGGCAAGCTGGACCGCCTGCGCGAATCGCTGACCAAGCTGGACTACTTCAGCGTCATCGATATCCAGCCGCACCCGGAGCTGGCCGACGACAATGGCGAGGTGCCGGTGGACGTGAAGCTCACCCGTGCCAAACGCACCATCTACACCGCCGGCCTGAGTTACGGCTCGGAAAGTGGCGCCGGTGTGCGCGGTGGCGTGGAGCGGCGCTATGTCAACCGCCGCGGCCACAAGCTCAACACCCAGCTGGACTATGCGCAGAAGCGCAAGAGTTTCATCACCAGCTACCGCGTGCCCGGCTTCCGCTGGCTGGATGGCTGGTACACCTACGCGCTCAGCGCCTATGACGAGCAGACCGATTACATCGACCTGCGCAACGTCAAGCTGATCGCCAGCCGCAGCGGCGAGATCAACGACTACTGGACCGCGATCGTGTCGATGAACGCGCTGCGCGAGCGCTGGCGCTACAGCTCCGGTGATGCGGTCAACGATGCGCTGTACCAGTACTCCACGCTGATCTATCCGCAGCTGACCACCGATTACGTGGACGTGGACGATGAGCGCTTTCCGCGCCGCGGCATCAGTGGCAACGCGACGCTGCGCGGGGGTATCGGCGGCGCCGGCTCGGACACCAGTTTCCTGCAGGCCGATGCGACGCTGCGCTGGTACCTGCCGGTCGGTGCGGCCGACCGCCTGATCCTGCGCGGCCAGGCCGGCAGTACCTGGACCAGTGATCTGGTGGCGATGCCGCCGAGCCTGCGCTATTTCGCCGGTGGCGACCGCTCCATTCGCGGCTACGCCTATCGGGAAGTCGGCCCGCGCACGCCGGCGCCGGACAGGTTCGCGCTCGGCGCCAAGCACCTGGTCGTGGGTTCGGCCGAATACGAGCATTACTTCAACGGTGGTCCCTGGGGCGCGGCGGTGTTTGTCGATACCGGCAGCGCCTTTGACAACACCATCGACCTGCATACCGGTGTGGGCCTGGGCGTGCGCTGGAAATCGCCGGTGGGCCCGGTGCGCATCGACATCGCCCACGGCCTGAACAGTCCCGACTCGCAGTTCCAGCTGTATCTGAACATCGGAGCAGACCTGTGAGCCGGGTGCCGGAAGAGGTGACGCCCGAAGAACGCGAGGCGCGTATCGCCGAACTGCGCGCCAGGCGCAAGGCGCGGCTGCGCACGCTGGCGATCCGCAGTGGCATCACCGTCACCGCGCTGCTGCTGCTGGCGCTGTTCGCGCTGTACTGGCTGCTGCAGACCGTGGCCGGGCGCGAGGTGCTGCTGGCGCAGGTGGTGGCACGGCTGCCGGCCGGTTCCTCGCTGACCTGGAGCAAGGCCGAGGGACCGCTGGCCGGGCCGCTGATCCTGCACGACCTGGACTTCCGCTATCAGGACCTGCATTTCAGCGCCGCCCAGGCCTACCTGGATCCGGATATCCGTCCGCTGCTGGGGCGCAAGCTGCGCCTGGATGCGCTGCGCATCACCGAGGCCACGCTGGAGCTGGGGCCGCCGGAGGACAAGCCGTTCGAGCTGCCGCGCTGGCCGGATGTATTGCCGCCCATCGCGCTGCCGCTGGCGCTGCAGGCCGACAGCATCGTGATCGATGGCCTGCGCATCACCCGGCTGCAGGAGCCGTTGATCGACATCACCCGCATCCGCGGCGGGCTGGAGGCGGCCGAGGGCGAGTTCAGCGCCAGCCAGCTCAGGATCAACAGCAATCTGGGTGATTTCCGCATCGACGGCCATTACCTGCCGCGTGAGGACTACGCCACCGACCTGACCGTGCGTGCGCTGATGCCGGCGCGGCCGGGCCAGGCGCCGGCGCGGCTGGGGCTGGTCGCGCGCGGCGATCTGGCGCACATGGACGTGGCGCTGGCCGGCTATGCGCCCAAGCCGCTGCATGCGCGGCTGGTGTTCGATGGCCGCGATGATCCGGTGTGGAACCTGACCGCGCGTTCGGAGCAGCTGGAGATCGGGCAGCTGGTGCCGGCGCCGTTCCTGGCGCAGGCGCCGGCGCCGCTGGCGCTGGATTTCACCGCACGCGGGCGCGGCGGCAAGGCGCAGCTGCGCGGCCGGGTGCGCCAGGGCGAGAACGAACTGGTGCTGGCGCCGTCCCATGTGATGCTGGAAAACCAGGTGCTGACCGTCGCCCCGCTGGTGGCCGAGGCCTTCGGTGGCAACGTCCGGCTGCAGGGCACGGCCGACTTCAGTGATGCGCAGAATCCGGGTTTCCGCTTTGCCGTGGTGGCCCAGCAGCTGACCTTCACCCCCGAACCGGATCCCACTGCGGCCGACCGCACGCCGGTACCACTGCACCTGAAGGAGGCACGCCTGGGCGTGGCCGGCAACCTGAAGAACTGGGCGGCGATCGGCAAGGCCGAGGTGGCGCGCGAGGCGCAGGGCGCGCAGCTCGATTTCGATGTGCGCGGCAACGACCAGCAGGCGCGGATCGAGCAGCTCACCGCCACCACGCCGGGCGGTTCACTGGGACTGAGCGGTTCGGCGGCGTGGGCCCCGGTGCTGGCATGGGATGTGGACGCCACCCTGGCCCGCTTCGATCCGGGCTATTTCGTGCCCGGCTGGGAGGGTGAGCTGTCCGGCACGCTGGCCTCGACCGGCACGCAGCTGCCCGCACCGGCGGGCAGTGACGAGCTGCGTTTCGAGGCCACGCTGGACGTGCCGCAGCTGAAGGGCCGGCTGCGCGGTCGCGCGGTGGACGCACGCGCCAAGCTGGCCCTGCGGGGTACCCAGGGCGAGGGCGATGTGCGTGTGGTGATGGGCGACAGCCGCCTCCAGGCCACGGGCAAGGTGGGCGATCGGCTGGACGTGGATGCCCGGCTGGAGCCGTTGCACCTGTCCGATCTTCTTCCCGGCAGCAGCGGTACGCTGGCCGGCACGCTGCGCCTGCGCGGTACCACCAGTCAGCCGGATATCACCGCCGATCTGCACGGCAGTGGCCTGCAATGGGAGGACTGGAAGGCCGGCCAGGTCAGCCTCACCGGCCAACTGCCGTGGAGCGGGGACAACGGCACGCTGCAGCTGCACGCCAGCGCGGTGGAGGCGGGGATGCTGCTCGACCAGCTGCGCGTCAGCGCCCACGGCAGCCTGCGCGACCTGCGGCTGGAGGCCGACACCCGCAATGAACTGGGCACGCTGGCCCTGGCCGGCCACCTGCGCCAGGCGGGACCGACGTGGCGTGGCGAGCTGTCCTCGTTGCGGCTGGTGCCGGTCAAGGGGGCGCCGTGGGATCTGCGCGCGCCGGCGGCGTTCAGCGTGCAGGGCAGCGCCCTCACCCTGGGCGATGCCTGTCTGGGTTCCGCCACCGGCGGCGCACTGTGCGTGGCGGCCAACTGGCCGCGCGAGGGCGTGCAACTGCGTGGTGACGCCCTGCCGCTGGCGCTGGTGCAGCCGTGGCTGCCGCCCAATGCCGGTCGCCGCATCCATCTGCGTGGCGAGATCACCCTGGACGGCAGCCTGCGTCCGCGCGGCAATGCGTGGGAGGGGGCGTTCAAGGTCGCCTCGGCCGAGGGCGGCATCCGCCTGGGCGACAACGCCCGCGGCGAACTGGTGCGCTACGACCATTTCTCCGTCAACGTGGAAATGCAGCCCAACAGCATCAAGGGCTATCTGGGCGTGGGCTTCCAGGGGGATGGGTTCATCGACGCCAAGGTGCAGACCGCGTGGGAGCCCGGCGCGGCGCTCAACGGCGAGCTGTACCTGAACATGTCGCGGCTGTACTGGATGGAACTGTTCTCGCCGGATCTGGTGCGGCCCAATGGGCTGATCGAAGGGCACGTGAGTCTGCGTGGCACCCGTGCGCAACCCACCTTGGGCGGCGAAGCCAAACTCAGCAACTTCACCGGCGAACTGCCGGCGCTGGGGCTGACCCTGAGCGAGGGCAAGGCCGATTTCATCGCCCAACCCGATGGTTCGGCACGGATCGGCGCCTCGGCCAACACCGGCGGCGAAGGCGTGTTGCGGGTCGACGGTGGGCTGTCCTGGTTCGGCGATGCGCAGCCGCTGCAGTTGCATATCTTCGGTGACAACGTGCTGCTGTCCAACACCAGCGAGCTGCGCCTGGTCGGCAACCCGGATCTGGATTTCACCCTGGCCGGCACCGCGATGGCGCTGAGCGGGCGCGTGCATGTGCCGGAGGCCTATCTGGATCTGGAGCGGCTGGATCGCGGCACGTCGGTCTCGGAGGACATCGTGGTGCTGGATCCGGTTGATCCGGAAGAGGGCCCGGCCTCGCCGCTGGACATGGACCTGACCATCAGCCTCGGCAACAAGGTCAAGATGAGTGGTTTCGGCCTGAAGGGCGCCCTGACCGGCAAGATGCAGGTACGCGCCATTCCCGGCCGCGAGATGACCGCCAACGGCGGTCTGGACGTGACCGGCCGCTACAAGGCCTACGGCCAGGACCTGACCATTACCGACGGCCAGCTGCTGTGGAACCACGGCATCGTGTCCGATCCACGTATCAATATCCGCGCCGAGCGCCAGATCGGCGAGGTCACCGCCGGCATCCACGTGACCGGCCGCGCCCAGGCGCCGCGGGTGGATGTATGGTCCAACCCGGCCATGTCGCAGTCCGAATCGCTGGCCTATCTGGTGCTCGGACGCAGTCTGAGCATGGCCAGCAGCGACCAGGCGCAGCAG
The DNA here is from genome assembly GCF_056760355.1 of Stenotrophomonas sp. STEN013. NCBI lineage: Bacteria > Pseudomonadati > Pseudomonadota > Gammaproteobacteria > Lysobacterales > Lysobacteraceae > Stenotrophomonas > Stenotrophomonas sp. STEN013. The sequence continues at coordinate 243,376 of NZ_JBRREO010000004.1, read as the reverse complement.
GTCAATGCCGCCTCGGCGGCGCTGTCGGCCGGCAGCGGCCTGCTGGCCGCGCAGGTCGGCGCCAAACTGGGGCTGGACGATGCCGGGGTCAGCCAGTCGCGCGCGCTGGGCGGTTCGGTGATCGGCGTGGGCAAATACATCACCCCCAAGCTGTACATCGGCTACGGCGTCTCGCTGGTCGGCAGCGGCTCGGTGCTCACCCTGAAGTACCTGCTGCGGCGCGGCTTCGACGTGGAAATCGAGTCGTCCACGGTGGAAAACCGCGGCTCGGTGAACTGGCGCAAAGAGAAGTAGGCAAGCACCGCGCCGGCCGGATCGACCCGGTAACCCTCAACTGCCACAGGAACGGGCGATGACGTCATCCACAACAGCGGTTTTCTGGAAACGGTGCCTGGGCATGGCCCTGTTTGCCGGAGGCGCGATGGGCATGGCCCATGCCGCTGCGCAGCTGCCCGAGCCGCCGGCGGTGCCGGCGCCGCTGCATGGCCTGTGGGTCAGCGATGACCCTGAAGGCCAGGCGCAGTGCGACCGCTATCGTGTGCTGGCCGATCCGTGGGAGCACGCCGGATCGGCGATGGTGGGAATGCTGCTGGTCCGGCCAGGCTATCTGCACGAATTCTCCGAGTACGGCGAAGGGACGTTCTACCAGCTGCAGCAGCTGCGGCTGCGCGCTCCCGGCCGTTGGCAGGCCACCGCGTGGCTCGGCATCGACCAGTTGCCCGAGCCCGGGGACGCGTCGCCGGTGGATCTGCGGCTTCTGCTGGAGGGAAAGCGGTTGACCGTGGAAACGGATGGGCGCGACTACCGCGACGTGAAACGCTGGCGTTACTGCACGGCGCGGCTGCCCGGCGACGCGGGGTAATCGCCCGCGGTGGCCGGATCCGCCGCTGTAGGCAGATCCGTGCGGTGCGGCCCGGGGGTGGCCGCGGCGGTGCGGCCCTGCTTTGCCGCCATCGGCTCCACTTCCCGGACGCGTGCGCCGCGCAGCTGTGGTTTGCCAGCGACCACATCGGTCCAGACCAGCCGCGCACCACCGGGCTCGGCGAGCAGGCGCGGGAAGCCGGTGCCGCGTCCGCGACCTTCCAGCGCCGCCACCTGGAGGCGGCCGAGCTCGCGCTGCAGTGCCGGCGCATAGCGGGCCAGCCATAGCGACTGTCCGCGGCCGTCCTCGCGCAGCCAGGCCAGCCAGACACCACCGGCATCGACGGCCAGTTGCACCCGCCCCTGCAGTCCGGCCCCGCGATCCGGCTCCACCGGCGCGGCGAACGTGGCGCCGCCATCGCCGCTGTAGGCCATCCGCAACAGCGGCTCCCCCTGCGGCGCGGTGTACCAGGCCACCACGACATCGCGACCAGAAGCCGCCACCGCAGGACCGTTGACCGGGCAGGCCGGCATGGTCCAGTTGTCGGCATGCACGCGCTGCGTGGGGCGCCAGTCACTGCCGCTGCGGCGGCGCAGCTGGATATCACGGATCTCGGCGGCATCGCGGCCGCGGTATACCAGCAGCGGGCCGTCGGCTGCCATGCCGGCGGCGGTCTGGCAGCAATCGCAGGTCATCGCATCCAGTTCGACCTCGTCGTGCTTGTGCAGCCGGGCATCGAAGCGCGCGCTGCGCAGCGTCATCGCGCCGGCGCCGTGATGGGCATGCCCGGCGCTGCCGACGGTGTTGCGCCCGTCCAGCCAGGCGATGCCCAGGCCCTCGGCGCCTTCGGGCCACAGCGAGACGAAGCCGTGCTCGCTGGCGGTGCCGTCATCGTGCACGGTGACCGGATCCGACCACCGCACGCCGTCGGCCGAGCGTGCCAGCTGCACGTCGTAGGCATACGGGGTGCTGGCGGATCTGCGCAGCCACTGCGCCCACAGCGCGCCATCGGCGCTGGCGAGCAGATGCGGGGTATCGGCCCAGTTGACGAACCAGTCGTCACCGCGGGCGATCTGTTGCGGAGGCTGCCACCGGTTGCCGGCAAAGCGTGCATAGCGCAGCCGGTGGCCCTGCGCATCGGGCGAGAGCCACGACAGCAGCACGCTGCCATCGGGCGCGGTGACCAGATCCGGCTGCGCGGCGACCGCATCGGCCGGCAGCGTCCACGGCTCGATTCGCAGCGCCAGCGCAGGTGCGCTCGTGTGGGCAGAGCGGGACCGGTCCGGACCGGAGCAGGCGCCGAGCAACAGGCCCATCACGACGAGGGAAGCGGCAAAGATACGCATCCGCGCAGGATAGCCCCCTCGTGACCAACGATGGTTGCCGCTGCGCGCGGTGGCCGCTACTGTCGGCGGCTGTTCTGAAGGTCTGCTGGAGTTTTCGATGACGCGTAAACCGCTTGCCGCCACGCTGGCGCTGGGGATGGGCCTGGCCGCTGCGGCCAATGCCAACGAGGGCATGTGGATGCCCACGCAGCTGCCGGAGTTGGCCAGAACGCTGAAGGAGGCCGGCTTCAAGGGCGATCCCAAGCAGTTGGCCGATGTCACCGCGCCGCCGCTCAGTGCGGTGGTGCGGGTCGGCGGTGGCACCGGCGCGTTCGTCTCCGGCGATGGCCTGCTGCTGACCAACCACCATGTCGCCTATGGCGTGATCCAGTACAACGCGACCAAGGACCACAACACCATCGACGAGGGCTTCATCGCCCGCGACCGCGATGATGAGCGCGCGGCCAATCCCGATTACCGGGTGCTGGTGACGGTGGGCTTCGACAAGGTCACCGACGAGGTGCTCAAGGACGCGCGCGGCAAGACCGGCCGCGGCTATTTTGATGCGGTGGAGCGCGCCCGCAAGCGCATCGTCGCCGACTGCGAGGCCGAAGGCGGCGTGCGCTGCTCGGTGGCCAACATGTACTACGGCAGCGATTTCTACCGCATCCGCCAGCTGGAGCTGACCGACATCCGCCTGGTCTATGCACCGCCGCGTGCGATCGGCAATTACGGCGACGAGATCGACAACTTCATGTGGCCGCGGCACACCGGTGACTTCACCCTGCTGCGCGCCTACGTCGGCAAGGACGGCAAGCCGGCCCCGTACAGCAAGGACAACGTGCCGTACCAGCCGCCGGCGCACCTGAAGATGGCGCTGGATGGCCCCAAGGAAGGCGATTACGCGATGCTGGCCGGTTACCCGGGTACCACCTACCGGCTGCGCACCGCCGACGAGTTCGCCAACCAGATCGATACCGTGCTGCCGCGCCGCGTGGAGGTGTTCCAGCAGCTGATCGACACCATCGAGGCGGTCGGCAAGGGCAATGCCGATGCCCGCACGCGCTACGCCTCGCAGCTGCAGTCGCTGAAGAACAACCGCAAGCGCGCCGCCGGTGAACTGGAAGGCCTGTTGCGCAGCGACGCCAAGGCCCAGCGCGCCGCTGACGAACAGGCGATGCTGGCCGCTACCGATGCCAGTTACAAAGCCGACATCGATGCGTTGTTCGCCTCGCTGGCCGCCGAGCGCCAGGCCGGTACCCGCGAATTCCTGGTCACGCTGATGTCCAGCCAGACCCAGCTGCTGCGCTCGGCGCTGCTGCTGGAGCGGCTGCGCATCGAATCGGCCAAGCCCGATGCCGAGCGCGAGAGCGGCTACCAGCAGCGCGACCAGGCGCTGATCGAAGGCGTGCTCAAGCAGGTACAGCGCCGCTACGACCCGACGGTGGAGAAGGCCATCCTCACCGCGCTGCTGACCCGCTACCAGCAGCTGCCCGACGACCAGCGCGATGCGCATTACGACAACCTGTTCGGGCGTACCCCGGCCGAGTTGGCCAAGCACCTGGACGAGCTGTACGCACAGACCACGCTGGGGGATGAGGCACAGCGGCTGTCGCGCTTCGAGGCCGCGCGCAAGGGCGGTTTCATCGAGTCCGACCCGCTGGTCTCGGTGGCCTCGGCGCTGGTGATGGCGCAACTCAACGACGAGCGGCAGAGCAAGGAGCGCCAGGGCGAGCAGCTGCGCCTGCGTCCGTCCTACATGCAGGCGCTGTTCGCCTGGCGTGCCAAGCAGGGCCGTGCGGTCTACCCCGATGCCAACAGCACCCTGCGCATCAGCTATGGCAAGGTCGAGGCGCTGCACCCGCGTGATGCGGTCAGCTACGCGCCGGTGACCACGGTGGCCGGCATCGTCGAGAAGAACACCAACACGGTGCCGTTCGATGCGCCCAAGCCGCTGCTGGCGGCCATCGCCAAGGGTGATTTCGGCAGCACCGCCGATCCGGCACTGAAGACCCAGACGGTCAACTTCCTGACCAACCTGGACACCACCGGCGGCAACTCCGGCTCGCCGGTGCTCAATGCCAAGGGCGAGCTGATCGGCCTGAACTTCGATTCCAATTGGGAATCGGTCAGCGCCAGCTGGTGGTTCGATCCACGCTACAAGCGGGCCGTGCACGTGGACATGCGCTACCTGCGCTGGCTGCTGGCCAAGGTCTACCCGGCACCGGAACTGCTCAGGGAAATGGGCGTCCCGGCCGAGTAAGCAGACAGAAGGGGGGCGGTCATCGCTCCCCTTCTTCGTTGCCGTCGGGACGCACGGCCGACCAGAGAAGGCGCGTAATTGGAATTACGTCACGCTAGAATCCCCTGAATACGCAGGCTTCCCTCTCCCGCTTGGCCTGCGTCCAGGAGCGTGTTGTCGTGCAACTGCAACAGAACGCATTGAGCGGTGCGAGGGGCCATCTGGCGCTTGCACCGCTGCGGATATGGATTGTCGGAGATAGCGAAATCGTCCAGCCGTTGGAGTGCCACGGCGCCCAGGTGCATGCGCTGGACAGCATCGCGGCGCTGTACCGCGAACTGGCGATCGTGCCGTGCGACATCGTGTTGATTGATACCGCCTACGCCGCGGCCGACCTGGCCGGGACGGTGGTGCATCTGCGCCGGCGCGAGGATCTGGGCGTGGTGCTGCTGGTGGACCCGGCCACGCCGCAGGCCATCGCCGAAGGGCTGTGGGCGGGCGCCGATGCCTGCATGGCCCATCGCCCGGAGCCGGAGGTATTGGCCGCACGCCTGTACAGCCTGCGTCGGCGCCTGCCCGGCGAGCCGGTGCAGCTCATCGAAGCGGCTGCCGCCGAGCCGGTGGTCGACTGGCAGCTGCAGACCGACGGCTGGGATCTGCTGCACACCCCCAGTGGACGGACCTTGGCCCTGACCGAAGCCGAGCGCGCCTTCCTCGGCGTGCTTTTTGCCGCACCCGGGCAGACCGTCAGCCGGGATCGCCTGATCGCGGCCATGACCGACCAGCCGTGGAATTTCGACCCGCACCGGATCGAAGTGCTGGTCCACCGGCTCCGCAACCGGGTCCGGAATGCCACCCAAAGCGCCGTGCCGATCCGCGCAATCCGGGGCGCCGGCTACCGGTTGATGCTCTGAGTCACAGTTTTTGGTTCAGTTCCGTTTCACGTTTTTGAAGAGACCCCCGTTCATTTTCACGTGTCGGTATTCATGAAAATCATCGTGAAATCAATGGGATGTTAAGAAATAGGAAAAGCGGGCGGGTTCACCTCGAGAGCAAGTGAGAGTTTCTGCAAGAAAAAGGCACTGCATCTGGCCGTGCCCGCCGTAAGAATCCGCGCCGACCCAGCATCCGACGGGTGCTGACTGCGGATCCGTTTTGGGGCGGATTCCCACTACACGAATTCAACAACTCACGGGCTGCCCATCAGCGGGGCGGCCCGAGAGCGCAGCGTTTGCAAGAGGTTTGCCCGGTGAACAACCAGTTCGAGCAGGATATGGCCGCACACAACTCCGATGCAGTGACGGCCCCGGTGCATGATGCCCGGGCCATCTGGAAGCAGTTGCGACGCCGGCTCAACGCAGTGCTGCCAGCACTGCGGCGGCGCAATGCGGCCGTGCTGACCACCCTGCTTGCCATGCCGTTCTCGGCACTGGCGGTGGACCTGCAGGTGAGCGAGTTCTCGGACACCGGCTTTGACCCCAGCCCGGTGGGCACGGTTGTCAATTACACGGTCAGTGTGACCAACGGCGCCACCGGCGCTGCCGCCGGTACGGTCACCCTGTTCGACATGCCGGCCGGTGCTGCGCTGGCGTCCAGTGCGCCGCCGTTCTGCACCTCCGAACCGGGCAGCAACGGCGGCACCCGCGTGACCTGCCTCAACCCGGCGTCAATGAGCGCACTGGATGCACCGCATGACTTCATCCTGCCGGTGACCACTCTGGGGCGTCCGGTAGCGGGAATGACGGTGCACGCGGCCGTTGGCTATGCGGCCAACGCGCCGGCGGCCACCACGCCACTCAGCGGATTGTCTGAGGGTGACGCCTTCTTCGGTGTCGGCACCGACAAGGACACCAACCAGGCCAACAACGTGCTCAGCCAGAGCACCACGCTGACCGAAGCCACCGACTTGGCACTGGACAAGACCGCTACGCCCGACCCGGTGGTCGGTGGCGGTGAGGTGACCTACACCCTGAGCGTGACCAACCACGGTCCATCGGCGGCAACCGGGTTCAAGGTGACCGACAGCCTGGACAGCAACACCAGCTTCGTGGCCGGCTCGGCCGCTGGCGCCGGCTGGGTTTTTGACGGCGCCAACGGTACCTACAACGGCATCTTGGCCGTGGGGGCCTCGGCCACTTACACCTTCAAGGCCAAGGCCAATGTCGGCAGTGGCACGGTGACCAATGGCGCGGTGGTTGCCACCGGTGCAGGCAAGTATCCGGACAACAACCCGGACAACAACAGCGACACGGTGACCACCAATGTCACCACCGGTGCCGACCTGACCCTGACCAAGACCGCTGCCCCGCTACCGGCGATTGCCGGTGAGGCGGTCACCTTCACCCTGACCGCGCGCAACATGGGCCCCAGTGCCGCCAGCAATGTGCAGGTGACCGACACGCTGCCGGCAGGTTTTGCATTTGTCAGTGCCACCCCCGGCAAGGGCAGCTGCACCGGCGGCACGACGGTGAACTGCACCCTTGGCAGCATGGCCAAGGATGAGCAGCAGGTCATCACCATCGTGGCGACGGTGCCGCTGGATGCCAGCGGCAAGGTCACCAATACCGCCACCATCAGCAGTGATACCCCGGACCCGTTCGACCAGGGCAAGGACAACCAGGGTTCGGCCACCTTCGACGTGCTGGCCGACGGCGCCGACCTGAGCATCGGCAAGAGCAAGACCAAGGAACGGGTGCCGGTGTGGAAGCCGGGCCAGCCGCTGGCCGACAGCATCTGGACCTCGGACATCACAGTGACCAACGGTGGACCGCGGGCGGTGAGCGGCGATTTGCAGGTGGTGGAAACCTTGGCCGTTGGCGAAAAGTGGGTGGATGCAGCCGGCAACGAGCTGCTGCCGGGCATCCCGGTGACCGTCGGCAACTGGCAGTGTTCGGTCGATTCGGCCTATACGGCCGGCAGCCAGCAGGTGGTGACCTGCGACATGGTCAGCGGCTATCCGGTGGCCAAGGACGCCACAGCCGGTTTGAGGCTTCACACCCTGCCGCTGGTGGTGGGTGAACTGCGCAACACCGTGTGTACGGGCGGGGCGGGCGGCAGCCTTCCGCCGCTGACTGCCGGCGGGGTCAATCGCGACCCGAACCTGGCCAACAACTGTACTGGTGCGGGCGCCACCGCCACCAATGGCTACGTTGACCTGAAAATCAGCAAGCGCACCAATGCCGCGGGCGATGCGGACAATATCGTCAACATCAACGATACCCATGTGGACTTCACCATCAGTGTCCACAGCTCGGACGACAGCGCCGCCACCGGTGGTGTGGTGATCAATGACACCCTGCCCGGCCATGCCGGTGGGAAGTTGGCCATTGTCAGCCAGAGCAACCCGGCCTGGAACTGCATCACCAATGGCGGCAGCTTCAGCTGTGCCTCGGGCACCACCTTGCTGCTGCCGAGCCTTGCCAACGCATTCACGGTCACCGTGCGAGCTCCCCGCCCGCTGGCCGACAGCCTGGGCCAGGCGGCCAGTGCCTGCACCGGCAATGTGGCCGGGCGCTTCTGCAACACCGCCGGCGTCGGTATTGACCTGAAGGTTGCCAGCGCCATCGGCACGACCAACACGACCGATGACCGCGCCAGCGACTGGTTTGCCGTTTACCCGGTGACCAATGTGGCCACCACCGGCAAGACCATCACCTCGGGCAACCCGGGCCGTGCGGGCGTGGAAACCACCTACGTCATCGGTTACCGCAACACCCAGGCGTCGACCGCGCCCGGTGTGGTGATGCGTGATGTGTTCACGCTGCCGGCCGACGATGCGGGGTTCGTGCTGATCTCGGCGCTCAGCTCCAAGCCTGGCAGCAGCTGTTCGGTGCTGACACCGCTGGCGACGGGCATCGTGGCGACCCCGGCAGCCGGCGGTATGTCCTATGCCAACACCTCGGCCTCACCCGCAACCCTGGCCATCACCTGTACGCCGGTCACGCTGGTGGGCGATGAAGCCCGCAACCTGACGATCAAGATCCGCCCGAATGTGGATGCGCTCAATACCGGGCGGACCTTCACCAACGTGGCGGACTTCTTCTTGGACCGTGATGGTGACGGCGTGGCCGACCCGGCCACCGGCACCGATGCCAACGGCATTCCGTTCAACCACAACACCAGCACCGCCGATGACAGCCAGAGCGCGAGCCTGGTATTCCAGGCCGGTCGAGTGGACCTGTCGGTTGAAAAGGAAGACAGGGGCTTTACCGGCGGCATTGACCCGCTCGGTTTTGACTCGCGCCCGGGTCAGAACGCCAACAACATCCTGAAGTACCGCATTGCGGTGCGTAATGCTGGCCCTTCGCTGGCCACCGGTACCTACATTGAGGACACCATCCAGGCCCCGGTGGGCGCGCAGATCCGGCTGCTGGGCAGCCAGGGAGGCAGCTTGACTGTGCCCAGCGGCCCGGTGGTGGACATCGGCGATGCCGGTGCACCGTGCCAGGTGATCAGTGGTGCCAACCCGACGGCGCTGGGCGGTGAGCAGACCCTGCGCTGCAGCATGCCCAATGCCGGTGTCGGCATCGCCGGCAGTGGCCAGATCGCGGTGAACCAGACCAGCTACCTGTACCTGGTGTATGAGTACCTGACCGCGCCGCCGGCCAGTGGTGCCACCATCGTCAACAAGGTCCAGACCGTTTCCAACGAGACCGAAACCGACAGCAGCAACAACAAGGCCGAGCAGACCACCTCGATCCGCACCCGCTCTGACCTGCAGGTGGTCAAGCTGATGACCACCAGTGCGCCGGACGCCGACCCGTCGGTGGCCATCACGGCCAACACCGAGGCTTTCCTGTTCCAGCCGCTGTGGTATGTGCTGGACATCACCAACCTGGGCCCGGGCCACAGCCGTTCGGTTGACCGCAATGGCAGCAGCCCGCTCAATGGCACCGGGACCGTGGTGACCGACGTGCTGGCCGCTGGCCTGGAGCTGATCGAGGGCGCACAGGTGACCTGGCGCAAGATCGACTCGCCGACGCCGAGCAATGACGGCGACCTGGCCGCTGCCGGTACCGGTACCTGTGCACAGGCCGGGCGTACCCTGACCTGCCAGCTCGGCGACCTTGCCCTGGACGGCAAGGCGCGTGTGCTGATTCCGGCACGCTGGGTGACCCTGCCGGCCAATGGCAAGGGCAGCAACAGCGTGACCCTGAAGACCGAGCAGGTCGACCCGACCCCGGGCAACGATGGCAGCACCGTCACCAACGACATCAAGGTGTCCTCGCTGGCCGGGCGCGTGTTCGAGGACAGTGACCGTGCGGGCGGCAACGGCGGCATTTTCCAGGGCGCGGAAACCGGCTTGTCCGGGGTCACCGTGACCCTGAGCGGCAATGACCAGTGGGGCAACCCGGTCAGCAAGACCGCCACCACCGACAGTGCGGGCAACTACAAGTTCATCGACCTTCCGCCATCCGCTGTCGACGGGTACACCATTACCCAGACCCAGCCGGCCAGCCACAGCAACGGCCCGGTCGCCCCGCCGACCAGTGGGGCCAATGCGCCCAGCGAAGGCGGCGACTACGCCCGTGGAGGGGGCTCGGCCGATTCCAGCTACAGCGCAATCGTGCTGGGCGGCGGCGTGGACGCGGTGCGTTACGACTTCCCTGAAGTGCGCCGTCCCAGCCTGTCCGGTGTGGTGTATGTCGATGTCAACTTCAATGACACCTACACCAGTGGCACCGATACGCCGATTGCCGGCGCCACCGTGGAGCTGCTCAACGCCGCCGACGGCAGTGTGATCGCCACCGGCATCACCGATGCCACCGGCAACTACCGCTTCAACGATCTGGATCCGGAAATCACCTACACGCTGCGTGAGGTACTGCCGACCGGTGGCTACCGCAACCGTCCCAGTGCGATCAACCCGGGCACCATCAACGGTCAGGCCTGTGCGGCAGGTGGCTGTGTGGCCGGCAGCGGGGTAGGCGGTGATGCCGTCAGCACCGACCGCATCAGCAACATTGACCTGTCCGCCGGCTTTGATGGCATCAACTTCAATTTCGGTGAGGACGCGGTGACCTCGATCAGCGGCACCGTCTACCTGGACCGCAATGACAACGGCAGCCTGGACAACGGCGCCGGTGATGTCGGCATTGCCGGGGTCACCATCAATCTGGAGGATGGCAACGGCACGGTCATCGCCACCACCACCACCGCTACCGATGGCAGCTACAGCTTTGCCGAGCTGGTGGTCGGCAAGAATTACATCGTGGTGGAAGTGCAGCCGTCCGGGTATGCCAACGGGCAGGAAAATCCAGGCAACCGGATCACCATCAACAACCTGCCGCTGGCTGGCTCGTCGGGCAACAACTTCGGCGAACGTCTGGGCAGCCTGGCCGGCTTCGTGTTCGAGGATTTCTCGGCCATCGCCGCCAACAACAACAACGGTCTGTTTGAAAACAGCGAGCAGCCGATCCAGGGCGTGGTCCTGACCCTGACCGGTACCGACCTCAACGGCAACCCGGTCAACAAGACCGCCACCACCGTGGCCGATGGCAGCTACCGCTTCGATGACCTGATGCCGGCCGATGCCCAAGGCTACGTGCTGACCGAAACCCAGCCGGGTGCTTACCTGGATGGCAAGCACACCGCCGGCAATGGCGTGGTGCCGGGCAGCAACGCCGTGGCCAACGTCATCAGCGGCATCAGCCTCGGTGCCGGCCAGCAGGCCACCGGCTACCTGTTCGGTGAACTGGCCAATGCCGTGATCAGCGGTACGGTTTACCTGGACCGCAATGACGATGGCGACCAGCAGGCCGGCAGCGAGCCGGGTATCGGCGGGGTGACCATCACCATTGAAGGTGCCGGCCCGGATGGCGTGTTCGGCACCGCCGATGACACCACCGCCACCGTCACCACCGATGCCAATGGCAACTACAGCTATGGCGGCGCGGTGGCTGGCCAGGATTACCGCATCACTGAAACCCAGCCGGCCGGTCTGGCCGATGGCCAGGAAAACAGCGGCAACCTGATCAGCATCACCAACCTGCCCAGCACCGGTTCGACCGACAACAACTTCGGCGAGCTGGCCGCGTCGCTGGCTGGCATGGTTTACCTGGACAGCAACAACAACGGTGTGCGTGATGCCGGCGAGCCGGCGCTGCCGGGCGTGCAGGTCAGCCTGCCTGCCGGCACCGTGGATGCGCTGGGCAATACGCTGACCAGTGCAACCACGGCCGCCGATGGCAGCTACCGCTTCGATGACCTGCAGGCCGGCAACTACACGCTGACCCAGCAGGCCGCGCAGCCGGTCTACAACGGCACCACCACCCTCAACGGCGTGACCACCGCCGGCAGCATCGACGGCCTGACCGTCGGTACCGCCACGGCAGTCAGCACCGTGCCCAGCAGCATCAGCGGCATCGTGCTGCCGGCTGGCAAGGCCTCGCTGGGCAATGACTTTGCCGAGATCCTGCCGGTGGCCGCGTCGGGCACCGTGTTCTTTGACGTCAACAACGACGGCACGATGGCCGGCGTGGCCGAAACCGGCATTGGCGGTGTGGAAATCACCCTGACCGGTACCGATGACCTGGGGCAGGCCGTCAGCCTGAGCACCACCACGGCCGCTGACGGCACCTTCCGTTTCGAGGGCCTGCGTCCGGGCAGCTACACCCTGACCGAACCGACCCAGCCGGCCGGCACCGCCAACGGCATCACCACCGCCGGTACCGTGGACGGCACCCGCAGTGGCACCGCCACCCCGGTGACCACCACCCCCAGCGCGATTGCCACCATTGACCTGAGTGTTCCGGGCAGTGCCTCGGTGGACAACCTGTTCGGCGAGCTGCCGACCAACAGCGGCGTCACTGGCAAGGTCTGGGAAGACCGCAACAACGATGGCGTGGTGGATCCGGGCGAGAAGGGCCTGCCGGGTGTGGAAATGGTGCTGACCGGTACCGACATCAATGGCGAGCCGGTCACCCCGGTCACCGTGGTGACCGATGCCAATGGCGAGTACAGCTTCAGCAACCTGCCGCCGGGCACCTATACGGTGACCGAGAGCAGGCAGCCGGAAGGCACTGCCGACGGCCAGACCGTGCCGGGCACCACCGGTGGCGCCGGCTCGACCGCCGGCAGCGCCACCGACGCCAACCCGTCGACCATCACCACGATCACCGTGGGGGTGGGCGAGGTTTCGCAGAACAACAACTTCGGCGAGATTCCGGTTGGTGCGATCAGCGGCAAGGTCTACAACGACAGCAACGACAACGGCATCGCCGAGAACGACGAGGGCGGTATTGCCACTGTGGTGATCGAGCTGGTGGGCACCGATGACCTGGGCAACCCGGTCAAGCTGAGCACCACCACCGATGCCGACGGCAACTACCGTTTCGACGGCCTGCGTCCGGGCACCTATGAGGTGATCGAGCCGAACCAGCCGCCGGAAACCCTCAACGGCATCACCACCGCCGGCACCATCGACGGCACCAGCGTGGGTGTGGCCACCGGCAAGGAAACCACCCCGTCCAAGATCGGCCAGCTCGTTTTGCCCATCGGCGGCGATTCGGTCAACAACAACTTCGGCGAGATCGGTGATTCGCCGGACATGCGGGTGAGCAAGTCGTCCAGCACGGTGAAGTTCACCGTCAACAATGTGGCGACCTACACCATCCGTGTCCGCAACGGCGGGCAGAAGCCGTCCTTTGGCGAGTACGTGGTCAAGGATCGCCTGCCGGTGGGCCTGACCCTGGCCGACGTACCGGCCGGCAACGGCTGGACGTGTTCCGGTGCGGTGGGCGATACGCGTTTTGAATGCCGCAGCGCGGAAGTGGTCAACGCCGGTGCCACCTCGCTGTCGGAGATCACCGTCAAGGTGAACGTCAACGCCGAGGCGGCCAAGGCCGGCACCGTCAACAATGCGGTGCTGATCGAAGGTGGCGGCGAGAACGAGTTCCGTACCCCGACCCCTACCGAGCGCAGCACCTTCGAAGGCGATATCAACGGCCTGCCGGTCTGCGATGCGACGATCACCCAGAACGCCTGCCGGGTGCCCAACGAAGTGCAGCTTGCGGCCTCGGTCGGCGGCACGGTGTGGTTCGACATCGGCAATGACGATGCGCTGCTCGATGGCGGCGACGACCGACTGCATTCGTGGATCGTGGAACTGGTCGACCCGGCGACGGGTGCGGTGACCCGGACCACCACCACGGCGGCCGACGGCAGCTACCACTTCGGTGATGTGGTGCCGGGCGTGACCTGGCACATCCAGTTCCGCGACCCGAGCTCGGGCGTGATCTGGGCCTGGCCGGTCAGCCAGGAAAATACCGCCGGCCACGGTGTCAGCTGCGATGTGGACAGCGCCCTGGCCAATGGCCATGCCAGTACCTGCCGCACCAGCGACAACGGCAGCAGCCAGCTGCAGGTCGTGCTCAAGCCGGGCGAACACCTACCGCAGCAGAGCCTGCCGGTGGATCCGTCGGGTGTGGTGTATGACGCCACCACCCGCGATCCGGTGCCCGGTTCGATCGTCACCCTGACCCCGGTGGGCGTGTGCAACGGCTACGACCCGCTGAGCGCGGTGCTCAACGCCGCCGCCGGTGGTTACACGGTGGAAGGCAATGCGATCTCGATGACGGTCGGCAGCAACGGCTATTACCAGTTCGTGTTCGGTCCGGCCGCGCCGGCGCGTTGCGAATTCCGCCTGACGGTGACCCCGCCGGGTGGCTACCAGTTCGTGTCGTCGATGATTCCGCCGCAGGACGGCTCCTTGTCGCCGCCGGGTGCGCAGGGCAGCAACCACCTGGTGCAGCCGCAGGCCACCGCGCCGACCGGTGCGGTCGGCACGGCCACGCAGTACTGGTTGACCCTGTTCTCCGGTTCGGCCACGGCCGGCATCATCCACAACCACATCCCGCTGGATACGGCCGAAGCCACCGGCCTGGTGATCACCAAGACCGGTGACCGCCAGACCGCCGAGATCGGTGACACCGTGCAGTACACCATCACCGTGCGGCAGACCGCCGGCAGTGCGCTGCAAACGGTGAACATCGTCGACACGCTGCCGCGCGGCTTCACCTACATCGAGGGCACCGGCCGCGTCGGTGGCCGTGCGGTGGCCGATCCGCTGGGTCGTCCGGGCCCGCGTCTGGGCTTCGACCTGGGCGGCATCGACGTCGGTGGCCAGCTGGTGCTGACCTACCGTGTCCGTGTCGGGGTGGGTGCGCAGCAGGGCGATGGCGTCAACCGCGCGCAGGCCCATGGCTGTTCCATCGCCGGCGGCTGTATCGATCCGGTCGGGCTGACGCCGCTGCCGGGTTCGATCCCGTCCAACCGTGCCGAGTACCGCGTGCGTGTCACCGGTGGCGTGTTCACCGAGGAAGCCTGTGTGCTGGGCAAGGTGTTCGTGGACTGCAACAACAACCACGTGCAGGACGAAGAAGAGCTGGGTATCCCGGGCGTGCGCCTGTACTTCTCCAACGGCACCTGGATGGTTTCCGATTCCGAGGGCAAGTACAGCTACTGCGGCCTGCCGCCGCAGAGCCACACCCTGAAGGTGGATCCGTCCACCCTGCCGGTGGGCTCGCGCCTGACCACCAGCTCCAACCGCAACCTCGGCGATGCCGACAGCCTGTTCCTGGACCTGAAGAACGGCGAGCTGCACCGTGCCGACTTCGTTGAGGGCAGCTGCTCCAACCCGCTGCTGGAACAGGTCAAGGCCCGCCGCACCCAGGGTGAGGTGCGCGCGCCGGAGACTGAAGCCGGGCAGTCGCCGCTGCGCTTTGACAGCAAGCCCGCCCGTGCGCCGCAACAGGCCACGGACTCGGCCAACCAGAGACCGATCGTGCAACCCCGACCCAACCCGCCCCCGGCGGCCGCCGCGCAGGAGGTGCAGCCATGAGCCGCGCCCTGCGCAAGACCCCGCGCCTGAGCCTGCTGGCCTGCGCACTGGCAACGGCGGCTGCGCCGGCGCTGGCCCAGAACGTGGGCAGCAGCACCCGCTTCACCCCGGTGCTGGGTGATGCCACCACGCTGTATCCGCGTTCGCTGGTCACCACCGACACGCCGCCGGAAGTGGTCGCGGCCCGTTCGGGCCAGGCCGACTACAGCCGCAATGCCGCTGTCGACCGGGTCTCGGTGGAAGTGGAGCGTGACGGTGTGCCGGCCGATGGCCAGACCCCGGTGCACATCACCGTGCGGTTGCTCGGTGCCGACGACAAGCCGCTGGCCGGCAAGGCGTTCGCCACCATCGAGCACAGCGGTGGCCGCATCCGTCTGCCGGGTTCGCGCACCGACGAGTTCGGTCCGGGCGCGACCGACGCCGACAAGGTGATGCCGGGCATCCAGCTCGAGGTGGAAAACGGCGTGGCCGAGTTCGACCTGATCGCCCCGCACGATCCGCAGGACGTGCTGCTGCGCATCACCGCCGGCGGCCAGACCGCCGAAGGCACGCTCGGCTTCCTGCCGGAAATGCGCGAGCTGCTGGCCACCGGCCTGATCGAAGGCATCGTCAATTTCCGCAACAAAACCAACGCCAGCCTGATCTCGCCGGTCCAGCACCACGATGCGTTCGACCGCGACATCCGCCGCTGGGAAAAGCAGTTCAACAACGGCAAGGCCAACGCCAGTGCGCGCACCGCGTTCTTCGTCAAGGGCCAGATCAAGGGCGAGTACCTGCTCACCGCCGCCTACGACTCGGACAAGGACGTGCGCGGCCGGCTGCTGCGCGACATCCAGCCGGAGGAGTTCTATCCGGTCTACGGCGACTCCTCGCTGCGCGGCTTCGATGCGCGCTCGGCCGAACGCCTGTACGTGCGTATCGACAACAAGCGCAGCTACCTGCTGTACGGCGACTTCCAGACCGGCGACACGCTGGCCACGGTCACCGGCGTGGGCGGCAGCGGGCCAATCCCGCAGCGCAGCCTGAGCACCTATAACCGCACCGCCACCGGCCTGGGCTGGCATTTCGAAAGCGAGCGCGTGCGTAGCAACGTGTTCGCCATCGAAGATTCGCTGCGCCAGATCATCGAGGAGTTCCGCAGCCAGGGCAGTGGCCCCTATGCGCTGCGCAACAACGCGGTGCTGGAAGGCAGCGAGCGCGTGGAAATGATCGTGCGCGACCGCAACCAGCCCACCCGCATCGTTTCGGTCAAGCCGCTGGCGCGGCTGGTGGATTACAGCTTCGAGCCGTTCTCCGGGCGCATCCTGCTCAACCAGTTCCTGCCGTCCTTCGACAGTGACCTCAACCCGGTCTCGCTGCGCATCACCTATGAACTCGATCAGCAGACCGAGAAGTTCTGGGTGGTCGGGGCCGATGGCCAGTACAAGCTGACCGACAAGCTGGAAGTGGGCGCCTCTGCGGTGGAAGATCGCAACCCGTATGCCGCCTTCAAGATGGGCAGCGTCAACGCCGGTTACCGTTTCGGTGAGAACACCGCGCTGGTGGCCGAGTTCGCCCGCACCCGGAGCGAGGTCAACACCAACTCGCTCAACCAGGTGACCTCGCAGGGCCTGAAGGACGTGGTGGGCGAAGTCGAAGGCGATGCCTGGCGCGTCGAGTTCGCCCACGACGGCGCCAGGTTCGACGCGCGCCTGTTCGGTGCGCGCACCGACCCGGCGTTCAACAACCCGGCCTCGCCGCTGTACGGCGGCCGTGGCGAATACAGCGGCCGCATGTCCTATGCCGTGGGTCCGCGCCTGGAGCTGTACGTGGAAGCCCTGCGCAGCGAAGACCGCAATCCCGACGGCGGCAAACGTGATGCCGGCGGCGCCGGCGTGCGCATCGGTGCCACCGAACGGCTGACCGTGGACGTCGGCCTGCGCAGCATCCGCGAGACCATCGGCGTGACCTCGCCGTGGTCCTCGGGCGCACCGTTCGGGCAGATGGGCGGCCTGACCGGCGGCTTCGCTACCGGTTCCGGTGGCGGTGCACTGGGCTACGGCCAGCAGGCACTGGATCCTGCTACCGGCCTGATGGTGATCAACGGCTCCTCCAGCGGCAGCCCGATCACCAGCGACCTGCCGGTCGGCACCGAGCTGGAATCGGACAGCGCCCGCCTCGGCCTGGGCTACCGTTTCAATGACCGCTTCAGCGGTGGGGCGGAAGTGGAGCAGAGCGTCAGTGGCGAGGACCGTAAACGCGTTGCCGCTGGCGTGGACTACCAGCTGTTCGAGCGCAGCCGCCTGTATGGCCGCTACGAGAAGCAGACCGGCCTGACCAGCGCCTATGGCATCACCACCACCGACCGCGAGGCCGATGCGCTGGTGTTCGGTATCGACAGCAGCTACCTCCGCGACACTCAGGCGTTCTCCGAGTACCGCCTGCGGGATGCGGTCAGTGGCCGCGACGTGCAGGCCGCCTCGGGCATCCGCAACAACTGGGATATCGCCCAGGGCCTGCGCCTGAGCAGCTCGATCGAGCGCGTCAACGTGGTGGCCGGTGATACCGGCGACAGCACCGGCCTGGCGCTGGCGCTGGACTACAGCGCCAATCCGCTGTGGCGCGGTGCGATCCGTGCCGAGCACCGCATCTCCGAGGATGTGCCCGGCACCGTGGACAGCAACGAGGCGTTCACGACCTCGCTGCTGCAGTTCATGCTCGCGCGCAAGCTCAGCCGCGACTGGACCCTGCTCGGCCGCAACTACCTGCTGGCGACCAACTACGAGGAACGCGGCGATGTGCTGCAGGACCGCTTCCAGCTGGGCCTGGCCTACCGCGACACCGACCGCAACCGGGTCAATGCGCTGATGCGCTACGAGTACAAGCTCGAGCGTGATGAAAGCGGCTTGACCCTGCTCGACGGCGACGTGGTCAATGGCACCAGCCAGGATGTGCGCACGCGAGCGCATATCGTCTCCACCCATGCCGACTGGCACCCGTCGCGGCCGTGGTGGCTGACCGGGCGCATCGCCGGCAAGTGGCAGCGCGACCAGTTCGCCTATGGCGACGGCAGCCGCGTCAACAGCAGCTTCAACGCGGTGCTGGTATCCGGTCGCATCGTCTACGACATCACCGAGAACTGGGATATCGGTGTGCTCGGCTCGACCTTCCGTGGCCAGCAGGGTGCCAACCAGTACGCCTACGGCATGGAAGTGGGCCGCCTGCTGCGGCAGAACCTGTGGCTGTCGGCCGGTTACAACTGGACCGGCTTTGCGGGCGATCGCGATCTCAATGGCTACGAGTACACGCAGCAGGGCCTGTTCCTGCGTCTGCGCTTCAAGTTCGACGAAGACCTTTTCCGTCGGGACCCGGTCCGCTACCGCGATCCGACCCGCTGAGGACGACACCATGACCCTTATGCACATCAACAACCGTTCGTTCCGCACGCTGCTGGCCGGTGCTGTCCTGGCTGCCGTCAGCGGTGTCGCCGGCGCCCAGCAGACCCAGCTCAACCCGCAGGCCAGGCGCATCAGCGACGAGGCGATCCATGCCGACCTGGCGTCCTACGAGGCCACGCAGGGCCGCATCCAGGCGCTCAACGACGGCGGTCGCCCGATCCGCGACTACCACCTGTCCAAGGCGCAGTGCTGGCTGGACGTGTCCTTCCACGAATACACCCGCAACGACCGCAGCGCGTTCCCGCAGGAAGCGCTGACCGAGTCGGAGAAGCTGATCGTGGACATGGAGAACGGGGTTTCACCGATCCCCACCGACACCGCCCTGGTCAACGACGCCAAGTACCTGCGCGCCGACCTGTGGCAGCGGCTGAAGGTCATCCACGGTACGCCGGGCTTTGCCTGCGCCGCGCAGAAGGTGGCCTGCGGCGAGGTCGAGCTGGTGCACGCCGGCAACGAGTTCAACCAGCAGCAGTGGCGCCACTCCAAGCCCTACATCCAGATCGCCGAGGACCTGGTCAACGAGGCCGAGGCCGCCGCGCGCCTGTGCGGTGTCGATCCGGGCGGCCCGGTCGCAGGTCCGGCCCCGGTAATGGGCCCGCTGATCGCCAATGTCGTGTTCGAGTTCGACCGTGACCAGTACCGCGACATCCGCACCTACTCGCTGGAAAGCGTGGACCGTGCGCTGGCCACCATCGAGAGCGAGAAGCGCGAGTTGGCCGGGGTGACCCTGGTCGGGCATGCCGACCGCATGCAGGGCCGCGGCTTCGACTACAACCAGGGCCTGTCGCAGCGGCGGGCGCAGACCGTGCGCGAGCTGCTGATTGGCCGTGGTATCGATCCGGCCCGGATCAGCTACGAGTACCGCGGCGACACCCAGCAGGTGCAGCAGTGCGACGGCGTGAAGCCGCGTGCGGCCTTGCTGGAATGCCTGCTGCCCAACCGCCGCGTGGAAGTGCAGTTCCAGCTGGCGCAGTAATTCCGCGCCCGCGGTTCCCCCCCAACGCCCCGGTCCTGCCGGGGCGTTGGCGTTTGCGGGCGCGCATTGGTCTTGCAGGAAGTACCGCTGCCGGCGTGTGCGTCGCCTCGATTCAGCAGCGGGGCAGGGACGTGGCGGCCGGCGGAATGGCTACACTGGGCGCGCTCCGTCGCACGGGAAGTGTTCTTGGTCTCCAGCTGGATCCTGCTACTGGTCTCACTCGGCTATGCCGCGCTGCTGTTCGGCGTGGCCTGGTGGGGTGACCGCCGTCCGCTGTACCCGGACCGGCCGTGGCTGCGGCCGGTGGTCTACAGCCTGGCGCTGGCGGTGTACTGCTCGTCGTGGACCTTCTACGGCGGCGTCGGCAGCGCGGTGCGCTACGGCGTGGGCTACCTGCCGATCTATCTGGGTCCGCTGCTGATGCTGATCTTCGGCTGGCGCATCATCGAGCGGCTGGCGCTGATCGCGCGCAGCGAGAACGTGGTCTCCATCGCCGACTTCATCTCCTCACGTTTCGGCCGCTCGCGGCGGTTGGCGGCGCTGGTGGCGCTGATCGCGCTGGTCGGCGTGGTGCCGTATCTGGCGCTGCAGTACAAGGCGGTGGCGATGAGCCTGCAGGTGCTGACCGGCAATGCCGCCGGCAGCGGTGTGTTCACCGATCCGGCGCTGTATGTGGCCCTGCTGATGGCGCTGTTCGCGATCCTGTTCGGCACCCGCCAGGTCGATGCCACCGAGCACCACTACGGGATGATGCTGGCGATCGCGCTGGAATCGATGATCAAGCTGCTGGCGATCGTGGCGGTGGGCGTGTTCGCCTATGTCTGGCTGGCCGACCGTGGCGATTCGGTGGTGCGTTCGGCCCGCGCCCTGTTCGAGGGCATGCCACCGGTGGGTTTCGTCTCGCAGACCCTGCTCAGCTTCCTGGCGCTGATCTGCCTGCCGCGGCAGTTCCACGTGGCGGTGGTGGAATGCGCCGATGCCGGTGACGTGCGCCGCGCGCGCTGGATGTTCGGCGGCTATCTGGTGCTGATCTCGCTGATGATCGTGCCTATCGCCAGCGCCGGCGCGGCCCTGTTCGGCACCGGTCTGGCGTCCGATGACACCCTGGTGCTGGCGCTGCCGATGGCCGGCGGCAACACCGCGCTGGCGCTGGTGGCCTATGTCGGCGGCTTCTCCGCGGCCACCGGCATGGTCATCGTCTCCTCGATCGCGCTGGCGACGATGATCAGCAACGACCTGGTGATGCCGCTGCTGCTGCGGCGCAGTGGCGACCACCGCGAAGCGGCCAGCGTCGCCTCACGGGTGCTGTGGATCCGCCGCCTGGCGATCCTGCTGCTGGCGCTGGTGGCCTACGGCTATTACCGCGGCAGCAGCAACGACACCATGCTCGCCACTTACGGACTGATGGCGTTTGCGGCGGTGGCGCAGTTCGCCCCGGGCCTGATCGGCGGCCTGTACTGGCGCGGCGCCAGCCGGCGCGGCGTGGAAACCGGCATGGTGGCCGGCTTCTGCGTGTGGGTGTACACGCTGCTGGTGCCAGCGCTGGCGCAGGGCGGCTGGCTGGACCAGAGCCTGTTGCGGACCGGGCCGTTCGGCATCGACTGGCTGCGGCCGCAACAGCTGTTCGGGCTGGCCGGCTGGGATCCGCTGACCCACGGCACCTTCTGGTCGCTGCTGCTCAACACCGCCACGATGCTGCTGGTGTCGATGCGCTGGCGTCCGGATGTGGCCGAACGCCTGCGCGCGGCACCGTTCCTGGATCCTTACGCCAAGCGCCCGGTGGTGGCCGGCGATTGGCCGGCACACATCAAGGTACGCGATCTGCTGGCGCTGGCCACCCGGGTGATCGGCGACAACCGCGCCCGCCGTTCCTTCGCCGAACAGGCCCAGTCCCTGCGCCGCGAACTGCAGCCGGCCGCGGCCGCCGACCGCGTCTGGGTGCAGTTCACCGAACGCCTGCTGGCCGCGTCCATCGGTGCGGCCTCGGCGCGGTTGCTGCTGACCAGCCTGCTGCGTGGCTCGGGCATGGACCTGGGTGAGGTGGTGGCGGTGCTGGACGAGGCCGGCCAGGAGCTGCGTTTCAACCGCGAGATCCTCTCCACCACGCTGGAGAACATCAGCGGCGGGGTCAGCGTGGTCGATCCGGAGATGCGCCTGACCGCGTGGAACCGCCGTTACCAGCAGATGTTCGGCTACCCCGACGGCATGCTCTACGTCGGTCGTCCGGTGGCGGACCTGATCCGCTACAACGCCGAGCGCGGCGAGCTGGGCGAGGGCGATATCGAGATCCAGATCAACCGCCGTATCGGCTACATGCGCGCCGGCTCGCCGCATGTGTTCGAGCGCACCGGTGCCGACGGCAAGGTGATCGAGCTGCGTGGCCAGGCGCTGCCGGGCGGTGGCTATGTCACCAGCTACAACGACATCACCGATTTCAAGCAGGCCGAACAGGCGCTGCGGGAAGCCAACGAGACGCTGGAGCAGCGCGTGGCCGAGCGCTCGCGGGCGGCCGAGGCCGCGCAGCAGTCCAAGACCCGCTTCCTGGCCGCGATCAGCCACGACGTGCTGCAACCGCTGAACGCGGCGCGGCTGTTCGCCTCGGCGCTGCGCGACAGCCTGCATGAGAGCGACGAGCAGCGGCACCTGGCCGAGCGCGTGGACGCCTCGCTGCGCGCGGCCGAGGAGCTGCTCGACGGTCTGCTGGACGTGTCGCGGCTCGATGCCGGCGGCCTGCGCCCGACCCTCAGCGAGTTCGACGCCAGCGTGCTGGTGCGCGAGCTGGCCGCGCAGTACACGCCCATTGCCGCCGGGCGCGGCCTGCGCCTGCACGTGTTCGCGCGTCCGGCCTGGGTGCGCAGTGACCGCCGGCTGCTGCGGCGGGTGCTGCAGAATTTCATGGCCAATGCGCTGCGCTACACCCGCAGCGGCCGCATCGTGCTGGCGTTGCGGGTGCGCGGTGGGCAGGTGGAACTTCAGGTCTGGGATACCGGCCCGGGCATTCCCGAACACCACATGCAGCAGATCTTCACCGAGTTCCACCGTTACCAGCAGCCGTTCGACTGGGGCGAGCAGGGGCTGGGGCTGGGGTTGTCGATCTGCCAGCGCATCTCGCGCCTGCTCGACCACGCGCTCAACGCGCGCAGCCAGCCCGGTCACGGCAGCATGTTCTCCATCACCCTGCCGCGGGTGCCGACGCCGGCGGCACCGCCGCCGGTGCCACGGGCGTCCTCGGTATTCGGCAATGACGATTCGCTGGCCGGCATGCGCGTGCTGTGCGTGGACAACGACCAGGAGATCCTGGACGGCATGCGCGCGCTGCTGGGCCGCTGGAAGGTGCAGGTGATCGCCGCCAGCACCGTGGACATGGCGCTGCAGAAGCTGGCCGAACAACCCGATGTGATGCTGGTGGACTACCACCTGCATGACCGCCTGGATGGCCTGGATACGCTGGTGGCGCTGCGCGAGGCCGCCGGCCGGCCGCTGCCGGGCGCGCTGCTCACCGCCGACGGCCGCGACGAACTGAAGCGGCTGGCGCGCGAGCGCGGCTACCGGGTGCTGACCAAGCCGGTCAAGCCGGCCTCGCTGCGCGCCTTCCTCACCGCCCTGCACGAGCCGCGCCGCAAGTAGCCGGCGCGGATCGTTCCGCCCTGACGGCTCAGGCCGCGCCGCCCAGGTGCTGGTAGAGGATCGAGCTGCCGATCACGATCAGGATCACGCCGCCGATGATCTCGGCGCGTTTGCCGGCCAGTGCGCCCAGCACGCGGCCGAGCATGATGCCCAGCGTCACCATGGTCAGCGTGCACAGGCCGATCACCAGCGCGACCACGCCGATATGCACATCCAGGAACGCCAGACCCACGCCGATGGCCATCGCGTCGATGCTGGTGGCAAAGCCGGTGGCGGCCAGTGCCCAGAAACCGTGCCGCGCCTTGCCGCTTTCCGGGCTGCCGGCGTCCTCCCCGTCATCGGGTTTGAGCCCGGCCACGATCATGTGCACGCCGAGCACACCGAGCAGGCCGAACGCGATCCAGTGGTCGAAGGCTTCCACATACTGCGAGGCGGCGCGGCCGAGCAGCCAGCCGATGACCGGGGTGATGGCTTCGATCACGCCGAAGATCAGGCCGGCGCGCAAGGCATCGGGCAGGCGCGGTTTGCGCATCGCCGCACCTTTGCCGACCGCCGCGGCAAAGGCATCGGTGGACATGGCAAAGCCGATGAGAACAATCGAAAGAGGGGACATCTGGATTACCTGGTTGGGCGGACACGAACGACCCGCGTGGCGCCCAACCGTCGTTGCGCACGCAGGCCGCTGGTCTCGCCAACCGGATCTGGCTGCCCACGCCACGGCGCACTGGCCGAGTATGTTGACGTGGGCGCTTCCATTGCTGGAAGCAGGCTACTCCCCAAGGGAGCGCGGATTGTAGCAGCCCGGGGACCGGACCGGCTCTGTCAGGGCGTGTGCCGGACGCCTCAGTCCTCTTCCGGCGGCAGCACGATGCTGTCGTCGTCGATGGCCAGCTTGCCGGCCATCAGCACCGCCTGGGTGCGGTTGGTGACGCCGAGTTTGCGCAGGATCGCGGTGACATGGGCCTTGATGGTGGCTTCGGACACGCCCAGATCGTAGGCGATCTGCTTGTTCAGGCGGCCGACGCCGAGCATCTGCAACACCCGGAACTGCTGCGGGGTGAGCTCGCGCAGGCGCTGGCCGACCTCGCGCTCCTCGTTCGGCGTGGGCGGCACGTTGTACGCCTCGGCCGGCGCCCAGCGCTCGCCGTCCAGGATCGTGCCCAGCGCGTGGCCGATGGTGTCCGAGTCGGCGGATTTGGGAATGAAACCGAACGCGCCATGGTCCAGCGCGCGGCGCATCACCGTGGGCTCCTCGCGGGCGGATACCACCACGATCGGCAGCTGCGGATGCAACGCGCGCAGGTGCACCAGCGCGTTGAAGCCCTGCGCGCCGGGCATGTTCAGATCCATCAGCACCAGGTCGGCATCGGGATGCTGTTCGGCCAGCGCGTACAGCGCTTCCACGCTGTCGGCCTCCAGCAGCTGCACGCCGGCAATGATCCGTTGCACCGCGCCCTTGAGGGCTTCGCGGAACAGGGGATGGTCATCGGCGATCAGGAGGGTGGGCATGTAAGGTCCAATGCGGGGGAAGGGGGTGCGCCCTTCCGGTGGAACAGGATAACGGCAGGGCATACCGGTCCACGCCCTCCGCGCGGACCGGCAGCCGGCGCACCGCGGCGCGCCGGCGTGGTCGAACGTCACTTCACTTTGCGTTCTTCCACCAGCGAGGCCACGACCGAGGGATCGGCCAGGGTGGAGGTGTCGCCCAGCTGGTCCGGCGCGTTCTCGGCGATCTTGCGCAGGATGCGGCGCATGATCTTGCCCGAGCGGGTCTTGGGTAGACCCGGCGCCCATTGCAGGTGGTCCGGTGCGGCGATCGGGCCGATCTCCTTGCGCACCCACACCACCAGTTCCTTGAGCAGCTCCTCGGTCTGCGCCTCGCCCGCCACCAGGGTGACGTAGGCGTAGATGCCCTGGCCCTTGATGTCGTGCGGGAAACCGACCACGGCCGCTTCGGCCACCTTCGGATGGCTGACCAGCGCGCTTTCGACCTCGGCGGTGCCGATGCGGTGGCCGGAGACGTTGATCACGTCATCGACGCGGCCGGTGATCCAGTAGTAGCCGTCGGCGTCGCGACGGCAGCCGTCGCCGGTGAAGTAGCTGCCCGGGTAGGTGCGGAAGTAGGTGTCGATGAAGCGCTGGTGGTCGCCGTAGACGCTGCGCATCTGCCCCGGCCAGGAGTCGCGGATGATCAGGTTGCCTTCGGCCGCACCGTGCTGGATTTCGCCGTCGGCGTTGACCAGTGCCGGCTGCACGCCGAAGAACGGCAGCGTGGCCGAGCCCGGCTTCAGGTCGATCGCGCCGGGCAGCGGCGAGATCAGGATGCCGCCGGTCTCGGTCTGCCACCAGGTATCCACGATCGGGCAGCGCGCATCGCCCACCACCTCGTAGTACCAGCGCCAGGCTTCCGGATTGATCGGCTCGCCGACACTGCCGAGCAGGCGCAGGCTCTTGCGCGAGGTGCGCTTGACCGGTGCCTCGCCCTCGCGCATCAGCGCACGGATCGCCGTCGGCGCGGTGTAGAAGATGGTGACCTGGTGCTTGTCGATCACCTCCCAGAAACGCGAGGTGTCGGGGTAGTTCGGCACGCCTTCGAACATCACCGAGGTGGCGCCGTTGGCCAGCGGGCCGTAGACGATATAGCTGTGGCCGGTGACCCAGCCCACATCGGCGGTGCACCAGTAGATGTCGTCCTCGCGCAGGTCGAACACCGCTTCATGGGTGTAGGCCGCGTACAGCAGGTAGCCGGCGCTGGTGTGCAGCACGCCCTTGGGTTTGCCGGTGGAGCCGGAGGTGTAGAGGATGAACAGCGGATCTTCGGCGTTCATGCGCTCCGGTTCGCACACCGCCGGCTGGGTATCGACCACGTCGTGGAACCAGCGGTCGCGCGGGGCCTGCATGTCCACCGCCGCGCCGGTATGGCGCACCACCAGCACGGTTTCCACGGTGTGGGTGCCCGGCAGCTTCAGCGCGGCGTCGACGTTGGCTTTGAGCGGCACCTTCTTGCCACCGCGCAGGCCTTCATCGGCGGTGATGATCAGCTTGCTGCCGCAGTCACCGACGCGGTCGGCGATGGAGTTGGCGGCAAAGCCACCGAACACCACCGAGTGGATCGCACCGACGCGGGCGCAGGCCAGCATCGCCACGGCGGCATCGACGATCATCGGCAGGTAGATGGTGACGCGGTCGCCCTTCTTGATGCCCAGCGCACGCAGCGCGTTGCCCAGGCGGCACACGCGTTCGTACAGCTCGCGGTAGCTGACCTTCTGCGCCGGGCTGTCCGGGCTGTCGGGTTCGAACAGCAGCGCGGTCTTGTCGCCGCGGGTAGCCAGCTGCCGGTCCAGGCAGTTCACGCTGACGTTGAGTTCGCCGTCCTCGAACCACTTGATGCGGAAATCATCAAGCTGGTAGCTGACGTTCTTGATCTTGGTCGGCTTTACAAACCAGTCCAGGCGCTCGGCGGCCTTGGCCCAGAACACGTCGGGGTTTTCCACCGATTCGCGGTACAGCTGCTGGTACGTGTTCTTGTCGATCCGCGCCTTCGCGGCGAATGCGGGATCAACGGGATAAACATCAGTCATGGCAACCCTCACCTTTGCACTTGTAACCAATGGGGGAGCTGTGTTTGTGGCACAGCCGGAACTTCCCAAGTGTGCCGCATACGCTCCACCGCGCGCTGCCCCCCGGGTTAGACGATGGTCGAATACGGCACCGGGTTCGACTAATGGCGAATAGCCGGGCGTCTTGCTTGCCGCGCACGCTGGCTGCGACCGTGCAACTGGTGGCGGCCGCTGCCCGCCTGGAGAGAGGCTGATCCGATGAATCGACACATGTTGAAAACCGTCCGCCGCCCGCTGGCTGCCGCGCTGTTGCTCGCGCTGGTTGCACCGGGTGTGGCCTTTGCGGAAACGGCCAGGGAAAAAGCGCTCGAAGCGCGCGTGGCCGAACTAGAACGGCAGGTGCAGCTGCTGGTGTCCACCCAGCAGCAACAGCAGGGGGCGATCACGCAGACGCAGAGCGAGGTGCAGCAGGTGCGCACCGTGCAGGCCGAACGCGCCGCCACACCGGCGCTGCCGGCCGGCAAGCAGCCGATCCAGGTCACCAGCATCACCCCGGGCGCCACGCCCGGCACCACGTTCAAGTTCGGCGGCTTCATCAAGGCCGACTTCCTGGCCACCCAGACCGGGGATGGCCAGTTGGCCGACGATGCTACCGGCCGTGCGCTGTACCTGCCCGGGCAGACCCCAGTGCAGGGCGCCGGCGGCTCGGGCGAGCGCTCGGACGTGGACTACAACGCCCACGCCAAGTTCTCGCGTTTCAACCTCGGTGTGGACCATGTGGCCGACAACGGCGACAAGGCCGGCGCGCTGGTGGAGATGGACTTCTTCGGCAATGCGCTGGGCAACCAGACCGCCACCAACACCTATGGGGTGACCCTGCGGCATGCCTACATGTACTGGAACAACTGGCTGGCCGGCCAGACCTGGTCCAACTTCATGGACGCCGCGTCGATTCCCGAGGCGGTGGATTTCGTCGGCCCGACCGATGGCGTGCTGTTCGTGCGCCAGGCGCAGGTGCGCTACACCAAGGGCGGGCTGAGCGTGGCGCTGGAGAATCCGGAAACCACGCTGATCGGCGCGCCCAATTCCGATCGCGGCTCGGTGCCGGACCTGACCGTGCGCTACGGCTGGAAAGGCGACTGGGGCACGTTCGGAGTGGCCGGTCTTTTGCGCCAGCTGAAAGTGGACAACCAGGTCACCGGCGCCGATGCCAGCAAGATCGCCGGCGGCCTGACCCTGGGCGGCAAGTGGGTGATGGCCGACAGCGACAGCCTGCACTACCAGCTCACCGGTGGCGAAGGCATCGCCCGCTATGTCGGCCTGGGCATCACCGCCGACAGTGCCTATGACGCGGCGCGCGACGAACTCGATCCCACCGGTGTGCTGGCCGGTTACGTGGGCTGGCGCCATGCGTTCTCGCCGCAGCTGCGCACCAACCTGATCTACGCCCGCAGCGACTACGACAACGACGCGACGATCACCGGGCCGCTGGTGACCAAGAGCGTGCAGTCCATCCGCGGCAATGTGTTCTACACCCCGATGCCCAAGGTGGATATCGGCGCCGAGCTGATGTACGGCGTGCGCGAGATCGAGGACGGCCGCAAGGGCGACATCCGCCGCGTGCAGTTCACCACCAAGTACAGCTTCTGACCCCTCCGGTACCGGCGGTGCAGTGCCGCCGGTACCGCGTCCGAAAACGCAGTACGCCTCTCTCCCTACCCCCACGGGGAGCACTCATGTCGCAGCGGCAGCGCGTTGGCGCGTTGTGGCCGCGGTATTCCCTTCCTCCGGAGAATCAAAATGACTGCTTCCGCCGATCCCCGTGTAGAGCGGATCGCTTCCAACCCCAAATACCAACGGCTGCGCAGCACGCGCAACAAGCTGGGTTGGACCCTGACCATCGTGATGCTGCTGGCCTACTACGGCTATATCGGCCTGATCGCCTTCGACAAGGCCTTCCTGGCCACGCCGATCGGCGCCGGCAAGATCACCACCGTCGGCATTCCGATCGCCTTGGGCCTGATGGTGTTCACCATCCTGATCACCGGCTTCTACGTGCGCCGTGCCAACAGGGAATTCGACAAGTTGACTGAACAGATCATGGAGGAAGCACAATGACCTACTCCGTCCTGCGATCCGGCGCCCTGCTCGGTCTGCTGATCGCCAGCGGTGCGGCCATGGCCGCCGGGGGCGACATCGGCCAGACCGTGCGCCAGCCGACCAACTGGACCGCGATCATCATGTTCGCGACCTTCGTGGTGTTCACGCTTGGCATCACCAAGTGGGCCGCGGGCCGCACCAAGTCCGCGTCCGACTTCTACACCGCCGGTGGCGGCATCACCGGTTTCCAGAACGGCCTGGCCATTGCCGGTGACTACATGTCGGCCGCCTCGTTCCTGGGTATCACCGCCGCGGTGATGACCAACGGGTATGACGGCCTGATCTACGCGCTGGGCTTCCTGGTCGGTTGGCCGATCCTGACGTTCCTGATGGCCGAGCGCCTGCGCAACCTGGGCCGCTTCACCTTCGCCGACGTCGCCGGCTACCGCTTCCAGGCAAAGCCCATCCGCATGTTCGCCGCTTCCGGCACGCTGGTGGTGGTGCTGTTCTACCTGATCGCGCAGATGGTGGGCGCCGGTGCGCTGATCAAGCTGCTGTTCGGCCTGGACTACTGGGTCGCGGTGGCGCTGGTGGGCGTGTTGATGATGGTCTATGTACTGTTCGGTGGCATGACCGCCACCACCTGGGTGCAGATCATCAAGGCCTGCCTGCTGCTGTCCGGCGTCACCTTCATGGCGGTGATGGTGATGTGGCACTTCAACTTCAGTTTCGAGGCGCTGTTCAGCGAGGCGGTGCGGGTGAAGACCCAGATCGCGGCCAACAGCGGCAAGAGCGCGGAGGAAGCGGCCAGTACCGGCCTGGCGATCATGGGCCCGGGTGGTTTCGTCAAGGATCCGATCTCGGCCATCTCCTTCGGCATGGCCTTGATGTTCGGTACCGCGGGCCTGCCGCATATCCTGATGCGCTTCTTCACCGTTCCCGATGCCAAGCAGGCCCGCAAGTCGGTGCTGTGGGCAACCACCTGGATCGGTTACTTCTACATCCTGATCTTCATCATCGGTTTCGGCGCCATCGCGCTGGTACTGACCAATCCCGAGTATGCCGATCCGGTCACCGGCACCATCCAGGGCGGCCCGAACATGGCCGCGGTGCTGGTTGGCAAGGCGGTGGGCGGCAACCTGTTCATGGGCTTCATCTCCGCGGTGGCCTTCGCCACGATCCTGGCGGTGGTCGCCGGCCTGACCCTGTCCGGTGCCTCGGCGGTGTCGCATGACCTGTACGCGACGGTGATCATGAAGGGCAGGCCGCCGGCAGGCACGGAACTGCGCGTCTCGCGTGTCACCACCCTGGTGCTGGGCGTGATCGCGGTGCTGCTGGGGATCGTGTTCGAGAAGCAGAACGTGGCCTTCATGGTGTCGCTGGCCTTCGCCATCGCCGCCTCGGCCAACTTCCCGGTGCTGCTGCTGTCGCTGCTGTGGAAGGATTGCACCACCCGCGGCGCGGTCATTGGCGGTTCGCTCGGTCTGGCCTCGTCGCTGATCCTGACCCTGCTCTCGCCGTCGGTGTGGGTGGACACGCTGGGCAATCCGGCCGGCAGCGCGCCGTTCCCGTACACCAGCCCGGCGCTGTTCTCGATGACCATCGCCTTTGTCAGCATCTGGCTGTTCTCGATCACCGACAAGAGCAAGAACGCACAGGCCGAACGTGCCGCCTATCCGGCCCAGCAGGTGCGTGCCGAAACCGGCATCGGCGCCAGCAAGGCGTCCTCGCACTGAGGTTCCGGCAGTGATGGCCAAGGGCCGCCCGGCGACGGGCGGCCCTTTTTTTGTGCGACGCACTCTGGTTTACAGTGGCCGCTGACCTTGGGGAGGTTGTGATGGATTCGCCCGGCGACGTACAGACCACATTGACCCAGACCCTGGCGCAGTTGCGCCAGGCCTGGTTGCGGCAGCGGCCCGACTACCGCCAGCGCCGTGATGACCTGCGCCGGCTGCGCGCGGTGTTCAAGACCCGCATCGGCGCGATGAGCGAGGCCATCGCCGCCGATTTCGGCCACCGCTCGCACCATGAGTCGGTGATCGCCGATGGCATGACGGTCACCGGCGAGATCGATCACCTGCTTGCGCACCTGCGCGGCTGGATGAAGCCCGAGCGGGTCGGCGTGGGCTGGCGCTTCTGGCCGGCGCGGGCGCAGGTGCGGCCGCTGCCGGTGGGCGTGGTCGGGGTGATCTCGCCGTGGAACTATCCGGTCAACCTGGCGCTGGTGCCGCTGGCCACGGCCATCGCCGCCGGCAACCACGTGCTGCTCAAGCCCTCCGAACACACGCCGCAGACCTCGGCGTTCCTGCAGTCGCTGCTGGCCGAGGTGTTTCCGCCCGAACGGGTGCGTGTGGTGCAGGGCGATGCCACCGTGGCCGCTGCGTTTTCGGCCCTGCCGCTGGACCATCTGGTGTTCACCGGCTCCACCGCGGTCGGCCGCAAGGTGATGGCCGCCGCCGCGCAGCATCTGACTCCGCTGACGCTGGAGCTGGGCGGCAAGTCGCCGGCGATCATCGCCGCGGACTATCCGCTGGAGACGGCCGCCGCGCGCCTGGCCACGGGCAAATGGTTCAACGCCGGACAGACCTGCATCGCCCCGGACTATGTGCTCATCGATGAAGCGCGCGTGGCCGCGCTGGTGACGGCGCTGCGCGCGCAGGTGCGCCAGCGCTACGGCGACTTCAGTGACCCGCGTGACTACAGCCGCATCATCAACGACGCGCAGTACCAGCGTCTGCACGGCTATGTCTGCGATGCACGCGCGCGCGGCGCGCAGGTGGTGGAACTGGCGATGATCGATGGCGAGCGCGCCCGCCGCGAGCGGCTGTTCCCGCCGACGCTGATCCTCCAGCCCGGCGATGACACGCAGGTGATGCAGGAGGAGATCTTCGGGCCGATCCTGCCGATCCGCAGCTACCGCACGCTGGAGGAGGCCATCGCCATGATCAACGGCCGCGATCGCCCGCTGGCGCTGTATCCCTTCAGCCATGAGCGGGCCACGGTGGAGACGATCCTCGGCCAGACCCTGGCCGGCGGCGTCACCGTCAACGATGCCTTGCTGCATTTTGCGATCAACGGCCTGCCGTTCGGCGGCATCGGCGCCAGCGGCATGGGCGCCTACCATGGCAGGGCCGGCTTCGATGCGATGAGCAAGCGGCTGCCGGTGCTGTGGCAGAGCCGGCGCGCCGGCAGCGATCTGCTGCGTCCGCCCTACCGCAAGGTGGCGCGCTTCATCGACCTGATCTCGCGCTGAGGCGTCTGGCGGTTAGAAAAAGCCGCGACCGGGCGCGGTGGAGTCTGCGTCCGATCGCGGTGTGCCGGGTGGGGGAGAGTCCGGTCGGCAGCGAAACACCTAAAGAAATCAGTGCGCGGTAACCGGCAGCGGCTGCGCCAACGCGGCCGCCTCGGCCGCGCAGTTCGCAGGGGGAGCCGGATTGCGGGCGCGCAGCGCCGCCAGTTCGCTCCGCGCCGCGTCCATATCGGTGCGGAAGCGGGCATCGGCATGCAGACGGGCAACCACCGCCGAGCCCATCAAGCGGCCCGACAGCACATCGCTGTGCCAATGCACATTGCACACCAGCCGGCTTTCACCGTAGCTGCGGCCACGCGCCAGGATGGCGTCGGTGCGATCAGGCGCCAGCTCGGCCAGGATCAGCGCCCACGCCCAGCCGATGGAGGTATGCCCGGAAGGGTAGGAACCGTTCTCGGCCAGACCGGCTTCCTTGTCCGGCGTGCAGGTGGACTCACCGTTGGCCACGAACGGACGGGTGCGGTTGTAGTGGTGCTTGGCGGCGTCGCTGACCACGGCGGCATCGGTGCGGGTACGCCGCAGCAGGCCGTACAGGCGCGGCGTGGTCTGTTCGCTGACGTCGGTGCCGATGGCGCAGGCGAAGATCGATGCCGCCGCCGGGAACTGCAGGTTGGCATCGGCAATGGCCTGCTCCCAACGCGGGGTGCCGCGCAGATTGCGGGCCAGGTTGACCTGCTCATCGAGCGCGAACGCGGCCGAGCCGGCTGCCGGTGGTGGTGGCAGCAGCGCGATGCTGTCGGGCAGCTGTGCTTTTTCCAGATAGCCTTGGGCAACGCCGGGACGGATCTCCGGCACGCTGAAGGAAGACGCCGGGTGGGTGGCGCAGGCGCTACCCAGCGCGCACAGGCCGAGGGCGATGATGCGGGAAAGCGGACCATGGATACGCAGGGACATGGCAGTAACCTCAGGCAAGACGCAGGGCAATCATCTGCCGCAGCGCATTCAGATCTTTGGCGAAAGCATCGATACCGGTGGCCAGCTTTTCGGTGGCCATCGAATCGGCGGCCAGATCGGCGTCGAACCGGGCCTGGTCGATCGCGGCGGCATTCACCGCTTCCGCAGCGCCAGCAACCAGCTTGCGCGGCAGTTCGCCGAAATCGGCGTCCAGCGTTTCCAGCAGGTCCGGCGAGATGGTCAGGCGGTCGCAACCGGCCAGCGCCTCGATCTGTGCGGTGGAGCGGAACGAGGCGCCCATCACCACGGTCGGCGAGCCGCGGCGCTTGAACTCGGCGTAGACGCCGCGCACGAACTTCACCCCCGGGTCCTCGTCGATGCTGGCTGGGGTCTGGCCGTTGGCCACATACCAGTCCAGGATGCGGCCGACGAACGGTGAAATCAGGAACGCACCGGCTTCGGCACAGGCCAGCGCCTGGGTCGGGTTGAAGATCAGGGTCAGGTTGCAGTCGATGCCTTCGGCCTGCAGCACGCGCGCGGCTTCCACCCCGGCCCAGGTCGCGGCGATCTTGATCAGCACCTTGTCGCGAGGCACGCCGGCGGCGTCGTACATGGCGATGAACTCGCGCGCCTTGGCGATGGTGGCTTCGGTGTTGTGGGCCTGGTCGGCATCCACTTCGGTGGAAACGCGACCCGGCACCAGTTCGGCCAGCATCGTGCCGATACCCACGGTGAGGCGGTCGGCCACGGCATTGACGATGACAGCGTGCTCGCCGGATTGCTGGCGGCCCCAGTCCAGTTCCCGCTCGATCAGGGCGGCATAGACCGGCAGGTCAAGCGCCTTCTTCACCAACGTCGGGTTGGTGGTGCAGTCCACCGGCTGCAGGCGTTTGATCGCCTCGTAATCACCGGTATCGGCGACGACAACGGACAGTTCGCGCAGCTGGGCGAGTTTGGAGGGCGAGGTCATGCGGTGTTCCTTGCGGTCAATCGGCAGACGGGGCGTTGAACAGCGCGCTCACGGCAGCGGTGTCCTGATCGAAGACGGGAGCGGCGAACGGTTGCGGGCCGGGCGTGCGGCCGAACACGATCGGGCGGGTAATACCGCGGTAGCTGCCCAGCAGCGGGTGCGGCAGCGAGGCGATCATGTCCTCGGCCAGCACCTGCGGGTGGTCGAACATGTCCTCGACCTTGCGCGCGGCCGCGCACGGCACCTCTTCGCCGAACAGTGCTTCCCATTCCAGCGCGCTGCGCGCGGCCAGTGCGGTATGCAGCTGCGACAGCAGTAGGCTGGCGTGTTCGGCGCGTTTGCGCACGGTGTCGTAACGCGGGTCGCTGGCCAGTTCGGCCAACCCGGTCTTCTCGCACAGGGCCTGCCAGAACCGCGGTGTATTGGCCGAGACATAAAGATAGCCATCGGCGGTCGGGTGGATGCCGGTGACACCGCCCGAGCGCATGTCGCGGCCCACCACTTCGGGTTCACCCTCGGCCCAGATCATCCGCGCCGACTGCATGGTCAAGGCGCTGCGCAGCAACGACACGCCAACGAACTGGCCTTCGCCACTGCGCTCGCGCTCGTACAGCGCCGAGGACACCCCGGCGGCCACCAGCGCGGCGGCGTAGTAGTCCACCACCGAACCGTAGAGGATTTCCGGGGCGCCACCGGCCTTGCCCTGCATCATGCACATGCCGGTCATGGTCTGCAGCACCTGGTCGTATCCGGCCTTGTCTTTGAGCGGACCCTGCTCGCCGTACCCGGTGACCGAGCAATACACCAGCCGCGGATTGAGTTTGTGCAGGCTTTCAAAGTCGATGCCAAGACGGGCCGGAACGCTGGGGCGGAAGTTGTGCACCAGCACGTCGGCTTCGCGCACCAGTCGCATCAGTACTGCGCGCTGGTCGGACTGCTTGAGATCCAGCACCACCCCGCGCTTGGAACGGTTCACCCCCAGGAACGCGCGGCTTTCGGCTTCCAGCGTGGACGGGTACTGGCGCAGATTGTCGCCAACCGGTGGCTCCACCTTGATCACTTCCGCGCCCTGGTCGGCCAGCAGGGTGCAGCCGTACGGCCCGGCGATATAGGCGCTCAGGTCCAGTACGCGCACGCCGCTGAGCGGGCCGCGGGCACCATCGCGCCGGGCGATGTCGAACGGAGATGGGTTGTTGCTTGCTGACATGGGCTGCACTCGAATCCTTGATCGCAGTTTCCTCCGCGTGCACGGCAGGAAACATATCGTGCGGGTATTTTCAGCGAGGACAAAAAGCAGGGATCGCCTTGCCAACGCCTTCCTCTCAACCGCTGCCTGCACCGTGCAGGGGGCAGACGGTGGCAACAGCTTTATTGCGGTGCCAATGACAGCCACGTGAGGCGCCATGCACCGTGCTCACGTCCACCGCAGCGGTAGTACGGTGTGAACGCCAGCGGCGCGCGGCACTCCAGCTGCATTGTCACCGGCGCGCCTTCACCGTCGTCTCGGCCCACCTGCAGCCAGCGCGAGGGATCACCTTCCGGCAGCTTTATCGTTTCATCGGTCTTGAAGCCATCGATCAGCGTGGTCGCATAGACCAGCGGGCCGTAGCTCAGGCCGATGTACTCCCAGCGCAGTACTTCCTGTGCCACCGGCGAACCGTCCGGTGCACGCGATTCCTGCACATTGATGTTGGCGGCACGGTGCAGCTGCGGCTGCATCGGCAGCTTCACGCTGACCAGATCGCCGGCCTGCCACTGGCGCTGCAGCTGCACGTAACCATCCGCGCCAACCTGTACCGGTACGTTGATGCCATTGACCTGGATGCGGGCGTCCTCGGCCCAGGCCGGGATGCGCAGGCCGATGCCGAAGCTGGCGCTGTGCTCGGGCGTCACCCGCAGGCTGATATCGCCGTTGAACGGATAGCGGGTCTGCTGCTGCAGCACCACCTTGCCGGCATCTGCATGATGGAGCGTGGCTTCGCCGGCCCCGTACAGGTTTACCCGCAGCCCGCCATCAGCGGCCACGCCATAGGCGATCTGCGGCAGCTCTTCCACCGCCATTGCACCGGAGGACTTGCAGCAGCGCCAGTACGTGGTGTGCACGCGCTTGCCGTTGGGAAAGGTGTAGTAGCACCAGTCCTCACCGTTGGGTGCCATCGCGGCCAGCAGGTCGTTGTAGGCGGTACGCTCCAGCTCGTCGGCATAGCGGGCGTGGCCGCTGATGGCCAGCAGTTCACGGTTGAGCTGCATCCAGGCCAGTACCGAGCAGGTTTCCACATAGGCCTGCGGGAAGAACGTACGCGGTGCGTTGAATACCTCGCGCGAGCGATGCGCCACGCCGCCCCACGGGCCCCCGCCCAGGGTCAGGTGCTGCTCGCGGATGTTGTCCCACAGGTTGTCGATGGCCCGCTTGTAATCAGCGTTGCCGGTGGCCTTGTACAGCTTGGCCAGGCCCACCAGGTTCCACGACAGCTGGTAAGCCTTGCCGGTGGCGATGAAGGCCGCGTCTTCGTTGGCGATGCCCTTGTCGAGCAGGGCCAGGCGCGGATTGGCATTGGCCTGCTGCAGGATCTTCTCGGCCAGCGCCAGATAGCGTGGCTCGCCGGTGACCAGGTACAGGTCGGCAGCCGGGTCCAGCAACACCGTGGCCGACATGCCGTGATGGTTGCCCAGGGTGGTGATGTCGATGCCGCTTTCCAGGGTGTCCCAGCACAGGTCTGCAATGCGGCGCGCCGCCTGCAGGTAGGCGTCATCGCCCAGCGCACGCCAGGTCTCGATGAAGCCCAGCAGCAGGTAGCTGTGAGTCCAGGTGTCCCAGGTGCGCAGCGCCGGCTCGCCGTTCCAGCTCTCGGGCTTGGGCGGCTGCGGCACGGTGAAGCGGCGGTTTTCGGCGTAATTGCCCAGGTAGCCATCGGCATCCTGCTGGCTGATCAGCCAGTCGGCCACGCGGCGCAGGTTGGCTTCCAGCTGCGGTTGGCCGCCCTGGGCCACGGCACGGGCGGTGGCCGAGAGCCACTTGCCGGCGTGCTCGCCGTACCAGTCACCTTCCTGGTTCTGCTGCTTGTGGGCCTGGCCGAAGATCGAGATCGACGGGCTGTTCTCGTCCACGATGAAGCTGGACAGGCGCCCGGACCGGTTGGCCGCGAGCATGTCGCCGAACACGCCGCCCAGCTGCACGGCGGCCGGGGCGATCAGCTGCTGGCCGAAGGTGATGGATGCGCTCATGCCGCATCCACCACGCAGCGGAAGCCGAGCATGCCGCTGCGGTCCTTGGCCGGGGCCATCAGCAGGTATTTGCCGTGCTGGTCCAGACGGTAGGCCTGCGGGAAGTACCAGTGCGAGGTCTGCGGCTGGTAGCTGGAGCCACCGCGCAGGATCGCCACGCGGGTGTGCTTATCGCCGAATTCCTCGGTCCACTGCCAGACATGGCCGACCAGGTCTTCCACGCCGAACGGGCTTGCCGCCTGTGGGAAGCTGCCCACATCCTCGGCGGGGAGGATGCGGCGGCCACGGTTGATGCGCGGCACGCGGCTGGCATCCCAGTCGTTGCCCCACGGATAGGTGCGGCCGTCGGTGCCCTGCGCGGCGTACTGCCATTCCCATTCGTGCGGCAGGCGCTTGCCGGCCCAGGCGGCGTAGGCGCGGGCATCCTCCAGCGACACCCATACCACCGGCTTGTTCTCCCAGCCGGCGCGCGGGGCGCCATCGACCCAGTGGACCAGGAAGTTGATGCTGTCGGCCGGTGCATAGCCGGTGGCATCGATGAAGGCCTTGAACTGGGCATTGGTGACCAGGTGGCGGTCGATGTGGAAGGCGGCGATGTCCATCACCTGGCGGTGGTGGCGGCGCGGCACCGATTCCCAGGGGTACTGCACGTCCTGGCCGGCCCAGTTGAAGCCTTCTATTTCCACACCACCGACGGCAAACACGAACTCGCCGCCCGGCACGCTGACCATGCCTTCAGGAGCCGTAGCCGCCGGCGCGGTCGGGGCGATCTCCGCGATCTGCTGCGGCAGCGCCTTCCAGGCGCCCGAATAAGCCGACAGCGGCTTGGCGTTGGCTTCGGCGGTGAACGCAATGAAGTCTTCCAGACCATCGACGGTGGTGCCGGCGGCAACGCTCAGCACGGCGCCGAAGCCACGGGCTTCGATATCAAAGGACAGGTAGGCCTTGCCATCACGGATCGCCGGGCTCAGCTCGCGGCCGTTCCAGACATCAAAGTAGCGGGTGCCGTCGACGTGGTCGATGGCGATCTGCTCGCCGCACACGTCGTACTCGAAGCGGTTGATGAAGGTGCGCAGGGCCAGGCCCTCGACCGGGAACACGCTGGCGAAGATGCCGCCCTGCAGGCAGACCTGGTACGGCGCCCAGTCCATGGCCACCACCAGCTGCGGGAACTGGCGGTAGATGCGCGCGATGCGGCGCAGGGTTTCGCCGTCGCGCTCGGTGAACTGGTTCCAGATGCCCCAGATGTTTTCCCAGGCGTTGTAGCCGATGCCGTTGAAGAAGCAGTACTGCAGGTCGTGGTTGCGGTTGCGGCCCCAGCGGTTCTCGTAGTTGACCATGTGGCGCGGTTCGAGCCACTTCCACTTGGACACCGGCGGCACCGGGCCGTCCGGGGCCTTCTTGCCCCAGCTCTGCACGTTCCAGATCAGCTGCTCTTCGGAGCTGATGGTCGATTCGGGCTGCACCACCACCGGGTTGCCACGGGCATCGCAGGCCTCGAAGAACGCACGCGGCACGCCGTTGAAGGTGTCACCGTTGATGCCATCGGCACCGGTGTACTGGATGATTTCGGCCAGGCCATCCCAGTGGGTCACACCCGGGTCACGGGTGCCGTGGTCCCAGGGCTTGGCCGGCAGGAACACCTTCACCCCACGGGCCTGGAAGGCCTGCACCGCGGCTTTGAGGCCATCGATGCCGCCGGGCAGGGTGTGGGCCAGGTCGAACTGGTTGCGGTCATCGATGCCGATGTTGGGGTAGATGTACCAGATCAGCACCGAATCCAGCCCGCCGAAGCGCGCCTCCAGGTCGTCCAGGTACTTGTCGACGGTGTACTGCGCGGTTTCCACGTCGTAGAAATAACGGTCCTCGACCATCATCTGCGCATGGACGAAGTTGCGCTGGGCCCACTGCAGTTCCGGGCGGCGGTAATTGACGTCGGTGTAGCCCAGACGCACCAGGTGCTCGGTGCGCCAGTCGCGCAGCTCGGTCAGCCAGTCGGAAGCCGAGGCATTGGCGTCGATCATCCAGCTGCCGATATCGGCAAACGGCCAGGCCGGCGCCTTGCCCGGCGTGGGCAGGTAGCGGCCGGTGGTGACGTGCGAGAACTTGTACTCGGTGGTGACTGCCTCACGCCCGTGATCGGCTGCTTCATTGTCGTAGTCGGGGATCTGATAAGGCATGGTCATGGGCGAGGCATCCAGCAGGGAACGGAAAGAAAAAGCATCAAAGCGCGCACCATGCCGCGAGCGCGGCATGGGCGTCATCACCGGGTCGGCGGGTGCGGTCCGCCAGCAACGCGGCGACTTCGGGGAAGGTAGGAATGCTCGACTGCGCGCCCAGCCGGGTGCAGGTCAGCGCCG
This sequence comes from Stenotrophomonas sp. STEN013, assembly GCF_056760355.1. Taxonomy (NCBI): domain Bacteria; kingdom Pseudomonadati; phylum Pseudomonadota; class Gammaproteobacteria; order Lysobacterales; family Lysobacteraceae; genus Stenotrophomonas; species Stenotrophomonas sp. STEN013. The sequence goes on along the minus strand of NZ_JBRREO010000004.1, from coordinate 203,648 downwards.
AAGCGGCACTGGCCATCAGCAGGGCATCTTGCAGCCGGGAATTGCGGGCCAGCGATGCGATCAACGCGCCGCAGAAGGTGTCGCCGGCAGCGGTGGTATCCAGCGGCTCTATCCGGAATGCCGGTTGCAGCAGGATCTGCCCGTCCACGCGTGCCAGGCACCCCCGTGACCCCAGCGTCACGATCACGCATGGCACGTCCACGCGCGCCAGCCCGGTGGCCAGAGCCGGAGGGTTGCCGGCTACCACCGCCAGTTCGCCCTCGTTGACGATCAGCATGTCCAGCAGCGCCAGCAGCGCATCGGGCAGCGGTTGCGCGGGGGCCGCATTGAGCGCGACCTTGACCCCGGCCGCACGCGCGGCGCGTGCATAGGCGGTGACCGTGTCCAACGGCGTCTCCAGCTGGAGCAGCAGCCAGCCGATGCCGTCCAGCGCTGGCAGGTGTTCGGCGCGCAGTGCCATGTTGGCGCCGGGCGCGACGGTGATCGCGTTCTCGGCGTCGTCGGACAGACAGATGAAGGCGGTGCCGGTTGGCAATGCAGCGTCACGCACGGTGTGCAGCAGCACGCCGGCGTCATGCAGCGAAGCTTCAATCGGCCTGGCGAAGTCGTCCTGGCCCAGGGCGAGCAGCATCTGCGTGGCGGTGCCACCAGCGCGCGCGCAGGCCACCGCCTGATTGGCACCCTTGCCGCCAGGGAAGGTGCCGAACTCCCGGCCGAGCACGGTTTCACCCGGGGCCGGCACGTGCGAGGCACGTACGACGAAATCGAGATTGGCCGAACCGGCGACGAGCACAGTGCGGGGCTGGATCTGGATCATGGGTGTATCGCCTCATCGACGAGGTTGTAGAACCGGGTACTGATGCGCGGCAGATCCTGTGCGCCGCCGGGGAGGTGCTGCAGCATCAGGATCGCGACCAGTTTTTTGCCCGGGTCGATCGTGTAATAGGTCGAGGCGGCACCGGACCAGCCGAACGCCCCGGGCGCGGCGGTGCGGCCTTTCAATGCCGGATCCAACAGCACCGAGCCGCCCAGGCCGAAGCCCTCGGCGTCGCTGAATTCGGTGACCGGCTTGGGCAGCGCGATGTGCACCAGCTGGTTCTGCAGCATCAGCGCCACGGTATCGGCGCGGAGCAGGCGCACGCCATGGGACTGGCCGCCATCGAGCAGCATCTGCGCGAAACGGCCGTAGTCATCGGCGGTGGAGTACAGCCCGCCGGCGCCGCTGCGATAGGGCCGCAATGCGGTGCCGGGTGCACGTGCATGCGCTTCATCGGCCAGCACCAGCGTGGCGCCATCGCCCATCGTGGTCAGCTCGACCACCCGCGCGCGCTGTGCCAGCGGCACTTCAAAGCCGGTATCGAGCATGCCCAGCGGGGTGAAGATGCGTTGTTGCAGGAACTGCTCGAAGGGCATACCGGCGACCACTTCCACCAGCCGCGACAGGGTCTCGGTGGAGGTGCTGTCGTAGCGGAAGCGGGTGCCGGGTTCGGCGGCCAACGGCACCTGGCTCAAGCGTGCGGTGTACTCGGCCAGCGTGTCCACCTCGCGCACCCGGTGCTGTTCCAGCAGCTGCGTCACCGCTTCGAACCCCTCGCCGCCGGCGGCGAAGCCGGCGGTGTGGGTGAGCAGATGACGCACGGTGAGGGTGCGGGTTGCCGGGCGCAGTTGTGGGGCGGCGGCGCTGCCGCCGGTGAACAGCTGCAGCTTGGAAAATTCGGGGAGGTGACGTGCCACTGGATCATCCAGACCCAGCTTGCCCTCGTCCATCAACATCAGTGCCGCGACCGAGGCCACGGTCTTGGTCATCGAGTAGATGCGGAAGATGCTGTCGCGGCGCATCGGCCGGGTATGTGCCAGATCCTGCCAGCCATAGCTGGCGGCATGCACGGTCTTTCCATTGTGCAGGATCAGTGCGACCGCGCCGGGATAGCCGCGCTCGGCAGTTGCATCGCGCAGGAAGTCGTCGATTGCCGGCAGCGTTGGTGCCGTTGTCAGGGCCACCGGTGCCACTGTCAGCGCGGCGCGGCTGGGCGCGGTGGAGCAGGCCACCAGCGGCAATCCCGTCAAACAGAGCACGGCGCCCAGGGCCAGGCCCCGGGCACCGCGGTACAGCCACACCGCGTCACGCCGGCCACGGGGGCCGGCATGATCGCGATGACGGAGGCGCACGCCCCGGGCTGTGAGGTCGCTCATCAGAAGTTGATGTTATGCGACAGGGAGAACACGCGACCGCGACCGGCCATCCAGTCGTCGTTGCTGTTGCTGGCCTCGGAGGTGGTGAGGATGTACTGCTTGTTGAGCAGGTTTTCCACGCCCAGGGTCAGCTTGCCGAAACGGCCGGTGTCGTAGTTCATGCTCACATCGAGCAGGGTGCGCCCGGAGGTGTGTTCGGCGCCGCTCTTGCCCTGGTTGAGGGTGCGTGAGAGCAGGGTCATCGCGCCCAGGTTCAGGTCAACCTGCGGTGCCAGGCGCCAGAACAGGTTCACACCGATCTTGTCCGGACTGACATCGTTGGCGCCCATGCGCTTGTCCAGCGGCCCGTTCTTGGTGAACCAGGTCTTGCCGACGATGTGCGAGTACATCGCATTGACCTTCAGGTCATCGCTGAAGTCGTAGCTGCCGCTGAACTCGATGCCGTTGATCTTGACCGGGCCGCGGTTCATGACGAAATCGCCGGTGACCGGATCGGTGCTCAGCGACACGCCGAAGTCCGAGTCGCTGCGGTAGTAGGAGCCACTGAATGTGGCGTTGCCGGTGCGCCAGTTGAAGCCGATTTCCCGGTTCTCGACGATGATCGCCTGCAGATCGAGGATGCCGCTGACGCTCTGGCCCGGCTTGTTGATGTTGCGCAGCGGGATGCCGACGTTGGGCAGGCTGAAGCCTTCCGAGTAGGAGGCATAGGCCGACAGTTCGTCGGTGAAGCGATAGACCACACCGAGGTTGGGCAGGTCGGTCTTGTAGTCCAGCTTGCCGCCTTCCACGAACACGCGCTTGTTGTAGTAGGTGGTGGTGTAGCTGTCCACGCTCAACTCGCCGTCTTCCTGACGCAGGCCGCCGCTGACCGTCAGCGGGCCGATATCCCACGACAGCTGGGCATACGGCGCGGTGCTGGTGTACTCCATCGGCGGTACCCACACGCGCTGGGTCAGCGCCAGACGCTGGTCGGTGAGGTCCTTGACCACGTCCACACCGGCACGCAGTTCCAGCCCTTCAACGCCGAACAGCTCGCCACGGGTCCACGAGGTGCGCACGCCGCGCTTTTCCGAATTGACTTCGGACTGGTCGACCAGCTGGCCGAGCGGTGCGAACAGCGGGTCCTGCTTGTCCGAGCCGTTCTCGGCCGGATAGCGCATCGCCTGGTCGGCGCGATAGGCGTCGGCAAGCAGGGTGCCGCCGAAGAAATCGGCATGGCTGTAGGACAGCGAGAACTGGTTGAAATTGTTGAACTCGGTCTTGGCGCCCAGCGGGGTGCCGGCGATCGAGGTCGAGGTGATGTTGTTGGCACGGTCACCGTTGATGCCGGTGTAGTTGCCCTTGCCGGTCAGATTGAAGCGGCTGAGCGTGGCCTGCAGGCGCTGCATGTCCGCTTCGCCGAAGTTGGTGCCCACTTTCAGGAACAGGTTCTTCGACTCGGAGTCGTTGATGGTGCCTGAGCCGCGCATGCCGATCTTGCGGCCCTTGGCGTCATAGGCCATGCCACGGTCGACGAACGAGGTGGACAGCAGCAGGTCGTAGGCGTCCTCCTTGTGGCCGAAGGTCAGGCCGACCTTCCAGCCCTCGCTGTCGTCGCGACCCTGGCTGCTGTAGCGGGTGCTGACGTTGGTGTGGCTGCCTTCTTCCGGTGTCTTGGAAATGTAGTTGATGATGCCGCCGGCCGCGCCCACGCCTTCCGCCGCGGAGGGGCCGTTGACCACTTCGATGCGGCCGATCACGCCCAGGTCGGTGAAGCTGCCGGCACGGTTGGTCTCACGCAGCGGCGAGGTTTGTGGAATGCCGTCGAACAGGCGCAGCGCGATGCGGCCGCGCAGGGTTTCACCGGAGTTGGTCAGTGCCTGGGTCGATTCGGAGTAGCCGGGAATCGTGCGGGTCAGTACCGCGGTGGCGTCCTCGGTCAGACTCAGCGAATTGTTCAACTCCTGCAGGCTGATGATGCTGACTGCGCCCGGGATGCGGTCCACCGCCTTGGGCGCACGGGTGCCGGTGACAATGACGTTGTCCAGCGTGGTGGCGCTGGGCTTGTCGCGATCTGCCACAGCGGTGTCCTGTGCTTGTGCGTTTGCCGACAGCAGCAAGGCCAGGGTGATGCTCGATGACAACAGGTTCTTCATGGTGCGCTCTCTCTCCAAAACGCGGTGGTGGTGCGGCTGGCGCCAACGGGGCGCGCGAAAAAAAAGCGCCACCAAAGCGGCGGCGCTCTATGCATCAAGCCTCTGTCAGAACTTGATGGTATGGCTCAGAGAAACGATCCGGCCACGGCCGGAGAAGTAGTTCTGCCAGCCCGGCAGCTGCGACCAGGTCAGCACGTACTGCTTGTCGAACAGGTTCTCGATGCCTACAGACAGCTGGCCATAGCGGCCGGTGTCGTAGTTCACGCTGAGATCCCACAGCGCATAGCCGTAGGTGCTCTCTTCGTTCTCATAGACATCGCCGTTGGTCGGATTGGTGAAGGTCTCACGGAGGTCGCGGCTGAAGGTTTTGCTCACGCCCAGCGTGGCGTTGAGGTTGTCGGCCGGGGTCCAGGTCAGCGAGGCGTTCACCTTGTCCGGTGAGATATCCAGGATGCCCATTTCCTTCACCAGGCCCGAACCTGCGTAGTACTGGGTCTGGCCGCGGATGCGCGAGTACAGGAAGGTGGCCTTCCACTGGTCGTTGAACGTCCAGGCGCTGTTGAGCTCGATGCCTTCGATCTCCACCGGAGCACGGGTGAGGATGAAGTCTTCGGTGACCTTGTCGATGGTCAAGGTGGAGCCGAAGTCGGAGGTCGAGCGGTACGCCGACGCGCCGACCTGGCCCTTGGCGCCACGCCAGTTGAAGCCGATTTCCTTGTTCTCGGTGATCAACGGCTGCAGGTCGGCGATACAGGACACGGCCTTGCATGGGCTGTTGGCCTGGATGTTACGCAGCGGAATACCGACGTTGGCAATGCCAAAGCCCTCCGAGTACGACGCGAACACCGACCACTCATCACTGATGCGCCAGATCGCACCGAAGTTGGGCATGTTGGCCTTGTAATCCATCTTGCCGCCCTGCACACGCGTATTGTCGCGGAAGGCCACGGTCGTGTAGCTGTCGATCTCGAGCTCGCCGTCTTCGCGGCGGATGCCAGCATCCAGCGTCACCGGACCGATATCCCAGCTCAGCTGGGCGTAGGGAGCGAGGCTGGTGTACTTCATCGGCGGCACCCACAGTCGGTTAGTCAGTGCCAGGCGCTGTTCAGCGGTGTCTTCCACCAGATCCAGGCCGGCGCGCAGGCGCAGCCCCTCCACCTTGAACAGGTCGTTGTAGGCGTAGCCGAAGCGCAGGCCCTTCTTCTCGCTGTTGATCTCGGACTGGTCCCAGATACGCTCGGCTTCCGGTGGCGCCGGCTTGACCAGCTGGCGATCCGAACCGTTCTCAGGCACGTAGCGCATGGCCTGCTGCGCCCAATAGGCATCCACGCTCAGGTCACCACCGAAGAAGTCGGCGTTGGTGTACTTGGCAGCGAACTGTTCGAAATCATTGAACTCGGCCAGTGACCCGGCGATGGAGCCCTTCACGGCGGTGTTGGTGGACGGCACCGGACATTCGACCGGATCGAAACGGCAGCCTTCCTCCGGCTTGTAGTTGTGCTTACCGCCGATATGGAAGTTGCTGTAGCTTGCCTGGATGCGCTGCATCTGGCCGTCGCCGAAGTTGTAGCCGCCCTTCATGAACAGGTTCTTGCTGTACGAATCGGACAGCGAGCCGGAGGTGTTCAGGCCAACCCGGCGCCCGTCGCCGTCGTAAGCTACGCCGCGGTCGATGTAGGCACCGCTGACCAGGAAGTCGGCCGCATCACCCTTGTAGGTATGCATGATGCCGATCTTGGACTGCGCGCTGTCATCCTTGAACTGGGTGCCGTAGCGCGTGCTCACGGTGGTCTCGTGGCCGTCCACGTCCGGATTCTTCGACAGGTAGTTGATCACGCCACCGGCACCACCGATGCCCTCGGCGGCCGAGGGGCCATTGATGACTTCGATCCGGCCGATGACGCCCATGTCGGTGAATGTGCCGTTGCGGTTGCCCTCGCGCAGCGGCGAGCCCTGTGGCACGCCATCGAACAGGCGCAGCGCGATGCGGCCGCGCAGGGTCTCACCGGAGTTGCTCATCGCCTGCGAGGATTCGGAATAGCCCGGCACCATGCGTGCGAGCACCGCAGTGGCGTCTTCGGTCAGGTTGAGGGTGCGCTGTACTTGTTCGGGGGTCACCAGGGTGACCGCGCCGGGGACCTTGTCGATCGCAACAGGAGTGCGGGTACCGGTGACGATGACCTGGTCCAGGTCGGTGGCGTTCTTGTCCTGCGCCTGGGCAGGACTCATCACGCATGCGAGCAGTGCCGCACTGATGGCTGCGGAAAGTGGCTTGATCATTGATTTCTCCCCCGTTGGAAAAAACAGCGGGGACAATTGGGGATTGTCAGCGCCGAATGGTTTGCATGGACGCAAGCGTCCAGGTCGCCGACCCGTGTGTACGTCCCTCCCAGGGCGCTGCAAGCACAACCGGCAATACGCGTGAGACTAGAGCCGGCCCCAGGGTGATAGAACCGAGGCTATCTATGTTCATTCCCTAGGGTTTGTTGCTTATCGCCCCCTGCGCACAGGCGCAGGACCGCTGTTTCAGCGCTGACGCTCGTTCAACGCGGCGCGGGCTTCTTCCAGCAACACGTTGACCAGCCGGATCCGCACCGAAGACCGCGACCAGGCCACGCCGATCCGGCGCGGTTCGCTGGGCAGCGGCAAAGGGATGCGCACGACATTGAGCCCTTCGGGCCACGGTCTGGCCCAGTCCGGAACCAGCGATACGCCAAGGCCCCGGTCCACCATCACCGCGATGGCGTTCAAGGCGTTGAGCTCGAAACGCTCGCGCGGCACGATCCCTGCCTGGCGCAGATACTCGTCGGCCTGCCGGCCGCCCCATTCATGGCGGTCGTAGCGTATCAGCGGCTGCTCGCAGAGCAATTCGTGTGGGTCGCGCCCGGCAAAACGGGCCGGCGCCAGTACCACCAGTGGTTCCTCACGCAGCAGCTGCCAGTTGCAGGTCTTGGGCAGCGGAAAGGGTGCCTGCATCACCATCGCCGCATCCACGTCGCCGCCTTCCACCGCGCGGTACAGGTCCGCCGAATAACCGGGTTTGATGAAGACGTTGATCTGGGGGAATGTGGCCACCATCCGCGACAGGATGTCCGGCAGCAGTCCGGCCAGTGCGGTGGGGCACGCGCCCAAACGCAATTCGCCTGCCAGATCGTTCTCGTTCGCCACGCTGCGCAGGTCGGCGACGTTGCGCAGCAGGTCGCGCGCGCGCTGCAAGATGCGCGCGCCTTCCTCGGTCACGCTCACCGTACGTCCGGCGCGGGCGATCAGCGGCACGCCCAGTTCGCGTTCCAAGGTGCGAATCTGCTGGGCCACGGCGGCCGGCGTGATGTGCAGCAAACGTGCGGCGGCGGCCATCGAGCCACGATCGACCACGGTGACGAATGTATTGAGGAACTGGGTTTCCACGATCTACCTCTCAGCTGCAAAGCACGCTACATCAGCCGACCAGCCGGTGCGATGGACCAAGGTCATGGTTCAACGCCCAGGGGTCGTTATGCCGTGTCCTGTTTGTAGATGGTCAGACCCTTCAGCGAGGCTGCCGGCGGTGGGAAGAAGAGGCTGGCCAGATAGCCGATAACGATGCACAGCAGGATGGAGATGGCCAGATAGAAGTACGGATGGACCAGACTCATCGACCAGAAAATCAGGGTGATGAGAATGCTGCCGGCTACGCCGATCGCCACGCCCTGCCAGTTGGCACGGCGGGTGAACATGCCCAGCGTGTAGGCACCAGCGAAACCGCCGCCGAGCAGGCCCGCCAGTTCGATGGAAACATCGAACAGCGAATGGATGTCATACCTGCTCATCACCAGTGCGATACCGATGGCGATCAAACCCACCAGCACCCCGATCCACTCGGCAAACCGGACGCTCTGCTTGGGAGTCGGATTCTTTTTAAGCCTCTCGTAGAAGTCGACAGAGGCCAGTGTGGAGACGCTGTTGATGATGCTCGACAGCGTGGACATCGCGGCGGCGAAGATACCGGCGATGATCAGTCCGGTCACCCCCATCGGCAGTTCGGCCGCGATGAACAGCGGAAACGTGGCATCAATCGGCAGGAGGGGATTGAGTCGTTCCGGATTGTTCTTGTAATACACCCACAAAGCGGTGCCAATGCCGTAGAAAACAAAGCCACCGGGAATCATCATCGCCGCGAACGTCCAGATGGAACGTCCGGCTTCCTTGTCGGACTTGGTCGACAGCACGCGCTGCATCAACACCTGGTCTTTGGGGAACGTCAGCACCACGTCGAACACGACCAGGAAGATGAAGCCCCAGACCGTGGCTTTGGTCAGATCGAAGCTGAAATCGAACAGCTGGGTCTTGTTTTCGGCCATGGCCGTGGACAGGAACTCCGGCATGCCGCCGTTGATCTGCTGGATGATGAAGCCGATGGCGAAGATGGCGCCGCCGAACATCACGAACACCTGCACGAAGTCGGTCCAGATCACCGCTTTCATGCCACCCATCGTGGTGTAGATGATGGTGAACACCCCCATCAGCAGGATGCTCCAGACCACATCAATACCGGTGATGGTGGAGATCGCCAGCGCCGGCAGAAACAGGATCACACTCATCCGGCTGCCGATCTGCATGACGATGCACAGCCCGCTGGCCAGCATGCGGATGGTCGGATGGAAGCGGGTTTCCAGATAGGAAAAGACGCTCATCAGATCAAGGCGGCGCAACAGTGGCACGATCCAGATCGCCACGAACATCAGGCCCAGAACGGCGATCAGGTTGTTGGTCATGTACTGCCAGTTCGTCTCGAAAGCCTTGGCAGGAATGGCGATGAAGCTGATGGAGCTTGTGTTGGTGGCATACAGGCTGATGCCGGCGGCCCAGAAAGGAATGCTGCGACCGCCGACGAAAAAGTCGGAGGTGCTGCCATGTTTTTCCTGGAAATAGAACCAGGCGCCGATGCCGAGCATCGCTGCCAGATAGACGATGATCACTGCCCAGTCGAGCCAGCGCAGCAGGTGTTTGCTGCTTTCTATCTGTGCGTACTGGAATTGACTGCCGCCAGCGCCGGTGCTGGCCCACAGCAGGCCATTGCCCCAGCTGGTGATCGCCTGCGGTGCGGCAATGGTGGGTGCATCTTCGAGCGTGTTCCAGGCACTGGTGATCGAGTGGAAGGTCCGGGCCTGGATCTTCCCGCCTGGAGTTTTCACCAGCATCAGCAGATGGGCCTGGCCCAGGGCGCGCATCGATCCGTCGATGAGCTTGCCTTGCAGCGGTGGCATCGACTGCCAGCCGTCTTCAGTGGACCAGCGCCATAACTGGTCGTTTTCCTGTGAACCACCCACCACGGCATACAACCTGCCTTTCTGGGCCTGCAGCGCGCTGGGTGTGCCGGTTTGCGGCCAGACGGTCTGCGGCTGCCAGGCGCTGGTGGCAGAGGCTGCAAGGCTGCGGCTGTACAGACGGGTAGCGCCCGTATCGTCATTGCCGCTCAGGTACAGCGTATCGCCCAGCACGGTGGCATGGGTCGAGGTCAATGCCAGCGGCAGTGGCACCGCACTGCCCTTCTTCAGATCGTTCTTTTGCAGCTGGAGTGGCTGCAGGCGATCGCTGGTGCCTGCGGCGCTGCCTTCCAGCAGATAGGCCCGTCCGCCTGCGGCTATGGCCCCGTGTACCGTTGCATCGATCTTGCCCGTCAGCAGTTCCCAGGCCTTGTTGTCGGCGCGCAGTGCCCATGCCTGACCTTTGCCGAGCGCCACGGTACGGCCATCGATGCTGAGCAGTTCCTCCGGGGCGACATTCCCCGGCAACGGCGGCAGGGTGCCGGCGCTTACCGTAGTCAGGCTCTCGGCTGCCACGGTACTGCTGACCATGAACAGCATGGTGATGGCGATCATGCGCAGCGGGTGTGCGCAGTATCGGAGCAGGGTGGGGACGAAAGCGCAGGCCGCGGATTTGGACATGGAAGGACCGGGTAAAAGGTGGGCGGGTCCGGACAGGGCCGCCGCACGATAGGCAGAAGGAATTCGAACGTCGACGGAAGCGATCTAGATTGAGACGGGGCGCGCTGCGGCGAGCAATGCTTCGGCGCGACGCAGAAAAGGCAGGTCGATCATCCGGCCTTCGAACAGGAATGCGCCGCGGCCGCTGTCACTGGCCTTGGCCGCCGCGGCCACAATCCGCTCTGCCTCTTCGATCAGCGCCTGGGGAACGCGGAAGATATCGTTCGCCAATGCCACCTGGCTGGGATGGATGCAGCTTTTGCCGATAAAGCCCAGCCTCTGCGCCATCTTTGCTTCGATACGGAAACCCTCACTGTCGGCCACATCTGGCCAGGCGCCATCGCAGGCGAACACACCCGCTTCGGCGGCGGCCATCTTCAATACGGAGAGGGTGAAGTGCACGTTGGCTGGATCACGCGCAATGCCGTTGGGCGCGAACATGTCACCCAGACCGAGCTGCAGGCCGGCCACGCGCGAATGCGCCGTGGCCAGCTCAGCAGCCAGGCGCAGGCCACGCGGGGTTTCAATATTGAGCAGCAGGCCGATCGGCCGGGTGACGCCGTTGGCGATCTCGGCCTGGTCCAGCGCGGCAGCGATGTGGTGAACCTGCGCGACCGATTCAATCTTGGGTACGTTCAGCAGCCACAGGCCGGGCACAGCCACTGCGGCAAGATCGGCGGCGAAGTACGGGCTGTCACTGCCATTGGTGCGGACGATGAGACGCTTGCCGGGGGCGGTGATGTCGGTGCGGGCGAGGAAGCTGGCCACCTCTTCACGGGCGGCCTGCTTTCCCGCCTCGGGTACCGAATCTTCCAGATCAAAGGACAAGGCGTCGGCCGGGCCGGCCATCGCCTTGTCGAACAGTTCCGGACGTGCGCCGGGTACAAACAGCTTGCTACGCATGGCTTCCCCTCATCTCCACGGGCAGTCTGCGCGAATCGGAACGCTGAAAAAGTGTATTCCCCAATATTCACTAGATAGGCTTTGTTGCCATTTGCAGGGGAACTGGTCTCCCTTTGCGAGGGCGCCGGATTAGAATCACCGCCATGAAAATCGCTTCGTGGAATTTCAACTTCCGTTTCCGGGGGTTGCATGTCTACCGAGCAGGTGAAGCAAATGCTTGTTTCTTTAGAGAAATGCTTTCTCCGTTGCCTCTAGTTGTTTCGTACAATTGCATCTAAATAGGGTAGCTAGCTGGGTAGCTTTGGCTTTTCGGTGAGGCAGCTACCCACTAGATGCAAGAGGTTTGCAACTGTGGCAAGAACTACCAACCTACTTACTGATCTTCAAATCCGACGCTGGATCGCTAAGGGCGAGCCTATCGCCAAATCGGATGGCGACGGGCTCACGTTTACGCTTTCCACTGCAGCGACTGCTTCGTGGATCCTGCGTTACAGGGTCAATGGCCGGCGACGAGAGCTCACCCTTGGCAACTATCCCGATCTTGGTGTTTCCTTGGCTCGAGAGAGGGCTCGTCTTCACCGTGTCGCAGTCGATGATGGGCGTGACCCAGCTGCTGAGAAGCAAGAGCGAAAGACAAGGGCAAGGAAGGCATGGTTGGTCCGCGACTTGGTTGCCGACTATCGAGAAAAGCGCCTAAAGACGCCCGAACTCTCAAGTAGCACGATCAAATACCGAAACTATGACTACGACGGCGTCGTACTCCCTCGACTTGGATCGCGTGAGATCGGCCGTATCTCCCCCATGGACGTTGTGACGGTCCTTACCGACATGAAGCGGACCTGGACGATTACTCGGCGAGTCTTGACATCTATGTCCAAGCTATTCGATCACGCTGTCGCACTCAGGCTCATGGCGTCGAACCCTTGCGTCGGCATTAATGTGACTGCCTTGAAGGGCAATAGGCCGCCCATCCGTAAGCGAATTATGTTGACGGAAGAGGAACTCCGCGCGCTACTTCCAGGAATCGATTGCATTGGATCTGAAAATGCGCTCGCGTTCCGCGTGCTGTTGGCAACTTGCGTCCGCAGCAGCGAACTGGCTAAGTCCAAGAAAGCGGACGTCGATTTTGAGAGGGGTCGGTGGTGGATTCCGGGAGAAAATGTGAAAACGCGAGCGGGGTTCTTTGTTCCGTTAACGCCAACGGTCGCTGACTGGTTTCGGCAGCTTTTCGAACTTTCTGGTGGCTCCGACTACGTGCTACCCGCACGCCATGAAAGGCGCAGGCGCAATCAGGGTGGCGATACCCATGTGGGCATTACAACGCTATGGGCAGCCATCCGGCGCGCGTTTGAACGTAGGGACATCGATGTTCGCAAATTCACCCCTCACGACACTCGATCCACAGCTAAGGGTCATATGCGCGAGATGGGGATCTCTCGTGAAATTTCCGAGCTGGCACTCAATCATGTTTTGCAAGGTATGGAGGCTATCTACGACGTTCGCGAAGACATTTGGGAGCGTCGCAAAGCCATGGAGCAGTGGGCAGAGTTCCTCGTCGCGTGCGAGCGTGGTCAGCCCGTAAGCAAAGCGGCGAATTCGTAGCTCAAAGTATTTGGAACTAGCTTTGGAGTAAAAAACATGAGTAAAAACTCCAATGTCGAGCGAATTTCGCTTGTCCATTATCTTGCCAATCGAGGGTTGTCCAGCCAATCCCCTGAAGTGTGTACATTGCTTGCTCAGATACATCGAGGTGAACAAGAGGCCCTGCTTCGCCTGGCAATAACCAGTGCGCCGTATCATCGACTTCAAGAACATCTTCGTGAAGTTTTGACGACCTATACCTTCAAGGACGTGCCCGCAATGTCTGATGGGAAGACGGCTGGCGAGATAGCTAAGGCTGCTCGTGGAATGCAGGCAGACTGGAAATACTTGGACGTGATCGAGCTTGTTCTTTCTTACGAGGTAAGCAATGAGCCGGATTCTTCAAAGAGAATCACAGCACAGGCCGCTCATGTGGCGAAGATTGTGCATTCTTTGAAAAAGAACAATTACGACCCTTTGTCACTCCCTCCCAAAGAAAAGGGTAGGAGTGTTGCTAGGAAAGTGGTTCAACAGGCTCTTGTTGCTTCCGGCAAGAGCGGGGGCTTGTCGCTGGGGCAGTTCAAAAACGCCTGGGATCAAGCGATCAACGTAGGGGATTTGAAATACGCCCCTGACGGCTCTTAGCCTAGTTCAGCGTCCTAAGGCCTAGGATTGAGGACTATAGATTCCAAGGCCGCTCTCTCGGTGCAATGACCATCACGGTTACGACGCGAGGAGCAGCTCAATGGAAAAGTTCAGTAATAAGGACCTGCCACAGGAGGGCCATGTCCGCTGGCCCACTATCAGCCGCATGACAGGGTTGGCGCGCTCCACGGTCTGGCGCATGGAGCAGCGCAATGCTTTCCCGAAATCTATTCGTCTTACTCCTAGGTTGACGATCTGGAAATCGGATCAGATCAGGGCTTGGCTCGATGATCCGGTTTCTTGGGCGAGGAGTGCAGCGGAGTCAAAAGCATAGTGGCCTGCGCGGTGACTCGTGCCCCAATGCGAACTAGTGAGATCGAGATCGCGAAACTCAGGGCAGGGTGGGCAGCCTTCTTGGACAGGCATGAGTGGCACTACGTAGTGACTCTCACGTTTGACCGCAGTAATGGTGCCCCGTCTTTTGCGGTCAAGCCTCAGTGGGTAGACAGGGCATTTCGAGGTCTCATCTGCAGCATCAATGAGAAAACCTATGGAAGGCGTTGGCTGAAGACTAGCCACAAGGGGGTGGTATGGGTCAGAGCGTTCGAGGCTCATCTCGATGGGGTGCTGCACGCTCATGTGTTGATTCGAACGCCGAATTATCAGCCGACCGAAGAGCTGAGTCGGTTCATTAGGAGCTGGTGGAGGGCGCGCTACGGCTTCTCAGAGGCGGAGATCCCTCGGGCACAAGAAGATGTGATCCGCTACTTGGTCAAGCATGCGGGCGACTCACTGCGTGGGGAGTTGGACCTCTCCCACAACTTTGGCCGTATCTGACCCCATCAGGGGCACAAAATTCAAGATACGAGCTAGGCTGAGCATCGGCCGCCTAGCGAGCGTCTTGATACTCATAGGAGAAAAGTCAAAGAAGTCTGGCTTGTCTTTACCCTGTAGTGTTGTAAGCACAACGTGGACTAGCACGAAGCTTCAGCTCCCTCGATTGGAAAGGCTTCGTAAGTCCTACTCTGGCTATGCAGGCTGCGAACCACACTCTGTCCGCCAACAGGTTCGATGCCTCGGCGCTGTAGCGTGGCAATCAAGTCTGCGAGCAGTGCCTCACGATGAAGAACGAAGTTCGACGCGAAGCAGCGCCAGAAGTGCCAACCCGCGCGCTCCAACACGCGCTGACGCCGCATATCGTGTTCCCATTGGTCTGGCCCGTGATATCTGTCGCCGTCACACTCAACAGCCAAGCGCGCGTCCCATTCACCCTCCACGACAAGATCGATGCGGTAGCTACCGACCTTCACCTGCGGCTGCACGCGATAACCGCGCTCAACCAATGCATCAAACACTTCCCGCTCGAAGGGCGACTCACACAACTGGCGCAGGTCGCTCACTTCCTCTTCGTTCTGGGTGTATGGGGTCTGGAAGTGCTGTATCAGACTGCTTCGCAGCTTATCGGTCTTGCTGAGTTCATCCTGGGTGATGCTACGCACCAGATACATCCGGTCGCGGGCGCGTGAGGCTGCGACGTTATAGCGTTGGCGGAACATATCTTGCGACGAGGCTTGAGCACGGCCGGAATCAACCATGGACAGGAACACGATGTCGCGCTCCTTGCCCTGGAAGGTACGGGCATCGCCGAAAGCCATCTGATGGCGCTGGACCGCGTCCTCCCCGAGTTCCTTTACGACGAGGCCCCAAACCAGCTGGGCTTGTTCACTGCCCAGCAGCGACACAACGCCGATGGTGCGGCGGCTCATGCTCTGATCGCCTACGATCTTTCGTATCTCTTCCAGAATGAAGAGCGCTTCACCCTGATTGGTCTTGCCGTTGCCGCGTTGCCCGTCGATGACATGCACGTCGATCAACGGTGGATCCATGCGCTCAGAGGCAAGCGGCATGCGCAACGGCCGCAACTCGTGGTTGTAGAACTCGCGTTTGGAGTATTCGATGATTGGGCCAACGCAGCGGAAGTGCTCGCGCAACATGATCTGGCCTTGCGCGAATACCACTTTGAACAAGTCGTAGATAGATTTATCCGGCGACATCTGCGGCCGATACAGGCCCACCTGCTTGCCTAGGAACTGTCCCATCAGACTCCGGATTTTCTCTTCCTCCAGTCCAACGCCTTCCGGCGAAACCTGCTGATCATCGCCGACGATCAAAACCTTCTTTGCGCGCAGTAGCGCTGGCATTGCGCTCAAATCGGACTGCGAGGCCTCATCGATGATGACCAGGTCAAACTCTCCCAGTGCAACGGGCAAGGATTCACTGATCCGATAGTGCGGCATGATCCAGCAAGGAATGGCGGGACTAGCCTGTGCGGCTGCATCGCGGGCATCCTTTCGGTAGCGCGGCGCGCGAACGCCGGTTCCACGGCCGATGCGTGAGATCGCAACGCGGTAGGCTTCCAGCGCAGACCGAACCATCGGTGTCGCCTTCTCAGCCATTTTCAGCCAAGTGCGTGTTGTTACCGCCTTCTGATAAAGGCGGGATAGGTCTTTCTCAAGCTCATTACGCTGCTGTGACAACACTGCGAGCTCGGCCCTGCCATCCATGGATTCGACCAAGGTGAGTAGGCGGCGATAGCGCCAGAGTTCTTTCCAATTGTCGGGAAGCTGAGGGTCTTGTGCTGCTGTTGCCAGCTCGGTTCGCAGCTGCTGCGCCCACTTCGGCGCACCTGATGCTGCAATCTTTGCGGTCGCATCTTGCACGCATTGCAACTGTGGCCGTTTGCCATGCTGACGACGCAGTTCCGTCATCAGTGTGGTCCACTCGGCCATCAACTCGGTCTCTAGCACCGCACTGTCGCCCAGCCGATTATTCAAGAAGGCACTGATCGCATCAACAATCTCTCCCTTGGCGTCGCTCAGCGCTTCAGTAAAGCGATTCTTTACCTTCCAAGTGTCGGCCAGCCTGTTGCGGGTTAGATTCTTGTCAAGAATCTCCAGTGCTTGCTGCATATGCTCGCGGTCGTATGGTCTCTTACCCGCCTCCTGCCACGTTGGTAATAGCGCCTGGAGCAGATCTGCGACCGCCTTTTCTTCCCGCAGCAGGTGTTGCAGCTTATCCAACGCCAACAGGTAATCGCTGCCTTGCACGATCAGTGCCTGCGGAGTGGTGAAACCGGGTAGACCCAGCTCCAGAGCCAAGGCATCCCAGCGCACAACCATCGCACTGCAGCTCTGCAGGAAGCGCAGGTACTGCAGTACGTGTGCCCAATCACCCTCTCCTTCAGGCACCTTTCCAACCAGCTGTATCTGTTCGATCAGCTTCTTCTCAGCGGACTTGCCGAACAGGCCAGCCAAACCAAACGGCTTTTTGCCCTGCGCGAGGTTGTCAATGGCCTCGATCACTTCTGGGTTGTTCGCCAGACCCTCAGGCGCGGTCACCGGACGCGCGACAAACTGCGTGCGGTAGGCGAGCAAATCACGAATCTCGATGCGGATCGCGGAGAGAAGCTTGAGCAGCGCATCCTGTGGATCGGCTTGACGCATCCGCCGTTCCAACAGCTTCAGCCAGTCATGGCCTACGTCATCCACCCATTCGCGGCTCTCACGTAGCCCGAAAACGCGGGTATGCAGGAGGATCGCCTCGTCCAGCGTGGTCTGCTCTGCATCTCGCAATGGGGGCAACGCGGCGCTACTCACCTGCGCATTCAATTCCACCAGGCGTCCCAGGTCCAAGTGCACCTGCTGCAGCTTTGTTGGCTCCGGGAACGCATCCAGCGCAGGCAGGCGCTGCTCCAGCAACGGCAGGTCTTCAGCCAAGGCCATGCGCGCATTGCGAAGCGCAATGATGTCAGCATCTCCAAACTGAGGGCGATGTTCGGCTGCGATGGTCAGGGGGTCGGAGATCCATGTGGCCTCAGCCGGATGCAGGGCAACCTCCTTCGCGATCTCCAGTGGTTGCAGTACATCGCCGTCCAGCGAAATGGGCTCTAGATTTTTCTTTGCCCACTGTCCGATCTGGTACTCGGTCTTGGCGATCTGCCCATGAAGGCGGTCAATATCCAATTCGTACTGATCGATCTGCGTGCGCATCTCCTGCTTGTTGATGCGGCTGACTTCAGCAGCAATATGCCGGATGGCGTGTTCAAACTGCTTCATTCCGTCGGCTTCACTGCTGAGCAGGCTGATTGCCAGCGGACGAATCTCAGTCGGCAGCTTTTCCTGTAACACTGCCAATGCGGGATCCTTCATCGATGTGACCAGCACACGCTTGCCCAAAGCCAGGTAGTGCGAAATGACATTGGCGATGGTGTGGGTCTTACCGGTACCCGGAGGGCCCTGCACGACGACGCCGTCCTGATGGTCCAGCATGTGCACGATCTGCACCTGCTCATCGTTGTAGGGCATCGGGAAGAACAGATCCTTGGCCTTGGCCGAGGTGCCAGCCTGACGGTCGATATTTGACAGCCCACGGTAGTTGGCCGGTGCTGGCTCACGTATCTGCTGCGATGGATCGGCCAGCAGTGCCAATGTGGCCGGAGAGAGCGTTTCCAGATCCACCCCCGTTTCCACCAAGGCCTCAAAACGCTCCAGGTCCTGCACGAACAAGTTGGAGGTGCGTGGTCGCACAAACAGTACCCAGGTGTCGGTTACCAACAGGTGCTCCCCGGCTTTCGGTAGCTGCCGATCTTCGGGCGTAGTGTGCGATGGCCAATACGCTCCTTTGCTGTCCAGCAGTGACGAGGCGGCTTTCAGGACCGGTTCGAAGGTGCTGGGTACGAATGGGTTGACCTGTCCGTCGCCGGCTTTGAAGTGTTCCTTGCCCAGGCGAGCAACCTCGGCCACTCCCGGGTTGTCCAACGCGGTATACACGTCCAGCTCCAGGCGTGCATCCAGCGAGCGGGGGCGCACTTCTATGGCGTGGCTGTGCTCGTCAATCGACAGCTCCATCAGCTGTGAGATCAGCGGATAACCCAGTTTTCCGTCCGGCAGGTCCCATACTGCAAGGCCAACACCCAGCACCAGCTCCAGCGGTGAATCTACAAGGTTGCCCTGCAACATCTGGTAGCTGGCAAACAGGTCTGCATACTTTGAAATGGTCTTGCGGACTTCCTTCTCCCGCTCGGCCCAAGGCTGCCAAACGTGCGTGATATAGGTCTTCAGTTCGCTATGCAGCTGCTCTTTGATCGGCAGCGTGGCAATTGCCAATGTCTGCTCAGGATTTTCGCCTTCCGACAGGGCAGGTGCTTCAATCCCGAGGGTGATTAGCCGCGTGCGGGGGACATGCAAAGCTAGTCCCGGTTCTTTGGTCGGGGTGTTGGATTGGGTGATAAGTGCAGCCAATAGCGGCGTTTGCGGGCTCGGCGGCTTGCTTTCGTGCAGGCGCTCCACTCGCAGCCAAGTGTCGTCGTCTGCAGTGTTGGTATCAAAGTGAATCCCGGGCAGTCCGCGCAACTCGTGCTCGTAGGCTTTAAAATTGCTGTGCTGCTCGACCTGACGACTTGGCTTTCCCTTCAGGTAGGCGGTCTGTCGTACGTACTCCAGCAGGCCCTTCAAGCGCTCGATGATGTGGGACTCTGTCATACGTTTCGATGCCTTGGCTTGAGGAACTGATGCAGCGGGTAGTTCAGGGGGAGTGATTTCTGCAGATTTTTCCTTGACGGACATCTCTAGCAGCGTTTTTTTTTGCAGGGATGCCATGTTGGCTTCTACAAAGCTGTTGATCTTGTGCTTTAGCTCCAAGGCCGCAGGCCGATCACGATGCTCCAATTCGTAGGCCAATTCTTTTAAGGCAGACAGATCCTTTTGAGAAGATGCGCTATCAAAAAGCTGTGCAAGTTCGTGCGTACTGGCATTGAAATGGGGCCTTGTGCTCATGGACGCGCGTACCACCTTGGAGATTCGAAGTTAATCAAGCTAGCTCTTAGATCTTTGAACTGCGCTTGGTAGCGAGGCTACCAATGATGTCGATTTTAGCGCGAATAGGTAGCCGGCCTCTGCCTGGCGGAGCTTTGCTAGAGGCATTCCATCTAATCGTAAGAGGGTTCTTTTCGCTGTGATTCTTGAGAATCCTTTCGCGATGGGAATCGTTCCAGTTCAGCCATCGCCGTAGTACTCGGGTGGCATCCTGCGGTTTGGATGTTCGAGATAGGCGAGGCTACGCGGCAATTCTTGCTTCAGACTGGGCGGTCTGAGTGCTTCAGTAAAGCTGAAGCGTCCACGCCGAGCGCGGTAGCAATCCTGTCGATGTTGTAGATCGTGACGTTTTTTTCGCCGCGTTCCAGCATGCCGACATATGTGCGGTGGACGCCTGCGGCCTCTGCGAGCTGTTCTTGGGACATGCCGCGCTGTCTCCTTAGTCGTCGCACATTGCCTGCGAAAACCATCACCAATTGCGTTTCGTGGGTAGCCCTAGCCATCGGGTGATGGTGGGCAATTGAATACTACGATTCGACATACTACGATTAGCGTGCGCTGCAGGTGGCAGTGAGCTATGGATAGTCAGATGAGCGATGCAGAGGAAATTAGGCGACTTGCGGAATTAAGAGATCAAGGGCTGATTACTACTACTGAATTCAGCAAGAAAAAGCGTCAAATTCTGAAGGGCAGGAGACCTTGGTGGTTGACTATCCTGCTTGGGATCATCGCTACATTCTGTCTAGTCATTCTGTTGTCAATCTTGATGGCGATCTTGTTGCCAATTGTCCGAAACTCAAAGGCAGCTAACGACGGGCTAGGGGCCGATACAGTTGCAACCATGCACAGTCATGAGGGCGACCAGGTAGTCCTATCCGACATTCAAGGCGTGTGTCCGGATGGTCAGGCGAGCGCCAGTGGCGATATTTCGCAACGGTTAGGAGCGAAAATTAACGGTTGTTGGATGGTTCGTGGCGATTCGATAGTGATCGACTGGGATTCGGACGGAACTACTAGCTATTCGACTTATGACTTCAAGGTAGTTCCAAGTTACCCCGCGCTGGGTGGGCCGGGGAGCACGATCCGCGTAGATGGCGTAGCTAGCTTGATCGGTCGTAGTGCAGACTAAGCTCGGCGGGATTGTTGAAGTCGGAAGCATCACGTTCAAGTCTTTCGATAGAGCGAACGAGGCTGAAGTTTATCTATTGGTTTTTGGTTGGAAATAAGGTGGATGGCAATGCCGGCAGCCAGTATGGGCTGCCGGCACTGTCGCTATTGGGGCGGTGCCCGGATTTGAACCGGGACCTGTCGCGCTTTAGGATGAAGTTGCCGATCCAGTCCTAGGCAGCCTTCGCGGTTGCCGTTGCGTGACTGCTCTATCCAGTTGAGCTACACCGCATGTTTTACTTGACCACTGTGAGCCGCAGTTTCTTCCGTTTCGCCCGCTCGGTTGCTTCGTTGATTCACTACTTTTTCTCTTGCAACCGTTCCAGCACTTGGGAAGCTGCAACCCCGTCGATATTGGGGACGGTGCCCGGATTTGAACCGGGACCTGTCACGCTTTAGGATGAACTTGCCGATCCAGTCCTAGGCAGCTTTCGCGGTTGCCGTTGCGTGATTGCTCTATCCAGTTGAGCTACACCGCACGTTTTATTTGACTACTGTGAGCTGCGGCTTCTTCCGCTTCGCCCGCTCGGTCGCTTCGTTCATGCGCTTCTTCTTCTCTTCGATCCGCTCCAGCGCATACGGGGTTGCCGCCCTTATCAGCCCTGAGAGCGAGTACTGGTTTGTTGTAGTGCCGCCTTTTTTTGAGTGACGCGCGATGCGGGTCACAAATCCGGCTCCCTCAAGTTTTGCGATTCGACGCTGGACTGTTCGGGGGTCAACTCCGATAGCTGCCGCGATTGTTGCTTTTGACGGGTGGGGTTCATTCCCGGCCTTCCACCAGTAGCCGGCGAGGTGGAGGACAATGTTGATATCCAGGGGGTCGAGGCCCAGTGCATGCTGGCGCTCGAAAATGACCGTGGGGATTGCAGTCCAGCCCGCATCAGTGAGGGGTTTAGTCCACTTCTTTTCCACCTCTGTGCTTTCGCTTTTGGGCTTGGTCTTCGTGTCGGTCATGTCATGCCGCCGCTAAGTCGATGTGTGAATAGTGGTCAGGCTGGCGCTTCCAAACAAGGCTTTTTGAGGCTATGCCTGAGGGCGCTAGGGCCTCCCCCCCTCTTGATCTATTGGATATCGCTTGACCTAGGGTCTGCTCCAAGTTTGAAGTTTCCACTTAGGGAGGCGCTGGTGCCCCTACCCCCTAGGGCAGCACCGCCTCCTCCTGGGGGCATTGATGCCCCAGGGGGCGCCTCTTTTCCTACAGAATTCCGGCGCAGCGCGTCCCTGGTACTGCTTGGAAGCGAGGCAGTGTCTGCGTGAAGGCCGTGGCATGATCAGTGCTTGACCCTGCTGACAGAGGGGCGCTTTCCACAAGGGCGCTTTGGCGGCGCTGTCTCAACGGACGTCTATAGGGTAGTCAGGTGGGTAGCTTTGATTAATTTTCTTCCATTTTTTTATGTAAGTTACTGAAAACCTAAGTCAAATTAGAAAATATGAAAATCGCTTCGTGGAACGTCAATTCGCTCAACGTCCGCCTGCCGCATCTGGAGCAGTGGCTGGCCGGCTTCGCCCCCGACGTGGTCGGCATCCAGGAGACCAAGCTGGAGGACCACAAATTCCCGGACACACGCCTGCTCGAACTGGGCTACCGCAACGTGTTCGCCGGGCAGAAGACCTACAACGGTGTCGCCCTGCTGGCGCGGCAACCGATCGAGGACGTGCAGATCGGCATTCCCGGCTTCGAGGACGAGCAGAAGCGGGTGATCGCCGGCACGGTCGATGGCGTGCGCATCATCAACCTGTATGTGGTCAACGGCCAGGATATCGGCACCGACAAGTACGCCTACAAGCTGCGCTGGCTGGAGGCGGTGCACGACTGGATTGCCGCCGAGCTGCAGAGGTATCCGCAGCTGGTGGTGCTGGGCGATTTCAACATCGCCCCGGACGCGCGCGACGTGCACGACCCGGCCGTGTGGAACGAGGAGCACATTCTCACCTCGGCGGCGGAGCGTGGCGCACTGGAGAAATTGCTGGCCCTGGGGCTGTACGACGCGTTCCGGCTGCACAACGACGCCGCCGGTGTGTTCAGCTGGTGGGACTACCGTGCGGCCGGCTTCCGCCGCGATCTGGGCCTGCGCATCGACCTGACCCTGGTGTCCGAGGCGCTCAAGTCGCGTGCGGTGGCCGCGGGCATCGACCGCGAGCCACGCACCTGGGAGCGCCCCAGCGACCATGCCCCGGCGTGGGTGCAACTGGGCTGACGGCTGCAGCCCTGGCCGGAGTGGGGCGGTTCGCGCCGGCAATCAGACACGGCCCGGCTGTTGCCAGTCGAGCCGTGCCGATCCGTGATTGCGCACCGGGCTCAGCGCACGCTTTTGCGGGTGAACAGGTTGACGATGGCCAGCAGAATTACCGCCCCCACCAGTGACAACAGGAACGAGCGCAGCGTGATGGCCGCATTGATGCTGCCGCCGCTGAAGAAGAAGCCGGCAATCATCGCGCCGATAATGCCCACGACAATGTTCAGAAGGATGCCCTGCTGTGCATCGCGGCGCATGATGAGACTGGCCAGCCAGCCCACGACGCCACCGACGATCAACCAGATGATGAGGCCCATGCCTGATTCTCCCTGCCTAAAAGCACCTGTGCCGGTGCGGGGCCTACAGTCAACGCGCGGCGCCGTGAAAACCTTGTCGACCCCTGCCCGGTTCCATTCAGCATGAACCGGGGGCCATGGCCGTCCTGGCGGTTCGAACCGGTGCAGGTGTGGATGCTGCCGCATACCCCCGGCACCCGCGGCGAGCCGCAGGCACGTGAGGTGCTGGCGGCCGAACTGGGTATGACGCCGCAGGCGCTGCCGCTGACCCGCGATGAGCGCGGCCGGCCTTGGCTGATCGGCACGCTGGACCATTACGGCACCGGCTGGAGCCACAGCGGCGGGCATCTGCTGGTGGCGCTGGGCAAGGGCGCGCGGCTGGGCGTGGATCTGGAGCAGCAGCGCCCGCGCCGGCAGATGCGCGAGGTGATCGGCCGCTTCTTCCATCCCGATGAGATCGCATGGCTGCTGGGACTGGATGACGCCGACTGCGAGCACTGGTTCTTCCGCGTGTGGTGCGCCAAGGAGGCGCTGCTCAAGGCGCACGGGCATGGCATCTCCTTCGGCCTGCACAAGTTGCAGTTCGCGCCGACGGCCGCCGGCGCGCTGGTGCTGGCCTGGTGCGATCCGGGGCTGGGCCAGGCCCGCCACTGGCGCCTGCACGAGTGGCAGGCCACGGCGGACTTTCGCGCGGCGCTGGCGTGGTATCCGCTGTGAGGCCGGGCGTCGTGGGCGCGGGCGCCGGTCGTACGGCGCGGACAGGGTGCCGGCAGGTCGTGGAACCTCCTGGTTCGGGGCCTTATTTTACTGTCAGCCAGGCGGGAGGCGGCGGAAGCGGCATCGGGCCTGCGATAATTCGCCCATGAATGACATCTCCCTTCCGCCGGAAGTCGCCACCGATCTGGCGCGCGGCCTGCAGGCCATGGGTCTGGACACCGCACTGGCCACACCGCTGCTGGCCTACCTGGCCCTGCTGGTGCGCTGGAACCGCACCTACAATCTCACTGCCATCCGCGACCCACGCGAAATGGTGACCCGCCACCTGCTCGATTCGCTGGCGATGGCCTCGCATGTCGATTCCGGCAGTCTGGCCGATCTGGGAACCGGCCCGGGCTTGCCGGGCATCCCGCTGGCCATCACCCACCCGCAGCTGCAGGTCACGCTGGTGGAGAGCAACGGCAAGAAGGCCCGCTTCCTGCGCGAGGCGGTGCGCAAGCTGGGACTGGGCAACGCGCGGGTGGCCGAATCCCGGGCCGAGGCGCTGGAGGAGCCGGGCGCCTACGACAACCTTACCGCCCGCGCCATGGATACCCTGGCCGGCATCATCGCCGTCGGTGGCCACCTGCTGCGACCGGGAGGGCAGCTGCTGGCGATGAAAGGCGTCTACCCGCACGAGGAAATCGCGCAGTTGCCGGCCGATTGGCAGGTGTTGGAAGTGCGTCCGCTGCAGGTACCCGGGCTGGTGGGCGACCGCCATCTGGTAGTGGTCCAGCGCCGCTGAGACCGTCATCACGCTTCCGCCGCAGCGTTCCGAGGGCGCGGTCAGCGGTGCCGACGGGCCCCGTTTGCCGGTGGTTGCCGGCGCGCGGGTGCGCGCGCCGATTTCCGCCTGCGCGCCGCTAGCCGCATAATGCCCAGTCCCAACCCGCCTACGAGGCTCTCCTGCATGGCTCGCATCATCGCCATCGCCAACCAGAAAGGCGGCGTCGGCAAGACCACCACGGCCGTCAATCTGGCTGCTTCCCTTGCCGCCGCACCCAAGCGCGTGCTGCTGGTCGACCTGGATTCGCAGGGCAATGCGACCATGGGCAGTGGCGTGGACAAGCGTGAGGTCGCCGCGTCCACCTGCGATCTGCTGCTGGGCGAGATCAGTGCTGCCGACGTGCGGGTGAAGACCCCGGAAGGCTTCGACCTGCTGCCGGGCAACATCGACCTGACCGCGGCCGAAATCCAGATGATGAACCAGAGCGAGCGCGAGCAGCGGCTCAAGCGCGCCCTGGCACCGATCCGCGAGGAATACGACTACATCCTGATCGACTGCCCGCCGGCGCTGTCCCTGCTCACGCTCAACGCGCTGGCCGCCGCCGATTCGGTGATCGTGCCGATGCAGTGCGAGTACTACGCGCTGGAAGGCCTGAGCGCGCTGGTGGAAACCATCGAGGCGCTGAAGATCAACCTGAACCCGGCGCTGGAGATCGAAGGCGTGCTGCGCACCATGTTCGATGTGCGCAACAACCTGGCCAACGCGGTGTCCGCGCAGCTGGTCGAATACTTCGGCGACCGCGTGTTCCGCACCATCGTGCCGCGCAACGTGCGCCTGGCCGAGGCCCCCAGCCATGGCCAGAGCATCGTCGGCTATGACCGCGGTTCGCGTGGCGGGGTGGCCTATCTGGGCCTGGCCGGCGAGATCATCCGCCGCAACACCGAACGCAAACCGGCCGTCCACGCCGCGGAGGCTGTCTGATGAGTACGGCGAAGAAGCGCGGTCTGGGCCGCGGGCTGGATGCGTTGCTGGGCCCGCGCGGCGCGGTGACACCGGTCTCTGTTGCCGCCGTGGCCGAGCCGCAGCCGGGGGAAGTGCTGCGCAAGCTGCCCATCGATGCCCTGCAGCCGGGCAAGTACCAGCCGCGTCGCGACATGGACGAAGGCAAGCTGGCCGAGCTGGCCGAGTCGATCACCGCCCAGGGCGTGATCCAGCCGATCCTGGTGCGCCAGATCGAGGGCGGCAAATACGAAATCATCGCCGGTGAACGCCGCTGGCGCGCCTCGCGCCTGGCCGGGCTGGACGAAGTGCCGGCGGTGGTACGCGAGCTGGAAGACCGCACCGTCATCGCGATGGCGCTGATCGAGAACATCCAGCGTGAAGACCTCAATCCGCTGGAAGAAGCCGAAGCGCTGGCACGGCTGGTCAGCGAGTTCTCGCTGACCCACGCCGAAGCGGCGCAGGCGGTGGGCCGCTCGCGCGCTTCGGTGTCCAACCTGCTGCGCCTGATCGATCTGCCGGTTGGGGTGCGCGTGCTGCTGGAAACCCGCCGCCTGGAAATGGGCCATGCCCGCGCGCTGCTGACGCTGGCGCCGGAACTGGCAACCAAACTGGCCCAGGACGCGGCCGATGAGGGCTGGTCGGTGCGCGAAGTCGAGCACCGCGCGCAGCAGTTCGCCGCCGGCAAGGTGCCGGGCGCGCGCAAGGCCAAGCCGGGTCCGAGCGCGCCGCAGGCCGACATCGCCTCGCTGGAGACCGAGCTGTCCGAATCGCTGGGCACCAAGGTGGCGATCGCCCACGGCCGCGGTGGCCGGGGCAAACTGGTCATCCATTACACCGATCTGGACACGCTCGATGGCGTGCTGGAACGGCTGCGCGTCCGCCAGCCGGGCTGACGTCATCCACTTTTCCGAGGTGCACCTACCGCAATGAACCCCACCAAGGTCGACCGCAATCATTTGCTGCGTCTGACCGACCTCCCGAATGTGGGGCCGGCCTGTGAAAAGGATCTCCGTCTGATCGGAATCCGGGTTCCCGCGCATCTGCGCGGGCGTGATCCTTACGACATGTACGCGCAGCTGTGCCTGAAAACCGGCGTGGAGCACGACCCCTGCGTGATCGACGTGTTCCTGTCGGTGGTGCGCTTCATGGCGGGCGAGGCGCCGCAGCCGTGGTGGGCCTTCAGCAAGGAGCGCAAGGCGGCGTTGGCCCGGGAGCCGCTCAGGCTATGAGCATCCTGGTCACCGGCGCGGCCGGCTTCATCGGTGCCTACACCTGCCAGGCGCTGGCTGCCCGTGGCGAGCGGGTGGTCGGGCTGGACAACTACAACGACTACTACGATCCGCAGCTCAAGCGCGACCGCGTGGCCGCGCTGTGTCCGCAGGTGGATATCCGCACGCTGGACCTCACCGATCGCGATGGCCTGGCCGCGCTGTTCGACGAGGTCCAGCCGACCCGCGTGGTCCATCTAGCCGCGCAGGCCGGGGTGCGCTACTCGCTGGAGAATCCGCACGCCTACGTTGAAAGCAATCTGGTGGGCTTCGTCAATGTGCTGGAGCTGTGCCGCCATCGCGGCGTGCAGCACCTGCTGTATGCCTCCAGCAGCTCGGTCTATGGGGACTCGGCCACACCGCCGTTCTCCGAAGACCAGCGGGTGGACCGGCCGCGCTCGCTGTACGCGGCGACCAAGGCGGCCAATGAGCTGATGGCCTACACCTATGCCCAGCTGTACGGCCTGCCGGCCACCGGCCTACGCTTTTTCACGGTGTATGGCCCGTGGGGCCGGCCGGACATGGCACCGCTGCTGTTCTCCCGGGCGGTACTGGCCGGGCGCAGCATCGAGGTCTTCAACGAGGGGCGCATGCGGCGTGACTTCACCCATGTGTCGGACATCGTGGCCGGCATCCTTGGGGCGCTGGCGCAGCCCTCGGCCGAACCCACGCCGCACCAGGTATTCAACCTGGGCAACCACACGCCGGTGGAACTGGAACATTTCATCGAGGTGATCGCCACCGCCGCCGGGCGCCCGGCGCACAAGATCTACCGGCCGATGCAGCCCGGCGACATGGTCGAAACCATGGCCGATACCCGCCGCGCCCACGCCGCGTTCGGTTACGCGCCGCGCACCCCGATCGAAACCGGCTTGCCACCGGTGGTGCAGTGGTGCCGCGAGTATTTCGGCAGCGCCGCCTGAGCCGGCGTTGCCGCGCCGGTACGGGTACGAGGGCGCCGTTTCGATGACAGCAGGCGCGGTCGAGGCGCCCGGTAGGCATCTGGTTGAGCGCTGCCACCGGGCGGACCGCTAGCCGGGTCGTCCTCAATTCGAATCGAATAACCCCGCCACTTCCCGGCTATGTTTTTCAGGGCTCCGGCCGGCGGGCTATCGTTCCGCAGCGACCGGCCGGCGCCCAGGGGCGGGCGGGGTTGACCGGGGCTGCAGTTCCCGGGCCGGCACCGCATAACGCTGCTGGTTATAGGCCCAGCTGGGCCACAGCGCGTGGGCCAAGGTCAATCTGGCCAGCGCCGGATCCACCGCGGCAGGCGTCAGCGTCTCGCCCTCGCGCCGGTAGTGGAACTGCTCGGCCGGCTGCTGTGGCTGCAGGACCAGCAACTGCTCGCCCTGCAGATAGCCGTAGTTGTCGCCGTACTGCATGATCGCGCGGCCCGGCTGGCGCACGGTCAGGTCCACGCCCAGCATCGGATGGGTACTGCTGATGCCGATCAGTGACAGCAGTGTCGGCGGCAGGTCGATCTGGCTGACGAGCTGCTCGTCGCGCTGCACCGGCACCCCGGGGCCGAGGATCAGCGCCGGGATGTGGAAGTGCTTGACCGGCACCAGGCTGGCGCCGAACACGCGTGAATCGTGGTCGGCCACTACCAGGAACACGGTGTTCTCCCAGTACGGCGACTGCCTGGCACGGGCGAAGAACTGGCCCAGCGCCCAGTCCGCATAACGGGCGGTGTTCTCCACGCTGGCGGCCGGTGTGCTGGGCTGGATGCGCCCGGCCGGGTATTCCCACGGGCTGTGGTTGGAGACGCTGAAGGCCATCGTGAAGCGCGGCTGGCCGTCATCGTGCAGCAGGCGGTGATGCAGCTCGTTGAACATGTCCTCATCGGAGGCGCCCCACGAGCCGACGAAGCCGGGTTTGACCGCAAAGCGCGGGCGGTCGATGACCTCATCGAAACCGTTGCCGAGGAAGAATGCCTTCATGTTGTCGAAGTGCGCTTCGCCGCCGTAGAGGAAGCGCGAGCGGTAGTCGAACTGGCCGAGCAGGCCGGCCAGGCTGAAAAAGCCACTCTGGCTGCGCGGCAGCTTCAGCACCGCCTCGGCCGGGGTGGGCAGGAAACCGGTGCTCAGCGCCTCCAGTCCGCGCACCGAGCGGGTGCCGGTGGCGTAGGCCCGTGCCAGCAGCCAGCCCTGTTCGGCCAACGCGTCGAACTGCGGTGACAGCTTCTGCCCGCCCAGCGTGCCGATGTACTGCGCGCCCAGGCTTTCCTCGACGATGACCACCAGGTTCAGCGGTTTGGCCGGTGCGGCACTGGCCTGCTGCCGGTGCACGCTGGGGTGCAGCGGATCGAGCACTGGCCCGGTGATGCCGGCGGCCTCGCGCACCAGCTGGTGCATTTCCGGCTCGGGCATCGCGCCATAGACCTGCGCGGCCGAGCGTTCGCCGGTCATGCCGCGGATGGCGTGCAGCACGTTGTACAGCGAGTTCAGCGGCAGCGCGTTGATCATCGCATCGTCACTGAAGGCCACCTTCGAGGCATTGAGCGGGCGGTGGTCCAGGGTGCCGCGCGCGGCCAGGAACAGCACCACAAAGGCGCCGGCGGTGACCGCCGCGCGCAGCCAGGGTTTCAGCGACGCCGCATCGCGCGGCGCCCGCAGCCAGCGGAATCCGGCCCAGCCCAGCAGCGCCAGGCCAAGCGCGGCCAGCGCCAGCACGCCCTTGTAGCCCTGCCACAGCATCGCCGAGACCTCCTGCGGGCTGTTGAGGTATTCCACGTACAGCCGATTCGGGCGGGTGTCGTACTCCAGCAGGAACTGCGGCGTGGACACCTCCAGCAGCACGAACAGCAGCCACCACAGCCGGTACCACCAGCCGGTGATACGGGTCGGCCAGGTGCGGTGCCCCAGCCAGGGCGAGAGCAGCGCCGGAATGGCGCAGACCATGGCCAGCAGGCTCAGATCGATACGCCAGCCGCCGGCCAGGATCGGCCACAGTCCACCGGCCGGCTGCACCCGCGGCCACAGCCACAGCGCCAGTCCAAGCCGGCACAGGGTCAGGAAAACCAGGGTGAGCAGCAGGAAACGCCAGGTGAGCTTACGCAACGCCGAGATCCGTTGAAGGTGGTGCACAACACGCCTGAAGTCCCTTCATCGCACCGCCGGGGAAACCTCCCGGGCCGGCTGTCATGGGCGTCGCATAACCGGGAAATATTACCCTGAATACGCGCCTCGCCCCTGCCCTCCACCGCCGCCGTGGACGTGGCACCGGTGAGGCCGGGTGGCCGGGTGAGTTCACACATGTTTCCGACATCGTCGCCGCTATCTTCCCGAGGTTGTCACCTCCGGCGGCCACTCTCGGCAGTTGGCTGCGCTACAGCCGCCGTCCCCGTCGCGCCGTCGGCGTGGCAGTATCTGGCCGTCGGGTGTTCCGCTGCCCGGGCGCTGCGCCTGCTCTGGATCGCGCGCCTGATTTCACGCTGTGCTAAGTCGTGCCCGGGAGAATGCCGGTTCCGTTTCCTTAATACGCATGCCCCATGACCCTGCCTGCCTTACGGATCCTGTAATGAATCACCCCGCGCTTTCCGTGGTTGTTCCCGTTTTCAACGAGCGTGACAACGTCGCCTCGCTGGTCAGTGAAATCACCGCCGCGCTGCGCGGGCGGCTGGCGTTCGAGATCGTCTACGTCGATGACCATTCCAGCGATGACACGTTGCAGCTGCTGCGGGCGCTGAAGGCCGACAATCCCGAGCTGCGGGTGCTGCACCACGTCAGCCAGAGCGGGCAGAGCACCGCGGTGCGGACCGGGGTGAAGGCGGCGCGGGCGCCGTGGATCGCCACCCTCGACGGTGACGGCCAGAACGACCCGGCCGATATCCCCCGACTGCTGGCCGAGCGGGATACCGCCCCGGCCACGGTGAAACTGTTTGCCGGTTGGCGCGTCCACCGCCAGGACAGCGGCTCCAAGCGCTGGGCCAGTCGATGGGCCAATGCGATCCGTGCGCGCATGCTGCGTGATGACACCCCCGATACCGGTTGCGGCATCAAGCTGTTCGAGCGGGAGGCCTTCCTCGAACTGCCGTATTTCGATCACATGCACCGCTACCTGCCGGCGCTGATGCAGCGCGCCGGCTGGAAGACGGTCAGCGTGCCGGTCAACCATCGCCATCGCACCGCCGGGGTGTCCAAGTACAACAACCTGGGCCGCGCGCTGGTCGGCATCCGCGACCTGCGTGGCGTGGCCTGGCTGATCGCGCGCTCCCGGCGCACCGCAGTGGAAGAGGTCTGAGCATGGAGTTCATGAACCAGCCGCTGGTCTGGCTGGAGTGGACCGGCGTGCACATGTCGCCGTGGAAGCTGATCGGGTTGACCGGGGCGCTGATGTTCGGCGGCCGCTGGCTGGTGCAGTTCACGGCCTCGCGCCGCGCCGGCAAGCCGGTGATCCCGCGCCTGTTCTGGTACATGAGCGTGCTGGGCAGCCTGATGACGCTGAGCTATTTCCTGTTTTCCGCCAAGCAGGACGCGGTGGGGGTGATCCAGAACCTGTTCCCGGCGTTCACCGCGCTCTACAGTCTGCGGCTGGATATCCGCCATCACGGCTGGAAGCGGGACAGGGCCGGCGACTGACGCGGATGGGGCGGTCCGCCGGCCGGAGGGTGCGGGCAGGACTTTCGAACCATGTCAGGCAACGGCCTGCGATGCCATGATCGGTGCTCGCAATCCGGGAATCCGCTGCTCGTGAAAACCTCGCTCTCCGTCGCTCTGCTGCTCGCCCTGTCACTGCCCACCGCGCTGCAGGCCGCACCGGCCAAATCCGCGGCGCCGGCCACCTTGGCCGCGTACAGCGCCGATGAGCAGTTCAAGGCGATCTACGAGAAGGAATGGGCCTGGCGTCAGGCCGGCGGTGGCGAGGCCAGCGAGGACGGTGATGCCCCGGCCAATGCCACCCGGCTGCCCGATGTGGGCGCCGAGGCCCAGCAGGCGCGGCTGAAGGTGTGGGAGGAAGTGCTCGCGCAGCTTGAGGCGATCGATCCGGCCACGCTCTCGGCCGAGAACCGGATCAACTACGCCATCTACCTGTACCAGGTCGAGAACCTGGCCGACGAGGTGCGCCTGCGCGCCTACGAGATGCCGTTCAATTCGGACTCCTCGTTCTGGTCGAACCTGGGCTTCATGGCCCGGCGCGAGATGAAGACCGTGCAGGACTACCGCAACTACATCGCACGGCTGAACGATGTGCCGCGCTATTTCGGCCAGCAGACGCAGAACATGCGTGCCGGGCTGGCGCGTGGCTTCAGTGTGCCGCGGGCGGTGCTGGAAGGGCGTGACGGCTCGATCGCCGCGGTGGCCGAGCTGAAAGATCCGACCGAATCGCCGCTGTATGCGCCGCTGAAGAAGCTGCCGGCCAGCATTCCGGCCGCCGAGCAGGCCCAGCTGCAGGCCGAGGCCCGCCAGGCCATCAGCGGCAGCGTCATTCCGGCGTTCGCCAGCTTGCTGACGTTCTTCCGCGAGGAGTATGTGCCGCAGGCGCGCACCACGCTGGCGGCGGAAAAGATGCCCGGCGGCAAGGCGTTCTATCGCCAGCAGATCCGCGAATACACCACCCTGGACATGAGCCCGCAGCAGATCCATGCGCTGGGCCTGGCCGAGGTCAAGCGCATCCAGCGCGAGATGAACGACATCATCGACAAGCTGGGGTTCACCGGGAAAAGCGAGGAGACCCGCTTTGCCGATTTCCTCGAATTCCTGCGTACCGATCCGCAGTTCTACGCCAAGACCCCCGAGGAGCTGCTGTGGCGCGCGGCGTGGATCTCCAAGCGCGTGGACGGGGTGATCGGCAAGATCGTGACCCTGCCGCGTGCGCGCTTCACCATCGTGCCGGTGCCGCCGGATATCGCGCCGTTCTGGACCGCCGGCCGCGGCGGCATGGGCACCTACTGGGTCAACACCTACAACCTGCCGGCACGGCCGCTGTACAACCTGCCGGCGCTGACCCTGCACGAGTCCGATCCGGGCCATGCGCTGCAGGGCGCACTGGCGGCCGAACAGGGCGAACAGCCCGAGTTCCGCCGCAACAACTACATCTCCGCCTATGGCGAGGGCTGGGGCCTGTACAGCGAGAAGCTCGGCGTGGACATGGGTATCTACGAAACCCCGTACGAGGACTTCGGCCGGCTGACCTACGAGATGTGGCGTGCGGCGCGACTGGTGATCGACACCGGCGTGCACCACTACGGCTGGACCCGCGAGCGCGCCATCGCCTACCTGCGCGACCACACCGCACTGAGCGAGCATGAAGTGACCACCGAGGTGGACCGCTACATCTCCTGGCCGGCCCAGGCACTGAGCTACAAGCTCGGCGAGATCACCATCGTCAAACTGCGCGCGCTGGCCGAGAAGGAACTGGGCGACGCGTTCGACCTCAAGGCCTTCAATGACGCCGTGCTCAAGCAGGGTTCGGTGCCCTTGCCGGTGCTGGAGCAGCAGATCAATGCCTTCATCGCCGAGCGCAAGAGCGCAAAGTAGGTTTGGCCCTCCCTCTCTCGATCCGGGGGAGGGGCGGCAAAGGGCGCAGTGAAAGCAGAAGCGCGTGGTCAGTGGAGCCATTTGGGCCTGAAGTCGCGCGCCCATGCGATTGTGTAACCCGGTGATCACCGGCTAGGCTGCGCCGATGCTGCGTACCCTGCGCCACCGCCGTCTCCATCTGTTGCGCCTGCTGATGTTGGCCCTGGTCGGCATCGGCGTGTTTGGCACCTCGCTGTCTGCCGCACTGACCGACATCCACATGCTGGCGCACACCGACATCGGCGCCGGCGTGCATGAACACGACGACAGCAAGCTGGCCGCGGCCCCGGATGCCGAAGACAGCGCCAATGCGCTGCTGCACGCGCTGGTGCATTGCGTGGACTGCCACGGCCATGGGGGCGTACTGCCCACCGTCACCCCTGCCTGGAGCGTGGCATCGCCGCCCGCACAGCAGGCCGTGGCTATCCTGGGCACGCAAGCGGTCACGCACCCGACCGAGAGCCTGTTCCGCCCCCCGATAGCCGTCTGACGTCCCGGCCCCTTGGCCGGTCCCCACGTCTGAACCTGCTATCTGGAGAAACCCATGTGGATGCGCCTGGCGGCGGTTGCCGCCTTTGCGCTGGTGCCGCGCGCGTATGCGCAGGCGCCGGTGCCTGCTGTGCCGTTGACGCTGGACGATGCCATCGTCCGCGTTGCCCTTGATCACCCCGAGCTGCGTCTGATCGATGCGCAGCGCCCTGTACTTGAAGCCCGCCGCGATGCCGCGCTGCTGCGTCCGCCGATGCAGTTGGGTGTGGAACTGGAGCACCCGCCCGGCAGCGGCGATGCCCGTGGCGTGCAGGGCGCCGAGGCCACCGTCAGCCTGTCCGGTGTGCTGGAACGCGGCGACAAGCTCGATGCGCGGCGCATGCTGGCGCAGGCCAATATCGATGCACTGGCGCCGCAACGCGCCACCGCACGCCTTGATCTGCTCGCCGAAACCGCACGCCGTTATCTCGCGGTGGCACAGGCGCAAGCGGCGTTGCAGATCGCCAACACCGATATCGAACAGCGCCGCCGCGCCGTCGCCGCCGCCCGCCTGCGGCTGCAGGCCGGTGCCTCGCCGGAATCGGTGCTGTTCACCGCGCAGGCAATGCTGGCGCAGGCCGAACTGGACCGCGATCGTGCCATCGAAGAAGCCAGCGCAGCGCGGCTGTCGCTGGCCGCGTTGTGGGGCGCACGCTCGCCCGACTTCAACACCGTGAGTGGCGATGCGTTGCAGCTGCCGGCACTGCGCGATTTCGCATTGCTCAATGACGATCTGCAACGCGCACCGGAGCTGGCCGAGCTGCTGGGCGAGCAACGCATCCGCGAGGCCCAGCTGCAACTGGTACGCACCCGCAGCCGCCCGGATTGGAGCTGGCAGGCCGGGGTCCGCAACAGCCGCGCTGACAACGCCACCTCGCTGGTTGGTGGTTTCAGCATTCCGCTGGGCAGCGCCCGCCGTGCCGCGCCGGAAATCCGCGAGGCGGAAGCCGATCTCGCCCTGCTTCCCTA
This sequence comes from Stenotrophomonas sp. STEN013, assembly GCF_056760355.1. NCBI lineage: Bacteria > Pseudomonadati > Pseudomonadota > Gammaproteobacteria > Lysobacterales > Lysobacteraceae > Stenotrophomonas > Stenotrophomonas sp. STEN013. Next base: position 168,884 of record NZ_JBRREO010000004.1, on the reverse strand, counting down.
TCAGCGCCAGGCCCGTCAGCAACAGCTGTACGCCACCTTGGCCGAGGCACACGGACGCTATGTCACCGCGCGGTTGGAAGTGCAGCGAATGCGCAGTGATGTGCTGCCGCAGTTGCAGAAGGCTGAACGTGCTGCCGAGCAGGCCTGGCGCGCCGGTGCTGCCAGCTACATGGAATGGGCGCAGCTACAGGCCATGCGTATCGAGTCGCGCCAGCGCCAGCTGGACGCGGCCATCACCGCACACACCGCGCTGATCGAAATCCAGCGTCTTACCGGCCAGGGCATGCTGGCCACCGATGCAACCGTTGCCGTGGAGAACGCACGATGAGCCGTCCGATGAATGTTGTCGCTGCCGGCGTATTGGCAATGAGTCTGCTGTTGGTCGGCTGTGGCGCAGAGCCGGCGGCTGAAGCCGCTGCCGGTGCAGCAGAAGAAGCTGGCCATGACCATGCTGAGGACAACGGCGGCGAAGCAGACGGTTACGCCCATGAAGAGGGCGAGGAAGCCCACGCCGACCGCACCACCATCAAGGCCGCTATGGCCGACCAGTCCGGCATCCGCAGCGCCGCGGTGCAGGCTGGCACCATTGCCGATGAGCACGAGGTGCAGGGCCTGTTGACCCCGGTGGATGGTCGCATCGCGCAGGTGATGGCGCGCTTTCCCGGGCCGATCCGTTCGCTGCGTGCAAACGTCGGTGATCGCGTCAGTGCCGGCCAGACCTTGGCCAGCATCGACAGCAATCTCAGCCTGACCACCTACACCGTAAGCGCGCCAATCAGCGGCGTGGTGCTGTCGCGGCAGGCACAGGTGGGCGCGGTTGCGGGCGAGGGCACGCCGCTGTTCGAGATCGGCGACCTGTCCGAACTGTGGGTGGACCTGCATATCTTCGGCAACGACACCCAGCACATCACCGCCGGCGTGCCGGTCACGGTGACGCGCATGACCGATGGCGGCAGCCAGAGCACCACCCTGGAGCGCGTGCTGCCGGGCACCGCCACTGCAAGCCAGAGCACCGTGGCCCGCGCCAGCGTGCGCAATGACGACGGCCTGTGGCGGCCCGGTGCGGCGGTGAAAGCGCGCATCGTGGTGGCGATGCAGCCGGCTGCGATGGTGGTGCCGCTTTCCGCACTGCAGACCATGGAAGGCCGCGAGGTGGTGTTCGTGCGTGAGGGCGATATCTATACCGCGCGTCCGGTGGTGCTGGGCGCACGCGATGCCGGCAAGGTCGAGGTCAAGGACGGCCTGCGCGTTGGCGAGCAGGTTGTGGTCGAGCAGAGCTATGTGGTCAAGGCCGACATCGGCAAGGCGGGGGCCGCGCATGAACATTGACCAGTGCATGCAAGTTGGAGGGTGCCGCCATGCTTGAGCGCATCATCCGCAGCGCCATCGCCCATCGCTGGATGATGATGGTGCTCACCTTCGCGTTGATTGCGATCGGCAGCTGGAGCTTCACCCGCCTGTCCATCGACGCCACGCCCGACATCACCAACGTACAGGTGCAGATCAACACCGCCGCCGATGGCTACTCGCCGCTGGAGACGGAGCAACGCATCACCTGGCCGGTGGAAACGGTGATGGCGGGTCTGCCGAAGCTTGAACAAGTGCGCTCCTTGTCGCGCTACGGCCTGTCGCAGGTGACGGTGGTGTTCAAGGACGGCACCGATCTGTACTTCGCCCGCCAACAGGTCGCCGAACGCCTGCAGCAGGTTAAGTCACAGCTGCCGGAGGGCTTGGACCCGCAGCTGGGGCCGATTGCCACCGGCCTGGGCGAGATCTTCATGTACACCATCGACGCCGATCCCAAGGCGCGCAAGCCCGATGGTTCGCCCTACACCGCCACCGACCTGCGCACGCTGCAGGACTGGGTAGTGCGGCCACAGTTGCGCAACGTACCTGGCGTGACCGAGGTCAATACGATTGGTGGCTACCAGCGGCAGATCCACATCACCCCGGATCCGGCCAAGCTGCGTGCGCTGGGCTTCACCCTGGAGGATGTCGCCGACGCCGTGGAAGGCAACAACCAGAACATCGGCGCCGGTTACATCGAACGCAACGGCCAGCAGTTCCTGGTGCGCGTGCCGGGACAAGTCGCCGGGCTGGAGGAAATCGGCAACATCGTGCTGGCCCGCCGCGAAGGCGTGCCCATCCATGTGCATGACGTGGCCGAGGTAGCCGAAGGGCCGGAACTGCGTAGTGGTGCCGCCACCCAGAACGGCCACGAAGTGGTGATGGGCACGGTGGTGATGCTGGTCGGTGCCAACAGCCGCGAGGTGGCGCGCGCGGCTGCGGCGAAGCTGGAACAGGCGCAGCGCAGCCTGCCTATTGGGGTCACGGTCACCGCCAGCTATGACCGCACCGCGCTGGTTGATCGCACCATTGGAACGGTGGCAAAGAACCTGCTGGAAGGCGCGCTGCTGGTGATCGTGGTGCTGTTCCTGTTGCTGGGCAACTTCCGTGCGGCGCTGATCACCGCCGCGGTGATTCCACTGGCGATGCTGTTCACCCTGACCGGCATGGCACGCGGTGGTGTGTCCGCCAACCTGATGAGCCTTGGCGCGTTGGACTTCGGTCTGATTGTCGATGGTGCGGTGATCATCATCGAGAACTGCCTGCGTCGCTTCGGCGAGCGCACCCATGCGCTGGGCCGGGCGATGACCCGCGAGGAACGCTTTGCAGAAACCGCCAGCGCCACCGCCGAGGTCATCCGGCCCAGCCTGTTCGGCCTGGGCATCATCACCGCGGTCTACCTGCCGATCTTTGCGCTGACCGGCGTCGAAGGAAAAATGTTCCACCCGATGGCGATCACTGTGGTACTGGCATTGAGCGGCGCGATGCTGTTGTCGCTAACCTTCGTTCCCGCGGCGATTGCCATGTTCCTCGGTGGCCGCATCGAGGAGAAGGAGAACCGCTTGATGGTATGGCTGCGCGCACGCTGCTATGCGCCGTTGCTGGCGTGGGTGATGCGGCGTGGCCGTTGGGTGGTTGCCGCTGCGCTGGTGCTGGTGGTCGGTTGCGGTCTGCTGGCAGCGCGGCTGGGCAGCGAGTTCGTGCCCAACCTCGACGAAGGCGACGTTGCCATGCACGCCATGCGCATTCCCGGTACCAACCTCTCCCAGTCGGTGAACATGCAGAAGCAGGTGGAAGCACGCCTGCAGCAGCTGCCGGAAGTGGACAAGGTGTTCTCCAAGATCGGCACACCGGAAGTCGCCTCCGACCCGATGCCGCCTTCGGTCGCCGACACTTTCATCATGATGAAGCCACGCAAGCAGTGGCCGGACCCGCGCAAGCCGCGCGCGCAGCTGCTGGCCGAACTGGAGGCCGCGGTGGAGGAGCTGCCCGGCAACAACTACGAGTTCACCCAGCCGATCCAGATGCGCATGAACGAGTTGATCTCCGGCGTGCGGGCCGACGTGGCGGTGATGCTGTTCGGCGATGACATGGAAACGCTGGCACAGGTGGGCCGGCGCATCGTCGCGGTGGCCAACAAGATACCGGGTGCGGCCGATGTGCGCCTGGAGGAAACCAGCGGGTTGCCCTTGCTGACGGTCACGCCGGATCGTGCGGCATTGGCGGGGTATGGACTCAACCCGGGCCAGCTGCAGTCCACGGTTTCCACCGCGGTTGGCGGGCGTGTGGCCGGGCAGTTGTTCGAAGGTGATCGACGTTTCGATATCGTCGTCCGCCTGCCGGAAACCATCCGTCAGGACCCTGCGGCACTGGCCGATCTGCCGGTGTCGCTGGAGCCCGCACTGGCACAGGACAGTGCGGATGAATCCAGCCGTGCCGGTGGCTGGCGCAGCGGCGACGCGCGCACGGTTCCGTTGCGTGAATTGGCGCGTATCGAAAGCAGTGAAGGGCCAAACCAGATCAACCGCGACAACGGCAAACGGCGCATCGTCATCACCGCCAATGTACGTGACCGCGATCTGGGTGGTTTCGTCAGCGAGCTGCAACAGGCTATCGATACGAGGGTGAGAGTGCCGGCCGGTTACTGGGTGGAATACGGCGGCAGCTTCGAGCAGTTGATCTCGGCCAGCCAGCGTCTGGCGGTGGTGGTGCCGGTGACTCTGCTGCTGATCTTCGCCTTGCTGTTCTGGGCCTTCGGCTCGGCGCGCGATGCGAGCATCGTGTTCAGCGGCGTGCCGCTGGCCTTGACCGGTGGCGTGCTGGCGCTGGCGGTGCGTGGCATTCCGTTGTCGATCTCGGCCGGCGTCGGTTTTATCGCGCTGTCCGGTGTGGCCGTGCTCAATGGTCTGGTGATGATCAGCTTCATCCGCCACCTGCGCGAACAGGGCCGAAGTCTCGATGTGGCCGTGCGCGAAGGCGCGCTGGGCCGTTTGCGACCGGTGCTGATGACCGCCCTGGTCGCATCGCTGGGCTTCGTGCCGATGGCCTTCAACGTCGGTGCCGGCTCGGAAGTGCAGCGGCCGCTGGCCACGGTGGTGATCGGCGGCATTGTCTCCTCTACGCTGCTGACCCTGCTGGTATTGCCGGTGCTGTACCGCTGGCTGCACCGCAAAGACTGACTGCCTGTCGGGATGCGCAGCATCGGACTTGCTAGAGTCCGGTGGTCGGCTCCGGGAGGCAGTCAATGCGCGTGTGTCAGTCTGTGGTGATGGGGCTGCTGTTGCTCGGTGGCGGCAATGTTGCCGCTCAGGCGCCTGACCTCTACATCGAGTTCTTGTGGTCCAAGCCGCCGGTGGAGGCGCTGGCCCGCCAGCAGAACCGCCAGTTCGTCATGCAGGGCGACCACGGCCATCAGATCTGCATTGCCGCCAATGCGGTTTCCACGGATGTGGGCGGCTTGCAGATTGAACTGCGGGATGCCGAGGGTGCGCAGGTGTCACTGCAGCAGCATGATGACTATCGCGGAATCAAACGGTGCTACCCGGCCGATCTGGCCGCTGGGGGCGCGGCGGGGGACTGGACGGTGCACGTCGTCCTCGGCGATGGCCGTACCGGGACGGCCAAGGTCCGGGTCGATCCGCGTATCGAGGATTCACCGCACTAACTGACGCGCTCGGCTCCCTATGTGGCTGGCCGCCCGAACTACGATGCGTCGATCCCGGCCGGGCAATGGGTGGGCCGGCTGGTGTGGGCGATGGATGTCGACCCGCAGGGGCACGTGACCCATGTCGAGGTGGAGGTGGCCGAAGGCGTCGGTGAGCGCTTGCGTGAACGGGCCATCGCTGCCGGCTACCTGACCGTGTTCCCACCCGATCCGGGCCGGGCCACCCAGCCGTTGCGCTGGCGCCGGGCCTTGGCATTTGCCCCGGAATAGCCCCCGGTCGCCCGTGTTCCGGGCGTGGACTTGCGCTTTGGCCTGCCCTTGGGCATAATTTCCGGCTCGCTGTGTCCGGAAACCTCCGGATCGGTGGCCGGGAACACGTCATCCGGACATCCTCGACAGCGTAACCCTTTGATTCCCATGACGCGTGGCGGGCAACCGCCGGGGCCGCCGTCTTCCTGGCTAAGGAAGTCATCAATATTATCGAGGTGCGCAATGTCCCGCGTATGCCAAGTTTCCGGTAAGGGTGTGCAGACAGGTAACAACGTCTCGCACGCCAACAACAAGACCCGCCGTCGTTTCCTGCCGAACCTGCATGAGCGTCGCTTCTGGGTTGCCAGCGAGAACCGCTGGGTCAAGCTTCGTGTTTCCGCGCATGCACTGCGCACCATCGACAAGAACGGTATCGATTCCGTTCTGGCTGAGCTGCGTGCCCGCGGCGAAAAGGTCTGAGGAGTAAATAATCATGGCAGGTAAGCGCGATAAGGTCCGTATGATTTCCTCGGCCGGCACTGGCCACTTCTACACCACGGACAAGAACAAGAAGAACACCCCGGGGAAGATGGAATTCCTGAAGTACGATCCGGTGGTGCGCAAGCACGTGATGTACAAGGAAGGCAAGATCAAGTAATCCCCCGGGATTGCCGGTTTTGCGTTTCATCCGGAACCCGCCGCAAGGCGGGTTCTGCGTTTCTGCGGAATGAAACATCGCGGGTATCACGCCCATGGGCACCTGCCCTGACGGCATCAGTCGCGGGCATGCCATCCCCTACAATCCGGCCTATGAGCGTTATCGATACTACGCATGTGTACGACCTGGCCATCATCGGTGGTGGCGCTGCCGGCACCCTCACGGCTATTGGCGTGCTGCGTGAGGCGCAGCGGCCGTTGCGGGTGCTGATTCTGGAGCCCGATCTGCCCTTGGCCCGGGGCGTGGCGTACGCCACGACCTATCCCGAGCACCTGCTCAATGTGCCCGTGGCCAAGATGAGCGGTTTTGCGGCGCAGCCGGAGGATTTTCTCGATTACCTGCAGGACGTGCAGGCCTTCCCGGCGCTGGATCGCGACACGCTGGCCCACCGCTTCGTACCACGACAGCACTATGCGGACTACCTGCGCCTGCGCCTGCAGCAGGCCGCCGCTGCCAGCATCGCGCAGTTGCAGGTCCGCGCCGAACATGTGCGGGCGCTGCAGGCCGATGCCGAGGGCTTCACCCTCGCGCTGGATTCAGGTGCGCAGCTGCGCGCGCGGGCGGTGGCGTTGGCACCTGGCAATGCCTTGCGGCTGCTGCCGGCACGAGGCGCCGGTGCGCTGCCCGCCGGCAAGCGGGTCGAGGCATGGGATTACCCGGCCGTGCGTGCTATCTCCCCGGCGGCGGATGTGGCTATCGTCGGTTCCGGACTGAGCATGGTCGACACCGTGATGTCGCTGCTTGCCAGCGGCCATCACGGGGCCATCCACGTGCTGTCGCGGCATGCGCTGCTGCCGCTGCCGCACGCGGCCGGGCCGGCGGCCGACTACGATCCGCAACCGCTGCTGGCGATGAGCCTGCGCCAGCGCATGCGCGCGCTGCGCCGGCATGCGGCCGAGGCGAGTGCGCGCGGCATTCCGTGGCAGAGCGTGATGGAGCGCATCCGCCCGCTGGGCCAGGCGCTGTGGCAGTCGCTGTCGTTCGATGACCAGCGGCGCTTTCTGCGCCACGTGGTGCGCTACTGGGACGTACACCGGCACCGCGTTGCCGCACCGGTGCACGCGCAGCTGCTGACACTGGCCGAGCAGGGACGCCTGCAGGTGCATCGCGGCCGCTTGCAGGCGGTAGTGAGCGAAGGGGCCTGCGTGCAACTGCTGGCCCACGACATCCGTCGTCGGCCGCTGCAGCTGGATGTGCACTGTGCGATCAACGCCACCGGTGTGGAGATGCGGGCGCAGGCCATGCGCAACACCTTGCTGCAGCAGCTGCTCGGCAGTGGCGTAGCGCGTCCGGGACCGCACGGGATCGGTATCGACAGCGCGCCCGATGGCAGCCTGATCGATGCCCACGGCACTATCGAGACACGCCTGCAGGTGCTGGGCAGCCTGCGCATCGGCCGGTTGTGGGAAAGTCTGGCCATCCCCGAATTGCGCGGGCAGGCCGCACACGCGGCCACGACCCTGTTGCAGCAGCTGCAGCACTAGCTGCCATGCGGCGGGGACCGGGCGCTTCCCGTAAAATGCGTCCATGGATGTTTCCCACCTGCTCGACGGGCTGAATGCAGCCCAGCGCGAGGCCGTTTCCGCGCCTCCCGGTCATCACCTGATCCTCGCTGGCGCCGGTTCCGGCAAGACCCGCGTACTCACCCACCGCATCGCCTGGCTCAACGAAGTCATCGGCGTGCCGACCCATGGCATCTTCGCGGTGACTTTCACCAACAAGGCGGCCGGCGAGATGCGTCATCGCATCGACGCGCAGCTGGCCCAGGGCAGCCGTGGCATGTGGATCGGCACCTTCCACGGTCTGGCCCATCGTCTGCTGCGCCTGCACTGGGCCGATGCCCGGTTGCCCGAAGCCTTCCAAGTGATGGATTCGGACGATCAGCTGCGGCTGGTCAAGCGTGTGGTGCAGCAGCTGGAGCTGGACGACGGCAAGTACCCGCCCAAGCAGGTGATGTGGTGGATCAACGCGCAGAAGGATGAGGGCCGGCGTCCGGCGCACATCCAGCCCGAGCCGCATGACCACTGGGGCGAGGCCATGCGTCAGGCCTACGCCGCTTACCAGGAGCGCTGCGACCGCGCCGGGCTGGTCGATTTCGCCGAGCTGTTGCTGCGCGCGCATGAATTGCTGCGCGACAACCCGGCACTGCTGGCGCATTATCGCGCGCGCTTTCGCGAGATCCTGGTCGACGAGTTCCAGGACACCAACGCCATCCAGTACGCCTTCGTGCGGGTGCTGGCCGGTGACAGTGGCAACGTGTTCGTGGTCGGTGATGATGACCAGGCCATCTACGGCTGGCGTGGCGCCAAGGTCGAGAATGTGCAGCGCTTCCTGAAGGATTTCCCCGGCGCGCAGACCATCCGCCTGGAACAGAACTACCGTTCCAGCGCCAACATCCTCAACGCCGCCAACGCGGTGATCGCACACAACCCGGACCGGATCGGCAAGCAGTTGTGGACCGACAGCGGTGATGGCGATCCGATCGACCTGTTCGCCGCCTACAACGAGATGGACGAGGCGCGCTATCTGGTCGAGCGCGCCCGCCAGTGGGTGCGTGACGGCGGCAGCTATGGCGATGTCGCCGTGCTCTATCGCAGCAATGCGCAGTCGCGCGCGTTTGAAGAGGCCCTGCTCAGCGAGCAGGTGCCGTACCGCGTGTACGGCGGCATGCGCTTTTTCGAACGTGCCGAAATCAAGGATGCACTCGCCTACCTGCGGCTGATGACCAACCGCAACGATGACGCCGCATTCGAGCGCGCGGTGAACACGCCGACGCGCGGCATCGGCGAGCGCACGCTGGATGAGGTGCGGCGCATCGCGCGGCAGCAGGCGCTGTCGCTGTGGGAAGCGTCGATGCTGGCCACCCAGGGCACCGACCTGACCTCGCGCGCCAGGAATGCGCTGGCCGGTTTCATCACCCTGATCGGCCAGCTTGCTGCCGAATCCGGTGAGATGGATCTGGCCGAGCGGATCGATCACGTGCTGGCACGCTCGGCCTTGCGCGAGCATTGGGGCAAGGAAAGTCGCAATGCGCTGGACTCGGAATCGCGTATCGACAACCTGGACGAACTGGTCTCGGTGGCCTCGCGCTTCGTGCGCCGCGAAGACGATATCGAAGAGGGCGCCGAGGACATGAGCGAGCTGGTCGCGTTCCTGTCCTATGCCTCTCTGGAGGCGGGCGAAGGCCAGGCCCAGGCGGGCGAGGAGGGCGTGCAGCTGATGACGCTGCACTCGGCCAAGGGCCTGGAATTCCCGCTGGTGTTCCTGGCCGGCATGGAGGAAGGTCTGTTCCCGAGCGCGCGGTCGCTGGAAGAGAGCGGGCGGCTGGAGGAGGAGCGGCGTCTGGCCTATGTGGGTATCACCCGCGCGCGGCAGAAGCTGGTGCTCGGCTATGCCGAGTCGCGTCGCATCCATGGCCAGGACAACTACAGCCTGCCGTCACGCTTCCTGCGCGAGATCCCGCGCGAGCTGCTCAACGAGGTTCGCCCCAAGGTGCAGGTGTCGCGACCGGCCTCGCTGGGCGCCAACCGGGTGATGGGCGGCCACGCCAGCATCGAGCTGCCGCCGATCAGGCTCGGTGCGCTGGTCACCCACCCCAAGTTCGGCGAAGGCATGGTCACCGACTATGAGGGCAGCGGCGCGCATGCGCGGGTGCAGGTGGAATTCGCCGAGGCTGGCAGCAAGTGGCTGGTGCTGGCCTACGCCAACCTGACGCTGCTGTAGCCGCGACGCGCGGCTAGGCAGGCGGCGCGTCCGTACCGGCAGGGTGGCCGGTGCCCGTCGCCCGGCGGAACAATGCTTCGGCGGCGGTCTTGTCCACCGAGCGCAGGTGCAGGTCCTGCTGCGGGAACGGTATCTCGATCTGCGCCCGGCTCAGCGCAGCATGGAGGTTGGCTACCAGTGCGCTGCGCACACCCATCCAGTTGTCCGCGTCATGGGTCCAGGCGCGCACCGAGAAGTCCAGCGAGCTGGCGCCAAAGCCCAGGAAGAACACCGACGGTGGCGGAAATGTCGCCACATGCGCGGTGTCGCTGACGGCCTGGCTCAACAGCGCCTGCACCTGTGCCACATCGCTGCCATAGGCCACGCCCACGTCCACGCTCAGCCGGCGGCTGCTGTCCAGCAGGGTCCAGTTGGTGAGCTTCTCCGACAGCAGCATGCCGTTGGGGATGACCACATCGGCGCCCTCGAATGTCTTCAAGGTGGTGGCGCGCATGCCGATGTTGTGGACGCGGCCACTGGTGCCGTCGAAATCGATGACATCGCCCGGCTGCAACGGGCGTTCGAACATCAGGATCAGGCCCGAGACGAAATTGTTGACCACGCCCTGCAGGCCCAGTCCGATACCTACGCCCAGCGCGCCGAACAGGAAGGTCAGCTGCCCGACCTTGAAGCCGGCGGCTGACAACGCCAGCAGCAGGCCGATCAGCAGCAGCGCGTAGTAGCTGAGCGAGGCAACGCTGTTGCCCACACCGCGCGGCAGCGACATCCGCGCCAGCACTTCCTCCTGCAGCACCAGTCGCAGCGAGCGGGCGATCCAGAAGGCCAGTAACACCGAGACGAAGAACACCAGCACATCGCCCAGGCTCAGTGACAGTTCGCCATATTCGAGCCGGCGTGTCAGTGCCGACTGGGCCAGCGACCACAGCGGGCGGAAGACCCGGAAGCGCTCCATGGCGAACACCAGCCACCCCGCCGCGGTACCCAGCCGCATCACCCGGATGATGCCGTCGGCCAGGCTTTCGCGATGCGCCTGCAGCAGCCGCAGGTGGTGCAGGCCGGGCTGGGCCAGCAGTGTCCGCAGCAATGCCGAGAACACCGCGAGCGCGGCGTACAGCACCAGTGCCATGTAGCCGCAATCGATGATGCCGCCGGCCAGCATCACCGCCATGGATACATTGCCCAGCACATTGCTCACGATCGAGCCGCTGAGCAGCGCCACCGCGGTCCACGCCAACGCCCGTGCCGCCGTGCGTACCGAGGCGCTGGCATCGGCTGTGTGCCGACGGGCCAGCCGCAGCAGCCACAGGGTCAGCAGCAGCATCGCCGCGGCCAGCAGCAGATAGTACCAGCGATACAGCGGGTGGTTGGCCAGCAGGAAGAAACCCAGCCGCTGCAGCAGATAGAAGCCGGAGGCCAGATAGGGCCACGGACCCAGCAGGGCGCGCGCCGGGGCCGGTAACAGGCGCAGTACCGGGATCAATGCCACGACCATGGTGATCTGGTGCAACAGCAACGGGGCATCCGGCTCCAGTACCATGACCCCGATCATCGACAGCAGTACCCAGCACGACACCGGGCGCAGCAGCACCTGCGCCGAGGCCGCGGTGGTCGCATCCACCTGCGGGGTACGCCGGGTCCTCCACGCCAGCCAGCCCAGCAGTGGCACCAGTACGATTTCCAGGGCGCGCAGTGCCCGCTGGTTGCCCAGCCCCGCCTCGGCGTACTGGCGCATGAACTCCAGCTCCAGTGCCAGTTCCTTGCGCAGCACCTGGCGCATGCTGTCATTGACCGCGGCCGAGGCGCTGGTTGTCCACAAGGGCGGTGCATCGATCCGCAACAGGCGGCGATCGATATGTTCGATCGCGGCGGCCACCGCGTGTGCGCCGCTGCGGATCCGGGCATCGAGCAGGTTGGCGCGTCGCCCCAGTTCCATCTGCTGCTGCAGCGGGCTGGACAACGAGTTCTCGGCCTGGCGCAGACGGGCGATGACCGTATCGATCCGCTGTGACAGCGCCTCCGGCAGCGACCCGGGCGGATACGCGCGGCGCGTGGCCTCCCACAACGCGCGCCGGCCGGACAGCTCGGCGGCGTCGCGCGCGTAGGGATCGGTGCTGGCCCGGAGCTCCTGCTTCCAATGGCTGAAGCGCAGCGCATCGAACTTCCAGTGGCGCTCCAGGCTTTCCAGGCGCAGTACGGGCAGGCGTCTGAGTTCGGCGTAGGCGAACATCCCGCCCTTGGCATCCACCGACTGCTCGATCGCCCGCAGTTCCGGTTCGGCGCTGCGCTGGATCGGCAGATCCTGGGTGCTGCGGACCAGCACTTCGTCAGCGTAGCGCTCGTCGGTGTCCGCCCGTGCCGGGATGTCCTCCAGCGCGATCGGGCGGGGGCTGGCGGTGGGCGTGGCCGCTGCGCCGTTGGCAGGGGGCACCGGGGAGGTGTCCTGCGCCGCTGCCCCGGGCAGCAGCGCCAGGGCCAGCACAAGTCCCAGAACGGTCGATGCGGCACGGGTCATACGGAGCCATGGTGGGGAGCGTCAGCGGTCAGATCATAGGAGCCGGCGTGGTCCGGCCGTGAAAACACCGCCTCCGCCACCCGTCCGCCGGTTTGATCAGGGTCAAGGCGGAACCTGAACGTCTGGTATGTCATGGTGGTGTCCCCGCGCCCGCGGGTACTTTCAGGGAGCAGACCATGTACAAGAGCATTCTGATCGCCACCGATGGTTCCGAGCTTGCCGGCAAGGGCCTGGCCAAGGGCCTGGAACTGGCCGCGCAGCTGGGTGCGCATGTGGATATTGTCAACGTGTCCGAGCCGTGGGCGGTCGGCATGTATGACGCGATGGGCTGGAGCTCCGGCTATGAAGCCACACCGGAGTACAAGCAGGACCGCGAAGACGCCGCGCAGAAGATCCTGCAGCCGGCGCTGCAGGCCGCCCAGGCCGCCGGTGTCGCCGATGTGAAGACCCATCACGTACTGGATCGCTATGCGGCCGACGGCATCATCGACACTGCTCAGGCCTGTGGCAGCGATCTGCTGGTGATGACCTCGCACGGCCATCGCGGCATCTCGCGCGTGCTGCTGGGCAGCCAGACCGCCGAAGTGCTGGCCCGCAGCACGGTGCCGGTGCTGGTGATCCGCTGACATTCACGTCGTGCCGGCCCTGCGCCGGTACGACTGGACGAATCCGGCGTGTACCTGCGATCGCACTGCTGGCGACGCCCAGCGTCGCATCTGGTCACAGTGCAGCGGGATCTGCCGTAGGGTGCCTGCACCCGCATGCGCGGCGGCAGGTCGCGCCGGTTACGCGCGGCGCAAGTTCAGGATGTTGTTTTCGCGTGGCGCGCGCAGTGCCAGGGTCTGCGATTCGTCCAGGCTGCCATCGGCCTGCACCACCACGTAGCGCGCATCGTCGCGGTCGAACAGCACCGGCACCGCGTCGCGGAACAGCGGGCGGCGTACGAAGCGCAGTTGCCAGCCGAAATGCTCCAGGGTTTCCACCGCCTGCTGCTGCGCGTGGTTGAGCCCGTTCTGCGACGGCGAGGGAGTCGGGGGCTGGCGGCGTTCAGTCGAATTCATGGGTGACGCTGGGGGCGGGGGATGGGACATGGCTCAAAGCAAGTCACGTTCCAACCTCCCCCGGTTGCGGTGCCGGCGATCACCAGCTGTACAGCTTCCAGTACACCGGCGAGGCGCCGTCCTTGTCGCTGTCCATGCGACCGTCGCCGTTGCGGTCGTAGATGTAATACGGTGCGCCGCGTGCCGGGGTTACCTTGACCATGCGCAGCTGGCCCTGGATGCGGTATTCCTCGACGAGATCGCCGTTGTCCTGCGTGCGCGATACGACGTCAGCGCCGGCCACGTCCACGGGCGCATCGCCGCGCGTGCCGCTGCTGGCGCAACCGGCCAGTGCCAACAGGGAAAACAGCATCAGGTTTTTCATGAAGGGCTCCGAGCGCCAGGTTGTGGTCTCGATTATGCGCTGTCCATGGCGCCGCCGGTGCGGGCGTGCCGCGTAGAATCGCCGCATGAGCAGATTAGTCCTGATTGACGGGTCCAGTTACCTGTATCGCGCGTTCCATGCGCTGCCGCCCCTGTCCAACGCCGCTGGCGAGCCCACCGGCGCCCTGTTCGGCGTGGTCAACATGCTGCGCGCCACGTTGAAGGAAAAACCCGAATACGTCGCCTTCGTGGTCGATGCGCCGGGCAAGACCTTCCGCGATGAGCTTTATGCCGACTACAAGGCCAACCGGCCGCCGATGCCCGACGACCTGCGCGCGCAGGTGCAGCCGATGTGCGACATCGTGCAGGCGCTGGGCATCGACATCCTGCGCGTGCCAGGTGTGGAAGCCGATGACGTGATCGGCACCCTGGCGCTGCAGGCTGCTGCCGACGGGCTGGAAGTGACCATCTCCACCGGCGACAAGGACTTCGCCCAGCTGGTGCGACCGGGCGTGGTGCTGGTCAATACCATGACCGGCAGCCGCACCGATTCCGATGCCGCGGTGATGGACAAGTTCGGCGTGCGTGCCACGCAGATCGTCGACTACCTGGCGCTGATGGGCGACACCGTCGACAACGTGCCTGGCGTGGAGAAGTGCGGTCCCAAGACCGCCGCCAAGTGGCTGGCCGAGTACAACGACCTGGAGGGCGTGATTGCCGCCGCCCCGGGTATGAAGGGCAAGATCGGCGAAAACCTGCGCGCCGCGCTGCCGCGGCTGGCGCTGAACCGGGAGCTGGTCACCATCCGCACCGATGTGCCGCTGGAACAGGGCCCGCGCGACCTGAAGCTGCGCGAGCAGCACGCGGAGTCGCTGCGCGAGCTGTACGCGCGCTATGGCTTCACCCAGGCGCTGCGCGAACTGGGCGGCGTTGCCGCGCCGGAAGTGGCCGCCGACAGCAAGCCCAGCCTGCGCGGCACTGCCGCCGGCTATGCCAGGGCGGTCGATAGCGCGCCAGTGAGCGGCCTGGATCCGGCCATGGCGGCCAAGGGCGAGTACGAGACGGTGTTCACCACGGAACAGCTGCAGGCCTGGGTCCAACGTCTGCAGGCCGCCGACGAATTCGCCTTCGATATCGAGACCGACGCGCTGGACGCGATGCGCGCCAACCTGGTCGGTATCAGCCTGGCGGTGGAGGTTGGCAAGGGCGCGTATATTCCGGTCGGCCATCTCTATCCAGGGGCGCCGGCGCAGCTGCCGATGCAGCAGGTGCTGGATGCGCTCAGGCCGCTGCTGGAAGACGCCAGCAAGAAGAAGCTCGGCCAGCACGGCAAGTACGACATCCACGTGCTGCGCCGTCACGGTGTCGATGTGCAGGGTTATGCCGACGACACGATGCTGGAAAGTTTCGTGCTCAACTCCACCGCCACCCGCCACGACATGGATTCGCTGGCGCAGCGCTACCTGGGTTACACCACCACCAAGTTCGAGGAGGTGGCTGGCAAGGGGGTCAAGCAGATCTCCTTCGCGCAGGTCGGTATCGACGAGGCCGGCAGCTATGCCGCCGAAGATGCCGATATCACCCTGCGCCTGCACCGGGTGCTGGCGCCACAGCTGGCGGCTGAACCGGCGCTGGAAAAGGTCTACCGCCAGATCGAGATGCCGCTGGTGCCGGTGCTGGCGCGGATCGAGGCCAATGGCGTGCGCATCGACGCGGTCGAACTGAAGCGGCAGAGCAGCGACCTGTCCGCCCGCATGCTGGCCGCGCAGCAGAAGGCCACCGAGCTGGCCGGCCATACTTTCAACCTGGATTCGCCCAAGCAGCTGCAGGCCGTGCTGTTCGACGAGTTGGGCCTGCCGGCGCTGGTGAAAACCCCCAAGGGCCAACCGTCCACCAACGAAGAAGCACTCGAAGCGATCGCCGAGCAGCACGAGCTGCCGCGGGTGATCCTGGAATACCGCGGGCTGGCCAAGCTGCGCAGCACCTACACCGACAAGCTGCCGGAAATGGTCAATCCGCAGACCGGCCGCGTCCACACCAGCTACCACCAGTCCGGTGCGGCGACCGGCCGCCTGTCCTCGTCCGATCCCAACCTGCAGAACATCCCGGTGCGCACCGATGACGGCCGTCGTATCCGCAAGGCCTTTGTCGCGCCGCCGGGACGCAAGCTGATGGCCTGCGACTACTCGCAGATCGAGCTGCGGATCATGGCCCACCTCTCCGAGGATCCGGGTCTGGTGCGTGCGTTCGAGCAGGGCGCCGACGTGCACCGCGCGACGGCGGCTGAAGTGTTCGGTCGCGCGCTGGACGAAGTGACCGCCAACGAGCGCCGCGCCGCCAAGGCGATCAACTTCGGTCTGATGTACGGCATGAGTGCGTTTGGGCTGGCCAAGAACCTGGGCATCGATCGCGGCCAGGCGCAGGATTATGTGTCGCTGTATTTCAGCCGGTATCCGGCGGTCCGCGACTTCATGGAGCGCATGCGCGTGCAGGCACGTGAACAGGGTTATGTGGAGACGCTGTTCGGTCGCCGGCTGTACCTGAACGATATCCACGCCCGCAACCAGGGCCTGCGTGCCGGCGCCGAGCGCGCCGCGATCAATGCACCGATGCAGGGCACCGCGGCGGACATCATCAAGCGGGCGATGGTCAGTGTGGATGCGTGGCTGGCCGATCATCGCGAGCGCGCGCTGATGATCCTGCAGGTCCACGATGAATTGGTATTCGAGGCCGATGCCGATTTCATCGACACGCTGCGCAGCGAAGTGGTGGCACGGATGTGTGCGGCGGCCAGTCTGCGCGTGCCGCTGGTGGTGGATTGCGGGATCGGCGACAACTGGGATGAGGCGCACTGACCTGCGGATTGGGCGCTGAGTGGGGTGATTTGGTGATGCGAATGGAACGTTGCATATCGTGCGACGCATTCACTTTTCGCCAAGGCGTTTTCGGATGAATAACCCCTTAATCACCACGGTTTTCAGCGCAATTCTTCACGAACCATCAATGTTGGGAATGCTCATATAGTCCCCGGCAGACGCAATGTCTGTCGCGGATCTCTCCCATCCCCTGGAGCAGATCTCGGAGCGGGGATTACTCCCCAAATGCCCGCTCCCCGGCCCCGTCGACCCCCCCCTGGTCGGCGGGGCTTTTTATTTGGGGCATCACGCCCTCGCATGCCGTTGATTGCCGCTACGCGAGCATCGACGGCCAACGTGTCGTGGGAGTCGGGGAGATGTCCGAGTTGTTCGCACTGGCGATGCCGTGGTGGGAATTCGTGCTGCGCGCGGTGATCGTCTATGCCGTGGTGCTGGTGATGGTGCGTCTGGCCGGAAAACGCGCGCTGGGCCAGTTCACACCGTTCGACATGCTGCTGATCGTGCTGCTGGGCAATGCGGTGCAGAACGCGTTGCTGGGCCAGGACACCTCGCTCGGTGGCGGGCTGCTGCTGGCGGCCACGCTGATCGCATTGAATTATGTGGTGGGCTGGATCAGCGCGCGCAGTCCATGGGCGGAAAAGGTGATCGAAGGCGAGCCGGTGGTGCTGGCCCGGCATGGCCGGGTGCTGCGGGGCGTGCTCAGGCGCGAGCTGGTCAGCAAGGCCGATTTCGAGCATGCCATGCGTGAGGCCGGTTGCGCGGCGCTGGAGGATGTCGAAGTGGCGCTGCTGGAAACCAACGGCCGTATCGCCATCATCCAGCGCCCGGAGTCGCGTTGACGGTCAGGCGCCCAGCCAGTCGCGTGGCACCAGATAGTCCGCCAGGCGCGCTTCATCGCTGCCGGGCTCCGGCTGGAAGCCGTACTCCCAGCGTACCCGTGGCGGCAGGCTCATCAGGATGCTTTCACTGCGGCCGCCGCTCTGCAGGCCGAACAGCGTGCCGCGGTCGTAGACCAGGTTGAACTCGACATAGCGGCCACGCCGGTACAGCTGGAACTCGCGTTCGCGCTCGCCATGAGGCGTGTGCTTGCGCCGCTCCACGATCGGCAGATAGGCATCGAGGAAACCGTCGCCGACCGCGCGCAGATAGGCGAAGTCGGTGTCGAAATCGTCATGCAGGTCGTCGAAGAACAGGCCGCCGATGCCGCGTGTCTCATTGCGGTGCTTGAGGAAGAAGTAGTCGTCGCACCAGCGCTTGTGCTGCTCGTAGCGCTCCGCGCCGTAGGGCCTGCACAGGTCGCGCGCGACCGTGTGCCAGTGGTGCACGTCTTCGTCGAACGGGTAGAACGGGGTCAGGTCGAAGCCGCCCCCGAACCATGCGGCGACCTTCTGCCCATCACGCTCGGCGTGGAAATAGCGCACATTGGCGTGGGTGGTGGGCAGGTACGGGTTGCGCGGATGGAACACCAGCGACACGCCGCACGCACGCCAGGAGGCGCCGGCCAGTTCCGGGCGGTTGGCCGAGGCCGACGGCGGCAGGCGGGTGCCGGCGACATCGGAAAAACCGATACCGGCCTGCTCGAACACCGCACCTTCGCGCAGGATGCGGGTGCGGCCACCGCCGCCTTCGGCGCGCTGCCAGCGGTCTTCAATGAAGCGCGCCTGGCCATCGGCCTGTTCAATGGTGCTGCAGATGCGGTCCTGCAGGCCGGTCAGGTAGTCGCGTACGCGGTCGAATTCATTCATGTGCGTACTTTAGCGCAGGCCTGCGCTGCCGCCGTGCCGGGCGGGTACGGAGCGGCGGCGTGCTGCGGGGGGCGGTATCGTGCCGCTGCCGCGCTCAGCGGAACTGCCTGCGGACGTCCACACGCTGCAGCTTGATCACCAGCCAGCCATGCAGCACGGCGATGGCCACGGCGGTGACGGCAGCGGTCAGCAGGGTGGTCCACTGGCTCAGGCGCAGTTGTGCACGCAGCTCCTGGCCTTGCGGTGAATCGAGCAGCTCGGCCGGCATGATCAGGTACATGCTGTTGAACATGTCCTGGACCAGCGGCAGGAAGGCGAAATTGGCCAATGCCACCAGCAGCGCAAACACGATGAACCCGATGCGGCCCCACTCGCGCCGTTTGAGCAGGCCCCAGGACACCCCCAGAAACGCCAGCGAGGCCAGCAGCAGCAACAGTGACAGGCCCAGCAGGTGCTGCGCGGCCCACTGCACCGCTGCCGGAACCGGGAGGGCCTGCTGCTGCAGCCAGCCGGCCACGTCCAGGTGTTGCAGCAGGCCGACGGCCAGCAGCTGCAGCAGGCTCCAGACAATGGACAGCGCCGCCATCAGCAGCGACAGCTTGGCGGTGACATCGATGAAGCCGGTGGCCGCATCGCGTGGGGGGCGGGCAGGGGGAAGGTCGGGCGGGTTCACGCGGGCCGGGCAAGGTGGAAGAGCCCGAACTATCGCCCGGTTCAGCCGGCTTGCCCAGTCCCGGGCGCACCCGCCAGCACGGCGGCGGCCGGCAGGATATGGCGGGCGCTCAGTGGCGCCAGACGTACGCCATGCGGGGGCTGCAATGGAATCCACGCCAGCTCGGCAATCTCGGCCTGCACCTGCGGCGTACCCTCGACCCGCACCCGCCAGGCTTCGCCTTGCACGCGCCGGCCGGGCTCGTTGACCGCAGTTTCCTCGAACACGCCCAGGGCCTGTGCACCGTCCGGTCGCAGCCTCACGCCCAGTTCCTCGTGCAGCTCGCGGACCAGCGTCTGCAGCGCCTCCTCGCCGGGTTCGCGCTTGCCGCCGGGCTGGATGAAGGTGTCCGAGCCGTGCTTGCGGACCACCAGCACGCGGCCGGCGTCATCGAGGATCACCGCGGTGACGATGCGGATCGGGGAGTCGGAGGGGGACACGGCGAGACTTCCTGTGCGGTGGGATTGGTGGCGGGCGCTGTTTCCAGGGCGCCGCCATCCTCGGTAAGAAGGGCGCCGTGCGGCGCCCTTGGTGCTTACTTCAGTTCCTGCTCGAACAGCTTGTAGATGCGCTTGTACTGGTCCAGCCAGGAGTCGGCGCGGGTGTAGCCGTGGCGTTCCAGCGGGTAGGGCGCGATCGACCAGGTGTCCTTGTGCAGCTCGATCAGCTTCTGGCTCATGTTGACCGAGTCCTGGAAGAACACGTTGTCATCCATCATGCCGTGCGCGATCAGCAGGTGGTCCTGCAGGCCTTCGGCATATTCAATCGGCGAGGAGATGCGGTAGGCCTCCGGGTCGATGTCCGGGGTGTTGAGGATGTTGCTGGTGTAGGCGTGGTTGTACTGGTGCCAGTCGCCGACCGGACGCAGCGCGGCGCCGGCCTTGAAGGTGCCCGGCGAACGGAACAGCGCCATGTAGGTCATGAAGCCGCCATAGGAGCCGCCGTAGATGCCGGCGCGGTCGCGGTCGCCCTGCTTGGTCTCGACCAGCCAGTCCAGGCCGTCCAGGTAGTCCTCCAGCTCCGGATGGCCCATGTTGCGGTAGATGGCTGTACGCCAGTTGCGGCCATAGCCCTCGCTGCCGCGGTAATCCATGTCCAGCACGATGTAGCCCTGCTGCACCAGCAGGTTATGGAACATCTGCTCGCGGAAGTAGTTGGAATAGCGCGCATGCACGTTCTGCAGGTAGCCGGCACCGTGCACGAACATGGCGATCGGGTACTGCCTGCCCGCTTCGAGCTTCTCCGGGCCGTAGTACTTGGCCCAGATATGGCCGGCGCCGTGCTTGGACGGCACCTGCACCATCTGCGGCTGTACCCATTCGCGGGCCTTGAAGGCGGCGCTGCGAGTGTCGGTGAGCGGGCGGGCTTCGCCGCCGCTGCTGGGCAGCACGGCGATCTGCGCCGGCAGGTAGGGTGCCGAATACCGCACCAGCAGCTGCCCGCCATCCGGCGACAGGCTGAAGTCTTCCACGCCATCGAGCGCGGTCACTTCGCGCACGGCACCGCCGTTGGCGTTGACGTTGCACACTTCGTAGTCGCCGGGCCATTTCTGGTTGCACAGGAAGTAGAAGCTGCTGCCGTCGGCGCTGAGTACCGGTGCCGAGGCTTCCCAGTTGCCCGACGTGATCGCCCTGGGCTTGCCACTGCCACTTTGCGTGTACAGGTGCGAGTAGCCCGATTCCTCCGACAGCAGCCACAGCGTGCGGCCATCGGGCATCCAGCCGTAATCGTTGAAGCCCCAGTTGATCCAGCCGGCGTCTGTCAGGCGATGGCGGCTTTCCAGTTTGGCGCGGGTGGCACTGGTGGTGGCGATCCAGCGGTCCTTGTTGTCGTTGGCGCGCAGCATGATTGCCGCCTGGCTGCCATCGGCATTCCAGCGGATACCGCCGCCCATGAACTCGCTCATCACTTCCAGCGGCCGGTTGCCCTTGAGCGGGTCCTTGCCGGCCTTCTTGCGCAGCGCGGCCAGCGGGTCGGTGGCGATGCCGGGCAGATCATCCAGCGACAGCGCCTGGACCTTGCCGGTGGCGGCGTCGGCCAGCCAGAACGCGTGCGGCTCGGGATTGTTGCGACCCACGCGGGTGCGGGTGTCTTCGGCTTCCTCGTAGCCGGACTCGGTCACGTACAGCGGCATCTTGCCGCCGCGGCCTTCCTCATAGCCCTTGGGCTTGGTCACCACGATCAGGTGGCGCGCATCGGGCGAGAGCACACTGTCGACGATCTCGACCTCGGCGCCGAGGAAGATCGGCGCCGGCGCGCGGGTCGGATCGGCCTGGCGCCAGCGCTCGCCCTGCTCGCGCAGTTCCTCGCGCTGGGCGCGGTCGCTGCGCAGCGTGGACAGGGTGCGCAGCTGCTGGTCGCGCAGCACATCGGCTTTGGGCGCGTCGGCCGGATTCTTCTCGGCCTTGAGCTGGGCCACCTGGCCGGTCACCCCGCTGCGCGGGTTCCAGTGGAACCAGTTGTTGCCCACTTTCCAGATCACACCGCCATCGCTGGCGAAATTGACACCACTGGCGCGTTCGTTGCTGCGGGTGATCTGGCTCAGGGTGCCGTTGCGCAGATCGCGCACGAACACATCGCCATTGCGCACGAACGCCATGCGCTGGCGGCTGCCGTCATAGATGCGGTTGGCCGCATCCAGCGTGCCGCGCTGGTCGTCCGCCACCTGCTGGGCGACGCCGCCGGCCAGCGGCAGGCGGAAGCTGTCGCGTACCGCGCTGCCCGGGCGCTTGAGCGTGTACTCCACCTGCTGCCCGTTCCATGACCACCACGCCGATTCCACCGGCGGGCCGATCCAGTCCGGGTCGGCCATGGCCTGTTCGATGGTGATCGGCGTGGTCGCGGCGTGGGCGTTGCCGAAAGCGGCCAACAACAGCAGGGACAGCGGCAGGAGTCTGGGCATTGCGGATACCGGGAAAGAAAACCGCACAAGCCTAGCAGTCCGGCCTGCGCCCGGGCTGGGCCACAGGTCATGGGCGCGGCAACCGGCGCGCCGGGGGCCGAAATCGGCAAGCCGCGCGGACAGCCGACCGGGCCGGCGGATGACCGGTCATCCACCGGACCTCCGCTGCCCGCGTGCGGTCGTGGCGGCCGGACGGGCCGCCGTGCCGCTGCGGCAGTTTGACGCACTGCGACAACCGGTCACATCCGTTCTTAACCAATACCGGACCAGAATTGCCCCAATTACACGTCGTGTGGAGAAGCGCTGTGGACGCGCTGCTGTTATCCAGGGTCCAGTTCGGGTTCGTTGTCAGTTTCCATGTGCTGTTCCCGGCCTTCACCATTGGCACGGCCAGCTGGCTGGCCTTCGTCGAATGGCGCTGGCTGCGCACCCGCAATCCGGTCTGGCGCGAGCTGTTCTTCTTCTGGCAGAAGATCTTCGCCGTGTCCTTTGGCATGGGCGTGGTCAGCGGCATCGTCATGGCCTTCCAGTTCGGCACCAACTGGCCACGCCTGAGCGAAGTGGCCGGTACCGTGATCGGGCCATTGCTCACCTACGAAGTGCTCACCGCGTTCTTCCTGGAGGCCAGTTTCCTGGGGGTGATGCTGTTCGGCTGGGACCGGGTCTCACCGCGGCTGCATTTTTTCTCCACCTGCATGGTGGCGCTGGGCACGCTGTTTTCCACGTTCTGGATCCTGTCCTCCAACAGCTGGCTGCACACCCCGGCCGGCTACACGATCATCGACGGCATCGTCCATCCGCAGGACTGGTGGCAGGTGGTGTTCAATCCGTCCTTCCCGTACCGGCTGGCGCACATGGCGCTGGGCTCGTTCATCACCACCTGTTTCGTCATCGGCGGCGTCGGTGCCTGGTACCTGCGCCGCGGTGTGCACCTGGAAGCCGGCCGCAAGATGCTGGTGGCCGCCGTCGCCTTCGCCGCGCTCACGGTGCCGGTGCAGATCTTCGTCGGCGACATGCACGGCCTGAACACGCTCAAGCACCAGCCGATGAAGATCGCCGCGATGGAAGCGCACTGGCATGACACCCCGCCCGGTGAGGGTGTGCCGCTGGTGGTGTTCGCCGTGCCCAACGAAAAAGAAGAACGCAACGATTACGAGATCGCCATTCCCAAGCTCGGCAGCGTGATCCTCACCCACAGCCTGGACGGCACCTTTGCGCCGCTGAGCTCGGTGCCGGCCAGCGAGCGGCCGCCAGTGGTGCCGGTGTTCTACGCGTTCCGCATCATGGTCGGGATCGGCACGCTGATGCTGCTGGTGGCCTGGATCTCGGCCTTCCAGCTGTGGCGTGGACGCCTGCTGCAGTCCACATGGCTGCTGCGCGGCTGGCACTGGATGCTGCCCAGCGGTTTCATCGCGCTGGTGGCCGGCTGGTTCGTCACCGAAATGGGCCGGCAACCGTGGGTGGTGTATGGCGTGCTGCGCACGGCCGATGCGGTCGGGCCGCACAGCGCGTGGATGACCGCGCTGTCGCTGGCGGTCTACGTCATCGGTTATCTGTTCGTGTTCGGCTGGGGCACCTGGTACCTGGTCAAGATCCTGCGTTCCGGCCCGGCGCCGCATGAACAGCCGCCGCGCGATGACGGCACGCATACACCGGCGCGGCCGCTGTCCGGCGCCGATGAACCGCTGGAGGGGCGCTGAGATGGACATGGCAACCGTGTTGACGGTGGCGTGGTTCGCGGTGATCGGTTTTGGCGTGCTGATGTACGTGGTGCTGGACGGCTTCGTGCTCGGCATCGGCATCCTGGCGCCGTTCGCCGAGGACGAGTCGCAGCTGGATGTGATGATGAACACCGCCGCGCCGATCTGGGACGGCAACGAAACCTGGCTGGTGCTCGGCGGCGCCGGGTTGATGACCGCCTTTCCCAAGGCCTATGCGGCGCTGCTGTCGGCGCTGTATCTGCCGGTGCTGCTGCTGGTGATGGCGCTGGTGTTCCGTGGCGTGGCGTTCGAGTTCCGCTTCAAGGCGCAGCGTTCGCGTCGGCTGTGGAGCGTGTCCTTCGCACTGGGCTCGCTGCTGGCCGCCTTCGCGCAGGGCGTGATTCTGGGCGCGCTGGTGGAAGGTTTGAAGATGCAGGACGGGCGCTATGTCGGCGGTGCGTTCGGCTGGTTCAGCCCGTTTTCGATGCTGACCGGGGTGGCGGTGGTCACCGGCTATGCGTTGCTGGGCAGCACCTGGTTGATCCTCAAGACCGGTGGCCGGGAGCAGGCGCTGGCGCGTTCGCTGACGCGGCCATTGATGGTCGCGGTGCTCGTGTTCATGGGCCTGGTCAGCACCTGGCTGCCGTTCCTGCAGTCGCGGGTGATGGAACGCTGGTTCAGCGACGGCAACTTCTGGTGGCTGTCACCGGTGCCGCTGCTGACGCTGGCGGTGGCGGTGGCGCTGTGGCGCAGCGCGATGCACCCGCGCCGCGACCTGCCGCCGTTCCTGCTGACCCTGGCGCTGTTCGTGCTGGGCTTCCTCGGCCTGGTGCTGGGCATGTGGCCGTACCTGCTGCCGCCGACGATGACGCTGTGGCAGGCCGCTGCGCCGGCCACGTCGCTGGGTTTCAGCATGGTCGGACTGGCGCTGCTGCTGCCGGTGATCCTGGGCTATACGGTGTGGTCCTACCGCGTGTTCCGCGGCAAGGTCACCGCCGAGATGGGCTACCACTG
Organism: Stenotrophomonas sp. STEN013; assembly: GCF_056760355.1. Lineage (NCBI taxonomy): Bacteria > Pseudomonadati > Pseudomonadota > Gammaproteobacteria > Lysobacterales > Lysobacteraceae > Stenotrophomonas > Stenotrophomonas sp. STEN013. Next base: position 144,298 of record NZ_JBRREO010000004.1, on the reverse strand, counting down.
ACCCGGCACGGCGCGTGCGGCTTGCCAGCCGGGCAAGCCGCCGCCAAGCTAGCCGCCGGTTGTCCGCGCCCCGGTGCGGCCGGTCGTCCATTCGCCCAGCCGAGGTCGTGGTTGTCGTATGCCCGTTGCCCCCGAAGCAGCTTCCTCCCGCGCCGTCCATCCACTTGCCACCGGCCCCAGCGACCGGCCATTGGCGGTGCTCGGCAGCGGCCCGGTGACGCTGGCAACTTTCCTGGCGCAGGTGCGCGGGGTCGCGGCGCAACTGCCGGCGGGCCGGCATGTGGTCAATCTGTGTGAAGACCGCTACCGCTTCCTGGTGGCGTTCTGTGCGATCGCACTGCGCGGCCAAGTGAATCTGCTGCCGTCCTCGCGCGCCCCGGCGGTGGTGGCCGATGTGCGGCAACGCTATGCGCAGACCTATTGCGTGGGCGATGCCGCGCCGGAGCGGCTGCCGCCCGACTGCCATGTGCTGCCGGCCGAGCTGCCGCAGCTGGCCGGACCGGTGCCGCAGCTGGCCGAGCAGCAGCTGGTGGCGATCGGCTTCACTTCCGGCAGCACCGGTGTACCCGGTGCCAATCCCAAGACCTGGGGCTCGTTCCTGACCAGTACCGCGCAGAACCTGCAGGCGCTGCAGGACCTGTGGGGGCCGGCGCAGCCCTCGCTGGTGGCCACGGTGCCGCCGCAGCACATGTACGGCATGGAGATGTCGGTGCTGCTGCCGCTGCTGGCACCGGCCACGCTGCAGGCCGGGCGCCCGTTCTTTCCGCAGGATGTGGCGCAGGCGCTGGCCACGGTACCGGCGCCGCGGCTGCTGGTCACCACACCGGTGCACCTGAAGGCGCTGGTCGAATCGGGCGTGGCGCTGCCGCCGCTGGCCGGGATCGTCACCGCCACCGCACCGCTGCCGCAGGAACTGGCCGCCGCCGCCGAGCAGCGTTTCCACACCGAGGTGCGCGAGGTGTTCGGCTCCACCGAGACCTGCATCTTCGCCCGCCGCCGTACCGCCCGCGAGACCGCCTGGCAACTGCTGCCGGGGGTCTGGCTGGAACCGCAGCCCGATGGCACCCGCATCCATGCCCCGCACCTGGCCACGCCGGTGTTGCTGGCCGATCTGGTGGAGCTGCTGCCCGGCGACCGCTTCGTGCTGCGCGGGCGACGGGCCGATCTGCTGGAGATCGCCGGCAAGCGCGCCTCGCTGGGCGACCTGACCCGCAAACTGCAGGCGCTCGAGGGGGTCGAGGATGCGGTGGTGCTGCAGCTGGCGCCGGAACCGGGACATACGGTGGGTCGCATCGCCGCGCTGGTGGTGGCCCCGCAGCGCGAGGTGGCCGAGCTGCTGCAGGAGCTGCGTACGCTGATGGATCCGGTGTTCCTGCCGCGGCCGTTGCGCAAGGTCGAGGCGCTGCCGCGCAACGAGACCGGCAAGCTGCCGCGCGATGCGCTGCTGGCGCTGCTGGGCCACTGAGCCCCGCAGCGCCGGGCCTTTTGCGCCGCCGGCTCAGCCGCCGTGGACGCCGTCGATCTCCACGCGCAGGTCGCGGCGGCACACCGTTGCATGCAGCAGCAACCGCGGCACCTGCGCCTCCAGATGCTGTGACAGCTGTTGTTGCACCTGCGCCAGCTCGTCACCGTCGCGCACATAGACCTTGAGCCGGCTTCCGGCGCCGAACTGTGGCGGCAGCGCGGGGACATGCTGGCGCGCCGCGTCGATCAACGCGGTGAAGTTGGCGAATGTTTCCTGCAGCTGGAGGGCGGTGCAGTCGGCGTGCAGGGTCTGGTGTCCGACCACGCTGGCGGTCCCGGACAGCAGCAAGGGCAGCGCACTGCCGGGCGCGGCCAGCATGGCGCGGGCGAAACTGGGGGGCTGCGGCCCGTACTGGCGCGGATAGCGGTAGGCGCTGACCTGACGCGGGTTCTCCAGTGGAATGCCCGGTTCGCGGGCGGCCAGCCAGTAGACCTGCAGTACCCGTACGCCATCCACCCGGCCGATCGCGGTCGCCGCCGGCAGGGTGGTCGGATCAACCGTGCCGAGGCCGCGGGCGCGGCCGATGCAGAATTGTCGATAACGCTCCTGGTCACCATCGCCTTCGGTGATGGCATCGAAGTAATTCCAGATCCGCAGCAGATGCGGGTAACCGTGCTGCGGCAGCGCGGCAAGCATCTGCGCGTAGGCCTGCTGCGAGGCTTCCAGGATGCCGCCGGCGGTAGCCTCATCGATCTGCATGGCGCCAAACAGCAGCGCGCCATCGCTGGCCCAGGCCAGGCCGTTCGCGTCGCGTCCGCTGCGCACCGGCGCGCGGCTGCGCCACACTTCCAGCTGCGGTTCACCATGGGCCTGCAGGCCTACCTGCAGATAACGCGGATCGTCACTGGCCGGCGCGTCGCGGCCGGCATGAAAGGCGAAGATGGCCAGCACCTGCGGATCGGCCAGCAACAGCGGCAGCTGCGCGGCCGGCACATAGTCGACGGTCAATGCGGCCAACGCGGACGTCACCGCCGCATGGGCGCTCATGGTGCGCTACCGGAACACGCACATGCGGTGACCGGCGTGGTGTTGCGGGCAAGGCCGGACGGGGTAGGCGGCAACGGGGGTGGTGCTGGAAACATCATGCGCTGGACATTCGGTGTAACCGGGATGGCACATGATAGCGCGCGTGTTTTTTCCACCGCGGTTGCGCTATCGACGGTGATGCCGGATCGTTACGCCTCCATAATCGTCGCTGGACCTGTACATGTCGCCACAAACCCCGTCCGAGGCCGCATTGGCTGAATTGCTGGTGGAAAGCCTGAACCTGGAGGACGTCACTCCGTCGCAGATCGATCCGGAGGCGCCGCTGTTCAATGACGGCTTGGGCCTGGATTCGATTGATGCGTTGGAGCTTGCGCTGGCCATCAGCAAGCGCTACGGCTTCCAGCTGCGCTCGGACAATGAGGACAACCGGCGTATTTTCACGTCGCTGCGCTCGCTTTCGGCTCATATCGACGCCAACAAGCCCGCCTGAGGTGGAGCGCGTGGCTGTTGCGCCTCCTTCCGGCCACGGTGCGGCCGCTGCGCTGATCCGCATGCTGCTGCTGCTGGCCTACCCGCTGCTGTCGCACGTGGCCAGCCTCCGTAGCGACGGGATCTGGGCGGCGGCGGCGATGTTCAGTCTGGTACTGCTGCTGTTGTTGGCGCCGCTGGCACAGCGCCGCGGTTGGGCCCTGCCGCTACTGCTGCTGTGCACGCTGGCGCTGGTGTGGTTGGCCGGCTCGCCGCTGGCGTGGATGCTGTTGCTGGCCCCGCCGGTGGTGTTCCCGCTGCTGGTGGCGTGGGGGTTCGCCCGCACGCTGGGCGCAGGCCAGGTGCCGTTGATCGGGCGCATCATGCGCGCGTTGTATCAGCGTGCCGGCATGCCGGTGACCGCCGCGCTGGAGCGCTATACCCGCCACCTGACCGGGGCCTGGGTGGCGGTGCTGGTGCTGCTGGCGGCCTTGAACCTTGCCTTGGCGGCCAGCGCCGTACCGGGGGGGCTGCTGGTCATGTTGGGCCTGCGGCCGTGGTGGCCGGTCACCCATGAGCAGTGGTCATGGTGCGCCAATATCGCCAACTGGGGCCTGATCGGAGGGTTCTTCGTACTCGAATACGCGCTGCGTACGCGCCTGTTCCCGGACCGTCCAGATCGCAACGCCTTGCAGTTCGCGCGGCAGATGGCGCAGCTGGGTCCCGCGTTCTGGCGCGACCTGTTGCGCTGAGCGGTACCGGCGCCGGTTATCCTTTGCGGCCGTCCTTGTTCCGGTGGATGCCATGCAATTCACTATTCCCGCCGACCATCCCTGCCTGCCCGGCCACTTCCCGGGGCGGCCGCTGGTGCCGGGCGTGGTGGTGCTGGAGCAGGTGTTGCTGGCCATCAGCGGCCAGTGCGGCGTGCCGGTCACCGCCGTGCGCCTGCCGCAGGTGAAGTTCATGGCGCCGCTGCTGCCGGATCAGGTCGCGACGATAGAACTGGAAGGCGCCGCGCCGCGCTGGCGCTTCAAGGTGCTGCGCGAGGCGCAGCTGCTGGTGCGCGGTGAGCTGGTGATGGCAACGCCGGATGCCTTGGCATGAGCGAGGTCGACTGGAAGCGCCGTCCTGAAGGCGGCGGCCGCGGTGCGATCCGGCTGATTGCCGCCATCGCCCGCTATGGCGGGCGCGGTGTCTCGCGGCTCTGCCTGTATCCGATCACCCTGTATTTCCTGCTGATGCGCGGCGCCGAACGCAACGCCTCGCGCGCGTTCCTGTCGCGGGTGCATGGGCGCTCCGCCTCGTTGGCCGAAGTCGCCCGGCATATCCATACGTTCGCGGCCACCATCCTGGACCGGGTGTTCATGCTCGGTGGGCGCATGCGTTTGTTCGATATCCACAATGTCGGTCTGGAGCAGCTGCACGCGGCGATGGACCAGGGCCGTGGGGTACTGGTGTTCGGCTCGCACCTGGGCAGTTTCGACGCGCTGCGCGCGCTGGGCCGGCAACGCCCGGACATCCAGCTGCGGGTGCTGCTGGACAAGGCGCACAACCCGGCGATCACCGAGGTGCTGGCCGAACTGGATCCGGTGCTGGCGGCCGGAATCATCGATGCCGGCCAGGACGGCCCCTCCATCGTGATGGCGATCAAGCAGGCGCTCGAGGAAGGGGCGCTGGTGGCGATGCTGGTGGATCGCGCGCGGCCGGGCGAGCCGTCGGTCGCCGCGCCGCTGCTGGGCACGCCTGCGCCATTTCCCACCGCGCCGTGGCTGATTGCCGCCGTGCTGAAGGTGCCGGTGGTACTGGCATTTGGTCTGTACCGCGGGGGCAACCGTTACGATCTGGTGTTCGAGGCGTTTGACGACGTCGTCGAGATCCCGCGCCGCGAGCGTGCCGGTGCGTTGGCACAGCTGGTCCAGCGCTACGCCGCACGGCTGGAGTCGCGGCTGCGCAGTGCCCCTTACAACTGGTTCAATTTCTATGATTTCTGGCATGCCGATGACCACGCGTTCCCTGCCCCGGTGGACCCGGCGCGCACTCCTGCTGCTGATCTCCAGCACGGCCCTGACAGCCTCGGCGAGCGCCCTTGAGGCCCGCTGGATCCTCCAGCAACTGGCCCAGCCGGCGCCCAGCCAGACCGGCTTTGTCGAGTTGCGCGGTTCGGCGCTGCTGAAGGAGCCGTTGCGGGTGGAAGGCCAGTACCGGCGCCCCGACAACGCCACGCTGGTGCGCGAGGTGAGCGCGCCTTACGCCGAAACCACCACCATTGCCGAGGGCAAGGTCAGCATTGCCCGTGCCGGCAAGCCGCCGCGGGTATTCGCGCTGCCGCGGGTGCCGGAACTGGCCGACCTGCAGACCAGCTTCGGCGCGCTGCTGTCGGGCGACCAGGCGGCGCTGGAGCAGGCCTACCGGCTTGAGCCGCAAGGCACCCCGCAGCGATGGCAGCTGCGACTGGCGCCGCGCGGCGAGGCGCTGGCCCGGCGGGTGGCCAGCATCACCTTGCACGGCCGCGGCAACGAGCTGCGCTGCATTGAAACGCGCCCGGCCAAGGGCGATGTGCAGCGGACCCTGCTCGGTGGTGCCGCGGTGGCCGCCGCCGCGGTACGCGATGCCGACGCCCTGACGGCGTTGTGCCACGACGGTGGATCGCGTTGAGCCTGTCATCGAAGCAGCGCATCGGTCTGGCGATCGCTTGGCTGTTGCTGCTTGCCGTGGCCAGCGCTTGGATCAGCGCGCGCGTCCAGCTCAGCGGCGACCTGCGCAAATTCATGCCCGATGCGCAGACCCCGGCGCAGAAGCTGCTGCTGGACGAACTGGGCGAAGGTCCCGGCACCCGCCTGCTGCTGGTCGCGCTGTCCGGCGCGGCGCCGCTCGAACTGGCCTCGCAGTCACAGGCGCTGCGCGCGCAACTGGCACAGGATCCGCAGTTCGAACTGGTCACCAACGGCGAACAGGCCGGTCTGGAGGCCATTGCGCCGCAGCTGCTGCCGTACCGCTATCTGCTGGGCGAGTTGCCGGACGATGCGTTCTCCACTGCGACGTTGCGCGAGGAACTGCAGGCACGGCTGCAGGATCTGGGCTCGCCGGCCGGTGCGCTGATCGAGCCGCTGCTGGCCTCCGACCCGACCCTGCAGATCCTGCGGGTGGCCGAATCACTGCAGCCGGCCAACGCGCCCCAGCGGCTGGAAGAGGTGTGGTTCGACCGCACCGGTACCCAGGCGTTGCTGCTGGTGCAGACCCATGCCGCCGGGTTTGATCCCAGCGGTCAGCAAGCGGCGGTGGATGCGGTCGAGCGCGTCTTCGCGCAGGTTTCAGGCGACAGTGGCAGCCGGCTGGAACTGAGCGGGCCGGGTGCGTTCTCGGTCAAGATCGGCAATCGCACCGCCAGCGAAGCGGGCACCATCGGCACGCTGGATACGCTGGGCATGATCCTGCTGCTGTGGCTGGCCTACCGCAGCTGGAAGATGCCGATTCTGGGCTTCCTGCCGCTGGCCAGTGCCGGTCTGGCAGGGCTCGGCGCGGTGGCGCTGGGCTTTGACGGGGTGCACGGCATCACCATCGCTTTCGGCTTCACCCTGATCGGGGTGGTGCAGGATTATCCGATCCACTTCTTCAGCCACCAGCGTCCGGGCCGGTCACCGTGGGACAACGTGCGCGCGCTGTGGCCGACCCTGGGCACCGGGGTGATCGCCACCTGCATTGCCTACCTCACCTTCCTGTTCTCGGGCGTGGACGGCCTCAAGCAGCTGTCGGTGTTCACCATCACCGCGTTGCTGACCGCGGCGCTGGCCACGCGCTACCTGCTGCCGGCACTGGTCGATCCGCCGACCCGCGACTTCGCCGATTCGGCCCTGCTGGCGCGCATCTGGCGACAGGTGCAGCGGCTGCCGCGGCCGCGCTGGTCGCTGGCGGCGCTGGCGCTGACGGCCGTGATCGCGCTGCTGTGGGCGCCGGGGGCGTTCTGGCAGAACGATCTGGGGCGGCTGACCCCGGTCGATCCGCAGGATCTGCAGCGCGATGCCGAGTTGCGCAAAGAGCTGGGCGCGCCGGACGTGCGCTATGTGCTGACCCTGCGTGGCGAAAATGCACAGGCAGTGCTGGCGGCTTCGGAACAGCTGCGTCCTTCCCTGGAGCAACTGGTGGGCGAAGGTGCGCTGGACAGCTATGACATGGCGGCGCGCTACCTGCCCAGCGCCGCGACCCAGCGCAGGCGCCAGGCGCAATTGCCCGACACCGCCACCGTGCAACATGCGCTGGATACCGCGGTCGCCGAGACCCCGTTCCGCGCCGATGCCTTCGCGCCGTTTGTACGGGATCTGCAGCAGGCCCGCAGCGCGCCGCCGTTGCAGCCCGCCGATCTGGAGGGCACGCCCTTGGCGACCGCGGTGGGGGGCTTGCTGCTGCAGGGGCCGGATCATGCCACTGCGCTGGTCTCGCTGGGCGGGCTGCACGACGTGGCCGCCGTGGCCAGCGCCGCGCGTGCGCACGGCGCCGAGCTGCTCGACATGAAGCATGCCTCCGAAACGTTGGTGGCCGCCTACCGCGGCCGCGTGCTGCTGGCGCTGGCGGTGGCGATGGTGCTGCTGACCGGTACCGTCTGGCTGGCGTTGCGCTCGCCGCGGCGGGTATGGCGGGTGTTGTTGCCGATGGCGCTGAGCACGCTGCTGGTGCTGGCGCTGCTGCGCGGCTGCGGTGTTGAACTGAATCTGTTCCACCTGATCGGCTTGATCCTGGCCGCCGGGCTGGGATTGGATTACGGGCTGTTCTTCGAGCATGCCGGCGACAACCACGCCGACCAGTTGCGCACCCTGCATGGTCTGCTGGTCTGCAGCCTGATGACGTTGCTGGTGTTCAGTCTGCTGGCGTGGTCCTCGATTCCGGTGTTGCGCGCCATTGGCAGCACGGTCGCTCTGGGAGTGGTGTGCAACTTCGTGCTGGCGCTGCTGGTATCGCGTCATCCGTCGCGGGAGAGTGCCGATGGTCACGCGTGAGCAGATCCTGTCGATGATTCCGCACCAGGGCGGCATGTGCCTGTGGGACCGCGTGCTGCACTGGGATGCCGGCAGCGTGCAGCTGCAGGCCGGCAACCATCGTGACCCGGAGCATCCGCTGCGCCACAACGGGCAGCTGGGCGCCATCCATCTGTGCGAATACGGCGCGCAGGCGATGGCGGTGCATGGCGGGCTGCGCGCCCGCGATCACGGCGGCCGGGCGGCGCCGGGCGTGCTGGTGGCGCTGCGTGATGTACAGCTGCATGTGTCGCGTATCGACCAGTTGCCCGGCCTGATCCAGGCGCATGCACAGGTGCTGGTGGAAGCCGAGGCCAGCCAGCAGTACGGCTTCCGCATCCTGCATGAAGGCCAGTTGCTGGCCGAAGGCCGCGCGGCGGTGATGCTGCAGCCGCTGGCATGATTTCCTTCTTTTTCGACCGATCACGGATCCGACCATGACCTCTACTCCCCGACGCGCCCTGGTGACCGGAGGCAGCGGTGACCTCGGTGGCGCCATCAGCCGCCAGCTGGCCGCCGACGGCCACCATGTGATCGTGCATGCCAATGCCAACCTCGTCCGCGCTCAAACCGTGGTGCAGGAGATTCTCGCCAGCGGCGGCAGTGCCCAGGCGGTGGCCTTTGATGTCGCCGATGGCGAAGCCACCGCGCAGGCGCTGGAGGCGCTGCTGGCTGATGGCCCGGTGCAGATCATCGTCAACAACGCCGGCATCCACGACGACGCGCCGATGGCCGGGATGGACGCGGCCAAGTGGACCCGGGTGATCGAGGTGTCACTGCACGGCTTCTTCCATGTCACCCAGCCGCTGCTGCTGCCGATGGCGCGCACCCGCTGGGGCCGCATCGTCAGTGTGTCTTCGGTGGCCGCGGTGCTGGGCAATCGCGGCCAGACCAACTACGCCGCGGCCAAGGCCGGCCTGCATGGTGCCTCCCGATCACTGGCGCGCGAGATGGCCAGCCGCGGCATCAGCGTCAACGTGGTCGCCCCCGGGGTGATCGAAGGGCAGATGGCCGCCGACGCCTTTCCCGCCGAGCTGATCAAACAGACGGTGCCGGCCGCGCGCGCCGGTACGCCGCAGGAAGTGGCCGCGCTGGTCGCCTTCCTGTGCAGCGATGCGGCCGGTTACATCAACGGCCAGGTGATCGGGATCAACGGCGGCATGGGCTGAGTGGCGTTGCGGTAATGGAGGCGGACGGCGTGGATTGTCTCCGGCTCCGGCAGTGCCCGGCCGGTACGCCTCACCGGGGCGGGCTGGTTTCCGTGATGCGGCCAGGCCCTTGCGTGCCCGACGCCGGTTGCCGCCTTCCGGCAAACAGGGTCAGCAGCGGCCCGGTCATCAGTGTGGTCACGATCGCCATCACCAGCAGCAGCGTGAACAGCTCCTGGCCAATCAGGCCGGCATCGAGCCCGACCTTGATCACGATCAGCTCCATCAGCGCCCGCGCGTTCATCAGCGAGCCCACCGCAAACGAATCCCGCCAGGGGTAGCCGCCGATGCGGGCCCCGGCCGCGCCGCCCAGCACTTTGCCCAGCACCGCCGCGGCCAGGATCAGCGCCAGCGCACCGAGCCCGGCCCCGACAAAGGCGTCGGCACTGGTGTCCAGCCCGGCCAGTGCGAAGAACACCGGCATCAGCACGATCACCGCCACGTGTTCAAGCCGCTCGATCAGGCTCTTGAGCAGCCGGTCGTCGCGCGGCAGGCAGGCGCCGAACAGGAACGCGCCGAACACCGGATGCAGGTGCAGCCATTGGGTGGTGGCGGCGCAGGCGAACACGCCGATCAACAGCGCCGCCATCATCATCCCGGATGGCACGCCGTCGGCCGCGTAGCGTCGCAGCAGCCCGCCGAACAGCGGACGCAGGCCGCCGAACACCAGCGCGCACAGCAGTACCAGGCCCAGGGTGGTCTTGAGAAAGCCCGTGTAGCCCTCGCCCGAACCGATCAGCGCCACCACCAGCGCCAGCATCATCCAGGCGAACACATCGGCGATGGCGGCCGCCGACAGCGACAACCGTCCGATGCGGGTATGGGTCATGCCGCGTTCCTTGAGAATGCGCGCCATGATCGGGAAGGCGGTGATCGACATTGCTGCGGACATGAACAGTGCGAACGGCCAGAAGCCGACGCCGGCCGGGGCCAGCGTCGGATGCAGCCACGGCGCGATGCCGATGCCCATCGCCATCGGCAGCAGGACGCTGAGGATGCCGACCCAGCCGGCGCTGCGCAGCTGCGCACGCACACCGTCGGGCGCGCGCAATTCGGCACCGACGATGAACATGAAAAGCACCAGTCCCAATGTCGACAGCGCCGACAGCGCGGGCAGCGAGGCCGGGGCGAACAGGGTGGCGTGGAAGCCTGGAAACGCGGCGCCCAGCACGATCGGACCCAGCACGATGCCGGCGGCCATCTCGCCGATCACCGGCGGCTGGCCCAGATAACGCAGCAGCAGACCGCACAGGCGAGAGACCGCCAGGATCACCAGCAGCTGCAGCAACAACGGGGTATGTGACATTGGCTTTCTCGCGGAGGCCGGTTCAGCCGTACCAGTGGGGGGCCAGTGACGGCGCGGTGGCCGGCGTTGCCGCGACCAGGGTTTCCAGGCCATGGCCGTCGATCTGCGGGTGACGCAGGCGCGCCTGTTCCAGCACCTCGCCGGCCAGCTGGCGCATGCGCTGCACATTGCCGTGCAGCTGCTGCACCAGCACCTCGTCAGCGACTTCGGTCTGTTCGTGCAGTGACTGGTTCATTGCATAGAACCAGTCGATGCCGTGCTGGTCGAGCAGGCGGCCATCCGGCGGCTGCGGGCCGGCGTTGTGCTGGCCCCACGCGCGCAGCAGCGCCTGCATTCCCAGGTTCAGCTCGCGTGCCTGCTGGAACAGGTCCCGTATCCGCCCCAGCAGCCCGATGTCGGTGAGCTTGTCGGCAAAATACAGCGGGGCCAGCAATGCCCAGTAGTAGGTGTAATCCCAGATAACCTTGACCGGCATGACCTGGGCATCGCCAAACAGCGGGTACTGGTCCTGATACAGGGTCAGGGTGTTCTCGTAAAAAGAGAAGTACACCTGCTGGTAGATCTCCGCATACGGCGCCCACGTCTGCTGCTTGCGGTCGCGTTCGATCAGGTCGCAGATATAGCCGTTGCTGATGGCGATGAAGTCGCTGCCGGGCGAATAGAACGGATCCAGGAACAGCCCGGCCTCGCCGGTCAGCGCCCAGCGGTCGGCCGAGAACACCTGCTTGCAGCCATAGGAGAATTTGCGCAGGAACAGGAAATCCTGCAGCGTGTGCTGTGGCTGCTGCAAGGTGGCGGCCATCTGCGGCTGGTGTTGCTGCAGCCAGGCCATGGCTTTCTCATGGGTGTTCATCCGCTCCAGCGGATGCATCGCGGCATCGCAGACAATGCCCAGCGAATGTGCGCCGGAGGACAGCGGAATCAGCCAGAACCAGTAGCCCGGGCCACACAGGTGATTGGTCGAACGCCAGCGGTCCGGCGGTGTGCAGCGCTGTTGCCACTGCGGATCATCACTCCACTGGTTGGGATCGATGTGGCCATCGACCCGCCACCACACCGCATTGGCTTCATGTGCGTTGGCCTGCGCCAGATCCAGCTTGCGCTTGAGCAGCCCGGCGCGGCCGCTGGCATCGACCAGCCAGCGCGCGTGCAGTGTCGTGGTCTGCTGCTGGCGTTCGTAGCGGACCTGGTGGGAATCCGCGCCCTCACCCAGCTCGATGCCGCGTACCACCGCCTCATCCAGGAACCGCACCCCGAGCGCGACAGCCTGTTCGCCGAGGAAGTTCTCGAAGCGGCCACGATCAAGCTGCCACGAGGGCGTTGGCAGCAAGCGGCTGACGCCCAGTTCGGTGCAGGCGGCCATATCGTGCTGGCCTTCGGAGAAGAAGAAGCGGAACCCGAACTTGCGGATATGCCGGTTTTCCAGGTGGTCCTTGAAACCGAGCACGTTGGCGAAATAATGCGCGCCGATTTCCACCGTCGATTCGCCGACCTTGAAGGCCGCTTCCCGCACCGGATGGGCGCGGCGTTCGATGACCGTCACCGCCAGTGACGGATCGCGTTGTTTGAGCTGGATGGCGAGGCTGAGGCCGGCCAGGCCGCCACCCATGATCAGGACATCAGTGACGGCAGAATTCATACGTGCTCCCGGTGGGGGCTGGACACGGCGACAGGAGGGCCGAACTCGCCGCTGGGGTCGTCAATCAGCGGCGGATTGGCCTGGATGGCGCGGTACACCGCGCGGATGTGGCCGTAACGCAAGGCCTGCAGCACGATGTGGCTGGTGATGCGGTACAGGTCGCTGAGCGGGCGGAAGTGGCTGCGGCGGAACTGTTCGCTGCTGTTCGCGCTCTGGTAGCGCGACTCGATCGGTACCGACACGCAACGCGTGCCCAGCTGGCGTGCGGCTGAAATCACCACCTGTGCCTCAAACACGAAGCCTTCGCCGGGAATGTCCTGCAGCGCGAGTACCTGCTCGGGATAGAAACGCTGCCCGCTCTGGCTGTCGGCGACCTGGTAGCCGGTGCCCCAGGCGATGCCCCAGTCGCCGAACTCATTGGCCAGCCGCCGGTGGATGGGTTGCAGCGCCCGCTTGCGCAGGCGCGCGCCGATGATGATGCAGCCGGGATGGCGGTTGGCGCTGTCGAGCAGGCGCGGCAGGTCGCTGGCGGCATGCTGGCCGTCACCGTCCATGGTCAGCACCCCGCGCAGGCCGCGGGCGCGCGCCTCGGCAAACCCGCTGCGCAGCGCATGGCCCTTGCCCATGCGCCGGCTGTGTCGCAGCAGGATCACCGGCAGGTCGGCGATGCATCCGGCGGTGTCGTCGTCGGAGCCGTCGTCGACCACGATCACATGGCGATGGTGCGCCAGCGCGCCCGACACCACTTCGCGGATCCGCAGCGATTCGTTCAACGCCGGGATCAGGACGGCGACCTCGTCGGCGGTGAGAGGAGTCCTATCAGTCATAAGCGATCCCTATGCTCAACCACTGCCCGTTACCGGCCGCCAGCTGCACCTGGGTCCGTTCCAGCGCCAGCGCTTCAAAAAACGGCAGCATCGGCTGCATCGCATTGCCGCGCATCCAGCGTGACAATGGCCCGTCGGCATCTGGCGCCGATGCGTTGGCTGCGTCGCTCAGGGCGACCTGCAGCCTCGGCTGCCCGGGAGCGGGTGTCCGGGACAGCACCAGCGCCCCGCCGAGCAGGCCGCGACTGGGCGAGACCTGGCCCAACGGACCGGTGGACTGGCTGTCGTAGCCCACCAGCAGCACAGCCTCGCTACCGCTGGCCAGTTGCGCCAGCGCTTCCAGCAGGCCCTGCGCGAAGCTGGCCTCGTGGGCGCTCAGCGCGGTGGCCGGCGGCAATGCGCCGGCACCGATGGTCCAGTAACCGGCCGCCGCATTGTGCACCGAGTTGTGGAAGCGGGTCGGTGACAGTGCGCGCGGGTCCTGGGTCAGCGCCGCGCACATGTAATCGGTGATGGCCAGGTCGCCGTGGGTGGAGGTGAAAACCGACGGCAGACTGGCCGGATCGCGGCTGGCGCGGGTGCAGGCCGCCAGTGCCACGTCCAGTGCCACGGCCACCGTTTCCGGCGCCCGCCGGCGTTCATTGGCGGCCAGCAGCTGCGCCGACGGCCGCGCGGGTGCGCCTTCCGGGATCGCTCCTGTGCGCACGTGATCACACGCCGCTTGCCACGAGGGCAGGCCGGTGCACCAGAAACCCACACCTTCCAGGGTTGCTTCAAACATCGCCATCAGTCCGCCCTGCCGAACACGAGCGAGCAGTTGTTGCCGCCAAAACCGAATGAATTGTTCATCGCGTAACGGATGGATCGCTGTGCATTTTCAAAATGGATCTGCTCACCGCAGGCGTCATCGCGCACCTCGCTGTTGAGGGTGCCCGGCAGCAGGCCGTCCGACAGGGCCAGCAGTGCGATGGCTGATTCCACAATGCCTGCCGCGCCCAGCGTATGTCCGGTCCAGCCCTTGGTTGAACCGGCATGCAGTGTCGGCGGGAACAGCGCATCCACCGCGCGTGCTTCGATACTGTCATTGGCCGGGGTCGAGGTGCCATGCAGGTTGAGGTAGCCCACCTCGCTGGCGTCGATACCGGCGCGGTGCAGGGCATCGGCCATGGCCAGCCGCGCGCCCAGCCCTTGCGGATGTGGCGCGGACATATGGTGGGCGTCGCTGGACTCGCCATAGCCGCACAGGCGCAGCGCAGCGCCGTCATTGGGATCGAGACGTTCCAGCAGTGCAAAGCCACCGGCCTCGCCCAGCGACAGGCCGCTGCGGCGTGCATCGAAGGGTTGGCACGGGGTGGGCGAGACCAGCTGCAGTGCGTTGAAGCCGAACAGCACGCTGCCGCACAAGGTATCCACGCCACCCACCAGCGCGGCATCGACAATGCCGGCGGAAATCCAGCGGGCGGCCTGGGCAAACACCTTGGCGCTGGAAGAGCAGGCCGTGGCCACGGTGACGCAGGGGCCCCGCAGGCCGGTGGCCTGCTGCACGAACTCGCCGAGCGAATGGGGTGAATGGATACGCGCCCGTTGCAGATCGGCCGGAAACTGAGGGACGCCCTCGGCATCGGGCTCGAGCCGCGTGTAGGCCTCTTCGGTGGCGCCAATGCTTGAGGTCGAGGTGCCGATCACGATTGCGATGCGGTGCGCGCCATGGCGGGCAATGGCCGCGGCCAGTTGCTGCGGCAGACCGTCCTGCTGCAGCGCCAGCCAGGCCAGGCGGTTGTTGCGGCAATCGTAGGCGGAAAGCGCCTCGGGAACCGCGGCGCTTTCCAGTCCGTCGACGCGGCCGATCCAGCATTCCAGCGGATCGGGGCCGAAGTCGTTGCGGCGCAAACCACTGCGCCGATCGCGCAGAGCGTGCCGCTGCGCGGCCAGTCCGGCACCCAGTGCAGTGGTGGCGGTAAAGGCGCGAATGGAGACAGGCGTCATGCGGGGCGGCGATGCTGCGGTCACGCGGTATTCCAGGAGCGGTCGATGGCGCGAGTATATAGGCGGGGCTGTGGGCGGAAATGGAAGGTGACGCTGTCACCTTCCGGCGCAGCGTGGGATTTTGATGAACAACCGCAATGCGCACGGCTGAAACCGTGGCACGCGCACAGGGCGCGCCTTTCGCCGCTGCGGCATTTCCTCCACAATCATGGCCACTCAATCCCAGGGCAACGCCCCATGGGCATGCAAGCCTACGTCTATAAAAGCCAACGCAAGCAGGACACCTACGTCTATCTTGCCAAGCGTGATGATTTCGATGTGATCCCGGCCACACTGGGTGCCACGCTTGCACCGTACACCTTCGTGATGGAGGTGGCCCTGACTCCCGAGCGTCGCCTGGCCCAGGCCGACGCCGCGCTCGTGCGAGCGAATCTGGTCGAGCGCGGATTCCATCTGCAGCTGCCGCCGCAACCGCTGGCGCCGGTAAAAATCGCCCGCATCGACGGTCGCGATGACTGATCACACGCGCACCCGTGCGATTGCCGCCGCACTGGCGACGGGTCTGGTGTTGAGCCTGGCCACGGCGTTCGGCGGCGTGGTGGCGGCGCTGTGCGGTGTGCTCGCGCAGCCGGCGTTCGCGCTGGCGGTGTCATGGGGGCGCGGTACCCGCGCGCAGGCCCCGGCAGGTGCGCTGCTCAAACGTGCGCTGCCGGAACTGGCCGGACTGTGGCTGGTGGGCACCGCGGTGGTGGCGCTGCTGGTGGCCTGGCCGCTGGCGGCGCTGCATGACAGCGGCAGTCTGGCGGCGGTGCTGGCGCTGGGCGTGGCGGTGAGCGTAGCGGTGCTGGGACTGTGGCGGACGTGGCCGTTGTGGCATGCGATGGAGCGTGAGGACAGCCGTTTGCCGATGCAATGGCAGGCGCTGGCCGGGCGTGGCCTCACTTCCTGGCAGGGGCTGGGTGCAGCGCTGCTGTTGTTGCTGTTGTGCGCCGCGGTCGTGCTGCCGGCCTGGCCGGGCCTGCTGCCGGAGGGCCTGCGCTGGCCGCTGGCGCTGGCTACCGCGCTGGCCGCGCCACTGCTGCACGCGCTGCTGCAGCGCATGCCGGCCGCGCCGGCCGTCGCCGCTCCCGCCCCGGCGGTGGAAACCTTCGATCCCTTTGCCGAGGCGGCCATCACGCCGGTGCCGCTGGAACCGCTGGCGCAGCATGAACTGGTGCCGCAGCTGTACGAGGCGGTGCGTGGCGGCCGCGTGGATCGCGCGTTGCAGCTGCTGGAGGCCGGAGCCGATCCGCATGCACCGCCGCCGACGGCGGCGCGTGATCAGCGCAGCCTGGCGGTACTGGCCGCGGTGTTGCCGGATCTGCGTGTACTGCGGGCGCTGATCAGTCGTGGCGTCAATCTGAATCAGTCCCATCGCGGCATGACGCCGTTGCTGGCGGCCACCCGCGACAGCTGGCACGGCCGGCCCGAGGCGGTGATGACGTTGCTGGCCAACGGCGCCGACCCGCGCGCAACCGATGCCGACGGCAACACGCCCTTGCATCATGCCGCGCGCAGTTCCGATCCGGGCGTGGCCGCGCTGCTGCGCGACGCCGCCGCCGAGATCGATGCGCTCAACAACGAAGGCCATAGTCCACTGGCACTGGCCTGCCAGGCCGGCAACTGGCGGCTGGCCAGGTTCCTGCTGGAGCGCGGCGCCCGGCCCGAGCCGGAGGACGGCATTCCGGTGCTGATCGCAGCCGCGGCGACCGACGAGGATGACCCGGCCGGTGTGCAGCTGCTGCTCAAGCACAAGGCGCGGCTGGACGCGCGTGACCGGCAGCGGCGCAGCGCGCTGCATGAGGCCGCGGCGGCCGGCCACGTGGATATTGTTGAAACCCTGCTCAGTGCCGGGGCCAACGTCGAGCCACGCGATGCACTGGGGCGCACGCCCTGGCTGGATGCGGCCGCGCACGGCCATGCCGGTGTGCTGGAGCGCCTGCTCGCATACAAGCCGGATGTGATCGCGGTCGATGGCGAGGGCAGCAATGCCGTGCTGCTGGCCAGCCGTGCCGAGCATGTCTCGGTGGCGTTGATCCAGCGCCTGCTGGAGCTGGGGATTCCGGCCGACAGCGTCGGCGCCGATGGCCGCCGCGCCGTCGACCACGCCGCCGCCGCCGGTCGCTGGTCGATCGTCTCGCTGCTGGACCCGGCCTATCCGCTGCCGGCGGCTGTCAGCGATGCCGGCACGGGTGAGGCCGCTGGCGACAGCCAGACGCTGGCGGCACTGCCCGATCGCGCGCCGCTGGTGCTGTTGCGCGAAGCGCTGGTGTTCGCCAATTTCGACGGCATGCCGGCGCTGGCCCGGCTGTGTTCGGCCGAGGAGCTGGGCGGCCTGTTGCATGATCCGCAGCTTGCCTTGCAGCCGCGCGTGGTCGACTGGCTGCTGGCCCAGGGCGCGGCGCCGGAGGTGCTCGATGCCTGTGGCGATACCCCGATGTTCGCCTTGCTGGCGCGTGGTGCCGATGCGCTGCCGACCTTGCAGGTGCTGCTGCAGCACGGCGTCTCGCCGGCCGGACGTGGCGGTCTGGCACGGCTGCTGGCGGCCTGCGTGCAGCACGATCATGCCGCGCGCGGTATCGAACAGTTCGCGCTGGAGCTGCTGGAACGCGGTGCCGATCCGTTCGGCGCGGCCCCGGCCGGGGATCCGGCGCTGTCACTGGCGGTGCGTCTGGGCTGGCTGAAACTGCAGCAGAGCCTGCTGGCCATGGGCGTGGATCGCGAGGCGCGTGACAGCCACGGCATGACCGCGCTGCATCTGGCCACCGCACTGGGCCGCGAGTCCTCGCTGAAACTGCTGGTGCTGCAGGGCGCTTCGCCCGAGGCACGCGCCGCCGACGGGCAGACGCCGCTGGGTGTGGCGCTGTCGAGCGGGCGCCGCGATCTGGCCGACTGGCTGGACTGGCGTGGCTGGTCGCTGCCGTTGCGCCCGCTGCGCGAGGCCGATGTGCCGGCCGCGGCGATGGCCGGTGACGCCGATGCGGTGCGTCGCCTGATCGATCTGGGTTTTGCGGTGGATGCGGTCGATGCGCAGGGCTGCACCGGCCTGCTGCGGGCGGCGGGCGGCGGCCATGCGGTGGTGGTGGATCTGCTGCTCGCACGCGGTGCCGATCCGCAACACGCCGCGGCCAGCGGTGCCACGCCGTTGTCGGCGGCCGTCAGCATGCGGCAGACGGCAATCGTCACCGCGCTGCTCGATGCCGGTGCCCAGCTCGAACACCGCCTGCCGGGCGGCGTCACCGTGCTGATGCTGGCCGCCGCGCTGGGCCTGCCGGATATCGTCGCGCGCCTGCTCACTGCCGGGGCCGACGTGCATGCCGGCGACAACCAGCAGCTGGCGCCGCTGCACTGCGCCACGCTGTACGGCTTCACCGCACGCGACCGCACCCGCCTGCTGACCCTGCTCGATACGCTGCTGCTGGCCGGTGCCGAACCGGACCAGGCCTCGGCCGGGACGGTGACGCCGTTGCTGCTGCTGCTGGGGGCGCGTGCCGAACCGGGTACCGTCTGTGACGAACAGGTGGTATTGGCCGCGGTCGAGCGCCTGCTCGACGAGGACGTGTCGCTGGAAGTGCGCGATCCGCGCGGCTTCGGCCCGCTGCATCTGGCCGCGCTGCACGGCTTGCCGCTGCTGGTGCAGCGCCTGCTGCGGGCCGGCGCCGATCCGGACCTGCGCGACGCGTTGAACCGGACTCCGCGCGACATCGCCATCATGCGCGGCTTCATCGACGTGGCCGGCGAATTCGAACCGGCGGTGCCGGGCGTATCGTCGATGGCCCGGTTCCTGCGCGACCACCGCTGACCGGTCACCCGCCGGCGTCGTGGGCTTAGGGGCGGGTATCGGGCGGCGCGGCCGCCGCGGCGTCGCCGGCATCGGCTTCGAACAGCTGCATCAGGTCCGCGCGCGCGTCGCGCGAGGTCTGCATCACCGCCGCCTCGTCGTCATAGACCAGGTGCTGGGCCCGGAGCAGCTGCGCATCGTGCTCGCGGAAACGCTGCACATGGTCCTGCGCCACCGCCGGGGCGATGCCCAGCGCGGTCAGCACCCGCTCGCTGGCTTCCAGGCTGGAGCCGAGCACTTCGCGGAACGGTTCGGCCGACATGTCCAGCAGCTTCCATGCGTGCTGGCGGTTGCGCGCGCGTGCCAGCACGGTGGCGTGTGGATACAGGCGCCGTACCAGCCGTACCGCGCGCAGATTGGTTTCCGGGTTGTCCATGGCCATCACGAACACGCGGATGTGCTCGGCACCGGCCGCCCGCAGCAGATCCGGGCGGGTCGGGTCGCCGTAATAGAGCTTGTTGCCGAAGCGGCGCAGGTCCTCGACCGTTTCCGGGTCCGATTCCAGCGCGACGAACGGAATGCGCTGGGCGGTCAGCACGCGGCCGACGATCTGGCCGAACCGGCCCATGCCGGCGATCAGCACCTGCGGCCGCTGCGCGCCGGCATCCTTGAGCGTCTCGTCCGGCGCATGCTCCGGCGCGTGCACCGGTGGCTTGAGCTGCAGCAGCCGCTGCAGCGCCAGCAACAGCAGCGGGGTGATCGCCATCGATACGCTGACGATGGCCACCAGCCGGTCATGGTTGATGCGGCCGAGCAGGTGCGCGCGCTCGGCCTCGTTGAACACCACAAAGGCGAATTCGCCGCCCAGCCACAGCACGCTGCCCAGCATCAACGCGCTGCGCAGCGACATGCCCGTGGCCAGGCCGAGCCCGAGCAGGATCGAGAACTTCACCAGCAGCAGGATCGCCACGCCGATGCCGATCACTTCCGGTTCGGCGGCGACCCGCTCCAGGTCGATGCCCATGCCCACGGCGATGAAGAACAGCCCCAGCAACAGGCCCTTGAACGGCTCGATCTGCGATTCGATCTCGTGCCGGAATTCGGAGTCGGCCAGCAGCACCCCGGCCACGAACGCGCCCAGCCCGGCACTGAGCCCGGCCCCGGCCATGAGCCAGGCGGTGCCCAGCACCACCAGCAGCGCGGTGGCGGTGAACACCTCGGGCATGCGGGTGCGTGCCACGATCAGGAAGATCCGCCGCAGCAGCGGCCGCCCCAGCACGATGACCAGCCCCAGCGCGCCCAGGGCGATGGCCGCATCCTGCCAGGTCAGGGTTTCGTTCTTGACCCCGCCCAGCAGCGGAATGGCCGCCAGCAACGGAATGGCGACCAGGTCCTGGAACAGCAGGATGGCGAAACCGAAACGGCCATAGTCGCTGTTCAGCGCCTTGTGTTCGGACAGCAGCTGCAGGCCCACCGCGGTGGAGGACAACGCCAGCGCGGTGCTGATGACCAGCGCGGTTTTCCAGTGGAAGTGGTACATCAGCAGCAGCCCGCCGAGCACCGCGGCACTGAGCAGCACCTGCACCGTGCCGCCGCCGAATACCGGCCGTCGCATCACCATCAGCCGTGCCGGCGAGAGCTCCAGCCCGATCACGAACAGCAGCATCACCACACCGGTCTCGGCGGCATTGAGGACGCGGTCGGCATCCTGCACGAAGCCAAGCACATGCGGGCCCAGCACCACGCCCGCAGCCAGGTAGCCCAGCACGGCACCCAGGCCGAAGCGCTTGAACACCGGCACGGCGATCACCGCGGCCAGCAGCAGCACCAGAGCCAGTTCGAAACCGCCGCCATGCATGTAACGCGTGCTCCTCTGGGTAGAACCGCCAGACCGCACTGGCATCGCCCGGCCGGCCGCCATTATGCGGGTTGCGCCGTCAACGCAGGTGCAGCGGGCAGGCCGATCCGCCCTTCACCTCACCGCGCGCGGTTGACCCCGCCGGCTGCGGTGGCCAGACTCGTCGCGTTGCCGGCCAGCCCGCGCAGCATCTTCCCGGAGTCCCTCCCATGTCCAGCGACAGTAGAAGTCGACCTTGTTCGACGCCAGTGACGGTGGCCGCCTGACAGGGGCGGGTTCGCCGGTACTGGCGTTGCGGTCGCAACGTAGACAGGCGAATCAACATGAACCAGAAGCAGCTCCTGCGCGGGGCGGCGGACACCGTCGCCGCCAACGTCCCGCTTGCCGATTTCAACACCGCAGACGCGGTCGAGTTCCTCAACACGCTGCCGTTGCCGCGGGCCGCCGATACGCTGGCCGCGGTGCCGCTGCCACGCGCGGTCAAACTGCTCGAGGCGCCGGAGCTGCAGCGCGCCGGGCAGCTGGTCGCCGCGCTGCCGCCCCCGTGCGCGGCGGCGCTGCTGGGGCTGATGGCCGACGACCGTGCCACCGATATCGTCCATGAGCTCGATGACAGCCAGCGCGCGAGGCTGATCCCGTTGCTGGCGCCGGAAGCGCGCCACTCCATCCAGCTGCTGCTGGGCTACCCGCCCGACACCGCCGGCGCCCTGATGACCACCGAATTTGTCGGCGTGCCGGCCGACTGGAGCGTGGCCCAGACCCTGCAACACATCCGCGAGGTGGAGCGCTCGCGCGAGACCGTCTATGCGATCTATGTGCTGGATCCGTCCAGCGGCCAGCTGCAGCAGGTGGTGACCCTGCGCCGGCTGATCACCGGCGCGCCGGACGCTTCGATTCTCAGTGTGGCCCAGCTCAATCCGCCGGTCACCGTCGATCCGCTGCTGGACCAGGAGGAAGTGGCGCGTCTGATCCGCCGCCATGACCTGCTGGCGATTCCGGTGGTGGATGCGCAGCGGCGGATGCTGGGCATCGTCACCGTCGATGACATCCTCGATGCGCTGATCGATGAATCCACCGAGGACGTGCACAAGTTCGGCGGCGTCGAGGCGCTGGACAGGCCGTACATGCAGATCGGTTTTTTCGAGATGCTGCGCAAGCGTGCCGGCTGGCTGAGCGTGCTGTTCCTGGGCGAGATGCTCACCGCCAGCGCGATGCAGCACTACGAGCAGGAGTTGGCGCGCGCGGTAGTGCTGACCCTGTTCATCCCGCTGATCATGAGCTCCGGCGGCAACTCCGGCTCGCAGGCGACCTCGCTGCTGATCCGTTCGCTGGCACTGCGCGAGCTGCGTCTGCGCGACTGGTGGAAGGTGGCGCTGCGCGAGTTGCCTACCGGCATCGTGCTGGGCGGCATCCTGGGCGTGCTGGCGATCATCCGCATCAGCGTGTGGCAGCTCGGCGGGCTGCACGACTATGGCGAGCACTGGGTATTGCTGGCACTGACCATCGGCGCGGCGCTGGTGGGCATCGTCACCTTCGGCTCGCTGTCGGGCTCGATGCTGCCGTTCGCGCTCAAGCGGCTGGGCTTCGATCCGGCCAGTGCCTCGGCGCCGTTCGTGGCCACGCTGGTGGATGTGACCGGGCTGGTCATCTACTTCAGCATCGCGGCGCTGATCCTGCGCGGCACCCTGCTGTAACCGGGAAGATGCCGGCGGATGCGTACGGATTTGATCGCACGCATGCCACTTGCACGCGTGGGTGTGTATCTTGGGGCCGGTTTCCGTTGTTGGCGCTGCGATGAGTACCTACCACCTGCAGACCGTGTTCCGTCCCCGTTCGGTGGCTGTTGTGGGGGGCAGCCCGCGCGAGCGCTCGGCCGGGCGC
This sequence comes from Stenotrophomonas sp. STEN013, assembly GCF_056760355.1. Taxonomy (NCBI): domain Bacteria; kingdom Pseudomonadati; phylum Pseudomonadota; class Gammaproteobacteria; order Lysobacterales; family Lysobacteraceae; genus Stenotrophomonas; species Stenotrophomonas sp. STEN013. The sequence continues at coordinate 121,784 of NZ_JBRREO010000004.1, read as the reverse complement.
GCGGTGATCCGCAACCTGCGCGCCGGCGGCTTCGCCGGGCAGATCGGCTGGGTCAGTCCGCGCTATGCCGAGATCGATGGCATGCGAACGGTCAAGCGGCTCAAGGATCTGCCGTGGATCCCGGACCTGGTGGTGCTCACGGTGCCGGCGGCGATCCTGCCGCAGGTGGTCAGCCAGGCCGCCGAGCTGGGCGTGGCCGCCGCGATCATCCTCACCTCCGGGCTGGGCAACGGCCCCGGCTCGCTGGCCGCGCAGGTCGAGGCCGCCGCGCGGCCGCGTGGCATGCGTGTGCTGGGGCCGCATTGCCTGGGCGTGATCGCACCACATGCGCGGCTCAACGCCTCCATCGCCGCGCATACGCCGCAGGCCGGCGATCTGGCACTGATTTCCGAATCCAGCGCGATTGCCGCCGCGCTGGTGGAGTGGGGCGTGGCGCGATCGGTGGGGTTCTCGGCGGTTGTCTCGCTGGGCGATGCGCTGGATGTGGATTTCGGCGACCTGCTCGACTACTTCGCCGCCGACTACCGCACCCGCGCCATCCTGCTGTACGTCGACCAGATCAGCGATGCGCGCAAGTTCATGTCGGCCGCGCGTGCCGCCGCGCGCGCCAAGCCGGTGGTGGTGGTCAAGTCCGGTCGCCAGTCGCGGCCCAATGGACAGACGGTCAGCACCCATTCGCAGGCGCTGGCCGCCTCCGATGCGGTGTACGGCGCCGCCTTCAACCGTGCCGGGCTGCTGCGGGTCAACGCGTTGGACGAGCTGTTCACCGCGGCCGAGACGCTGGGCCGGCTGGGCACCTTCCCCGGGCGCCGGCTGGCCATCCTCAGCAACGGCGGTGGCGTGGGCCGGCTGGCGGTGGACCAGCTGCAGGCGCTGGGCGGATCGCTGGCCGAGCTGTCACCGGCCACCATCGCGCAGCTGGACAAGGCGCTGCCGCAGGGCTGGTCACGCGACAACCCGGTCGACATCGTGGTCGATGCCGATGGTGGGCGTTATGCCGCGGCGATCGAGGCGCTGCTGTCCGATGAGGCCAATGATGCGGTGCTGGTGATCAACGTCCCCACCGCGTTCACCTCCTCGGCCGATGCCGCGCAGGCGCTGACCAGCACCTTGGGCCTGCGCTCACGGCAGTTGCGCGACAAGCCGGTGTTCGCGGTATGGCTGGGCAATGACGACCGCGCCACTGCCACCCTCAACACCGCACGCGTGCCGACCTATCCGACCGAAGCCGAAGCGGTGCGCGGCTTCCAGCATCTGGTGCGTTACCGCGAGGCGCAGGCGGCGTTGATGGAAACCCCGCCCAGCCTGCCGGCCGATTTCGTGGTCGATGTCGCGGCGGCCCGCACGCTGGTGGAGGCGGCCCTGGCCAACGGCCAGCAATGGCTGGATCCGGTTGCCACGCATGCGCTGCTGCAGGCCTATGGCATCCCGTCGCTGGAAGTGATGGTCGCGCGCGATCCGCACGAGGCGATGGAGGTGGCGCAGCCGCTGCTGGAGCAGGGCCAGACCGTGGCGGTGAAGATCCTCTCGCCCGACATCCCGCACAAATCCCAGGTCGACGGGGTGCGCCTGAACCTGGGCACGCTGCAGTCGGTGCAGACGGCGGCGACCTCGATCCTGCAACGCGCGCGTGAACAGCGCCCGCAGGCGCGCATCGAAGGGGTGCTGGTGCAACCCTGCCTGCTGCGGCCCAAGGCCCGCGAACTGATCGCCGGCATCGCCGATGACCCGGTGTTCGGTCCGGTGCTGGTGTTTGGTCGCGGCGGCACCGCGGTGGAAGTGATCGACGACAAGACCCTGGCGCTGCCGCCGCTGGATCTGCGCCTGGCCCACGAAGTGATCGGACGCACCCGGGTATCGCGCATCCTCAAGGCCTATGGCGATGTGCCGGCTGCCGACGAGCGGGCGGTGGCGCTGGTGCTGGTCAAGCTGGCGCAGCTGGCGGCCGACATCCCCGAGATCCGCACGCTGGATCTGAATCCGTTGCTGGCCGATCGCACCGGCGTGATCGCCGTGGATGCACGCATCGCCATCGCCCCAGTCAAGCGTCTGCACAAGGGCCGCGGCCATCCACGGTTTGCGATCTTCCCGTATCCCACCGAGTGGGAGCGCAGCATCGAGCTGTCCGATGGCGGCAAGGCGTTCGTGCGGCCGGTGCGCCCGGAAGATGACGCGTTGTTCCGCGCGTTCTTCGCGCGTGTCACCGATGATGATCTGCGGCTGCGCTTTTTCCAGTCGGTCAAACACTTCAGCCATGAATTCATCGCACGCCTCACCCAGCTCGATTACGCACGCTCCATCGCGCTGGTGGCGATCGACCCGAAGAATGGCGAGATGCTCGGCGCGGTGCGCCTGCATGCCGATGCCGATTACAACCGCGGCGAGTACGGCATCCTGATCCGCTCGGACCTGAAGGGCCATGGCATCGGCTGGAAGCTGATGCAGATCATGATCGAGTACGCCCGGTGGCAGGGCCTTAACATCGTCGAAGGCCAGGTGCTGCGCGAGAACACCACCATGCTGACGATGTGCCAGAGCCTGGGTTTCAAGGTGAAAGCCGATCCCGATGACGCGACCATCATGACTGTCACCTTGCCGGTCCATCCTGCCGGCGCCTAGGCAGGGTCGGGTTCATTGGCGTGTGCGGGGCGAGTGTCTTCGACAGCCGCCGCGGTTTTGCGCCTGTGTTCCAGTCAGCAGGATGCCTGCAGCCCTGCGCCGGGTCACAATACGCGGATGCAAACTGCTGTCGCGGCGGCCGATACCGCCAGGATTCCCCTGTTGCTGCTGCCGGGCCTGTTGAACGACGCCACCCTCTGGCGTGCGCAGCTTGCGGCGTTGGCCGATATCGCCGATTGCCAAGTGGGTGATCTCACCCGGCATGACACTCTGCAGGCCACCACCGAGGCGGTGCTGGCTCACGCGCCGCCGCGGTTCGCCCTGGCCGGATTCTCGCTCGGTGGCTACATCGCCCAGCACATCCTGCGTATCGCGCCGGAGCGCGTGTTGCGGCTGGCACTGCTGGATACCTCCTGCCGACCCGATTCGCCCGAACGCGCCGCGCAACGGCTGGCGCAGCAGCACAGCGCGCGCCTGCCCGGCATGTTCCACGGGTTTGGCGACAAGCTGATGCGCAGCTATATCGACGCCTCGCGACTGCAGGATCACGCCCTGGTCGACAGCGTGCGGGCGATGACCACGCGCCTGGGCGCGGAGGTGTTCGTGCGGCAGAGCCGGATCGAACGGGTGGACGGCAGCCAGGTGCTGCGGCAGTGGCGCGGGCCGGCGCTGGTGCTGTGTGGCCAGAACGATGCGATCACGCCGCTGCCGGTCAGTCGCCAGATTGCCGCGTTGATGCCGCAGGCCACGCTGGTGGTCATCGCCCACTGTGGCCATCTGGCCCCTCTGGAGAAACCGCAGCAGGTGACGGCAGCGATGCGGGAATGGCTGAGCGCACCGGGCTGAACCCGGCCGGTCGGGCCGGCATCTGCGTCCGGCCCGCCGGTTGCGCGTTTGCCGCTCTCAGCCGCCGCTGGGGGATTCGGCGCTGGCCGCATCCAGCTGTGTGATCTGCGCTGCGGTCAGTGCCAGCTGTGCGGCGGCCAGCACCTCATGCAGCTGCGCCACGCCGGTGGCACTGACAATCGGTGCGCTGATGCCCGGACGCGCGATCAACCACGCCAGCGCCACCTGCGCCGGGGTCGCCTTGTGGCTGGCGGCCACGTCATCCAGTGCGGCCAGGATGCGCAGACCACGCGGGTTGAGATAACGCTCCACCACTTTGGCCCCACGCGCGCTGCTCTGGCTCGCGTCGCCGGCGGTGCGGTACTTGCCACTGAGAAAGCCGCTGGCCAGCGCGTAGTAGCTGATCACGCCCAGCCCGTGCTCGCGAACCAGCGGTTCCAGCGCGGTCTCATACCCGCTGCGGTCGTAGAGGTTGTATTCCGGCTGCAGGGTCTCGTAGCGCGGCAGGTGGTAGTCGGCGGAGACCTGCAGGGCCTCGCGCAGGCGCGCGGCGCTGTAGTTGGACGCACCGATCGCGCGTACTTTGCCCTGCTCGATCAGGCGGGCGAACGCCCCGAGGGTTTCCTCCAGCGGCACCGATTCATCATCCTCATGGGCCTGGTACAGGTCGATGGTGTCGATCTGCAGGCGGCGCAAGGAATCCTCGACGGCCTGCTTGATGTTGTCCGCCGACAGGCCCGGCCGTTCGGCCCATTTGGCGACCTTGGTGGCGATCAGCACGTTCTGGCGCTTGCCGCTGCGCTTGAGCCAGCGGCCGATGATCGTCTCTGATTCGCCCCCCCGGTTGCCGGGTACCCACGCCGGGTACACATCGGCGGTGTCGATCAGGTTGAAGCCGGCCTCGACAAAGGCATCGAGCAGGGCGAAGGATGTTTTCTCATCGGCACTCCAGCCGAAGACATTGCCGCCGAAGGCGATCGGGGCGACGTGCAGGCCGGAGCGACCAAGTTCGCGTAACTGGGGCATGCGTACCTCCTTGGGTCCAGTGCCGCAGCATAGACGCACGGCGTTCACGTTCCGTTGGACCGCCCTGGAGGGGCCTTCCGGCAGGCACGCGCACACGGCGTGCATGCGGGATATCCAACGTCCTCATCACCGCTGTGACGCGTGCTAGGCTCGCGGCCATCCATCCACATGAACAATCGGAGTCCGCGATGAGCAAGTCCGTACCGCTGCTGAGTGCCTGTCTGTTGGGAATGAGCGTGTTGCTCGCGGGCGCGCCGGCTGTTGCCACGCAGGCCGCGTCCAGCACTGCCGACCTCCAGGTTGCACCGCAGTTGCAGGCGGCGGTGGCCGGCAGCTGGCGCACCCCGGCCAATGTCGTTCGCGATGCGCATCGCCACCCGGCGCAGACGCTGTCGTTCTTCGGCCTGCAGCCGACACAGACGGTGGTGGAGATCACGCCCGGCGGCGGCTGGTATGCGGAGATCCTGGCGCCCTATCTGCGTGAGAATGGCCAGTACGTGGCGGCGGTGGTGGATCCACAGGCGTTGCCGGCCGGTGGCGGGCGTGACTACCAGCAGCGTTCGCGCGATGGCCTGACGAAGAAGTTCGCCGGGTCGCCGGCGCAGTTCGACCGCGCCGCGGTAATCGCCTTCGATCCGGCCGCGCCGGTGCTGGGCAAGCCCGCGTCGGCCGATGTGGTGTTGACCTTCCGCAACGTCCACAACTGGCGCTCCAACGATCAGGCCGATGGCATGTTCCGCGCGTTTTTCCAGGTGCTCAAGCCCGGTGGCACGCTGGGCGTGGTGGAGCACCGCGCCAAGAGCGATGTGCCGGCCGATGACAAATCCGGCTATGTCGGCCAGGCGCAGGTGATCGCGATGGCCGAGGCGGCCGGCTTCAAGCTCGATGGCAGCAGCGAGATCAACACCAATCCGCGTGACACGAAGGATTATCCCAAGGGCGTGTGGACGCTGCCGCCCTCCAACAGCCACGATGCCGCCGATGCGGCCAGGTACAAGGCCATCGGCGAGAGCGACCGGATGACGCTGCGTTTCGTCAAGCCCGCGCACTGATCGCACGTCTGCGTTGCGGGGATGGGAAAATGATCCCTGTCGTTTTCCCGTCCCTGCCACTTCCATGCTGATCGCGTTCAACAAGCCCTTCAATGTCCTGTGCCAGTTCACCGATCGCAGCCAGCCGCCGCGGGCGACGCTGGCCGGTTTCGGCTTGCCGCCGCAGGTGTATGCCGCCGGGCGGCTGGACTACGACAGTGAAGGACTGCTGCTGCTGACCGACAACGGCACGCTCGCGCACCGGCTGACCGACCCGCGCCATAAACAACCCAAGACCTATTGGGTGCAGGTGGAAGGTGTGCCCACCGAAGAGAAACTGCAGGCACTGCGCAGCGGTGTGCAGCTCAACGATGGCCCGACACTGCCGGCGGTGGTTCAGCTTCTGCCAACGCCGCCGGTGCTGTGGCCCCGCGATCCGCCGGTACGTTTCCGCAAGACCGTTCCCGATGCGTGGCTGGCAATCACTCTCCGCGAAGGGCGCAACCGTCAGGTGCGGCGCATGACCGCGGCGGTGAACCTGCCGACACTGCGGCTGGTACGTGCGTCGATGGGGCCGTATGCGCTGGAAGATCTGCAACCGGGCCAGTGGCGCCGGCTGGATTGAGGCCGCGCAACCCGGATGCCGTGAGCGGGTCAGGTGTGCTGCGATTACCGGGGATGTCGCGGATGTGACGGTGCAGAACGGGGGTGGGCCGCTGCGGTTGTGCGGCTACCTCCGGCGCTGCGGGGCAATGCCGGAGGTGCAAGGCCGGTATCAGGCGTCGCTGCCGATATCGCTGGTTTCCTCCACCACGCTGGCCGCATGGCGCCGGCGCTGGGCGATCTCGCGGGACCTGGCATCGATGGCGGCGTTGTCGCGCTTGTTCTTTCGGTACAGCGCGTAGCCGAGCAGGCCCAGTCCCACGGCGGCCACGGCAATGGTGGCGGTCGGGTTGCGCTTTGCGACCTTGGTCACCGCGCGGCCGCCGGTCTTCATCGCACCGATGGCGGCACCGGCCTTGAGCCATTCGGCGGCATTGGAACCGCCGCTCTTGAGGTTGTCGCCGGCATGGCCGACAAGCTCCATGGCGCGCTCCAGGGCCGGTCCGGTGATATCGCTGAACTTGCTCATGTGGGGTGTCCTTTGAGTCACGGGGCAGACGCCGAGTGTCGACGTCCGGGCGTGTAGAGAATGTTAGCCGCAATGAATGCAGCGTGGCTGCAGGTGCGATCCATGCGCCGCATACCGAGGATGGTGTTGCGTGCAGCGGCCGTTTTCAGGCGATCCCCGTACGCGGTGAGGCATCCGCGGAGCGTTGGGTCATGCCGCACCGGGCTCCGGATCGTGGGGTGACCGGTGTCGCGACCGCGCGCCGCATCACGCATGGTTTCGCACTGCGGCCCTGCCTGATGGCCGTCACCGGACCTGTCACGTCCCGCGGGGCTTTGCGCGATGCGTGGCCGAGGCGGTCCACGGATCATCGGGCCACGGATGCCGTGGATAGCGTCCTTTCATTTCCTTCTTCACTTCGGCATAGGTGTTCTGCCAGAAATTCCTCAGGTCGCCGGTCACCTGCAGCGGCTTGCCCCCGGGCGAGAGCAGGTGCAGCAGCAACGGCACCCGGCCATCGGCGATACGCGGGGTGTCAGCCAGGCCGAACAGTTCCTGCAGTTTCACCGCCAGCACCGGCGGTCGTGGGGTAAGGCCGTCATCGTCCATCGCGTAGTCGATGCGCCGTTCCATGCCCGACGGCACGCTGATTCGCACCGGTGCATAGCGGTCCAGCAGTTGCCGTTGCGACCACGGCAGCGGTGACTTCAGTGCTTCGCCCAGTTCCTCCTCGCCCAGCGCGTCGAGCCGGCTCTTGCCGGCGAAGGCCGGTTTGAGCCAGTCATCGAGCGTGGCCAGCAGGGCCGTGTCGGACAGATCGGGTAGCGCCAGCTCGGGCATCCAGTGGCGCAACGCCAGCGTGCGCCAGCGCCATTGCCGCAGGCCCTCGGTCCACGGCAGCGCCTCCAGTCCCAGTTCGCGCACCGCATCGGTCAGCGCCTGCGCGGCGTGGGCCGGATCGACACGGCCGGCCGCGCGGCTGTCGAGCACGATCCGGTCAAAGCGCGATTCGCGGCGCGCGCTCAGGGCGCGTTTGTCGGCGTCCCAGCGCACCACCTCCTGCTGTACGAAGCGGTCGGGGAAATCGGCGCGCAGGCGCGCCTCATCCACCGGCGCGGCGCGCAGCAGCAAGGCATCCTTGGCTTCATGGCGCAGCTCGCTGGCGACCAGCCACGGCTCGCCGCGCAGGTCGCTGGTATCGAACAGGCGCGCGCTGCGGCCGTTGGCCAACAGGTAGCGCTGCGGATCATTCGGGTGCTGTACGGCGATGCGATCGGGAAAGGCGTGGGCGAGCAGACCACCCAGTTCATGGGCTTCGACGCTGGCAGGCGGGGCGGCGTCGCAGCGCAGGCGGCGGCGCCACTGCCTGGCGGCGGCGTCGATCGCGGTCAGCGCGCCACGGTTGGCATCGGCCGGCATCCGTCCGCCGCGCAGCGCGGCCAGGGCGCGCCAACGTGCGGCCAGCGCATCGCCGCCCTGGCGCAGCGGGTCACGCGCTTCGATCAGCGCAGCCAGGTCTGCGGCCAGCGCCTGTTCGCGGTCGCCCCGGGCGGCCAGTAACATCGCCGCCAGCCGCGGGTGGGTACCCAGCGCCAGCATGCGGCGGCCGCTGACGGTGATCGAGCCGCTGTCGCCGAGTGCGCCCAGCCGTTGCAGCAACTCGCGCGCGGCGGCCATTGCGCCGGCCGGCGGGGTGTCGACGAAGCGCAGCGCGTCGCTGCCCCAGGCCGCCAGTTCCAGCGCCAGCGCGGCCAGTTCCACCTGCGCGATTTCCGGCCGGCGTTGCGCCTCCAGCCGTTGCGATTGCGGCCACAGCCGGTAGGCCCAGCCCTCGGCCACGCGCCCGGCACGTCCGGCGCGCTGGTCGGCCGAGGCCTGCGAGATGGCCACGATATCCAGTCGCGAGAAGCCGCTGTTGGGGTCGTAGCTCGGCTCGCGGGCCAGTCCGGCATCGATTACCACCCGCACGCCGGGCAGGGTGACCGAGGATTCGGCGACGTTGGTGGCCAGCACCACCCGCCGCTGGCCGTCCGGGTCCGGTTGCAGCACGCGCGTCTGGTGCTCCACCGGCAGCTCGCCATGCAGCGGCAGCACGGCAACCGTGGCATCCAGCGTGCCAGCCAGGGCGGCCTGCACCTTGCCGATCTCGCGCTGGCCGGGCAGGAACACCAGCACGTCGCCGGGGTGCTGCCTCAGTGCCTGTTCCACCGCGCGGCGGGTCTGCGCTTCCAGCGCCTCGTCGCGGCGGGCCGGAAAATGGCTCACCACCACCGGGAAACTGCGGCCCTCGCTGGACAGGCGCGGCGCCTCCAGAAAACCGGCCAGCCGTTCACCGTCGAGCGTGGCCGACATCACCACGATGCGCAGGTCCTCGCGCAGCTGCGATTGCACGTCCAGCGCCAGCGCCAGGCCCAGATCGGCCGCCAGGTGGCGCTCGTGGAATTCATCGAACAGCAGGGCGCCGACGCCTTCCAGCAGCGGGTCGTCCTGCAGCATCCGGGTCAGGATGCCTTCGGTGACAACCTCGATCCGCGTGCGCGCGGAAATCTTGTTCTCGAAGCGGATGCGATAGCCGACGGTGTCGCCGACCGGCTCACCGAGCTGGCGGGCCATGAAGGTGGCGGCGCTGCGGGCGGCCACGCGGCGCGGTTCGAGCATGATGATCCTGCGCCCTTCCAGCCACGGCGCATCCCGTAGTGCCAGTGGCACCTGGGTGGTCTTGCCGGCGCCGGGCGGGGCTTCAAGCACCAGTCGCGCATGCGCGGTGAGCTGCGCGCGGATCTGCGGCAGCAGCGGGGAAATCGGAAAATCTGTGGTGCTCATAGGCGCGCAAGAATACGCGCTGGTGCGCCGCGTTGCCGCTGCTCAGCTGGTCGGGGTGGGGCTTGCCGGTGGGCAGGTGGTGAATACCTTGTCCGGATCGAGCAGGGCCGCGGCCTCGCCTTCCGGTACCAGTGTGCCCTGCTCGGCATCGCCCAGGGTGGCAAACACCTGCGCGTGGAGGGTGGGATCGAGAATGCGGAACGCGCCGTCCTGTTCCAGCTGGCGGACCAGGCGGTTGTTGGCGTCGAAGGCCAGCGCCCCGACCAGCGGCACCCCCCGGTTCGCCGTGAGCAGGCGGCCCCCGCCGAAACGGCGGTGGATGAAGCGCTGCATCTGCACGCCGCTGATCAACGCATTGGCGGAAAAGCGTGCGACGCCTGGCAGGTCGTACTCCGGGGTGGCGTAGGGCAGGCAGGCCAGGGAGCGCCGCAGCGCAGCCTCGGCGCGCTGCTGGGTGGCTTCGTCCGGCTCCCAGTCCGCGCGGTGCGCAGCCAGGTAGTCCTTCAATGCCGGTACGACTGTCAGCTCGAACAAGCGGTCGACCGCCGGCGTGTCGCCGGCGAGCTGCGAGCGCAGGATCGGCGTTTCACCGCGGTAGGCGACCACCTCGTCGGCGGAGGCCACGGGTGCAGCAAGCAACAACGCCAACAACACTAGGGCAGCGCTTCGCATCGACGACCTCCGGGGACCGTGCGGGTGAATCTAGCATGGCCCGGAGGCCCGCCCCGGCGGGGGGCGGCCGGGGCGGTAGAATGGCCGCCCCCTGGATGTTCAACGCACCATGCAACTGATCGATATCGGCGCCAATCTCACCCACGACTCCTTCGATCGCGACCGCGATGCGGTGCTGGCGCGGGCGCGCGAGGCCGGTGTGGTGCAGATGGTGATCACCGGCGCCAGCCGCGAGCATTCGCCGATGGCGCTGGAACTGGCGCAGCAGCATCCCGGGATCCTATTCGCCACCGCCGGTGTGCATCCGCACCACGCGCTGGAATACACCGACGAGTGCGATGCCGAGATGCGCGCGCTGCATGCCCATCCGGAAGTGGTGGCGGTGGGCGAGTGTGGACTGGATTACAACCGCGATTTCTCGCCGCGCCCGGCGCAGCGCAACGCCTTCGAACGTCAGCTGCAGCTGGCCAGCGAGAATCACAAACCGCTGTTCCTGCACCAGCGCGATGCGCATGCCGATTTCATGGCGATGATGAAGAACTTCGACGGCCGGCTTGGCCCGGCCGTGGTGCACTGCTTTACCGGCGAGCGCCAGGAGCTGTTCGACTATCTGGACCAGGACTGGTACATTGGCATCACCGGCTGGCTGTGCGACGAACGCCGTGGCGCGCATCTGCGCGAGCTGGTCAAACATATTCCGGCGCAGCGGTTGATGATCGAAACCGATGCGCCGTACCTGCTGCCGCGCACCCTCAAGCCGATGCCCAAGGACCGGCGCAACGAGCCGATGTTCCTGTCGCATATCGTGGAGGAGCTGGCGCGTGATCGCGGCGAGGACGTCGCGCGGACCGCCGCCAACGCTACCGCGGCCACCCGCGCGTTCTTCGGCCTGCCGGACGCCGGCTAGGGCGCCTCACCGGCCGGACCGCTGCGGCCATCGCCCGCTTCCCAGGCGTCCCTCAAGCCTTCACGGTAGCTGCGGAAGCGCGGCTGCCACTGCAGCGCCCGGCGCGTACCGCGGCTGTCGATGCGTTTGTTGCTGGCATGGAAGCGGCGCAGCATCGGCTCGAGCGCGGCATCGTCCCAGGCCAGCGCCGGCGGCATCGCGAAGCCGCCGAGCCGCGCGGCATACGCCAGCACGTCCTGCGGTGGTGCCGGTTCGTCGTCGGCCGGCAGGTACAGCGCGTCGCGGACCGGCCGGCACATCGCCGCGGCCACGGCCTCGGCCAGGTCCTCGACGTGCAGCCGGTTGAACACCAGCCCGGGCCGCACGATGTGGCGCGCGCGGCCCTGCGCCAGCCGTACCAGCGCGTTGCGGCCGCGGCCGTACAGGCCCGGCAGGCGGAACGTGGCCGAGGCGATGCCGCGTTCGGCGGCCAGCGTGCGCCACTGCGCTTCGGCCAGAAGCCGGCGCAGTGCGACGGCATCACCGGCATCGGCCTCGGCGTGTTCGTCGACCCAGCCGCCGCCGCGATCGCCATATACGCCGGTCGAGGACAGGTAGCCGACCCAGCGCAGCGCCGGGCTGGCCTGCAGGGCGGGAGCGAGCAGGCGCAGCGCGGGGTCGCCGTCGGCATCGGGCGGCACGCTGCACAGCACCGCGTCGGCCCGGGCGATGTTGTCCAGCAGCGCCATGTCGGGGGCGTGGTCCGGATGCAGGCGATGGCGCACGAGGCCGTCGCCGGGCGCGGCTGCCGGATCGCGCACGCTGCCCGCCACTGCCACGCCCAGCGAGCGCAGATGCAGCGCCACTGCGCGGCCGGCGAAGCCCAGTCCCAGGATCAGCACCCGCCGTGGCAGCATTCCGGCGGCGGTCATGCGCCGCGGTGTGCTTCGTAGGCCTGCAGGTGGCAGTAGGCGGCCTGCAGCAGGGGCGCCGACTGTTCCTGCGCAAGCGCGCGGCCCAGCATGTCGCCGACGATATGCGCCGCTTCCACGCGTTGCCCGGCTTCCAGATCACGCAGCATCGAGGCTTTGATCGGCGAACCTGCCCTGGTCAGGGCGGACAGGGCGATGTCCTGCGCTTTCTGCGGGATCGCCTGGCCGGTGGCGGCGGCCACTGCCAGGCATTCGCCATACAGCGCCTGCATGAACGCGGTGCCATGGTCACTGGCGACGATGCTGCCGACATCGGCACGCATCAGGCAGGTACCGGCGGCCAGCGCGGTCAGGAAGGTGTACTTGATCCACTGCTCCCGGGCGATATCGGCCGAGGCGACATGGTCGATACCGGCCTGCTCACAGGCCGTGACCAGGGCGGCCACGCGCGCGCTGCCAGCGCCGCCATCACGCTCGCCGAAGGTCAGCTTGGCCGGCGTGTCCAGATGCAGCACCGCGCCGTCGGCGGCCTTGGTCACGCTGATGAAGCACAGTCCGCCCAGCACCCGCTCGCGTCCGAAACGTGCATCCAGCGCGGCGTAGTGGTGCAGGCCGTTGAGGATCGGCAGCACGCTGGTGTGTGCACTGACCGCCGGCGCGATGGCCTCGATCGCGCTGTCCAAGTCGTAGGCCTTGCAGCTGAGGATCACCAGATCGAACGGGCGTTCCTGCACGCCGTGCAGCAGCGCATCGGCGGTGACGTGGGCGACCGGGAAAATGGCATCGCCCAGCGGGCTGCGGATCACCAGGCCATCGCGCTCCAGTTGCGCGGCGCGGCCCGCCCGTACCAGGAAGGTGACATCAAGACCGGCCTGGGCCAGACGTCCGCCAAAGTAGCCGCCGGTACCACCGGCGCCGAGAATCAGGATGCGCATCAGATCGTAAGTCCATCAGCAAGGGGAGGCGGCCATCATAGGAGTGTGCGCGGCGGCCGCAGGTAAAAAGAAGGCGCCTTGCGGCGCCCCCGGGTTCAACTGCGCAGGCCGACGCCGCGCTTGAGCAGCCACAGCGCCAGCGCGCCGAGCGCGGCGACGAAGCCGAGCATCAGCGCGTACGACACCCACAGCGGCACGTCGCTGCTGCCCAGCAGGCCGTAGCGGAAGGCGTTGACCATGTAGAAGATCGGGTTGGCATGGGTCAGCGTCTGCGCCCAGCCCGGCAGCAGGGTGATCGAATAGAACACGCCGCCCAGGTAGGTCAGCGGGGTCAGGATGAAGGTCGGCACGATCGCCACGTCGTCGAACTTCTTGGCATAGACCGCGTTGATGAAGCCGGCCAGCGAGAAGATCGTCGCGCCCAGCAGCACCGTGCTCAGCGTCACCAGCGGATGCGGGATGCGCACCGGGGTGAAGAACATCGCGATCAGCAGCACGATCACGCCGACCATCAGCCCGCGCAGCACCGCGCCGGCCACATAGCCGCCGAGGATCACCCAGTTCGGCATCGGGCTGACCAGCAGCTCCTCGATATGGCGGCCGAACTTGGCGCCGAAGAACGAGGAGGAGATGTTGCCGTAGCTGTTCTGGATCACGCTCATCATCACCAGCCCCGGCACGATGAACTGCATGTAGCTGTAGCCGCCCATGTCGCCGATCTTCGAGCCGATCAGGCCGCCGAAGATCAGGAAGTACAGGGTCATGGTGATCGCCGGCGGCACCAGGGTCTGGCCCCAGATGCGCAGGATGCGGTTGATCTCGCGGCGCACGATGGTGCCCAGTGCCACCCAGTTGCGCGCGCCGGTGGTGGCGGTGTCGTTGACGGCGGTGCTCATGCGGAGGTCTCCAGGTTGCCGGTCAGGCGCACGAACAGCTCTTCCAGGCGGTTGCTCTTGGTGCGCATCGAGCGCACGCGGATGCCGGCGCTGTTGAGCGCGGCGAACACGCGGTTGAGGTCCATCGCGCGCGGCATGTCCATGTCCAGGGTGTGTGCATCGGTGGCGACCAGCGTGGCGCCTTCGATCTGCGGCAGCTGCGCGGGCAGCTCACCGTCGATGTCGAAGATGAAGCCTTCCACGTCGAGTTTGGCCAGCAGGTCGCGCATCGGCCCCTGCTCGACGATCCGGCCGTGGTTGATGATGGCCAGGTTGCGGCACAGCTGCTCGGCTTCTTCCAGGTAATGGGTGGTCAGGATGATGGTGGTGCCGGCGGCATTGATCTCCTGCAGCGTCTTCCACATGTCGCGGCGGATCTCGATATCCACCCCGGCGGTGGGTTCGTCCAGGATCAGCAGGCGCGGGCGGGTCATCATCGCGCGGGCGATCATCAGCCGCCGTTTCATGCCGCCGGACAGCGTGCGGCTCATCATCTGCGCCTTGTTCCACAGGTGGGCGCGCCTGAGCTCCTCTTCGGCGCGCACCTCCGCTTCGGCACGTGGAATGCCGTAGAAGCCGGCGTAGTTGACCAGGATGTCGAAGGGCTTCTCGAACAGGTTGAAGTTGATTTCCTGCGGCACCAGCCCGAGCAGGCGCATCGTCGCGCTGCGATTGCTGACCAGATCGGTGCCGAACACTTCGACCTGGCCTTCGCTGAGGTTCACCAGCGAGGAGACGATGCCGATCAGGGTCGACTTGCCGGCGCCGTTGGGGCCGAGCAGGGCGAAGAAATCACCGGGCGCCACTTCCAGCGACACGCCCTTGAGCGCCTGCACGCCGTTGTCGTAGGTCTTGCGGAGGTCGGTCACGCGCAACGCGGGCGCGACGGGGGAGGTTCGGGGGTCCAAGCTTCGGCCTTTGCGCCCGGGTAAAGGCGCCGGATAAGAGCAAGCCGGTATTATAGAAGCCCCTGCGGCGTCAGCCCGGCTACACACTGTTCCCTCCCCGTGCCTGTCCAATTCCCCCTCAAGCTGGTCGGCCGGCGCATGCTCGCGCCGACGGTCGGTCATTACCAGTTCGTCCGCGATGACGGTCAGCCGCTGGATTTCTCGCCCGGCCAGTTCATCCAGATCCACTTCGCCTATGCCGACGGCACCGCCACCAAGCGCAGCTATTCGCTGGCGACCATCCATGACCATGCGATGGGCCCGGGCGAGGCGGTGGAGATCGCAGTCAGCTTCGTGCCCGGCGGCGCGGCCACCGCGCTGTTCGAAGGGCTGGAGATCGGCGGGCATCTCAGTGCCAGCGGTCCGTTCGGGCGCTTCTGCCTGCAGCCGGGCGACCACAATGCCCGCTATGTGCTGATTGCCACCGGCACCGGCGTCACGCCCTACCGCTCGATGCTGCCGCAGCTGCGCCAGGCCATCGTCGAACGCGGGGTGGAAGTGGTGCTGCTGCAAGGCGCCCGCACCCCGGCCGAGCTGCTGTACAGCGAGGATTTCAGCGCCTTCGCCGAAGCCACGCCGGGTTTCCGCTATATGCCGTGCCTGTCGCGCGTGCTGCCGGCTGATCCGCATGCGGACGTGCGCCGCGGTTATGTGCAGCAGCAACTGGCGGAAGTCGCGCCGGATCCGGCGCGTGATATCGCCTACCTGTGCGGCAACCCGGACATGGTCGATGCCTGCGCCGAGGCGTTGAAGGCCGCCGGTCTGGGCAATCCGCAGATCCGCCGCGAGAAGTACGTCAGCAGCAAGTAAGCCGGCCCGGCTGCGGGCAGCGGCGCCACGCGGAATCGCGCCGGCACGGTTCCACCTGTAAAGACTCCTTGACAGCGGGGCGGTGCCGCCCCTATCGTCTGTCAAGCGTCCTTTACAGGGTGGTTGATATGCAGTCCCCTAGGCATTCCCGCACCGCTGTTGTGAACACCGCCCGCGCCTTGGCCGCGCGCGTCCCCTCGCCGGGCCTTGGCGGGAGCGCGACCGCTGTGTCGATTTTCCGCCCGCGCTGCCGGACGCTGCGCTGATGGCCCTGACCGCCACGCGCTGGCTGCTTGCCGCGGTCATGGCCGCGCTCGCCAGTGGCGCGCTCCTCAAGGGCATGCCGCACGCTCCCGGTCCGATGCTCGCTGGCATTTTCGCCGGCCTGGCCATCGGCCTGCTGTTTGCCGTGGTGCTGCGCCGGCTGCTTCCCGATGCCTGCGATACCGCACCGCCGGTGCTGCGCAAGCGCTATACCCGCGAAATGATGGTCGCCCTGGGCGGCTACGTGGTGCTGTTGTTCAGCTCGATCTGGCTGCTCAAACACGTGGACAGCACTGGCCTGCGGGCGCTGGTCGCCCTGTTGCCGGTGCCGCCGATCGCACTGATGCTGCGTGCGATGATCCGCTACATCCGCGATGCCGACGAGCTGCAGCAGCGTATCGAACTGCAGGCGGTCAGTTTCGCCACCGCGCTGGTCTCGTTGCTGTATCTGGGCGGCGGCCTGCTGCAGGTGGCGCGGGTGGTGGATGTGCCGGCCGGTGCGGCGATGATCTGGGTGTTCCCGCTGCTGTGCCTGGGCTATGGCCTGGTCAAGGCCGTGGTCGCCCGACGCTACCGCTGAAGCACCGGTATGGACAACCGCCTGCGCGAACTGCGTGATGCCTGCGGCTGGTCGCAAGGCGAACTGGCCGAACGGCTGGCCGTTTCCCGGCAGACGGTCAATGCGCTGGAGACCGGCAAGTACGATCCCAGCCTGCCGCTGGCCTTCCGCATCGCACGA
Organism: Stenotrophomonas sp. STEN013; assembly: GCF_056760355.1. Lineage (NCBI taxonomy): Bacteria > Pseudomonadati > Pseudomonadota > Gammaproteobacteria > Lysobacterales > Lysobacteraceae > Stenotrophomonas > Stenotrophomonas sp. STEN013. The sequence goes on along the minus strand of NZ_JBRREO010000004.1, from coordinate 105,208 downwards.
CTGTTCGATCGCAGGATCGAGGAAATCTTCTTTCCCGACGTCACATAGCTGCCGCGACCGCGTCTGGATGCAGGCAGATCCGTTTGTTTCCTTCAACCGTGAGGGGCTGTTCCGATGATGTCCCGCAAGACCCAAACCATCCTCGCCTTGGCCGTCGTCGCCGGCCTTGTCGGTTACCGCATCACGCGGCCGGCGGCGGAGTCGCAAGCGCCGGCCACCGGCGAGCCGGCCGTGGCAACGCCAGCCACGCCGGCCAAGCCGCTGACCCTGGGCAGCCTGGAATTCACTCCCTGCAGCTTGAGCTCGCCGCTCAGCCGCAACAGCCTGGAAGCGCATTGCACCACCTTCCAGGTCCCCGAGGACCGGGCCAATCCGCAGGGGCGCAAGATCGCCCTGAACATCGCCTGGCTGGCACCGGAGAAGCAGACCGACCTGCAGCCGGATCCGGTGTTCTTCCTGGCCGGCGGTCCGGGCCAGGCGGCGGTGGCCACCTACCCGCAGGTGGATACGGCGTTTGCCGAGGTGCGCAAGCACCGTAACGTGATTCTGGTGGACCAGCGCGGCACCGGAAAATCCAACCTGCTGGCCTGTGATACGCCGGAAAGCGAGGACATCTCGCCTGCGGCCATGCAGGCCGAGGCGGGAAAATGTGCGGCCAAACTGGCGGGGAAAGCCGATCTGCGCTTCTACACCACCACCGATGCGGTGGCGGATCTGGACGCGGTGCGCGCGGCCATTGGCGCGGAGAAGATCAACCTGGTCGGCGTCAGCTACGGCACCCGCGTGGCCCAGCAGTACGCCATGCGCCATCCGCAGGCCACCCGCAGCATCGTGCTCGATTCGGTGGTGCCCAATACCCAGCAGCTGGGCAACATCTTCGCGCGCAACCTGGATGATGCGCTGGCGCTGCAGTTCGCCCAGTGCACGCAGACACCCTCGTGCAAAGACAAGCTCGGTGACCCGCGTGCGGAACTGGATGCGCTGCTGGCCCGGCTGCGCGCGCAGCCGGTGACGGTACGCTACCGCGACGCGAGCAGTGGCGAGGAGCGCGAGGACGTGCTGCGCGCCGAGACCGTGGCCGGTCTGGTGCGCATGTATGCCTACATGCCGGCGGCCGCAGCGCTGCTGCCCAAGCTGATCCACGAAGCCGGCGCCGGCCGCTATGAAAACCTGATGGCGCTGGCGCAGATGATGCAGGGCGACATGAAGGACAGCATGGCCATGGGCATGCAGCTGTCGGTGGTGTGCAGCGAGGACGGCGAGAGCATGGTCGCCAACCAGGCCGATGAAGGCACCGTGCTGGGCAACCAGATGCCGCAGGCCATGGCGGCGATGTGCGCGGCCTGGCCCAAGGGCGCCGCGCCGGCGGACTTCCACCAGCCCCTGGCCGGCAACGTGCCGGCGCTGGTGCTGGAAGGCGAGTTCGATCCGGTCACGCCGCCGCGCTATGGCGAGGAGGTGGTCAAGACCCTGCCCAACGGCCGTCTTTTCGTGCTGCGCGGGCAAGGCCACAACGTCATCGGTGCCGGCTGCATGCCCAAGCTGTTCGCCCAGTTCGTTGAAAAGGCCGATGCCAAGACGCTCGATGGCGCCTGCCTGGAGAAACTCGACTACGTGCCGCCGTTCACCAGCTTCAATGGCTGGGAACCGTGACCTCACCGCATTCCTGAGGAATCCGCTTCCATGATCGTTGCAGAACGACTTCGCAAGACCTTCCCCGGCAAGGGCAAGGACAAAGCCCCGGTGATCGCCGTGGACGAAGTGGGCTTCACCGCCCATGACGGCCAGATCACCGGCCTGCTCGGCCCCAATGGCGCCGGCAAGACCACCACGCTGCGTATGCTCTACACGCTGATGACGCCGGAGACCGGCCGCGTGCTGGTCGATGGCATCGATGCCGCTGTCGACCCCAACGCGGTACGCCGCAGCCTGGGCGTGTTGCCCGATGCGCGCGGCGTCTACAAGCGGCTGACCGCGCGCGAGAACATCGACTACTTCGGTCAGCTGCACGGCATGAGCCCGGCGGCCATCGCCGCACGCACCGAGCGCCTGGCCCAGGCGTTGCAGATGGAGGATTTCCTGGATCGCGCCACCGAAGGCTTCAGCCAGGGCCAGCGCACCAAGACCGCGATCGCCCGCGCGCTGATCCATGATCCGCGCAACGTCATCCTCGACGAGCCGACCAACGGCCTGGACGTGATGACCACCCGCGGGCTGCGCGGCTTCCTCAAGGAGCTGCGCGCCGAAGGCCGCTGCGTGATCTTTTCCAGCCACATCATGCAGGAGGTGGCCGCGTTGTGTGACCGCATCGTGATCGTGGCGCAGGGCCGGGTGGTGGCGCAGGGCACGCCGGAGGAACTGCGCGCGCAGGCCGGCGAGGCCAATCTGGAAGATGCGTTCGTCAAACTGATCGGCAGCGAGGAGGGTCTGCACGCATGAACCGGACTGGATATTTCCGCAGCATGTTCGCGGTGATGCGCAAGGAGCTGCGCGACTTCGCCCGCGACCGCCGCACCTTCCTGCTGACCCTGCTGACCGCCCCGCTGCTCTATCCGCTGCTGTTCCTGGGCATGGGCAAACTGGCCAGCCTGCGTGCCGAGACGCAGCTGGAGAAAGACATGACCGTGCCGGTGGTGGGCATCGCGCGGGCACCGAACCTGGTGGCGTTCCTGGCCAGCCGCGGCATCACTGCCACCGAGGCACCGGAGGACATCGAGCAGCGCATCCGTTCCCAGCGCGAGGATCTGGCGCTGGTGATCGATCCGGACTTCGCCGCCGATTGGCAGGCCGGCAAACCGGCCAAGGTCGAGATCGTGGCCGATACCACCCGCCGCACCAGCGAGGTGCAGGTGGCACGGGTGCGCGCCACGCTGGGCGAATACGGCCAATCGGTGGCCTCGCTGCGGCTGCTGGCGCGCGGGATCAGCCCGATGGTCGCCGCGCCGGTGAATGTCGGCACCCGCGACCTCGCCACGGCCGAAGCCAAGCGCGGCATCTTCCTGTCCTTCATCCTGCCGTTGATGCTGATGCTGACCGCCTTCGTCGGTGGCTCGCATCTGGCGATGGACACCACCGCCGGTGAACGCGAGCGGCAGTCGCTGGAGCCGTTGCTGGCCACCCCGGTCGCGCGCGGGGCGCTGGTCAGCGGCAAGATGCTGGCCGCGGTGGTGATCGGGCTGGCCTCGATGCTGCTGATCCTGCTGTCCTTCAAGCTCAGTGCGAGCCTTGGCACCGGGATCGCGCGCTCGCTGGACGTGAGCTTCGCGGCGATGGGCAAGCTGCTGGTGATCCTGCTGCCGCTGGTGCTGATCGGCACCGCGCTGCTGACCTGCCTGGCCGCCAGCGCCAAGAGCATGAAAGAGGCACAGAGCCACATGGTGTGGCTGATGCTGCTGCCGATGCTGCCCGGTTACGCGCTGATGGCCTATCCGCTCAAGGACACCCAGCTGTGGCAGTACGCGGTGCCATTCCTGTCGCAGAACCAGATGCTGGTGAAGGTGACGCGTGGCGAGATGCCGACCGCAGCGCAGTGGGGCGTGTATCTGGCGGCCTCGGTGCTGCTGGCGGTGCTGCTGTGGGCGGTGGCGGTATGGCGCTACCGGCAGGAGCGGCTGGCGATTTCCGGCTAAGCCGGGAGCACGGCAGACAAAAAGGCCCGGAGCGATCCGGGCCTTTTTGTTGCCATGACGGCGGACTTACTGGTTCGGTGTGAAGGCCAGCGTGCGGCGGGTGGTGGTCGGGCTGGCGATCGGCTCGAACTTCCAGCGGCGCACCGCGTTGAGGGCTTCGCGGTCGAACACGCGCGGCGGGTTGGAACGCAGCACGCGGGCGTCGGTGACCGAGCCGTCGGTGCCGACGGAGATTTCCACCAGCACTTCGCCAGAGGTACCCGAGCGCAGCGCGTCGGCCGGATAGCGGGGTGCCGGCGTGCTGACCGCGCGCAATGCCGCCGCAGCGGGTTTGGGCGCCGTCGGAGCGGGCGTGGCGGTGCGCTGTTCGGCCTCACGGCGGGCCGCAGCCTGGCGCTCGGCTTCCTGGCGCGCACTTTCGGCACGCGCCGCTTCCTGCCGCGCGGCCTCCTGTCTGGCCGCCAGCTGCTGGGCCGCGCTGGCCTCGGCGGCCTGCTGCTGGGCCAGGCGCTGCTGTTCGACCAGCTGCTTGGCGCGGGTTTCGGCTTCACGCTTGACCTTGTCGGTCTCCTCCTGGGTGCGTTTGACCGCCACCTGCATGCCGGAGGTGATGCCCTGCTTCAGGCGCGGCAGCGCCGGGGCGCCGGCGTCGACCTTCTCGATCAGGGCCACCAGCCGCTGCGCTTCGGCGAAGTCCTCGCGGGCCAGGCTCTGCTCGGCGGCGATCAGGGTGTAGGGCTGCAGATCGGTCAACGCGCTCTTGACCGCGGCATCGTCGGGCAGCTTGTCGCGCAGGGCCAGGTAGTACTCCATCGCGTTGTCGCCGGCCGGGGCGTACATGCGGTTCTCGCGCAAGGCGGCACTGGCCGAATCGCGCAGCTGCTCGGTATCCATTGATTGCACCTTGGCCGAGACGGCCGGTGCCGGTGCAGCGGCGGGCGCCGCTGCCGGTGTGACCGGTGCAGGCGTGGTTTCTTCCTTGCCCGAGCAGGCCACCAGAGCGGCCACCAGCAAGCTGGGCGCGAGCAGGCGCGCTTTGCCATGGATCGTGACGTACGACATCAGACTTCCCCTTGAATCGACGAACGCGAAAGTGATTGCCCGGACCGGGTGACTGCACGGCGTTTCCCGACGCCGGCGATCTGGAGCAAAGGGCGAATCTAGCATTGCCACCCCTGCCTGCACGAGGCGGGGATGCTGATGGTGTGAAAGAGAGACGCCCGTCACAATGTGACGGGCGTCGGGAGTGTAGTTCAGTGGCTGGCGCTTTTCGACGAGCCGTTGTGCATCAGCTTGTCGGTCCAGGCGATGCCGATGGCCGAGAGGATGAACACGCAGTGGATGATGGTCTGCCACAGCACCCCGGCTTCGGTGTACTTGCTGCCTTCGGCGCCCAGGTTGCCAATCTCGATGAAGGTCTTGAGCAGGTGGATCGAGGAGATGCCGATGATCGACAGCGCCAGTTTGACCTTCAGCACCGAGGCGTTGACGTGGCTCAGCCACTCGGGCTGGTCCGGATGGCCCTGCAGGCGCAGGCGCGAGACGAAGGTCTCATAGCCGCCGACGATCACCATCACCAGCAGGTTGGAGATCATCACCACATCGATCAGGCCCAGCACCGCCAGCATGATCAGCTGCTCGCTCATTTCCGTGGCCGAGTGGATCAGGTGCCACAGCTCCTTGCCGAACAGGAACACGTAGACGCCCTGGGCCAGGATCAGCCCCAGGTACAGCGGCAGCTGCAGCCAGCGCGAGGCGAAGATCAGGGAGGGAAGCGGGCTCAGCGGCTTGAATTCGGACATCGGTCAGGGAATGCTGCGTTGCGGAAAGCAGGCAGATTAACGGCACGGCCGTAACGCTGCCAAGCACGCCGTTGCCTACACTGGGGGCTGCCTTTCCTGGAGCCGTACGCATGATCGACCTCTATTACTGGCCCACCCCCAATGGCCACAAGATCACCCTGCTGCTGGAGGAGACCGGGCTGGAGTACCGCATCGTCCCGGTCAATATCGGCAAGGGCGACCAGTTTTTGCCGGAATTCCTTGCCATTTCGCCGAACAACAAGATGCCGGCCATCGTCGACCACGCCCCGGCCGATGGCGGCGCGCCGGTGAGCGTGTTCGAATCCGGCGCGATCCTGCTGTACCTGGCCGAGAAGACCGGCCGTTTCCTGCCGACCGACCTGCGCGGGCGCGCCGCCACCCTGGAGTGGCTGTTCTGGCAGATGGGCGGGCTGGGGCCGATGAGCGGGCAGATGGGCCATTTCAACGTGTATGCCGCCGAGCGCATTCCCTATGCGATCGAGCGCTACGACAGCGAGGTGCGGCGCCTGCACCGGGTGATGGACAAGCGCCTGGCACAGTCGGCCTACCTAGCCGGTGAGGAGTACGGCATCGCCGACATGGCCTGCTACCCGTGGATCGGCGCCTACGACAAGCTGCCGGTGGATTTTGACGCCTTTCCCTATCTGCAGCGCTGGCACCAGGCCATTGCCGCCCGGCCGGCCACGCAGCGGGCGTATGCGCTTGGGCCGACGGTCAACCCGCAGGCCGGGCAGCCGCTGAGCGAGGAAGAACGCCAGCAGCTGTTCGGCCGGCGCGACTGACTCACGGCAGGGGCAAGGACGCAGGGGCTCGGCTAGGATGGCCCGATCCGTGCTGTCGCCGACAGGAATTCCATGCGTCCCTTGTTTCTTGCCCTTGCCATGATTTTCGCCACTCCCGCCGTCCACGCCGAAAAGCTGACCCTCGAAGCCATCACCGGCAACGCGCCGCTGTCCGGTCCGACGCTGATGAAGCCCAAGGTGGCGCCGGATGGCTCGCGGGTGACCTTCCTGCGCGGCAAGGACAGCGACCGCAACCAGCTGGACCTGTGGGAATACGACATCGCCAGCGGCCAGACCCGGCTGCTGGTGGACTCCAAGGTGGTGCTGCCCGGCACCGAGACCCTGAGCGACGCGGAGAAGGCGCGCCGCGAACGCCAGCGCATCGCCGCGCTGACCGGCATCGTCGATTACCAGTGGTCGCCCGATGCCAGGACGTTGCTGTTCCCGCTCGGCGGCGAGCTCTACCTGTACGACCTGGGCAAGCAGGGCCGCGAGGCGGTGCGCCAGCTCACCCACGGCGAAGGCTTCAGCACCGACGCCAAGCTCTCGCCCAAGGGCGGCTTTGTCAGCTTCGTGCGCGAGCGCAACCTGTGGGTGATCGATCTGGCCAGCGGCAGGCAGCTGCAGCTGACCCGCGACGGCAGCGCCACCATCGGCAACGGCGTGGCCGAGTTCGTCGCCGACGAGGAAATGGACCGCCACACCGGTTACTGGTGGGCGCCGGATGACTCGGCCATCGCCTTCGCCCGCATCGACGAATCGCCGGTGCCGGTGCAGAAGCGCTATGAGATGTATGCCGACCGCGTGGAGATGATCGAGCAGCGCTATCCGGCCGCCGGCGATCCGAACGTGCGGGTCGCGCTGGGCGTGATCGCGCCGCGCGCCGATGCGGCGGTCAACTGGGTGGACCTGGGCAAGCAGACCGATATCTACCTGACCCGCGTGAACTGGCGCGATCCGCAGCACCTCACCTTCCAGCGCCAGAGCCGTGACCAGAAGACGCTGGAGCTGATCGAGGCCAACCTGGCCGATGGCCGGCAGCGCACGCTGGCCACCGAGACCGGCACCACCTGGGTGCCGCTGCACAACAGCCTGCGCTTCCTCAAGGACGGCCGCTTTGTGTGGTCCTCCGAGCGCAGCGGCTTCCAGCACCTGTACCTGGCCAGCGCCGATGGCAAGCAGATGGCCGCGCTGACCTCGGGCAACTGGCCGGTCGACGAGCTGCTGGCCGTGGACGAGGACGCCGGCACCGTGTATTTCCGCGCCGGTGTGGAATCGCCGCTGCGCAGCGAGATCTACGCCGTGCCGCTGGCCGGCGGCAGCCCGAAGAAGCTCTCGCGCAGCCCCGGCATGCACAGCGCCGCGTTCGCCCACAACGCCAGCGTCTATGTGGACAGCTGGTCCAACCACACCACGCCGCCGCAGATCGAGCTGTTCCGCGCCAATGGCGAGAAGATCGCCACGCTGCTGGACAACAACCTGGCGGACCCGAAGCACCCGTACGCGAAGTACCGCGACGCGCAGCGCCCGGTCGAGTACGGCACGCTGACGGCCGCCGACGGCAAGACCGTGCTGCATTACAGCCTGATCAAGCCCGAGGGCTTCGACCCGGCGAAGAAGTACCCGGTGGCCGTGTATGTCTACGGCGGCCCGGCCTCGCAGACGGTGACCGACAGCTGGCCGGGCCGTGGCGACCACCTGTTCAACCAGTACCTGGCCCAGCGCGGCTATGTGGTGTTCTCGCTGGACAACCGCGGCACGCCGCGCCGCGGCCGTGACTTCGGCGGTGCGCTGTACGGCGTGCAGGGCACGGTGGAAGTGGCCGACCAGCTCAAGGGCGTGCAGTGGCTGAAGGCGCAGCCGTGGGTGGACGGTGCGCGCATCGGCGTGCAGGGCTGGTCCAACGGCGGCTACATGACCTTGATGCTGCTTGCCAAGGCCTCGGACCAGTACGCCTGCGGCGTGGCCGGTGCACCGGTCACCGACTGGGGCCTGTACGACACCCACTACACCGAGCGCTACATGAACCTGCCGGCGGCCAATGTCGATGGCTACCGCGAGGCGCGCGTGCTCACCCATATCGACGGACTGACCTCGCCGCTGCTGCTGATCCACGGCATGGCCGATGACAACGTGCTGTTCTCCAATTCCACCAGCCTGATGAGCGCATTGCAGAAACGTGGCCAGCCGTTCGAGCTGATGACCTATCCGGGTGCCAAGCACGGCCTGTCGGGCATGGATGCACTGCACCGCTACCGCGTCGCCGAAAACTTCCTTGGGCGCTGCCTGAAGCCCTGAGCGGCGTTGCTGGAGTGGTTTGTGGGGAAGGGGCTGCAAGCCAAAGCGGAATGCCCCCTTCCCTTGTCCCCGGCAAGGGGAGGGAGCTGTTTGCGGCGGTTTGTCGGACCGCCGCGCAGCCGCGGGTCTCGCCCGTTGGCCGCAGGCCAGGGGAGGTCCAGGAAGGGATGAGCGTTGCCCCCGTTGCTGCCACTCCCGCGAACAGCCCCCACTTCCTACCCTTGCCGCCCCGGTAGCGACTGCGTACGGTCAGCCCATTCCTCACGGAGCTGTCCATGAAGCCTCTCGTCCTCGCCGTCGCGCTCGCCCTTGCCGCCCCGCTGCCGCTCACCGCAAGCGCCGCCGCACCCGCAACGACCACGACCACGACCACGCCCGCCGTCCCGGCCTGGGTTGCGCGCAGCAACGAGCTGGCGCAGATCCTGCTTGCCGCGCAGGCGCCGTTCCAGCCGGAGATGACCAGCTTCTTCGGCGTGCCCGGTTATGACGACAAGGTGGTCGATCTGGGGCCGGACAACGCCGCGCGCTACCGCGCCGCCATGAACCAGGCGCGCGACCAGCTGCGCGAGAAGCTGCAGGTCGAGCGCGATCCCAATCTGCGCCAGGACCTGCAGATCATGATCGACGCGGCCGGACGCAACATCGAAGGCAGCGCGCTCGACGAGCAGCATCTGATGCCGTGGGTGGATGTGCCGCAGACCGTGTTCGGCGGCCTCAACAACCTGCTCTCCGACCAGGTGCCCGAAGCGCGCCGGGCCAAGGCACTGGACCGGCTCAACGCCTACCTCGGCAGGGCCCCGGGCACGCAGCCGCTGGCCACCCTGGCGCGCCAGCGCTACGCCGAAAAGAGCGGCACGCCCAACCTGCTGCAGCCGACCCGGATCGAAGTCGAGCAGGCGCTGGCCAATGTCGACACCTACATCGCCGGCATCGGCCAGCTGTTTGCCAAGTACAAGATCGACGGCGCCGATGCCTCGCTGGCCGAGCTGGCCACGCAGATGAAGGACTACATCGCCTGGACGCAGCAGGACGTGCTGCCCCAGGCCCGCACCGATACCCGTCTGCCGGCCGAGCTGTACGCGTTCCAGCTCAAGCGGGTGGGGGTGGATATCGACCCGGCGCTGCTGATGCAGCGTGCCCAGCTCGAGTACATGGAAACCCGCGCGATGATGCGCCAGCTGGCACCGCTGGTGGTGCAGGCCAAGGGTTTGAAGGTTGCCGACAACACCGACTACGTGGCGGTGATCCGCGCGCTGAAGCAGGACACCATCGGCAACGACCAGCTCGAGTCGCACTACCGCGGCGTGATCGATGCGATCGATCCGATCATCCACAAGCAGGGCATCGTCGATGTGCCGCAGCGTCCGCTGCAGATGCGCCTGGGCAGCGCCGCCGAAAGCGCCGCCTCGCCTGCCCCGCACTACCTGCCGCCGCCGCTGGTGGGCAACACCGGCCAGCAGGGCACGTTCGTGCTGCCGCTGGGCAACCCCGCCTCGGGTGACAAGGCCCGGTACGACGACTTCAACTTCGGCGCGGCGGCGTGGACGCTGAGCGCGCACGAAGGCCGCCCCGGCCACGACCTGCAGTTCGCGGCCATGGTCGAGCGCGGCATCTCGCTGGCGCGCACGATGTTCGCCTTCAATTCGGTCAACGTTGAGGGCTGGGCGCTGTATGCCGAGGCGGAGATGGTGCCGTTCGAGCCGCTGGAAGGGCAGATGATCGCGTTGCAGTTCCGCCTGCTGCGTGCGGCCCGGGCGATGCTCGATCCCGCACTCAATCTGGGCCAGACCGACCGCGAGCGGGCGCGCAAGCTGCTGGTGGAAGGCGTTGGGCTGTCCGAGGCGATGGCCACCCAGGAGCTGGACCGCTACACCGTGCGTGCGCCGGGCCAGGCCTGCAGCTATTTCTATGGCTACACCCGGATCATGGAACTGCGCATGCAGACCGAGCTGGCCCTGGGCGACAGGTTCGACCGCCTGGCATTCAACAATTTCCTGCTCGACCAGGGCCTGTTGCCGCCGGACCAGCTGGCCGCGGCGGTCAACGAGGTGTTCATTCCGGCGCAGCGCAAGCGGTAAAAATGCAGGGCGCCGCATGGCGCCCTTCGCTGTCCTGCCGCAGCCGTTACTTGCCCGCGCCCGGCGGTACCCAGATCGCCACCCCGGCCGCGCGTTTCTGCTCGGTCGGAATACCCACGCTCAGGCCCCCGCCGCTGTGCCGGCCAAAGCTGCCGGCCCCGACCGACATGCCGACCGGCGAACGTCCGCCGCCCACGCCCATCAGGATCACCCCGTTGGCGCCCAGCGCGGCCGCTTCGCGCTTGAGCCGGGCGACGGCGGCATCGGTCTGGCCTTGGGTGCCGAAGCCGACCGCGCTGGAGGCTTCCAGCTGGGCGATTTCCACCGAGCCCGGCGGCGGCGTGGAATAGATCTGCACGCTGGCCGGGTCCACCGGGGCGCGTGCCTGGCCGAGCATGACCTTGGAGGTGCTGGCGCAACCGCCGGTGGCCAAGACCAGGCCCAAAGCGATGACAAGCGGGAATTTCATGGTTTCACTCCCCGATGATCGTTGTTTGCGGATGATCCCCGCCAGTTGCTGAATCAGCCGCGAATTCCACAGGACCGGCGACTTTCCGCACAGGGGCGTTTTCGAGCCGGTTTACCGGCTATGGTGCAGGCTGCAACAAGCGGAGGAAACAACATGGGGCTGATCAGCCTGGTCTGGGGCATTGTGGCATTGCTGTGGATGGTGCTGGCGTTCATCCCGCTGCTGGGGTGGGGCAACTGGTTTCTGATTCCGTTCGCTGCGGTGGGCGCGGTCATCGCCGCGATCGGGCTGCTGTTCACCCATGCCAGCAAGCGGGGCCGGGCCAAGACCGGCCTGCTGCTCAATGGCATCGTGATCGTGGTCGGGGTGATCCGCCTGAGCATCGGCGGTGGGTTCATCTGAACCGGGAAGAGGGTGGCCCGGTCGGGGGCGGGCAGCGGGCGTAAAATGCCCGCGTTGACCGGGCCTTTGCCCGGCGTGATTGCTTTCCGATGATCATCCGCCCCCGTCCCACTGGCTGGCAGCTGCTGTACATCCTGCGCGGTTCCATCGTGCCGGCCATCGCGCCCAAGGTGCTGGCGATCGGTGTGCTGGCGGTGGCCGTGGCGGCGTTCGAGCGCTACTGGCACCCGTTTGGTCGCGACGGGGTCACGGTGGTGCCCTTCACCCTGCTGGGTCTGGTGCTGTCGATCTTTCTGAGCTTTCGCAACAGCGCCTGCCATGACCGATGGTGGGAAGGGCGCAAGCTGTGGGGCCAGCTGCTGATCGAGGCACGCAGTGTTGCCCGCGCGGCTGCGGCGCTGCTGCCCGGTGAGCCGGCGCTGCGCACGCGTGCGTCCCATCTGCTGATCGCTTTCGCCCACGCACTGGCCGCGCGCCTGCGCGCTGCCGATCAGGCGGCCGCGGCGGCGCCGTGGCTGGCCGACGATCAGAGGGTGGTGCTGCAGCGACGCAACATCCCCGACGCGGTGCTCGCGCAGTTGGCCGGCGAGCTGGCGGTACCGCTGCACGCAGGTCGGCTCGACCCTTACCTGTACGGCCAGTTCGAAGCGCGCCTGCAGGCCATGTCCTCGGTACAGGCCGGATGCGAGCGCATCGCCGGCACGCCCTTGCCGTTTGCCTACACCTTGCTGCTGCACCGCTGCGCGTGGCTGTTCTGCGTGCTGCTGCCGTTCGGCCTGGCCGGCGCGCTGGGCTGGGCCACGCCGCTGGTGTCGATGCTGCTGGCCTATGCCTTCTTCGGCCTGGACCAGCTCGGCGAGGAGCTGGAGGAGCCGTTCGGGCTGGAGCCCAATGACCTGCCGCTCGATGCGATGGTGCGTACCATCGAGATCGATGTGCTGGACGCGCTGGGCCGGCAGCCATTGCCTGAACCATTGCAGCCGCAGGGCTATGTCCTGCGCTGATCACCGTTTTTGAATCAAGGAGTAGTTCCATGGGCCATCCCCATTACCGCCCGCGCCGCATGCGCCATGACGAGTTCTCGCGCCGGCTGATGCGCGAGCACACGCTGACCACCGACGACCTGATCTGGCCGGTGTTCGTGCATGAGCTGGACGGTCGCGCGCCGGTCGGCTCGATGCCGGGCGTGGACCGCATGTCCATCGACGAGCTGCTGCGCGAGGCCGAGCAGGTGCTGGAACTGGGTGTACCGGTGATCGACCTGTTCCCGGTGATCGACGCCTCGCGCAAGACGCTGGATGCGGCCGAAGCCTGGCATCCGGAGGGTCTGGCACAGCGCGCGGTGCGTGCACTGAAGTCGCGTTTCCCCGAGCTGGGGGTGATGACCGACGTGGCGCTGGATCCGTACACCACGCACGGCCAGGACGGCATCATCGACGAGCGCGGCTACGTGCTCAACGACATCACCGTCCAGGCGCTGGTCAAGCAGTCGCTGTCGCACGCTGAAGCCGGTGTGGACATCATCTCGCCCTCGGACATGATGGACGGCCGCATTGGTGCGATCCGTACCGCGCTGGACGCCGCCGGTCATATCAACGCGCGCATCATGGCCTATTCGGCCAAGTACGCCTCGGCCTTCTACGGTCCGTTCCGCGATGCGGTGGGCAGCTCCGGCAACCTCGGCAAGGCCGACAAGAAGACCTACCAGATGGACCCGGCCAACAGCGACGAGGCCATGCGCGAGATCGCGCTGGACCTGGAGGAAGGCGCGGACATGGTGATGGTCAAGCCGGGCATGCCGTACCTGGACATCGTGCGCCGGGTGAAGACCGAATTCGGCGTGCCGACCTTCGCCTACCACGTCAGTGGCGAGTACGCGATGCTCAAGGCGGCCGCGGCCAATGGCTGGCTGGACGAGCGCAAGTGCGTGCTGGAGACGATGATCGGCTTCAAACGCGCCGGCGCCGACGGCGTGCTGACCTACTACGCGCCGCAGATCGCGCGCTGGCTGAAGGAGGCTTGAGATGGATGCTCCGGCGGTACAGGCCTACCAGTGGGTGGTATGGGTGATCGGCGTGTCGGTATTCGCGGCGGTGATCGGGCTGGTGATCGCGGCGATCGTGCGTGCGCGCCGGCGTCCGGCCGAACTGCATTCGGCGGCCGAACGGCTGCAGCGCGAAGCCCCGCCGCCGCCGGAGGTGGATGCCGGGCTGCGCGCGCTGAGCCTGCAGAAGCAGAAGGGCCAGATCAGCGAGGAAGAGTACGAGAAGCGTCGCGCCGAGATCCTCGCCCGCCGCTGAGCTGCCGCCACCGGCATGGGCTCAGTGGCAGTCGTCGCTGCCGTCCACCGCCGGGGCCTTCATCCGGTACAGGTCCAGGCCGCCGGCCCGCGGCGCCCGTGCGCTGCCGCTGAGCACCAGCTCGGCCGGTTTGCTGGCATCGACCAGCGCGCCGCGGGTGGTGCCCCCGGGTGTGTTGAACGACAGCGCCAGCGCCGCGGGTGGCGCCCAGCGGCCCTGTCGGCATTGCGCCAGCCAGACCCGGGTGCCGCCTTCGGCCGCGGTGCGGGCAAACAGCACCGCGCGGCCGCCACTGAGCCAGCTGCCATCGATTTCATCCGCCGCACTGTTGATGCCGGCCAGGGGCGTCGGCGCGCTGAAACCCGCGCCCGCGCTGTCCGCCTGCCACAGGTCCCAGCCGCCGGCTGCGCCGGGGCGGTTGCTGGTGAACAGCAGGCGGCCATCGTCGGCCAGCGCCGGCGAGCGCTCGTCGTGGCGGCTGTTGAGTGTTTTGCCCAGCGGCTGCGGGGCACCGAAGCTGCCGTCAGGCCGGACCGCGGCCCGGTACAGGTCGAATCCGCCGCGGCCGCCGGTGCGGTTGGAGGTGAAGTACAGCCAGCGGCCGTCGGCGCTCAGGAACGGATCGACCTCGTCGGCCTCGCTGTTGAGCGCCAGCGGCTGTGCCTCCATCCAGCGCGTGCCCTGCAGGCTTGCCTGCCACAGATCCCAGCCGCCGGCACCGCCGTCGCGGTTGCTGGCCCAGACGATGCGCTGGCCGTCGGCCGACAGGCTGGCACGCAGCTCATCGGCGCGGGTGGAGACCACGCCATGCCTTCGATGCCGAACTCGGAAAGCGCCGAGGCCACCGGGGTACAGAGTAGACTCGCAGTCAGCGCGAGCAGCAGTGGTCGGGTCCGCATGAAGGTTCCGCAGGCGAGAATCGCGTCCAGTCTAGGTCATGCAGAGGATCACCATGAGCGCACCCCGCTACGCCGTATTTGGCCAGCCCATCGCACACTCGCAATCGCCCTTCATCCAGTCGGCCTTCGGCAAGGCGCACGGTATCGCCGTGGACTACCGTGCGATCGAGGCTTCGCCGGACGCGTTCGCCGCTGCACTGGAAGCCTTTGCCGCCGAGGGCGGCGTCGGGGCCAATGTGACCCTGCCGCTCAAGGAAGCGGCGTTCGCGCTGTGCACCACCACCACCTCGCGTGCGCAGCGTGCCGGCGCGGTCAACACGCTGCTGCGCAAGGGTGACCGCTGGCACGGGGACAACACCGACGGCATCGGTCTGGTGCGCGACCTGACCGGGCGGCATGGGCTGGACCTGCGCGGCCGCCGCGTGCTGCTGCTCGGCGCCGGCGGCGCCGCACGCGGCGTGGCGCCGGCGCTGCTGGATGCCGGCATCCTCGAACTGATCGTGGTCAACCGCTCGCCCGAGCGTGCCGATGCGCTGGTCGATGCGATGAGCGAGCCGGGCCGCGCGATTTCCGCCTACTGGGAAGCGCTGCGCGAACAGGGCGATTTCGAACTGATCATCAACGCCACCTCGGCCGCGCGCGGTGGCGGTGAGGGCTTCAACCTGCCGCTGTCGCTGGTCAACAGCATGACCACGGCGGTGGATCTGAACTACGGCGAGGCGGCCATTCCATTCCTGGCCTGGGCCCGCGCCTCGGGCTGCCGCAACAGTTTCGACGGGCTGGGCATGCTGGTCGAACAGGCCGCCGAAAGCTTCCAGCAATGGCATGGCATGCGTCCGGAAACCGATGCGGTGTACGCGCAGCTGCGCAGCCGCGATGCGTTCCTGGTCACCGCCGACTGAGCGTGCCATGGAAAGCACGCAGCTGTTGACCACCCTGCTGGTCTCCATCGGCTACCGCCTGCCGATCCTGATCGCGCTGGGGGTGGCCCTGGTGATGCTGCTGGATACCCCGCGCGGGCGGGTGCGCACGGTGGCGCTGTCGGCGCTGGTGCTGCTGCTGGCGGCGACCCTTGTCGGCGGCGTGTTGAGCGTCCTGCCGCTGCTGCTGATCGCCGGCGGCAACTTCGCCGGGCTCAGTGGTCTGAACACGGTGCTGGGCGTGGCCCATTTCGCGCTGTCGCTGCTGGAGGCCACCGGTTTCATCCTGCTGGCGTGGGCGCTGGTACAGGCGCTGCGTCGACAAGCGGCGCGCGGCACGGTGTGATCTGCACGGGCATTCGGTGAATGCGGGCCGGTGTGGGAAAATGCCGGCCTTGATCGCAGCAGGCAGCACAGTGGCGTGACCGAAAAAGTGGAAGCACCGCGGACCTTGACCGAGGAATTGAAGGCCGGCATCCGCGACGCCTACGCCAAGCTGCAGGCCAACACGCCCGGGTTCAGCACGCGCCGTTCGCAGAGCCAGATGATCGGCGTGGTGTCGCGTGCGCTGGGCACCGGCGGCGTGGGTGTGGTGGAAGCGCCGACCGGCGTGGGCAAGAGTCTGGGCTATCTGACCGCCGGCGTGCCGATCGCGCTGGCCAGCAAGAAGAAGCTGGTGATCAGCACCGGCACCGTGGCGCTGCAGTCGCAGCTGGTCGAGCGCGACATCCCCAATTTCCTGAAGAACACCGGGCTGCAGGCCACCGTGGCGCTGGCCAAGGGGCGCACCCGTTACCTGTGCACGCGCAATGCCGCCGAAGCGCAGGGCGAGGGCAGCCAGGAAGGCATGTTCGGCGACGAGGCCCCGCTCTACGACCGGCCGCTGGCACCGATCGAAATGGATGTGGCCGAGAAGCTGACCAAGGCCTTCATCGAGGGCAAGTGGAATGGCGATCTGGACAACGCACCGGAGGCGGTCACCCCCACCTTGCGCATGCGCATCACCACGCCGGCTTCGGCCTGTGCCGGGCGCCGTTGCGCGTATTCGGCGCAATGCCCGGTGCTGCGCGCGCGTACTGATGTGCGCGATGCGCAGATCGTGGTCACCAACCACGCGCTGCTGCTGTCGGCACTGTCACTGGGCGACAGCGACAGCGGCCAGCCGTTGATCGCCCCGCCCGGCGAGATGCTGCTGGTACTGGACGAAGGCCACCACATCGGCAATGTCGCCATCGACCAGGGCGCGGCCACCCTGCCGCTGGATGACATGGCCA
Source organism: Stenotrophomonas sp. STEN013 (assembly GCF_056760355.1). Lineage (NCBI taxonomy): Bacteria > Pseudomonadati > Pseudomonadota > Gammaproteobacteria > Lysobacterales > Lysobacteraceae > Stenotrophomonas > Stenotrophomonas sp. STEN013. The sequence goes on along the minus strand of NZ_JBRREO010000004.1, from coordinate 88,334 downwards.
AGCGCACCGGCCGCCTGCAGATCCTGATCGCCGGCGCCTACCGCGCGGTGGACAAGGACAAGCTCGGCAACCTGCTGCCGAACGAGGCCATCGAGGTGGCGGCGCGGGTGAGCAAGCTGCTGAAGGCCTTCCGCGACGAGATCGCCCAGGTATGGATTCCGCAGCCCGACGAGCGCGAACCGATGTGGCGCGCCGCCAATGGCCGCTTGCCTGACTCCTGGCGCCAGCCGATCGAAGTGCTGGCCGATGAAACCCGCACCCTGCTCAACTGGACCACGGCGGCGGCTTCGGCGGTGGCCAAGGGCAAGCAGGATGATCCGGCGGTCGAGCGCCTGCAGCGCAATCTGGGCATGGCCCAGGAAATGGTCGAGCAGCAGTACAACCTGTGGGCCGGCTGGCGCCGCGAGGACAAGGAGGGCCAGCCGCCGATCGCGCGCTGGATCACCCTGTCGCGCGATGGCGACACCATCCTGCACTGCTCGCCGGTATCGGCGGCGATGGTGCTACGCAAGCTGCTGTGGGACGAAGTGGACTCGGTGGTGATGACCTCGGCCACGCTGACCGGCGGCGGCGATTTCCAGTCGCTGGCCATCGACAACGGCATTCCCGCAGACGCGGAGATGGTGTCGCTGGCCTCGCCGTTCGACCTGCCCAACCAGGCCGAGCTGATCGTGCCGCCGTTCCCGGTGACACCCGACGACCGCGAGCGCCATCCCAAGGAAGTGGCCAAGTACCTGGCCAGCGAACTGGACTGGGACAAGGGCAGCATGGTGCTGTTCACCTCGCGCTGGAAGATGGAAAAAGTGGCCGAGCTGATGCCGGCGACGCTGCGCAAGAAGGTGCTGGTGCAGGGTGACGGCGCCAAGCAGAAGATGATCGACGAGCACCTCAGGCGCACCGCGGCGGGCGAGGGTTCGGTGCTGTTCGGCCTGAACTCGTTTGGCGAGGGCCTGGACCTGCCGGGCGAGGCCTGCACCACGGTGGTCATCACCCAGGTGCCGTTCGCGGTGCCGACCGATCCGCAGACCTCGACCCTGAGCGAGTGGTTCGAAAGCCGCGGGCTGAACTCGTTCAACCTGATCGCGATCCCGCATGCGCTGCGCACGCTGACCCAGTTCGCCGGGCGCCTGATCCGCACCTCCACCGACACGGGCCGGGTGATCATCCTCGATTCGCGGCTGCTGACCCGCCGTTACGGCAAACGCATCATCGATGCGCTGCCGCCATTCAAGCGGGTGATCGGCTGAGCGTGCGGCCGGTGTGACTGGTGCCGGCCGGCGCCAGTCCGTACAGTGCCTCGCCCTTCCTTGCCTGTCGCCCGCATGTCCGATTTCATCGCCACCTTTCCCTGGACGCTGCCGTTGCAGCGTCTGCAGCAGCGCGATCCGGCGCTGGCGCCGCTGGCGCTGTTCGATGCGGACGGTGCCTTGAACGCGCGCGGGCAGGCGCTGGCGCAGCTGCTGCTGGCCGGGCAGGCGCTGGCGCAGCGCGAGGCCGATGTCGCGCTGGTGGCCGATGAGCTGCGCCGCTACCAGAAGTTCGCCCCGCCGGGCCGGCCGTCGCTGCAGATCGTGCAGCTGCGCCGGCAGCAGTCGGCCGTGCAGCAGGCGCAGCGGGTGGCCCGACAGGCCTTCATTCGACAGGCGGATGCCTTGGCGCGGGCGATGTCGCTGGCGGTTCCGGCCAAGCTGGGAACGCTTGTCATCGTCGAGCGCTGGTTGCAGGCCCACCTGCGCTGATCCCGCATCTGCGGTGATCGGGGGCCTGGCCGCCGCTCCTGCGGTTCCAGCGTGGCCGGACAGGACCGGCCGATGTCCCCGCCCGCCGGGCCGAAAGCACGGCACCGCCGTCCGCTTCACGGCACAGATGTTCATGCCGATCTTCCCGGCAATGCGCGCTGCCGCCGCCTGGCCCTGCCGTGGGGGCTTGCGGCAGGGGCAAACAAGCAGGCCGGCGGATTGCCCCGCCGGCCTGCCCCCCCTCAACACGGTGTGCCTGCGCGGCTCAGGCGTCCAGCGCCGCGGCCGGGCCGAAGAACTCGTAGTGGCTCTGGGCTTCGGGCACGCCGGCAGCGCGCAGCAGTTGCTTGACCTGCGCCATGAACGGCTTGGGGCCGAGGAAGTAGGCATCCAGGTCGCGCTCGGCCGGCAGCCACTGCTCCAGCAGTTCGCGCGAGAGGAAACCTTCAGCGTCGGCCTGGTCGCCCGGCAGCGCTTCGCTGTAGCAGGTGTAGCTGCGCAGCTGCGGATGCTGCTGCTGCTTTTCGGCGATCAGCTCGCGGAACGCATGCACCTGGCCGTTGCGCGCGCAATGGATGAAATGCACCTCGCGGCCGCTGGCCAGCGCCTGTTCCAGCATCGGCAGGGTCGGGGTGATGCCGACGCCGGCGCTGATCAGCGCCAGCGGCTTGTCGCTGACCTGCAGGGTGAAATCGCCGGCCGGGGCGAACAGCTCCAGGGTGTCGCCGACGTGCACATGGTTGTGCAGGTGGTTGGAGACCAGCCCCTGGTGCTGCTGCTTGACGCTGATGCGGTAGCCCACGCCATCGGCCGCGCGCGAGAGCGAATAGTTGCGGCGCACCTCCTTGCCGTCCAGCACCAGCGTCATGCCGATGTACTGGCCCGGCTGGAAGTCCACCACCGCGCCGCCGTCTGCCGGCACCAGATGGAAGGAGACGATCTCCGCGCTCTCGCGCACCTTCTCGGCGACGCGGAAGGTGCGGGCGCCACGCCAGCCGCCGGGCGCGCTTTCATTGGCCGCATACACCGATTCCTCGGCACCGATCAGGATGTCGGCCAGCATCTGGTAGGCCGCGCCCCAGGCTTCAAGGATCTCGTCGGTGGCCACCTCCGGCCCCAGCACCTCGCGGATCGCGCGCAGCAGGTAATGGCCGACGATCGGGTAGTGCTCGGGCAACACCTGCAGGGCGACGTGCTTGTGCACGATCTGGCCGACCAGCGGGCCCAGCGCCTCGAGCCGGTCGATGTGCTTGGCGTACATCAGCACCGCGTTGGCCAAGGCCCGGGCCTGGTTGCCGCTGGCCTGGTGGGCCTGGTTGAACAACGGCTGCACCTGCTCGTTCTCGGTCAGCATCAGCCCGTAGAAATGGGTGGTCAGGGCTTCACCGCCGGTTTCCAGCAGCGGGATGGTGGCTTTGATCAGGTCGCGTTGGGTGGGGCTCAGCATTGCGTGTTTCTCGGGTTGCTTCAGGAGTACCCTGTGTATTCCACGTTCCGTGCCAGCTTTTGAAGCCATGAAAATCAACGGGTTGCGATTTCGGCGAGTTGAAATGACCCGCAGTTCTCCGAGTCAATCGGACTCGCCGGTGTCGAAATGACCCGCAGTCCGTTCATGGCCGCGATCATTCCGCTGGTCGATGACCTGTCGCGCGATCTGCCCGAGGCCGAGCGCTACCGGCGCCTGCTGCAGGTGCTGCGGCAGCTGCTGCCGGCCGACGCGGTGGCGCTGCTGCGGCTGGACGGCGAGCAGCTGGTGCCGCTGGCGGTGGAAGGCCTGAGCGCGGACACGCTGGGGCGGCGCTTCCGGCTGGACCAGCACCCGCGGCTGGCGGCGATCCTGCAGGGCGCCGGCACGGTGCGCTTTGCCGCCGACTGCGGCCTGCCCGATCCCTACGACGGGCTGGTGGACTCGGTCCACGGCCACCTCGAGGTGCACGACTGCATGGGCTGCACGCTGTACATCGACGACCGGCCGTGGGGCGTGCTGACGATGGATGCGCTGCGCCCAGGGCAGTTCGGGCCGACCGAATGCGGCCGGCTGGAGGCGTTCGTCAGCCTGGCCGCGGCCACGGTCAAGGCGGTGGAGCGGATCGGCGCGCTGTCGGCGCAGCTGGGCGAGGAGCAGCGGTTGGCCGAGACCTGGCGGCAGGCCGCCGGCCAGCGTCCGCCGCCGGAGGTGGTGGGGCAGAGCAGCGCCTACAAGGCCTTGCGCAAGGAGATGGAGCTGGTCGCGCCGACCGATCTGGGCGTGCTGATCAGCGGCGAGACCGGGGTCGGCAAGGAACTGGTAGCGCGCGGCATCCACCGCCGCTCGACGCGCGCGGACAAGCCGATGGTGGTGATCAACTGCGCCGCGCTGCCCGATGCGCTGGTGGAAAGCGAGCTGTTCGGGCATGTGCGCGGCGCCTTCACCGGCGCCGTCGGCGAGCGCCGCGGCAAATTCGAACTGGCCGATGGCGGCACCCTGTTCCTGGACGAGGTCGGCGAACTGCCGCTGGCCAGCCAGGCCAAACTGCTGCGCGTGCTGCAGAGCGGGCAGCTGCAGCGGGTGGGCTCGGACCGCGAACACCAGGTGGATGTGCGGGTGATCGCCGCGACCAATCTGGATCTGGCCGCTGCGGTGCGCGAAGGGCGTTTCCGCGCCGACCTGTACCACCGGCTCGGCGCCTATCCGCTGCGGGTGCCGCCGCTGCGCGAGCGCGAGCGCGACGTGCTGCTGCTGGCCGGCTATTTCCTGGAGGAGGCGCGCACGCGCATGGGCCTGCGCAGCCTGCGGCTGTCGGCCGAGGCACAGGCGGCGCTGCTGGGCTACGACTGGCCGGGCAATGTGCGCGAACTGGAACACCTGGTCGGCCGTGCGGTGCTGCGCGCGCTGGCCGCCAGTGGCGAGGCCCGGCCGCGCATCCTCACCGTGGGCCCGCCGGCGCTGGAGTTGCCCTTGGCCGCAAGTCCGGAGGCCCCTTCCGGGCCGGCGACGACCCGCACACCGGTGGCCGGTGATCTGCGCAAGGCGGTGGAGGATTTCCAGCGGCGGCAGATCGCCGCCAGTCTGGAGCGGCACGCCGGCAGCTGGACCGAGGCCGCCCGCACGCTGGGACTGGACCGCGCCAACTTGAACCGGCTGGCCAAGCGGCTGGGGCTGAAGTGAGCCGCGAGGCGCGGCTCAGGAGTCGGCGCGGTTGAGCGCGGCGGTCATCGCCGCGGCGTCCTCGCGGTTGAGGAACAGGTATTCCAGCTCGGCCGCGCCGAACTTGTCTTCCAGCTCGTGCAGACGCACCGGGTGATTGCCGAAGCGGTAATGGGTGCTGCCGTCCTCGTCGTTCGTGATGGCATACACGCCGAAGGAGGGCGGATTGGTCAGGGTGCCTTCCAGCTTCACGGCGGAAGGGTCGATGGCGCGCTCGATAAGGTCGTCTAGGTCGATCATGGCGTTGCGATAAGGCGGCAGGGGAGGGGGAAAGGGACGTTGTGGAGCGGGGAGGCCAGGTCAATGCGGTCCGTGTGGACAGTGGCGGCGCTGGCCATCGGCCCGCCCGGCGAGGGCCAGGGCGATGAGTTGCGAGCGGGTACGGTCACGTCGGGCCCAACCTGTGCATTGCGATACCCGCGTTGATAGCCCGGATCGGGTGCATCGGAGGTGATTTTTGCCGCGCCCGGACGCCAGCCAGCCGCCGGCCGACTTCCCGCACAACGGCTGCGCGAAGGTGGCGTTGGGGGCGATGTGGGGGTCGACGCTTGGGTCTTCAATCGGCATGGCTGGCCTCGAATGGGCGCAGCCTGCCGTTAGTTTCGCGTTAAAACAAGCCCGCCGTCGCGGCGGGCCGGTGAACAGCCCGATCCGGCATGTTCAGCCGCCGCGGGCACGCCGCGCCAGCGCGCTGCACAGGGCGATGACGGCGGTCAGCGCGGCCATCGACAGGAACTGCATGCGGGTCTGCGGCGAGACCATCAGCAGGGCGAAGATCAGCGCCAGGATCGCCAGCGCCAGCACCGTCAGATACGGGAAACCGGCCATCCGGAACGGCAGCGGCGTGCCCCGCCGCTCGGCGCGGCGGCGCAGGATCAGCTGCGAGACCAGGGTGATGGTCCATACCAGCAGGCAGGTGGAACCGACCACGTTGAGCAGCACCGGCAGCACCTGGTCGGGGAACAGCAGTTCCAGCACGGTGGCGGCGAAGCCGAACAGCACACTGGCCAGCACCGCGATCACCGGCACCTGGCGGGCGTTGGTGCGCGCCAGCCAGCGCGGGGCTTCGCCGCGCTCGGCCAGCGAGTAGATCATCCGCGAAGCGCCGTAGAGGTTGGCGTTGAGTGCCGACAGCAGGGCGATCACCGCGATCAGGGTGATGGCGGTGGCGGCGCCGGGAATATTGGCCACCTGCAGCACGGCGGCGAACGGTGACTTCAGCGAGGCGCTGTTCCACGGCACCACGGCGATGATCACGCCGATCGAACCGATGTAGAACACCAGGATGCGCCAGGCCACGGTGCGGATGGCGCGCGCCAGGCTGCGCTCGGGGTCCTGGGTTTCGGCCGCGGCCACGGCCACGATCTCGGTGCCGCCGAAGGCGAAGATCACCACCAGCAGCGCCGCACCGATACCGGCCAGGCCCTTGGGCATGAACCCCTCATGGGCGGTGAAGTTGGCCAGCCCCGGCGAGGTCACGCCCGGCAGCAGACCCAGCAGCAGCGCGATGCCGACCAGGATGAAGGCGATGATCGCGCCGACCTTGAGGATCGCGAACCAGAACTCGAACTCGCCGTAGTTCCGCACTCCCAGCAGGTTGATCGCGGTGAACACCAGCATGAACGCCAGCGAGGTCAGTGGCACCGACAGCTGTGGCCAGACCGTGGCCAGCAGGCCGGCCGCGCCCACCGATTCGGCCGCGATCACCACCACCAGCTGCGCCCACCACAGCCAGCCCACGGTGGCCCCGGCGGTGGCGCCCAGTGCATCGGCGGCATAGACCGAGAACGCACCGCTGGTCGGGCGCGCGGCGGCCATCTCGCCCATGGCGTGCATCATGATGATGACCAGCGTGCCGGCCACCAGATAGGAGATCAGCACCGCCGGACCGGCGGCCTGGATGCCGACGCCCGAGCCGAGGAACAGGCCGGCGCCGATCGCGCTGCCCAGCCCCATCATGATCAGCTGGCGCGGCTTGAGCGCGCGTTCCAGGGACTGCGACGGCGCGGTGGCCGGGGCCGGAGGAGTGGCGGGCATCGGTGCGGTTCACGGCTGAGGAGGGCGACACCATACCGCGTCCACCCGTTGCCGTGTCTGTCCCGAAGGTTGGGGGGTGGGCCGGCGGCAACCGCCCCGCGTGGCGGCGGCGGACGTGCGGGCGCAGCAATTCTTTCGGCCGGTTTGCACTACCTTATGCCCTACCTTCCCGGGCGCCGAGGCGCCTTCCCAGAGACAGTAATGAGCCTGAAGACACTGAACCCCTACGACCTGTTCGATGTGCGTTCGCTGCTGAGCGAGGAAGAGCGCGCGGTGCAGGATTCCGTTGCCCGTTTCACCGACGAGCGGGTCATTCCGATCATCGGCGACTGTTTCGACCAGGGCCGCTTCCCGAGCGAGCTGATCGGCGAGATCGCCGACATGGGCCTGCTCGGCAGTTCGCTGCCGGAGCAGTACGGGGGCGGTGGGCTCAACGGTGTCAGCTATGGCCTGATCTGCCAGGAACTGGAGCGCGGCGATTCGGGCATCCGCAGTTTCGTCTCGGTGCAGAGCTCGCTGTGCATGTACCCGATCTACGCCTACGGCTCGGAAGAACAGCGCCTGCGCTGGTTGCCGGACATGGCGCGCGGCAAGGTGATCGGCTGCTTCGGCCTGACCGAGGCGCATGGCGGTTCGGACCCGGCCAGCATGAAGACCCGGGCGGTGAAGGACGGCGGCGACTGGGTCATCAACGGCTCCAAGATGTGGATCACCAACGGCCCGGTGGCCGATATCGCCATCGTCTGGGCCAACACCGACGAGGGCGTGCAGGGCTTCGTCATCGAGAAGGGCACCCCGGGTTTCACCGCCCAGGAGATCAAGCACAAGATGAGCCTGCGCGCCTCGGTGACCGGCGCGCTGTTCTTCGACAACGTGCGCGTGCCCGATGCCAACCGCCTGCCCAACGTGAAGGGCCTGAAGGGCCCGCTGGGCTGCCTGACCCAGGCCCGCTACGGCATCACCTGGGGCCCGATCGGTGCGGCCATCGCCTGTCTGGACGAAGCGCTGGCCTACACCAAGGAGCGCATCCTGTTCGGCCGCCCGGTCGCCGCCACCCAGAGCGCGCAGATCAAGATGGCCGACATGGCCCGCCGCATCACCGCCGGCCAGCTGCTGGTGCTGCAGCTGGGCCGCCTGAAGGACGCCGGGCAGATGCAGCCGCAGCAGGTCAGCCTGGCCAAGTGGAACAACTGCCGCCTGGCCATCGACATCGCCCGCGAATGCCGTGACCTGCTCGGCGGCGCCGGCATCACCACCGAGCACGGTGCGATCCGCCATGCGCTGAACCTGGAGTCGGTGATCACCTATGAAGGCACCGAGACCGTGCACCAGCTGGTGATCGGCCGCGAGCTGACCGGCATCAACGCGTTCTGATCGCGGGCGAAGGGCCGCGCGGACGCGGCTGGCAACCGCGTTGCCGCCGGGGCAGGTTCCGGCGGTAACGTGAACGCCGCCCCACCCCGGCAGATGCCGCCGGCCTGTTGCCGGTGGGCGCCATCGGCAACAATATGCCCCCTTGATCCCGTCCTATCGGGCCACGTTCGACGCCGTTCGATCCGCCGCCCTGCCGTGCCGCCCTGTCGGCCAGTACCTACCGAGAGACCGTGAAGACACCCCAACAATTGCAGGCACTGATCGACGACGGTGTCATCGAAGAAGTGCTGCGCCCGCTCAAGAGCGGCAAGGAAGCGGCCGTTTACGTGGTCCGCAGCGGCGGTGAAGTGCGCTGCGCCAAGGTCTACAAGGACATGGCCCAGCGCAGCTTCCAGCAGCGTGTGCAGTACCAGGAGGGCCGCAAGGTCCGCGGTTCGCGCGAGGCCCGGGCCATCGGCAAGGCCAGCAAGTACGGCCGCAAGCAGCAGGAAACGGCGTGGAAGAACACCGAGGTCGACGCGCTCTACCAGCTGCGAGAAGCCGGGGTGCGGGTACCCGAGCCGTTCGGCTATTTCCACGGCGTGCTGGTGATGGAGCTGGTCACCGATGCCGAAGGCTTCAGCGCCGCGCGCCTGGGCGAGGTGGAGCTGGAGGCCGAGGAGGCGCGCCAGTTCCACGCGGTGCTGGTGCATCAGGTCAAGCTGATGCTGTGCTGCGGGCTGATCCACGGCGACCTGTCGCCGTACAACGTGCTGGTCGGCCCGGACGGCCCGATCGTCATCGATTTCCCGCAGGTGGTCAGCGCCGCCGGCAACAATGCCGCGCGCACCATGTTGCTGCGCGACGTCAACAACCTCACCGCGTTCCTCGGGCGCAGCGCGCCGGAACTGCTGGACACCTGGTACGGCGAGGAGATGTGGGAGCTGTTCCAGGCCGGTGAGCTGCAGACCGATACCGTGCTGACCGGCGAGTACACCCCGGACATGAGCAGCATCGATCTGGACAGCGTGCGTCACGCCATCAACGACGCCCGCGAGGAAGCGCTGATCCGCCAGCAGGGCCGTGAAGCGGCCGAGCAGGACGACGACTGAGCCGCTGGCCGGCCGTCAAAATCGCGACGTGGGAATGCTGCAAATACCGTCGGCCGGGTTGTGGAACCCGGCCGATCGTGTGTGCGGCGGTGCCGCGTTGGCCGGCGGGCGGCGCGCCGTGGCACCCTGCGCGTTCCGCTATCCGGGGTTGGGGGCTGCAGTGAACTTGCTTGAGGGTGTGCGCGTGCTGGACCTGTCCCGCATCCTGGCCGGGCCGTGGGCCACGCAGGTGCTGGCCGATTTCGGTGCCGATGTGATCAAGGTCGAGCGCCCCGGGGGGGGTGATGACACCCGCAGCTGGGGGCCGCCGTACCTGAAAGATGCCGATGGCAACGACACCGGCGAGTCGGCTTATTACCTGTGCGCCAACCGCGGCAAGCGATCGGTGGCGATCGACTTCACCACGCCCGACGGGCAGGCGCTGATCCGCGAACTTGTTACCCGCTGCGATGTGCTGGTGGAGAACTACAAGGTCGGCGGGCTGGCCAGGTACGGGCTGGATTTCCCCCGCTTGCAGGCGCTGAACCCGAAGCTGGTGTACTGCTCGATCACCGGTTATGGCCAGGATGGCCCGTACGCGCAGCGCGCCGGCTATGACGCGGCGATCCAGGCCATCGGCGGGCTGATGAGCGTGACCGGCGAGCCCGATGGCGCGCCCGGCGCCGGCCCGCAGAAGGTGGGCGTGGCTGCGACCGATCTGATGACCGGCATGTACGCGGCCACCGCGATCCTGGCGGCGCTGCGCCATGCCGAGCGTACCGGCATCGGCCAGCAGATCGATCTGGCGCTGCTGGACACGCAGGTGGCGTGGTTGGCCAACCAGGCTTCCAACTACCTGGTCGGCGGGATGGTGCCGATCCGGCAGGGCAGCGCGCACCCGAACATCGTGCCCTACCAGGTGATGCCGGCGGCCGATGGCTATTTCATGCTGGCCGTGGGCAACGATGGCCAGTTCGCGCGCTTGTGCGAGGTGATCGGCCAGCCGCAGCTGGCGGGCGATCCACGCTATGCGAGCAACGCCGCCCGCATCGCCCATCGCGCCGAACTGGTGCCATACCTGCAGGAGTGCTTGCGCACGCGCCCGGCCGCGCACTGGCTGGCGCTGCTGGAAAAAGCCGGGGTGCCGGCCAACCCGGTCAACCGCATCGACCAGGTGTTTGCCGATGTGCAGGTGCGTGCACGCGGGCTGAAGATCGAACTGCCGCATGCCAGTGGCGCCGAGGTGGCGATGGTGCGCAATCCGCTGAAGTTCTCGGCCACGCCATTGCAGTACACCTGCGCCGCGCCGGTGCTGGGCCAGCACACCGCGCAGGTGCTGGAGGACGTGCTGTCACTGGATGCCGGGCAGCTGCGGCAGTTGCAGGCGAGCGGGGTGCTCGGCGGCGGGGAGTGAAGCCGCTCGGCTTCATCCGGCCGCGGATGGCCCAGAATGCATCGGCTGGTCGCGCGGACTACTGGCCGCCGGGAAAACCGTGCTGGCGCCAGGCCTCGAACACCACCACCGCCACCGAGTTGGACAGGTTCAGGCTGCGGTTGTTGGGCTGCATCGGCAGGCGCAGGCGGCGGCCGTCAGGCAGCGCGTCGAGCAGGTCCTGCGGCAGGCCGCGGGTTTCCGGGCCGAACAGGAACGCATCGCCATCGGCGAAGGCCACGCTGTCATAGCGCACGCTGCCACGGGTGCTCATCGCGAACAGGCGCGTGGGCGCGATGCGCGCCAGCGCGGTGTCCAGGTCTGGGTGGACCTGCAGCTGCGCGTATTCGTGATAGTCCAGGCCGGCGCGCTTGAGCTGCCTGTCGCTTAGGTCGAAGCCCAGCGGCTCGATCAGGTGCAGGCGCGCGCCGGTGTTGGCGCAAAGCCGGATCACATTGCCGGTGTTCGGCGGGATCTCGGGCTGGTAGAGCAGAACATCGAAAACGGGTGCGGAAGTCATCGGCGCAGTTTACGCCGCCGCAGGCAGGGCCTGGCGTGTGGCCGGCTCAGCGGCCCAGCAGATCGGCGGCGACGTTGATGGCCAGCGACTGCAGGCTCAGCGAACCCGGGCGGATGTGCAGGGCCGGCACGGCGACCACCCAGTGACCCAGCGCGGTGGCCATCGCCATGGTGGTGGCGTGGACGCGGTTGTCGTGTGCGGTCTCGGCGGCCAGCGCGTCGCGCTGTTCGCGGGTCGGGCGCACCTGGATGGCGGCCAGCGTCACCATCGGCTGGGCGGCGGCCAGTTCGGCATTGCGTTCGACGATCTGGCCGGCGGTCGGGCGGACCTGCACCGCGCTCAGGGTGGGGATGGCGCTGGTGCGCTCGTGTTCGGCCTGGTCCAGCTGGTCGGCGCTGGGGCGCACCTGCACGGTTTCCAGGGTGGGGATGTCGGAAGCCTGGACCGAAGCGGCAAACGCGGTGCCGGCGGCAAGGGCGATGGCAATGGCGATGGACTTGGTGTTCATGGCAGGACCTATTTGGTGTGTGTGAACAGCGGTGTGGTAGTAATGTAGTACACCATTCCTCGTGCTGCAAGAAATTTCTTGCTTTCCGACGCCTGGTTCAGCGTTTGCTCAGGTTTGCTTCGGGGTGGCTGCGCTGCAGTGAGAACAGAGCAGGCTGCATGCCAACTGCATCTCATTGATATGGCTTGGTTTCTTGTGGGTGCACGGTGTCCGTTGTCCGGACACTGGCCGTGCCGGGGGTGTCCACCGCGGACGCGGTAGCCGGGAAACGCCGCTATGACGGATGGGCGGTGTGGCGACGGCGGGGCCCGGTTAGCATCAGCACTCACATTCATGCCCAAGGAAAGAGGAATGAACGCAGCTGTTCCCCGCACCGCCCTGCTCACCCTGGCGTTGAGCGCCGCCCTCGGAGGATTCGTCGGCGCGCCTCTGGTCGCCGAAGCCAAGTCCGCGCCGGTCGCGGCCCCGGCGGTGGATATCCCGTACGAACAGTTCACCCTGCCCAACGGCCTGCGTGTGGTGGTGCACACCGATCGCAAGGCGCCGATCGTGGCGGTGAACATCTGGTACCACGTCGGTGCCAAGGACGAGCCGTCCGGCCGCACCGGTTTTGCACATCTGTTCGAGCACCTGATGTTCCAGGGCAGCGAGAACCACAGCGGCGAGTTTTTCGAACCGTTCAAGCAGGTCGGCGCCACCGACCAGAACGGCACCACCAATACCGACCGCACCAACTATTTCCAGAACGTGCCGACCACCGCGCTGGACATGGCGCTGTGGATGGAGTCCGACCGCATGGGCCACCTGCTCGGTGCGATCGACCAGGCCGCGCTCGATGAACAGCGCGGCGTGGTGCAGAACGAGAAGCGCCAGGGCGAGAACCAGCCCTATGGCCAGGTGTGGGACAAGCTGACCCGCGCGCTTTATCCGGCCGGGCATCCGTACCACCACGGCGTGATCGGTTCGATGAACGATCTCAATGCCGCCTCGCTCGATGACGTGAAGACCTGGTTCCGCACCTGGTACGGCCCGAACAACGCGGTGCTGGTGCTGGCCGGCGATATCGATGTGGCCACCGCCAAAGAGAAAGTCGCCCGCTATTTCGGCGATATCCCGGCCGGTCCGAGCATGGCCCAGCCGAAGGTGGATGTGGCGCAGCGTCCGGCCAGCACCCGCGAGGTGATGACCGACAAGGTGCCGCAGGCACGCATCTACCGCGCCTGGAATGTGGCGCAGCTGGGCACGGCCGATATCGACCAGCTCGGGCTGCTGGCCTATGTGCTGGGCGGGGCCAAGTCCTCGCGGCTGGACCAGCGCCTGCTGCACAACGACAAGCTGGTGGACAACATCACCGCGATGGCCGACGCCTCGCAGCTGGGCTCCAACTTCCTGATCATGGCCACCGTCAAGCAGGGCGTGGACCCGGCCAGGGTGGAGGCGGCCATCGATGAGGAACTCAAGCGCCTGATCGCCGAAGGCCCGAGCGCCGATGAACTGGAGCGCGCCAAGGTGCAGTCGCGTTCGGGTTTCGTGCGCGGGATCGAGCGGATCGGCGGTTTCGGCGGCAAGGCCGACGCGCTGGCCGAATGCACCGTGTACGAAGGCGATCCGGGCTGCTTCCGCACCTCGCTGGCCAACATCGACAAGGCCACTGCCGGAGACCTGAAGGCGGTTGGCGCGAAGTGGCTGGGCGTGGGCGACCACACCCTGGTGGTCACGCCGGGCGCGCGGGTGGCGCTGGAGGAACTGCCCTCGGGCAAGCCGGCGCCGTTCAACGTGCCGGCGGTGGACCCGAAGTACACGGCACTGCCCAGCCAGGTGGACCGCAGCGCCGGCGTGCCGCAGACCACGAGCTTCCCCGAGCTGAAGTTCCCGCAGTTGCAGCGCGCCACGCTGAAGAACGGCACCCGGGTGGTGCTGGCCGAGCGCCATGACATCCCGGTGGTGCAGTTTAGCTATGAGTTCCCGGGGGGCTTCACCGCCGATCAGGGACGCAAGCCGGGCACCGCCAACTTCACCATGGGCATGCTCGATGAGGGCGCCGGTTCGCGCGGCGCGCTGGCATTCGCCGACGCCGCCGAGGCGCTGGGCGCGCGCATCGGCGCCGGCGCATCGTTGGATGGCGCCAGCGTGTTCCTGTCGGCGCTGAAGGAGAACCTGGCCCCGTCGCTGGCGCTGTATGCCGACGCGCTGCGCGCGCCGCGCTTCGACCAGAACGAGATCGACCGCATCAAGGCGACCTGGATCGCCGGCATCCAGCAGGAGAAGGCGCAACCCAACGCGGTGGCCATGCGCGTGCTGCCGCCGCTGCTGTACGGCGCCGGTCACCCGTATGCGATTCCGTTCACCGGCAGTGGCGACGAGGCGGCGATCGCCGCGCTCGGCCGCGAGGACCTGGTCGGTTTCCACAAGGCCTGGGTGCGTCCGGAAGCGGCCACGCTGATCGTGGTCGGCGACACCACGCTGCAGGAGATCGTGCCGTTGCTGGAGCGCCAGTTCGGTGACTGGAAGGGCGAAGGCGCCGCGGCCAGCGTGGCGGCACCGGCCCCGGTGGCCCGTCCGCAGGGCGCGCGCGTGTACCTGATCGACCAGCCCGGCGCGGTGCAGGCCAATCTGTTCGCCGGCCAGGTCGTGCCTTCCACCATGGATACGGGAGCCACCCGCTTCGATATGGCCAATGGCGTGCTCGGTGGTGATTTCACCTCGCGTCTGAACATGAATCTGCGGGAGGACAAGCACTGGTCCTACGGTGCGCGCAGCATGGCCAGCCCCGCCCTGGGCCAGCGGCCGTGGATGGCGGTGGCGCCGGTGCAGATCGACAAGACCGCCGAGGCGATGAAGGAGATGCACGCCGAGATCGCGCAGTTCGCCGGCGGCCAGCGCCCGCCCACGGCCGGGGAGGTCACCCGCATCCGCAACATCCAGACGCTGAGCCTGCCCGGCGCCTATGAGACCGGCGCGGCGGTGATGAGCACCATCGGTGGCATCGTCCGTTACCAGCGCCCGGATGATTACGTGTTCAAGCGCAAGGCCGAGATCGAGGCGATGACCCCGGCGCAGGTGGCGCAGGCCGCCGGCACGCTGGATCCGGCCGCGCTGACCTGGGTGGTGGTGGGGGACCTGAAGCAGACCGAAGCCCCGGTGCGTGCCCTGAACCTGGGCGAAGTCACCGTGATCGATACCGAAGGCAAGCCGGTGGCCGCCACGGCCAGGTAAGTTCCACGCAGCCCACGCCATGGCCCGCTCCGCAGTGGAGCGGGCCATGGATCATGACGGGTTCATTCATTCACGGCACAATCCGTTCCGTTATCTACAAGGAACTGTCCATGCGTATCGTGTT
Organism: Stenotrophomonas sp. STEN013; assembly: GCF_056760355.1. Lineage (NCBI taxonomy): Bacteria > Pseudomonadati > Pseudomonadota > Gammaproteobacteria > Lysobacterales > Lysobacteraceae > Stenotrophomonas > Stenotrophomonas sp. STEN013. The sequence goes on along the minus strand of NZ_JBRREO010000004.1, from coordinate 73,127 downwards.
TCTGTCTGTCCTGATCGCCAGCACCGCTGCCTGCACCTGGGTGCCGATTGAATCTTCAGGCAAGGCGGTGCGCGTGCTGCCGGCCGGTCCGGTCGCGCCGGGGTGCGTGACCAAGGGCGAGATCGTGGTGTCGGTGAAGAACAAGGTCGGTTTCTACAACCGCAACCCGCTGCGTGTGCAGGAAGAGCTGGAAACCCTGGCCCGCAACGAAGCGCCCAGTGCCGGTGCCAATGCGGTGCAGGCGACAGGGCTGCCGGCCGATGGCAGCCAGCGCTTTGCCGCCTACCAGTGCCCGCCGCGCTGAGTGCGGCAACTGTCCGTGAGCCGGTGATTTCCCGGCTCCGCGGCGCGCAGGCACGTGGTCCCGGTGCCTGCCAGCGCGCCGGAGGGCTCCATACGGCGGGCCGTTTATTTGTAAAGATGCGGTAAAAAGGCGCAGAGGCTAGAATAGCGCCCCCTTCGCCTGAGTCTTGGCGCTTTCCGATGCCTTTCCAGAATGTCTCGATCGCGGGACTGGCGCATATTGATGCGCCGCATACGCTGACCTCCAAGGAAATCAACGAGCGGCTCCAGCCCACGCTGGAACGCCTGGGGATCCGTGCCGATGTGCTGGGCGATATCGCCGGCATCCACGCGCGCCGGCTTTGGGACCAGGGTACGCAAGCCTCTGATGTGGCCACCCTCGCCGGTCAGAAGGCGCTGGATGATGCCGGCATCACCGCCGACAAGATCGGCCTGCTGCTCAACACCTCCGTCAGCCGTGACTACCTGGAGCCGTCGACCGCGTCGATCGTGTCCGGCAACCTGGGCATCGGCGAAGACTGTGTCACCTTCGACATCGCCAACGCCTGCCTGGCCTTCATCAACGGCATGGACGTGGCCGCGCGCATGCTCGAGCGCGGTGATATCGATTACGCACTGATCGTCGACGGCGAAACCTCGAACCTGGTCTATGAAAAGACCCTGGAGCGCATGATGTCCCCGGACATCACCGCCCAGCAGCTGCGCGACGAAGTCGCCGCGCTGACCACCGGTTCCGGTGCCGCGGCCATGGTGCTGGCACGCTCGGAGCTGGTGCCCGATGCGCCGCGCTACAAGGGCGGCGTGACCCGTGCGGCCAACGAGTGGAACAAGCTGTGCGTGGGCAACCTGGACCGCATGGTCACCGACACCCGCCTGCTGCTGATCGAAGGCATCAAGCTGGCCACCAAGACCTTCGAGGCCACGCGCGAGGCGCTGGGCTGGGCGGTGGAGGAGATCGACCAGTTCGTGATCCACCAGGTCAGCCAGCCGCACACCAACGCCTTCATCAAGGCCTTCGGCATCGACCCGAAGAAGGTGATGACCATCTTCGGCGAGCACGGCAACATCGGTCCGGCCTCGGTGCCGATCGTGCTGAGCAAGCTGCGTCAGCTGGGCAAGCTCAAGAAAGGCGACCGCGTGGCGCTGATGGGTATCGGCTCGGGCCTGAACTGCACGATGGCCGAAGTCGTCTGGTAAGCCGGCACGGCGCAGACGAAACACAGGGCCGGTTCTGCCGGCCCTTTTTCCAGGTGCGATGTGATGAACAAGTTCCCCGGCTATCCGAGCCACACCCACCGCTTCGAGGTCCGTCCCGGGCTGTCGATGAACTACATCGACGAAGGCCCGCGCGATGGCGAGGTGGTGGTGATGCTGCACGGCAACCCGTCGTGGAGCTATCTGTGGCGCCATCTGGTCAACGGCCTGAGCGACAAATACCGCTGCATCGTGCCGGATCACATCGGCATGGGCCTGTCCGACAAGCCCGATGACAGCCGGTACGAGTACACGCTGCAGTCGCGCGTGGATGATCTGGACGCGCTGCTCACGCACCTGGGCATCACCGGTCCGGTGACGCTGGCGGTGCACGACTGGGGCGGCATGATCGGTTTCGGCTGGGCGCTGTCGCACCACGCGCAGGTCAAGCGGCTGGTGATCACCAATACCGCCGCGTTCCCGCTGCCGGCCGAAAAGCCGATGCCGTGGCAGATCGCCATGGGCCGGCACTGGAAGCCGGGCGAGTGGTTCATCCGTACCTTCAACGCGTTCTCCGCCGGCGCCTCGTGGCTGGGCGTGAGCCGCAGGATGCCTGCCGAAGTGCGCCGTGCCTATGTCGCCCCGTACGACAGCTGGGCCAACCGCATCGCCACCATCCGCTTCATGCAGGACATCCCGCTGTCACCGGCCGACAAGGCGTGGTCGCTGCTGGAGCGTGCCGCTGCGGCGCTGCCGTCTTTCGCCGACCGCCCGGTGTATATCGCCTGGGGCCTGCGTGATTTCTGCTTCGACCACCACTTCCTGGCCGGCTTCCGCAAGGCCTTGCCGCAGGCCGAAGTGACCGCGTTCGAGGATGCCAACCACTACGTGCTGGAAGACAAGCACGAGGCCATCGTGCCGGCGGTGCGTGCGTTCCTGGAGCGCAACCCCCTGCGCTGACTGCCCGATGACAACCCCGCCGGACTTTGCGCTGCGGCGGTTGGGCCCGGCAGCGCTCAGGCGGCGATCGGCGGCTGTGGCGGTGAGGATGGCGTGTTGCCGTTGTCGTCCGGCTGTGGACCGTCATTGTCGGCCGCATCGCGCCAGCGCCAGTCGGCCAGGGTCAACGGGGCCAGCCCATGGGCGGCGCGCGCGCGATCACACTGCGCGCTGACCTGGCCGTATTCCCACGACGCATCGACTTCGCGACAGACGCTGGGACGGCTGGGGTGAATGGTGCAGCGCGAATACTCGCCAATGCGCGCATCCAGCGCCACGCAGCGGATCGGGTCCGAATAGGTGCCCTGCATGCACAGCCGGTGCGGGTCCAGGCGCTGGGTCAGCGCGTGTGGCACGCCGCCTTCGCTGGCTTCGTCCGATTCCATCCAGTGGAAGGCGACGCGGTACTGGGCGCAGCAGGCGCCGCAGCTGAGGCAGGGATGGGGCATGGGAGCCGGCCTTGGGGCGGCGATGCGGGTGGGGAAGCTGGAGGATTTTCCATGCCGCCGTTCCGCGCGCAAGAAATTTCTGCAGCGGTGACAATATGCCGATGAACGATTCCTGCAATATCGCCGCGCGCCTGCCCGAACTGGCGCGTGAACGGCCCGACCAGATCGCCATCCGTTGCCCGGGCCGGCCGGGCCCCGACGGCATGGCCCGCTACGACGTCACCTTGGATTACCGCACGCTCGATGCGCGCAGCGATGCCATCGGCGCCGGGCTGGCGGCCTATGGCATCGGCCGCGGTGTACGCGCGGTGGTGATGGTGCGGCCGGGGCCGGAGTTCTTCCTGCTGATGTTCGCGCTGTTCAAGATCGGTGCGGTGCCGGTGCTGGTGGATCCGGGCATCGACAGGCGCGCGCTCAAGCAATGCCTGGACGAGGCGCAGCCGCAGGCCTTCATCGGTATCCCGCTGGCGCATCTGGCGCGGCTGCTGCTGGGCTGGTCGAAGTCGGCCACGCGGCTGGTCACGGTCGGCACGCGCTGGGGCTGGGGCGGCACCACCCTGGCCCGGCTCGAAGCGGCCGGGACCGGCGCCGGCAGCCAGCTGGTGGCCACCGCGCCGGAGGACACCGCGGCGATCCTGTTCACCAGCGGCTCGACCGGCGTGCCCAAGGGCGTGGTCTACCGCCACCGCCATTTCCTCGGCCAGATCGAGCTGCTGCGCAACGCCTTCGGCATGCAGCCCGGCGGCGTCGATCTGCCGACCTTCCCGCCGTTCGCGCTGTTTGATCCGGCGCTGGGCCTGACCTCGGTGATCCCGGACATGGACCCGACCCGGCCCGGCAGTGCCGATCCACGCAAGCTGCATGACGCCATCGCCCGTTTCGGCGTGACCCAGCTGTTCGGCTCGCCGGCGCTGATGCGGGTGCTGGCCGAGTACGGCCAGCCGCTGCCGACGGTGACCCGCGCGACCTCGGCCGGGGCGCCGGTGCCGCCGCAGACCGTGTCCAAGATCCGCGCGCTGATGCCGGCCGACGGCCAGTTCTGGACGCCCTATGGCGCCACCGAATGCCTGCCGGTGGCGGTGATCGAAGGCCGTGAGCTGGAGGCGACCGGCGCGGCGACCGAAAGTGGTGCCGGCACCTGTGTCGGCGCGGTGGTGGCGCCCAACCAGGTGCGCATCATCGCCATCACCGATGAACCCATCGCCAACTGGAGCGGTGTGCGCGAACTGCCCGTGGGCGAGGTCGGCGAGATCACCGTGACCGGGCCCACCACCACCGACAGCTATTTCAACCGGCCGCAGGCCACCGCCGCGGCCAAGATCCGCGAGGTGCTGGCCGACGGCAGCGAGCGCATCGTGCACCGCATGGGCGATGTGGGCTGGTTCGATGCGCAGGGGCGGCTGTGGTTCTGCGGGCGCAAGACCCAGCGCGTGGAAACCGCCACCGGGCCGCTGTACACCGAGCAGGTCGAGCCGGTGTTCAACACCGTGCCCGGCGTGCGTCGCACCGCGCTGGTCGGCGTGGGGCCGCTGGGCCGGCAGGTGCCGGTGCTGTGCTACGAACGGCTGCCCGGCAGCGAGGCCGCCGCCATCGAGCAGGCGCTGCGCGCACTGGCGGCAACGCAGCCCAGGCTGGCCGGGATTGGCCGGTTCCTGCAGCATCCGGCGTTTCCGGTGGACATCCGCCACAACGCCAAGATCGGCCGCGAAAAGCTCGCGGTCTGGGCGGCAACCCGATTGAAGGAGCGCGCATGAAGATTCTGGTCACCGGCGGCGGTGGATTTCTCGGTCAGGCGCTGTGCCGGGGCCTGGTCGCGCGCGGCCACGAGGTGCTCAGCTTCAACCGCGGCCATTACCCGCAGCTGCAGGCGCTGGGCGTGGGCCAGATCCGCGGCGATCTGGCCGATGCCAATGCGGTGCACCACGCCGCCGCCGGCGTCGATGCGATCTTCCACAACGCCGCCAAGGCCGGCGCCTGGGGCAGCTATGACAGCTACTTCCAGGCCAATGTGGTTGGCACCCGCAACGTGCTGGCCGCCTGTCGTGCGCATGGCATCGGGCGTCTGGTCTATACCTCCACGCCGAGCGTGACCCATCGCGCCACCCATCCGGTGGAGGGGCTAGGCGCGGACGAGGTGCCCTATGGCGAGGATTTCCAGGCGCCGTACGCGGCCACCAAGACCCTCGCCGAGCAGGAAGTGCTGGCCGCCAACGGCGCCGAGCTGGCCACCGTCGCGCTGCGGCCGCGGTTGATCTGGGGGCCGGGCGACAACCAGCTGGTGCCGCGTCTGGCACAGCGGGCCAGGGCCGGGCGCCTGCGTTTTGTCGGCGACGGCAGCAACAAGGTCGATACCACGTTCATCGACAATGCCGCGCAGGCGCACTTTGATGCGTTCGACCATCTGGTGGTCGGTGCGGCCTGTGCCGGCAAGGCCTACTTCATCTCCAATGGCGAGCCGCTGCCGATGCGCGAACTGCTCAACCGGCTGCTGGCTGCGGTGGGCGCGCCGGCGGTGGACAAGACGATCTCGTTCAAGGCCGCCTACCGCATTGGCGCGGTCTGCGAAAAGCTGTGGCCGCTGCTGCGGCTGCGTGGCGAGCCGCCGATGACGCGTTTTCTGGCCGAGCAGCTGTGCACGCCGCACTGGTATTCGATGGAGCCGGCGCGCCGCGATTTCGGCTACGTGCCGAAGGTGTCGATTGAAGAGGGGTTGCGTCGCTTGGCAGCGGCGACCACTGCCGGTTGAGCTGCGTCGTCATGCCGCTATCACGTCGCGATCACCGTGTCGCGACCGCCGGACATGGAAGATGCACCGCGTGTCCAAACAGCGGAACTTTCCCATGCTCCATTACGCCGTCGTCTTCTTTGTGATCGCCATCATCGCCGCGGTACTGGGCTTCAGCGGTATCGCCGGCGCTGCCAGCAATATCGCGTGGATCCTGTTCGTGGTGTTCCTGATCCTTGCGGTGATCTCGCTGTTCCGCAAGAAAGTCTGATCGCACGATCGCCCTGCACGACGACGGCCCGCCCGGGTGACCGGTGCGGGCCGTTTCTTTTCCTTTATCCGGCGGGCCGCGGTCGTTCGCGGCAGATCACGCTCTTGCCCTCGGCACCGTACGGCCTGTGCGGTCACGATGCGGGCGATAGCGACCAGGCGGTGATGGCGCGCGGCGCATCACCGGCCTGGTCGCCTGCGGTCAGGCCAAGGCGTTGATCGAGCTGCTCAAGGCCTTGTCCGCGGCGTGGCGTTCCAGCGCCAGTTCGATCAGCCGGGTGATCAGCGCGGTGTAGCCCAGCCCGCTGGCCCCCCACAGCTTGGGATACATGCTGATCTTGGTGAAGCCGGGCAGGGTGTTCAGCTCGTTGATGACCACCTCACCGCTCGCGGTGAAGAACACGTCCACCCGCGCCATGCCGATGCAGTCCAGCGCCTGGTAGGCGCGCACGGCGATCTGGCGGATACGCTCCTGCGCATCGGCGCTGATATCGGCCGGGATCACTGTCTCCGCGCCGCTGGCGCTGATGTACTTGGTGTCATAGGCGTAGAAATCGTCATGCACCACCACTTCGCCGCAGACGCTGGCCTCGGGGACCTCGTTGCCGAGCACCGCACATTCGATCTCGCGCCCAGCAATGGCCGATTCCACCAGCACCTTGTGGTCGAACGATAGCGCCAGTGCCAGCGCGGTGGCGAACTCGGCGGCATTGCGCACCTTGCTCACGCCCACCGAGGAGCCCTGGTTAGCCGGTTTGACGAACAGCGGCGAGCCCAGCTGGGCGACCAGCGTCTCGTAACTGGCCTGCGCGGCGCTGACCCGATTGAAACAGGCAAACGGCGCCACCGCCAGTCCGGCATCGCGCAACAGGCGCTTGGCCACATCCTTGTCCATCGCCGCGGCCGAACCGAGCACGCCGGGGCCGGCAAACGGCAGGTTCAGCGTACGCAGCAGGCCCTGCAGGGTGCCGTCCTCGCCCAAGGTGCCGTGCACGATCGGGAACACCACATCCAGCTGCGGCACCTCGCGGCCATCGGCGGCCAGCAGCTGGCCGCGTTCGGCGCCCGGCAGCACCGACAGTACCGGGCCGGAGGTATCCAGCGCGATGCGCTTGGGGTCCTCGGCGTTGTGCAGGAAATTGGCCGCATCGCACAGGTGCCACAGGCCCTGCTTGTCGATGCCGATCAGGCTGACGTCGAACCGGTCCTTGTCCAGCGCATCGAAGATGTTTTTCGCCGATTGCAGCGAGACCTCGTGCTCGGCCGAACGACCGCCGAAGATGATGCCAACCCGGGTCTTGCCCATTGCCTGTGTGCTCCTGCCGCGTGTGTTGAAGGGAATATGCATAGCATGAACCTTCCGGCGTCCGCCTGCGTGGGCGCGTGGCGGTTATCTGTCGATTAATCCACGTGCGGCGATGCGCTTGCGCGGGCAGGTAGAATGCCCGCCATGCCTGCATCCCCCTTCAATGTGATCAAGCCGCTGGCCGGCCGTGCGCTGGAAGTGGCGCTCAACCGTGCACTCGCGCTGGACCCGGATACCCGCACCGCATTGGCCCCGCTCGATGGCCAGCGCATCGCCCTGACCCTGGAATCGCCGTCGCTGGCGATGCAGATCGGTGTCAGCGGCCAGCGCCTGACCGTCGGCCCGGTGGACCCGTCGCTGGAGCCGGACCTGGCCGTGCGCAGCACCCTGGGAGGGGTTCTGGCGCAGCTGCCATTCCTGGCCAACGCGCGGCGCGGCAACAGCGCGCCGGCCGGCCGGGTGAAAGTCTCCGGTGACGCCGAGCTCGCCCGTCGCCTGCAGCAGCTGGCCATGCGCTTCGATCCGGATTGGCAGCAGCCGTTCGTCAAGGCGTTCGGTGAGGTGCTGGGGGTGCAGATCGCGCAGGCCCTGCGCGCGGCGCTTGCACAGGCCCGCCGCAGTGCCAGGGATCTGGCCGAGACCGCCGCCGAGTACGTCACCGAGGAATCGCGTGATGTGGTGGCCCGCGCCGAACTGGAGGCCTTCCATGACGATGTGGACGTGATCCGTGACGACGTCGAGCGCATGGCCGCGCGCATCGCGCGCCTGCGCCAGCATCCGGGAGGTGCCGCATGAAAGCGACCCGCGCCATGTTCCGCGCCAGCCGCATCGGCCGGGTGATCCTGCGCTACCGTCTGGATGACTTGCTGGATGGCACTCCGGTCGAGCGCTGGCTGCGCGTGGCCAAGCCGTTCGTGCCGCGCGCCAGTGCCGATATCGCCTCACAGTCGCGCGGTGCCCGGCTGCGTCTGGCGCTGCAGGAGCTGGGACCGATCTTCGTCAAGTTCGGGCAGATCCTGTCCACCCGACGCGATCTCGTCCCGCCGGATGTCGCCGTCGAGCTGACCCTGCTGCAGGACCGGGTCAAGCCGTTCGACGGCGAGCAGGCGCTGCGGATCGTCGAGCAGGCGCTGGGTCTGCCGATCACCGAGGCCTTCGCCAGCTTCGACACCACGCCGCTGGCCTCGGCCTCGATCGCGCAGGTGCATGCCGCAACCCTCGACGACGGCCGCCAGGTGGTGGTCAAGGTGCTGCGCCCGGATATCGAAAAGCAGATCGCCGGTGACATCGCCCTGCTCAAGTCGCTGGCCGCGCTGGTCGAGCGTACCCATCCGCGCGCCGACAAGATCCGTCCGCGCGAAGTGGTGGCCGAGATCGAAACCACGCTGGCTGCCGAGTTGGACCTGCAGCGCGAGGGCGCCAACGCCAGCGTGCTGCGCCGCTTCTGGGAAAACTCCGACGACCTGTACGTGCCGGAGGTGATCTGGAGCCACACCGCCGAACGCGCGCTCACCCTGGAGCGCGTCTGGGGCATTCCCTCCGATGACATCGTGGCGCTGGACAAGGCCGGCATCGACCGCAAAGCGCTGGCGGCCAAGGGCGTGCGCGTGTTCTACACGCAGGTGTTCCGCGACAACTTCTTCCACGCCGATGCGCACGCCGGCAACATCTGGGTCGACATCGATCCGGCGCGCCGCGACAACCCGCGCTTCATCGCGCTGGACTTCGGCATCATGGGCCAGCTCTCGGAAGAGGACCAGTTCTACCTGGCCGAGAACTTCATGGCCATCTTCAACCGCGATTACCGCCGCATCGCCGAGCTGCATCTGCAGGCGCAGTGGATGCCGGCCACGGTGCGTATCGATGAGCTGGAGGCCGCCGTGCGCGCGGTCTGCGAGCCCTACTTCACCCGCCCGCTGTCGCAGATCTCGCTGGCCGAAGTGCTGATGAAGCTGTTCCGCACCGCCCAGCGTTACCAGCTGACCCTGCAGCCGCAGCTGATCCTGCTGCAGAAGACCTTGCTCAACATCGAGGGCGTGGGCCGACAGCTCGACCCCAACCTGGACATCTGGGAAGTGGCCAAGCCGGTGCTCGAACGCATCCTGCGCGAGCGCTACAGCCCGCGCCGCGCGTTGAAGGAGCTGCGCAAGCGTCTGCCGGAAATCATGACCCAGGCCCCGGACATGCCGGCGCTGCTGCACAGCTGGCTGCGCCAGCAGGTGGAAGGCAAGCATGAGCTGGCGATGCGCTCGCAGGACATCGTCACGCTCAATGACACGCTCAAGCGCATGCAGCGGCGCGTGATTACCGCTGTGACCGGAGTCGGGCTGGTGGTGGTGTCGGCGCTGCTGTACGGCTTGCAGGCCGGTGGCCCGCAGCTGGCGTCCATCCCGGTGTGGTCGTGGATCACCGGGGGTGTTGGCGTGTTGGCATTGGCGTCGGCGTGGCTGCGTCGATGAGCGAGGCGCTGGAGCAGGCGGTGGAACCGGTGGTTTTCGAGCCCTTGCCGCTGCTGTACGAAGACCCGTGGCTGGCGGTGGTCAACAAGCCGGCCGGGCTGATGGTCCACGGCAGCAAGTTCGCGCGTGGCGAGGATGACTTCCTGGCCGACCGGCTGCGCGAGCAGCTGGGCAAGCCGATCTTCCTGGTGCACCGGCTGGATCGCGCCACCAGCGGCTGCCTGCTGCTGGCCTTCGACCGCGACAGCGCCAGCGTGCTGGGCAAGGCGCTGATGGGGGGCGAGGTGGAGAAGGATTATCTGGCCGTATGCCGCGGCTGGCCGGCCGAAGCGGCTTTTACCGTCGATCACGATCTGGATGGCGGCCCCGGCAAGCCGGTCAAGAAGCCGGCCATCACCCATTTCCAGAAACTGCTGGAAGGGGAACTGCCGATTCCGTCGGCGGGCTTTCCGACCTCGCGCTATGCGCTGCTGCGCTGCCAGCCGCAGACCGGGCGGTTCCGCCAGATCCGCCGGCACCTCAAGCACATGTTCCACCACATGATCGGCGACACCAGCCATGGTGACGGCCGGCACAACCGCAGCTTCCGTATGCAGGGCGTGCACCGCATGCTGCTGCACGCCGAGCGCCTGGCCTTCCCGCACCCGCAGGACGGGCGCCGCATCGAAGTACACGCCCCGCTGGATCGTGAGTTCCAGAAGGCGCTGGACCTGTTCGGCTGGCAGCTCGGCCAGGCCTGACGCGCCCCCGGCGCTACGCGGGGGCGGCCGGTGTAGCCCGTATCTCTCCGCTGCTTTGAGCTGCCTGGCCGGCCAGGGCGGCACGCTTCGGGCGCTGGCATGACAGCCGAAAGGCCAGCCGCCGCTCTGGCGGCCTTGCCGACCGGCCGGAGTCATCGTTCGGCCGTCGGCATCGGCAGCGGCGCCGCACCGGGGCCGCGTCGCGTTACAGCGCGGCGCCTGCCGCGGCCTGTTTCTCGGCCCTGACGCGTTCCAGCAGTTCGGCCACTTCGGCGTTGTCGGGCGCGGCGGCATGCAGGCGCTCGAGCAGGACCCGTGCCTGTTCCGGTTTGTCCTGCCGGTAGAACACCTGGGCCATGCCCTGCATCGCGTCATGGTCGTCAGGCGAGAGCTCCAGCGCCTGGCTGAAGGCGGCATGGGCACCGTCGGTATCGTCCAGCCGCAACAGCGCAAAGCCCAGCCCGCTGGAGGCATCGGAACGGGCCCCGGGCATCTGGCTGGCGGCGCGGAAGCTGTTGCGGGCCAGCTCGTTGTTCGCCTGCCGCAGATGCACCCAGCCTTCGGCCACATGCGCCGAATAGTCCAGCGGCTGCACGCTGTGCAGTTCGCGCAGGGCGGCGGCATATTCCTGCTGGCGGAACAGGCGGCGGGCGCGCTCGTTGGCCAGCTGGCGCGGCGTCCGGTCATGTTTGACCGAGCCATCGAACTGGCGGGTATCGACCGTGCCGTGCTTTTCCAGATAGTCGCGCACGTTGGCGGCGCGGTGCAGGCCCAGGTAGCAGTGGATGTACACGGTGCCGGGGGTGTTGATCGCGGTCTCGGCGGCGGCGCGCGAGTTGCGCTCGTAATCCTCACCGAAGCGCTGGCCGAGGATGCTGCCCATCGGGAAGTTGTGCACTTCGATGCCCAGCTCCGCCGCGCGCTTCTTTTCCTCCTCCAGCAGCACCGCCTCGTAGGGAACCTTGGGGTTGAGCAGGCTGATGATGGTGGTCACGCCTTCGTCCTTCAGGCGATCCATGTCGGCTTGCACCGGATACGGGCCGAACACGAAGCGTGCCGACGTCACCGACTGTTGTGCGCGCCAGGGCTGCACCACGAAGCTGGCCGGATTCAACAGAACCCAGACGCCCGCACCAAAACCGAGCAGGCCCACAACAGCGAGCGCAGCCAGCCATTTGTTCCTTGTGGACTTTTTCATTCCCTCTCCCCGGGACTGCACTGACTGGATGTCAGTGCTTGTTGTGACGATTGTCACGAAATTCCGACATTTTTCCAACGGACCGTCATCGTGGCCAGTTTCGCGGCCTGCCGGCGGGACGTCCCGGCTTGCGGCGCGTCATGCCCGGTGGGGGGGGGCAGCGGCGTATCGCCGACGCCCGTGCCTGCGATGTTGCACCGCACAGGCGCGCGGCGCGCTCAAAACAGGAAGCAGGCCGTAGCCTGGGATCTGCAGCGAATCGCAGTGCCGAAGGCACGCGGCGGTGTCCGATCCATCCGGCAACGCCGCTGCGGGCGGCTGTCGACCCTGGCTCAAAGGCGTTGCTCGGGCCGTGTCCTGTGCCGGGCGGGACAGCGGGCCTTTGACCCGACGCACCCGCCAGCGAACACCGCGCGAGAACTACCGGGCAGCTTCGGATTCCTGGATGATCGCATCCAGATCCTGCTCCAGATCCGCCAGCAGTGGCGTCATCTTCCGCTGCATGGCCAGCATCAGGTTCTGCATCAGCTGCGGGGTCTTGTCGAGCAGGCTCTGCCCGGCCGGGCTCTCGTAGAACTCGGCCATCGCCAGCACGTCCTCTTTCGAGAACGACTTCTTGTAGAGATCCACATACATCGGGCGCATCTGCGACCACGACAGCGCCTCGCGCAGGGTCTGCGAGGTGCGCTGCTGGATGCGTTGCACGCGCGCCTTCTGCTCGGGGGTCAGCGCCTGCCCGGCGGTCAGCTGTGCGAACTGCTGGGACTGCATGGCTTCCATCTGCGGCAGCATCGCATCGAGCATGGTCTGCGCCCGCGAGGCGGCAAGCAGACGGTTGATGTCGCCATCACTGGCGGGAGTGGCCAGTGCCGGTACGAGGCCGGCCAACACCAGGCCGCTGGCCAACAACAGGCGGAAGCGCAGGTAGCGTAACGGGCGATGGCCGCGCATGGATCGTCCTCTGCTCTGGGTGGAGCGCAGAGCTTACCCGACGCTCCCTCCCGGCCGTCCAGATGGGCGATTTCTGCGCAATCGCTGGCCTTGCCATTTCTGCGGTGTTGGCGCGGCGCACAGCGTAAGAGTGCAAGTCGTTATTTTTCATCGACATGTGCCGCGGCCCAGGATGCCGTCGGGCGGATCTGGACGATATTTCCGCAGAAATTGACGGGTAAGGTGACTTGGATCACACTTTTTGCCGCATGTCGTCGTAACACGGCTTTGCGGCAGTCGGATGACAATTGGGTACTTTTGCAGGGAAGTAGGGGAAGGGGATGGAAGGTCTGTTCACTGGGCCACTGGTCGTCGTTGTGGCGTACTGGGTGGCGGTTTCCACGCTGCTGCTGACGGTGGTGCTGCTGACCACCATCTTGCTGATGCGCGTGCGCACGCAGTGGCGTGAGCGGCGCGATGCGCAGTCGATGCAGTACTGGTCGCAGGTATTGCGCCAGGAACTGGAGACACCGGGAGTGCCGACCCGCAAGCTCGAGCGGCGCGAGGCACCTGGCTTTATCGAAGCCTGGAACGCGATCCATGAGCCGCTGGATGATGCCGCGTCACGTCGGCTGGTGCCGTTGGGACAGCGGGTCGGGCTGGCTGAGACCGCCCCGCGCCTGCTGCGCGGCAGCTATCACGACCGTGCCATGGCGATCATCGCGCTGGGCCATCTGCGCGATGGCGGCATGTTCGACACCATTGCCAAACATCTCACCGATCACAGTCCGATCGTCTCGCTGTGCGCGGCGCGGGCACTGTCGCAGATCGATCCTGCGCGGGCCATGGCCATGTTCGTGCCGCTGATTCTCGAACGCGACGACTGGGTGCAGGGCAGCGTCGCCCGGATTCTGGCCGAAAACCAGGACGGCAGTGCGGTGCGGGAGCTTTCAAACGCGCTGCTGCGGGCCAATTCCGACACCGCGCTGAAGCTGGTGCGCTTTCTGTCCGACATTGATCCGGAGCGCGCAGCGGCCGTGATCCGTGAGCTGATGCAGAGCGATGTGGATGACCGGGTCATCTCGGTGTGTCTGCAGCTGGTCAACGATCGCCAGGATATCGAGCAGGTGCGCGGATTCCTGCAGGTTGCCCGCTGGCACATCCGCATGCATGCGGCGTCGGCGCTGGCGCGCATCGGCGATGCCAGCGATCACGTCCGGCTGGAGCCGCTGCTGTCGGACAGTGTGTGGTGGGTGCGTTATCGCGCCGCGCAGGCGCTGTTGATGTTGCCGGGGATGGATGAGCACAAAATGCGTGCGGTGCGGGAGCGGGTGAACGATCCGTATGGTCGCGACATTATCGACCACGTGCTGTCCGAGCAGAGCATGAGGGCAGGGGTATGAACGAATACTGGCATCTGATCGTGAGCTATCTGCAGCAGGTCCCGTGGATACGCTTGATGGTCTCGCTGCAGTGGGTGTTCATCGCCTACTTCGCCGCGATCAATATCGCCTATCTGGTGCTGAACTACGTTTCTGCATTCCAGATCGTGCGCTACATGCGCGAGTACCGCGCCAACTACCTGCCCAAGGGGCTGCGCGAATACCAGCCGCCGGTGAGCATCATCCTGCCAGCGCACAACGAGGAGAAGTCGGTGGTCTCCTCGGTGCGCTCACTGCTGAAGACCGTCTATCCGGAATACGAAGTGGTGGTGGTCAACGACGGCTCCACGGACGCCACCCGGCAGGCGTTGATCGACGCGTTCGGGCTGGTGAAGGTGCCTGAAGCCTACCGGTGCCGGCTCAAGACCGAGCCCGTGCACGCGGTCTATGCCTCGGCGCGTTTTCCCAACGTGCGCCTGGTGGACAAGGCCAACGGCGGCAAGGCCGATGCGATCAACGCCGGCTTGAACTGCGTGCGCTACCCACTGTTCTGCGTGATCGATGCCGACAGCATCCTGCAGCCGGAAAGCCTGTCGCGGGTGGTGCGCCCGTTCCTGGAGGATGGCCGCGTGGTGGCCAGCGGCGGCGTGGTGCGGGTGCTCAATGGCTGCACGGTCAAGGACGGCATGCTGTCCAAGGTCGGCCTGCCAAGCCGGATGCTGCCCGGTTTCCAGCTGGTGGAATACCTGCGCGCGTTCCTGTTCGGACGTATGGGCTGGTCGCCGGCCAACGCGCTGTTGATCATCTCCGGCGCATTCGGCGTGTTCTACAAGGAGCGCGTGATCGCCATTGGCGGCTACCGGTTGAATACGGTCGGCGAGGACATGGATCTGGTGGTCCGCCTGCACCGCAATCTGCGCGAGGAGAAGCGGGACTACCGCATCGTGTTCGTGCCTGACCCGGTGTGCTGGACCGAGGCTCCGACCGATCTGCGGTCGCTGAAGAGCCAGCGGGTGCGTTGGCAGCAGGGGCTGGCCGAGAGCCTGTGGTCGAACATGGCCCTGATGTTCAACCGCCGCGGCGGCGCGGTCGGTTGGATCGCGTTCCCGTTCATGGTGATCTTCGAATTCCTGGGGCCGTTGATCGAAGTGGTCGGCTACGTGACGATGATCGTGCTGGCGCTGTTGGGGCTGGTCCCGCTGGAGACCTTCCTGGTGTTCCTGGCTGCGGCCATCGGCATGGGAATTTTGCTGTCGGTCAATGCGATGGTGCTGGAGGAGCTTTCGTTCCGTCTCTACCAGCGTCCGACGCAGCAGCTGAAGCTGTTTCTGCTGGCGGTACTGGAGAACTTCGGTTATCGCCAGATCAACTCGTGGTGGCGTTTTGTCGGCACCCTGCGCTGGCTGTTGAGCCGCGGCAAGGTGCGCAACTGGGGCCGGATCAGCCGTGACGGGTCGTGGCAGCACACCCTCGAGGATGCGCCGGACAAAGAGGCCGCCGAAATGCCGCCGGCAAGTTATGGCAGTACTCCGAAATGAACCGCAGGATTTTCTCCATGAGGTGTTTTTTGCTTTCTACCGCGTCTACCCGTCGATGTGCCCGTCCGCTGCTGTTGCTGGCGCTGTCCACTCCCGGTGCGCTGCTGGCCCAGTCACCGGCCGAGGCGCCGGCCGACTCGCTTGAGGCACGGATGCAGCAGGTCCGCACACTGGCCACCGATGGCCAGCGCAGTGAGGCGATCACGCAGTACACCGCGCTGCTGGCGGAGCACCCGGGCAACAGCGACCTGCTGCTGGCACGTGGCCGCACCTACGCCTGGGATGGTCAATACGCCGCCGCCGAGGCGGATCTGCAGCAGGTGGTGCAGAAGAGCCCGACCTACGCCGATGCCTGGTCGGCCCTGGGCGATCTGTATCGCTGGAGCGATCGCCCGCAGCAGGCGGCCGCTGCGTATGCGCAGTGGGTGGCGCTGGCGCCGGACAGCGCCGCGGCGCATATCGCCCGCGGCCGGGCCCTGCGTGACCAGGGCCAGATCGCCGCCGCCCGCGCCGATTTCGACGCGGCCGAGGCGCTGGGGGCGGATCCGGCGGAAATCCTCAGCCTGCGTGACAGCCTGTTGCCACGCATGGCCAATCCCGATGTCGCTGCCGCCGACGGCTATCGCTGGAGTGCCAGCGCGGGTTGGAGCCATACCCGTTTCAGTGGTAACCGGCAGAGCTGGAATGATGCCGACCTGTCGTTACGCCGGTACTTCAAGCGCGGCTCGCTGGGGCTGGAAATGCTGCGTGCGGACCATTTCAACACCAGCGATATCGCCTGGGCGCTGGATGGCTACACCCCGCTGTGGTCGCGGGCCTACGCCAATCTGCGTTACCAGCATGGCCCGTCCAGCGGCGTGTTGCCCCGGCAGTCCTGGCGCGTGGAAGTGTTCCAGGGTGTGGGCAGTGGCTGGGAACTGTCAGCCAGTGTCGATCACCTGCGTTTTTCCGGAGACACCGAGTTCTACGGAGTTGGCGTGGGCCGCTACAGCGGCAACTGGTACGGGCGCTACAAACTGCAGCACGTGCCGGGCGTCGGCTCGGGCAGCTGGAGTCATCGCGTACTGCTGCGCAACTACTATCGCGGTGACGCGGACAACTACCTGGAAGTGAGCGTCAGCAGCGGTCGCAGTACCGACGTGGACCGCTTCGGCAGCCTGGTGCGCGACAACAACGCGAGCCTTGGGGTCGCCTGGCGGCACCAGTTCGCCCCGAACTGGGGCTTCAAGCTCGGTGCCGGTTATGCCGACGATGACGGCGGTTTCGACGAGCAGCGGGTATCGGCGTCGATCTATACGCGCTGGTAAGGGGGCAGGCGACGATGACAACACCGCACAACGGTAGCGCGTGGGCGCGCTTTTCCTCGGTTTTTCCTGTTCTGCTGCTGGCCCAGCTGGTGCTGGTGGCGGTAACCGTGGCCAATGCGGTGGCCGGTGCCGGCGACACTGCGTCGCAGCGCTGGGCGGTGGCCGGTGTGGCCACGGCACAGTCGCTGCTCGTGCTGCTGCGTGCGGTGCCGCTGCTGCTGTTGCTGTCGTTGCCGCTGCTGGCACTGAAACGGGCGGTGCCGCGTGCTGTCACCCTGGCCCTGCTGTGGTCAGTGTTCCTGGTCGTGCAGGTGGTGCTGGACCAGTATTTCCAGGTGGCGCAGGTGCCGTTGGGCGCGGATCTGTTCGGTTACAGCATCGCCGAGATCCGCACGACGCTGTCTGACGGGGCGCCGATGACATTGCGCGGTGTCCTGGCGATCGGCCTACCATTGCTGGTGCTGTGGACGGGGCTGCTGTGGCAGGCACGGCGTAATGCCCCCGGTTCTGCGCGCTGGAGCGGCGGGCTGCTGGCCGGCGCCGCGCTGGCCTGGCTGCTGCCGATGCCAACCGGGGCCAGCCTGCTGACCGACGAGGCTGCGCGCGCAGTGGCCTGCAACAAGCTGGCCTGGTTCAGTGCCGATGTGTGGCGCTGGTCCAACGCCGAGTCCGGGGCTGCCATGGTGGCGACCGCATCGGCGCATGCGGCTCCAGAGCCGGCGCTGGACCCGGACTATCCGTTCCTGCGCCAGGAGCAGACGCCGGATACCCTGGGCGCGTACTTCGCGCCGACCCGCGACGGGCGCCCGCCGAATGTGGTGCTGATTATCGTGGAGGGGTTGGGGCGTTCGTTCTCCGGTCCGCAGGCGGCGCTGGGCAGTTTCACCCCGTTCCTCGACACCCTGGCTGCGCGCAGCCTCTATTTCGACAATTTCATCGCCAACCAGGGCCGCACGTTCGGCGTGCTGCCGACCCTGCTCGGCTCGGCACCCTTTGCCGACCAGGGCTTCACCGCGCTGGGCGAACGCATGCCTGCGCATCCAGGCCTTTTCAGCGTGTTGCGCCAGCAGGGTTATCACACCGCGTTCTACAACGGCACCGATACCGCCTTTGATGACGAACGGGGCTACATGCGGCTGCAGCAGGTGCAGACGCTGGTGGACATGAACAACTTCGGTCCCGGCTACCAGCGCAATCCGTTCAGCGCCTGGGGCTACCCGGACAAGGAGCTGGTGTCGCGCGTGCTGGCCGACAGTGACCGCCTGCCATCGCCGTTCGTGCTGGCGATGCAGACCATCTCGATGCACACCAGCTACGAGTTCCCCGGGCAGGAGGCCTACCGTGCCCGATTCGAGCAGCAGCTGCAGCAGCTGCGGGTGCCGGAGTCGCGCCTGGCCGGCTACCGCGCCAACGCCGCGATCTACAGCACGATCCTGTATACCGATGACCAGTTGCGGCGCTATTTCGAGTCGGTGCAGAAGGCGCCCTGGTATGACGACACCATTTTCGTGGTGACTGGCGATCACCGGCTGCCGGAGATCCCGATGGGTGAACACGTCGATCGTTACCACGTGCCCCTGATCGTGTTCTCGCCCCTGCTCAAGCAGCCCAAGCGGGTGCGTGCGGTGTCCTCGCAGCTGGATGTGACGCCCTCGCTGATGGCCCTGCTGTCCAACACCTACGGCCTGCAGCGTCCGGCGCGGACCGCGTGGCTGGGTACCGGCCTGGACATGTCCGAGAATTTCCGAAACCTGCATCAGCTGCCGTTGAAGCAGACCAAGACCAGTGCGCCGGAGTATCTGGCCGACCGCTGGTGGCTGCGCGACGGCGAGTTGTATGAACTGCAGGACGGCATGCATCTGGCCAGGGCCGATGACGCCAGCGTGCGCGAGTGGGTGGCGCAGCGCCTGCAACGCTATACGCAGGCCAATGCGATCTTCCTCAAGCGCGGCGCGCTGCTTCCGGACGGCGCTACGCCGCCACTGGTCGCCTATGCGGCCGTTCCCGAGGCCACGCAACTGTCTGCTGCACCGGCGGTGCCCGGCGTGTCCATCACTTCGGCCGAGGCCACGGCGACGGCGACCGGCGTGCGCTTGTCGGCGGTATTTGCCAGCGGGGATTCCAAGCCCAGCCGTGTGTTCGTGCCGCTGGCGGTCATGTCCAGCGAGAACGGCCGCGAACTGCAGGAGGTCTACGGCCAGGCCCTGCAGTTGCCGCCTGGCGGCAGTCATCAGGTCCAGCTGCAGTTGCCCCTGCCGCAGCCCGAAGATTGCAAAGGCCGGTGCTACGTATCGGTATTCCCGTCCGACCCCGATAGCGGCAAGGCCATCGGGCAGGGCCGTTATCACTTGCTGGTGGATACCGGCAGCACCGTGGAGAAGCAGTAATGAACAATCGTCTTGCCATCGGCATGCTGGCACTGCTGTGTCTGCTGTCGAGCGCACCTTCCATGGCGGCCAGCCGCGCGATGTGGACCTGGGAAGCGGAGTCCTATGCGATGGTCGAGGACCCGGCCGTCGCCGAGGAGGCCGCCGCCTATCTGAAATCGCAGCAGATCGACACCATCTACCTGTATGCCGATGCCTACAAGGGCCGCAACCTGATCGTCGATCAGCCGCAACTGTATCGCGCTTTCATCGAGCGCATGCATGGCAAGAAGATGAAGGTATATGCCTTGCTGGGCTCCTGGTATCTGAGCACCCAGAACTACGTGTTGCCGGCCTACCGCAAAGAAGCCGAAGCGATGTTCCGCCGCGTGGTGGAGTACAACGCATCGGTACCCGAAGCCGCACGTTTTGATGGCGCCAACCTGGACATCGAGCCGCACATCCTCGACGAATGGAATGACGACACCCGCGCGGATCTGCTGGTGGGCTTCCTGGACATGAGCGCAGCGGTGATGCGCATCAAGCAGGAGAGCGGCGCGACCTTGACGGTTGGCCCGGCGATTCCGTTCTGGCTGGACGGCATCGAGGTGGAGTGGAATGGCCGTCATCGTCCGGTGAGCGAGCACACCATCAACATCTACGACTACGTCGCCTTGATGGACTACCGCGACAAGGCCGAGGGCCGCGACAGCATCCTGTCGCATGCGGCCAGCGAGATCGCCTACGCCAATGAAGTCGGCAAGAAGGTGGTGATCGGGCTGGAGGTTTCTTCCAACGACATCAACAAGGTCACCTTCCATGAGGAAGGCCCGAAGGTGTTCGAGCAGGAGGTGCGCAAGGTCGAACGCGCGCTGCGCAACGAGCCGTCCTTTGCCGGCTTCGCGATCCACCACTACCGCGCATGGCGCCGCTGGGCCGGGCAGTACTGGGAATAGGGTCCC
The DNA here is from genome assembly GCF_056760355.1 of Stenotrophomonas sp. STEN013. Taxonomy (NCBI): domain Bacteria; kingdom Pseudomonadati; phylum Pseudomonadota; class Gammaproteobacteria; order Lysobacterales; family Lysobacteraceae; genus Stenotrophomonas; species Stenotrophomonas sp. STEN013. Next base: position 52,999 of record NZ_JBRREO010000004.1, on the reverse strand, counting down.
AGATATCGTCGCAACGCGCCGCAGGAAGTGCGCCGCGTTGCGACGGCGGCGCGGGGGCGGTTGCCCCTTACAATGCGCCGATGGCGAGGGACCGGATTGAAATCTCGGAGCAGCTGGCGATACCGGAAACGGAGATCGTCGAGCGTTTCGTGCGCGCGTCCGGCGCCGGCGGCCAGAACGTCAACAAGGTCTCCACCGCCGTGGAACTGCGCTTTGATATCGCCGCCTCGCCGTCGCTGCCCGAGCCGTTGCGCGCGCTTCTGCTGGCCCGGCGCGACCGGCGTATGACCGGCGAAGGCGTGCTGGTGATCGACGCGCAGCGCTTCCGCACCCAGGACCGCAACCGCCAGGACGCGCGTGAACGCCTGGTCAGCTTCATCCAGGCCGGCCTGAGCGTGCCCAAGGCGCGGGTGGCGACCAAACCGACCTACGGCTCCAAGCTGCGCCGCCTGGATGAGAAAAAAGGCCGTGCGCAGGTCAAGCGCGGCCGTTCGCAACGCAATTGGGAGTAGTGCTTGAGCAACCGCTTACCGACCGTGCCGGTCCTGCCGCCGAACATGCCACAACTCAAGGGCCGCGCACTCAGCCGCTGGCTGGGGCGCAGCGTGCTGCGTCTGGGCGGGTGGCATATCCGCGGGCCGATTCCGGACCTGGCCAAGGCGGTGGTGATCGCCGCGCCGCATTCGTCCAACTGGGACGGTCTGTGGGGGCTGGCGGCCAAGATGGCGCTGGGCGTGGACGCGCGCATCCTCGGCAAGGACAAGCTGTTCTGGTGGCCGCTGAGTGTGATCCTGCGCGGGCTCGGAGTGATGCCGGTGGATCGCAGTTCGCCGCAGGGCACGGTGGGACAGGTGGTGGCGATGATCCAGCGCAGTGACCGGGTCTGGTTTGCGTTGGCCCCGGAGGGCACGCGCAAGCCGGTCAAGGAGTGGAAGGGGGGGTTCCTCAAGATCGCACGGATGGCCGAGGTGCCGGTGATTCCTGCCTATTTCCATTACCCGGACAAGACCATCGGCTTCGGCGAGCCGTTTTTCACCAGTGGCGATGATGCGGCCGACATGCTCGCCATCCGCCAGTGGTACCGGCAGTGGATGGGCAAGAACCGCGGTACCGGCTGAGTCCGCGCGGCCGGTGTGCAGGCGGCGGCCGCCACCATCGGCACATGTTGCCGCCGCGGCAACGGAGTAGGGTTGGGGGCTGATCGAAGCCCGTTCCCAAGGAGCCGTTTCATGTCGCGTACCGTTGTCCTGGCCACCGCCATCAGCCTTGCGCTGGCCGCCTGTTCCGGCAAGGAGTCCACTGCCCCCGTGACCACCAACACGCCCCCCCAGGCCGGCCAGCCCGCCGACGCCTCGACCAACCCGTTCATGGCCGTCAGTCCGCTGCCGTTCCAGGCGCCGGCCTTCGACAAGATCAAGGACAGCGACTACCTGCCGGCCTTCGCCGAAGGCATGCGCCAGCACCTGGCCGAGATCAAGCAGATCACCGACAACCCGCAGCCGGCCACCTTCGACAACACCCTGCTGCCGATGGAAAAATCCGGTGCGATGCTGGACCGCGTCAGCCGTGTGTTCTTCAGCGTGGTGCAGGCCGATACCAATCCCGAGCGGCAGAAGATCCAGGAAGAGGTGGTGCCGCAGCTGGCTGCGCACAGCGATGCGATCTATCTGGATGCCAAGCTGTTCGAGCGGGTGAAGGCGGTCTATGACACGCGCCAGGGTGCCGGGCTGGAGCCGGAGCAGCTGCGCGTGGTCGAGGAAACCTACAAGGGCTTCGTCAAAGCCGGCGCCCAGCTCAGCGATCCCGACAAGGAAACGCTGAAGCAGTACAACGCCGAAGAGGCCACCCTTTCCAACGATTTCCACAACAAGCTGGTCGCGGCCACCGCCGCCGGTGCGGTCACCCTCGAGGACAAGGCGCAGCTGGCCGGCCTGTCCGAGGCCGACATCGCTGCCGCTGCCGATGCCGCCAAGGGCCGCAAGCTGGAAGGCAAGTGGGTGCTGGGCCTGCAGAACACCACCCAGCAGCCGGTGCTGGCCTCGCTGCAGGACCGTGCGGTGCGCGCCAAGGTGCTGGAAGCCTCGGAAACCCGCACCGAGCACGGCGATGCCAACGACACCCGCGCGATCATCCAGCGCCTGGCCCAGCTGCGCGCGGCCAAGGCCAAGCTGCTTGGCTTCCCGAACTACGCCGCCTACAACCTGACCGACCAGATGGCGCAGACCCCGGCCAACGCGCTCAAGCTGCTGACCGACACCGTGCCGGCGGCCACCGCCAAGGCCCGTGGCGAGCTGGCCGAGATCCAGAAGGTGATCGACGCGCAGAAGGGCGGCTTCAAGGCCGCCGCCTCGGATTGGGACTTCTACGCCGAGCAGGTGCGCAAGGCCAAGTACGACCTTGACGAGGCGCAGATCAAGCCCTACTTCGAGCTGGACAACGTACTGCAGAACGGCGTGTTCTTCGCCGCCACCCAGCTGTACGGGGTGACCTTCAAGGAGCGCACCGACCTGCCGGTCTACCACCCGGACGTGCGTGTGTTCGAGGTGACCGATGCCGACGGTCAGCCGCTGGCGCTGTTCTACGCCGATTTCTTCAAGCGCGACAGCAAGTCCGGGGGCGCCTGGATGGACGTGTTCGTCGAACAGGACGGCCTGACCGGCACCAAGCCGGTGGTCTACAACGTCAGCAACTTCACCAAGCCTGCCGCCGGCCAGCCGGCGCTGCTGAGCTGGGATGACGTGACCACGATGTTCCACGAGTTCGGTCATGCGCTGCACGGCATGTTCTCCAAGACCACCTATCCGAGCGTGGCCGGCACCGGTGTGCCGCGCGACTTCGTCGAGTTCCCGTCGCAGTTCAACGAGCACTGGGCCTCGGACCCGAAGGTGTTCGCCAACTACGCCAGGCACTACCAGACCAAGGCGGCGATGCCGCAGGAGCTGGTGGAGAAGATCGCCAAGGCCAAGACCTTCAACCAGGGCTATGCCACCACCGAGTACCTGTCGGCGGCACTGTTGGACATGGCGTGGCACACGCAGGGCGCGGATGCGCCGCTGCAGGATGTGGACACGTTCGAGGCCGCTGCGCTCAAACGCTACAAGGTGGACCTGGCGCAGGTGCCGCCGCGCTACCGCAGCAGCTACTTCGACCACATCTGGGGCGGTGGCTATTCGGCCGGTTACTACGCCTACTTCTGGGCGGAGATGATCGACCACGACGCCTTTGAATGGTTCAAGGAGAACGGTGGCCTGACCCGTGAGAACGGCCAGGTGTTCCGCGACAAGATCCTGTCCATCGGCAACACCCGCGATCTGGCCACCGCCTACCGCGACTTCCGTGGCAAGGATCCGAGTGTGGAACCGCTGCTGAAAAACCGTGGTTTGAAGTAAGCGCTGGTGCGGTAAACCGGTAGCGACGGACGGCAGGGGAAACCCTGCCGTTCTGCTGTGCGGCGCTGGCGGGCGGCGGCTGGGTGCCGTGTACCTGGCGGGCGTGCGTCGCACGGGAACTCCCCCGTTGGCTGGCAGGTCAACAGGCTCTCCTCTCCGTGCAGGGCAAGTGCCATGAACGACACGTCGTCTGTTCCCCCGCGCCATCCAGCCATCGCCTGGTTGCGGCGTGAAGCGCTGCCGCTGGCGGTGATGCTGCTGTTGCTCGGCGTGGCCCGCGACACCTTGGCCAACCATTACCAGGTGCCCAGTGGTTCCATGCAGCCCACGCTGCAGCCCGGCGACCGGGTGGCGGTGGATATGCGCGCCTATGGTGTGCGGCTGCCGTTCACGCAGATGCAGCTGCTGGCCACCGGCACGCCGCAGCGCGGAGATGTGGCGGTGTTCGATTCACCGGCCGATGGCACCCGCCTGATCAAGCGGGTGGTGGCGGTGGGTGGGGATCGTGTGGCGCTGCGTGGGGGATACCTGAGCATCAATGGACGGCGTCTGCAGCAGGGTGTCGCCCGCGAGCTTTTCGACGGCAAGCCGGTGCAGCTGGATCTGGATGCAGGCGGAGGTCCGGATATCCCGGGCTTCACCCTCCCCGCCGGCAAACTGCTGGTGATGGGCGATCATCGCGGCAACAGTTTCGATGGCCGTTTCTTCGGTCTGGTCGATGCCGACAAGGTCTACGGCAAGGCGCTGGCGGTGTACTGGCGCCGCGGTGAAGGTCTGGAGTGGCAGCGGCTTTGATCCCCGCCAAACCGTCTGAGCCGCTTCCTGCGGCGCGGCCCGTGGCCCGTTCTGGGTTTGTCCGACAGGAGGCCTGATACCGCCTTCTGGGCAGCGCCTGCCGCCTAGCGCTCGGAGTGCCCGGTATCGTCGTACTGCCGTGGCGCGAACAGATCCGGCTGGATCAACTCGACGAAGGCGCGCGCCTGTGGCGACAACACCTTGCCCCGGCGCACCACCACGCCGTAGCTGCGGGAAGGGAAGAATTCCCCCATCGCGCGCGTGACCAGCTTGTCGCGGTCGGCCTCGTTCAGGCACAGCGCGGTGACGATGCTGATGCCCATACCCATCGCCACGTACTGCTTGATCACCTCCCAGCCGCCCACTTCCAGCGCCACCGTGTAGGGCACGCGGTGCTGCTGGAACACCAGGTCGACCAGCCGCCAGGTGATCTGCCGGCGCGGCGGCAGGATCAGCGGCCACGGGGAGAGGTCTTCCAGCGTCAGGTTCTTTTTCTTTGCCAGCGGGTGGTCGGGCGGGGTGATCAGCACCTGGTCGAAGCGGTAGACCGGGGCGTAGCTGAGGTCGGCCGGTACATCCAGCATGGAGCCGATGGCCAGATCGGCGGCGTCACTGCGCAGCAGATCGGTGCCGTCGGCGCTGATCGCGTTGTGCAGGGTCAGGCGCACATCCGGGTGTAGCCTGCGGAAGTTTTCGACGATCTTTGGCAGCAGATACAGGATGGTCGACGAATTTGCGGCGATGTTCAGCTCGCCCGCGTCCAGTCCGCTGACCTTTTCGCGGAACCGCGGCAGCAGCCCGTCCAGGCTTTCCACCAACGGCTGCGCCATGTCGTACAGCAGCTGACCCTCGCGGGTGGGCACCAGGCGGCGCCCGCTGCGCTCGAAAAGCACTACTCCCAACTCCCGTTCCAGCGCCTGCAGCTGCAGGCTCACCGCCGGCTGGCTGACAAAAAGCGCTTCCGACGCCCGCGAAACCGAGCCCAGACGCACCGTCTGCAGGAACGCCCGCAGCGGCTTGAGCCGATCAGACTTGTAGGAAAAACGAGGGGTTGCGGGCGGTTTGGTTGGCATGGCAAAGCCAGTATTAGCACAACTTATAAAAAGCATTGCAAAAACTGTTTTGTTAAATACCTCCACGCAGCGGCACGTTGGAGCTCCCGACACCCGCAGGAACTTCCAATGTCCGCCGTCGCCCACGCTGTCGCCACGCCGCAGTCCGCCCCCCGCCCGACCCCGGGCATCACCCTGACCACCCAGCTGGCCGGCCAGTCCGCGCTGCTGCCGGCCGGCGTGCTGGGCCTGCTCGTATCGCTGCACCGTGCGGTCGAGCCGGGGCGGCAGGCGCGGTTGGCGGCCCGCCGCGAGCGCCAGGCTTTCTTCGACCAGGGCGGTCTGCCGGATTTCCGTGCCGACACCCGTGCCATCCGCGAGGGCGACTGGACGGTGGCGCCGATCCCGGCCGCGCTGATGGATCGCCGCGTCGAGATCACCGGCCCGACCGACCCGAAGATGGTCATCAACGCGCTGAACTCCGGTGCCAAGGTGTTCATGGCCGACTTCGAGGACTCCACCTCGCCGACCTGGCGCAACGTGCTGGCCGGCCAGCAGACGATGAAGGCGGCGGTGCGCGGTGATCTGGATTTCACCGCGCCGGCCACCGCCAAGGGCCCCGGCAAGCACTACACGCTGCGCCCGTTCGACGAGCAGGCGGTGCTGATCGTGCGCCCGCGCGGCTGGCATCTGGACGAGAAGCACGTGCTGGTTGACGGCCAGCCGATTGCCGGCGGCCTGTTCGACGCGGCGCTGTTCGCCTTCCACAACGCGCAGACGCTGATGGACAAGGACCGCGGCCCCTACTTCTACCTGCCCAAGCTGCAGTCGATGGAAGAGGCGGCGCTGTGGGAGACCGCGCTGTCGCACATCGAAGGCATGCTCGGCCTGCCGCAGGGGCAGATCAAAGTCACGGTGCTGATCGAGACGCTGCCGGCGGTGTTCGAGATGGACGAGATCCTGCATGCGCTGCGCGAGCGCATCGTCGGGCTGAACTGCGGCCGCTGGGACTACATCTTTTCCTACCTGAAGACCTTCCGCCGCCACGCCGACAAGGTGTTGCCCGAGCGCGGCCAGGTGACGATGCCCCAGCCGTTCCTGAAGGCCTACTCGGAACTGCTGATCAAGACCTGCCACCGCCGTGGCGCGCATGCGATGGGCGGCATGGCCGCGCAGATTCCGATCAACCACGATGCTGCCGCCAACGAGCAGGCGATGGCGCGCGTGCGTGCGGACAAGCTGCGCGAGGTCACCGCCGGCCATGACGGCACCTGGGTGGCGCACCCGGCGCTGATCCCGGTGGCGCGCGCGATCTTCGACGAGCATATGCCCGGTCCCAACCAGCATCACGTGCTGCGTCGTGACGTGCAGGTCAGCCGCGATGATCTGATCGCACCGTGCAGCGGCACCATCACCCGTGCCGGCTTCGAGAACAACGTCGAGGTGTGCGTGCGCTACCTGGCCGCCTGGCTGGATGGCAATGGCTGCGTGCCCATCCACAACCTGATGGAAGACGCCGCCACCGCCGAGATCAGCCGCAGCCAGATCTGGCAGTGGCTGCATGCCGGCAACCAGCATCTGGACGACGGCACGGCGATCGATTTCGCGCTGCTGACCAGCACCCTGCGCGCTTTGCCGGCGCGCCTTGGCGACACCTCCGCGCTGCCCGGCGGCGGCCGCATCACCCAGGCCATCGGCCTGCTCGACCAGCTCAGCCGCGCCGACGAGCTGGCCGACTTCCTGACCCTGCCGGCCTACCGGCAGATCGATTGACCCCTCCCCTTACGCAAGCACGACTTTTCGAGGACAGCACGATGAGCAGCTACCAGCAACAGATCGCCGCCCTGCAGCAGGACTGGGATACCAACCCGCGTTGGAAGGGGCTGAAGCGCACCTATAGCGCCGCCGACGTGGTGCGCCTGCGTGGCAGCGTGCAGCCGGAATACACCCTGGCCAAGCGCGGCGCCGAGCGCCTGTGGGAACTGGTCAATGGCGCTTCGAAGAAGGGCTACGTCAACGCCTTCGGTGCGATCAGCGCCGGCCAGGCGATGCAGCAGGCCAAGGCCGGGCTGGAAGCGGTGTACCTGTCCGGCTGGCAGGTGGCCGCCGACGGCAACACCTCCGAAACCATGTACCCGGACCAGTCGCTGTACGCCTACGACTCGGTGCCGACCATGGTCCGCCGCATCAACAACACCTTCCAGCGCGCCGACGAGATCCAGTGGAAGAACATCATCGACGGCAAGATCAAGGCCGAGGACGCGATCGACTTCTTCCTGCCGATCGTCGCCGATGGCGAGGCCGGCTTCGGCGGCGTGCTCAACGCCTATGAGCTGATGAAGAACATGATCGTTGCCGGCGCCGCCGCGGTGCACTTCGAGGACCAGCTGGCGGCGGTGAAGAAGTGCGGCCACATGGGCGGCAAGGTGCTGGTGCCGACCCAGGAGGCGATCCAGAAGCTGTCCGCCGCGCGCCTGGCCGCCGACGTGCTGGGCGTGCCGACCATCGTGCTGGCGCGTACCGATGCCGAAGCCGCCAACCTGCTGACCAGCGACCTCGACCCCAACGACGCCCCGTTCGTCACCGGCCAGCGCACCGCCGAGGGCTTCTACCGCGTCAAGAACGGCCTGGAGCAGGCGATCAGCCGCGGCGTGGCCTATGCCCCGCACGCCGACCTGGTGTGGTGCGAAACCGGCACCCCGGACCTGGGCTTTGCCCGCGAGTTCGCCCAGGCCGTGCATGCCGCCAGCCCCGGCAAGCTGCTGTCCTACAACTGCTCGCCCTCGTTCAACTGGAAGAAGAACCTGGACGACAAGACCATTGCCAGGTTCCAGGACGAGCTGGCCGCGCTGGGCTACAAGTACCAGTTCATCACCCTGGCCGGCATCCACATCAACTGGTTCAACACCTTCAAGTTCGCCCACGACTATGCCCGTGGCGAGGGCATGCGCCACTACGTGGAGCAGGTGCAGGAACCGGAGTTCGCTGCCCGCGAGCAGGGCTACACTTTCGTCTCGCATCAGCAGGAAGTGGGCGCCGGCTACTTCGACGATGTGACCACGGTGATCCAGGGCGGCGCGTCGAGCGTGACCGCGCTGACCGGGTCCACCGAAGAGGAGCAGTTCCAGACGGAAAAGGCCGCGTGAGTACGGCTTAGGTGACGACGGGAAGGGGCTCTTACGGGCCCCTTCTTTTGGAGGTCAAAGCGAAGCTGTATTCCCGGAGTTGGGATCCACATCACCTTATTTTGATGATAGGCTCTTGCGCATTACTCGCCGGCAAATGGCGGGAATCCATGAGGCAACGGATGAGCGGCATGGGGTCAGGGGGACCGGTAGTGCAGGAACATCTTCCCGCCAGCGTCGCCGATGCTGGGGATGCTGCGCTGCGCGCGCAGGTTTCTGCGGTGGAGTTCGCCCTGTTCGCACCGTTCGGTGACCGCCGCATGCTGGCTGACGGCGAGGTGCTGTTCCAGCGCGGTGATATCGGCACCTCGATGTTCATCATCGTCAGTGGGGCCATCTGCCTGGACTTCGGCCCGGGCTTGCCGCCCAAGCAGCTGGGACCGAATGATTTTTTCGGCGAACTCGGATTGCTGGTCGACCGCCATCCGCGTTCTTCCGCCGCGCGCGCCTGTGGCGATACCGTCCTGCTGGAAGTCACCTGTGCCAATTTCCATCGGCTGATCGATCAGGACCCGGCAACGGTGGTGTTCTTCCTGCGGCGCACGTTGTGGCGGGTGGTCTCCAGTGAGCAGCGCCTGATCGACCAGCTGAGCCGCCGCAATCAGGAGCTGGAAGAGACGTTGAGCAATCTGTACAGCGCCAACGACGAGCTGCACCGTACCCGCGAGCTGGTCTATACCGACGACCTGACGGGGATGGGCAACAGGCGCGCGCTCACGGTCTATCTGCAGGAGGCGCACCGTTCCGGGCAGCGTCCGCAGGGCCTGTTGCTGATCGATTGCGATGACTTCAAGGCGCTCAATGACTCCCACGGCCACCTCGCCGGCGACCATGTGCTGAAGCGCCTGGGCCGGGTGCTCAGTTCGGTGGCGGGGAAAGACGATATCGCCTGCCGCCTTGGCGGCGACGAATTCTGCGTTCTGTTGAAGCACGCGGACATGGAGCGGTTGACGCGTGTAGCGGCTTTCATTCTTGAAGCCGTGCGCGGGCTGGAGGCGTTCCCCGGGGCGATGCCGGGTATCTGCTCGGTGAGCATCGGCATCGTGCCGATGGAAACGCACCAGCATTGGAACGATGCCTATTCGCGCGCCGATGACGCCCTTTATGAGGCCAAGCGCCTCGGTGGGGGGCGTGCCCAGTGGACACTGCGCTGACCGGTCACGTGGAGCGGTGACGTGGAAGAGGTTCCTGAAAGCCTGCAGTCCAGCCGCCAGTTCAAGACGCTGGTCCTGACCGACCTGTGCGACTCGGTGGCGCTGGTCGAGCGGATCGGCGACAACGCCGCCGCCGATCTGTTCCGCACGCTCGATGCCCAGGTCATGCAGTTGCTGCGGCGCTGGAACGGCCGTTTGATTGACCGCTCCGATGGCATGTTCCTGCTGTTCAATGCACCGGTGGACGGCCTGGGGTTCGCCCTGGATTACCTGGACGTCCTGGATCGTCTTGGCAAGGAAAAGAAGTTGCCGCTGCGCGCTCGGCTGGGTATGCACGTGGGCTATGTGCTGTCCTGGCACAACAGCGAGGAGGCTGTGGCCGCCGGTGCCAAATCACTGGAAGTGGAGGGGCTGGCCAAACCGATGGCGGCAAGGCTGATGGCTTTGGCGCGGCCGGGACAGATCCTGCTGTCGGCGGCAGCCGAATCGATGATGCGCAGTGCCCAGCGCGAACTGGATGACCGGGGTGCCAGGCTGAAGTGGAAGTCGCACGGACATTGGCATTTCAAGGGGATGCCAAGCGCCCAGGAGGTATTCGAGGTCGGCAGGGAGGGCCGCGCGCCGTTGCGCATGCCGCCGGGTTCGGAAAAGGCGTGGCGGGAGTTGCCCCTCTGGCGCCGTCCGCTGGCGCTGGTGACGGAAGCGGTACTGCTGTTGGGACTGCTGATTGCTGCGTGGGTAATTGTGCGGCCGGAACCTGCCATTGCCTTCGCCGAGCGCAACTGGGTGCTTGTAGGGGGGGTACGCAATCTGACCGGGGAATCCCTGCTGGATGACTCGATCGAGCAGGCGTTCCGCATCAGTCTGGAACAGTCCCGTTTCGTCAACGTGCTGAGCGAGCTGCAGGTACAAAAAACGCTGGGGTTGATGCAGCTGGATGCGGACCAGGCGATGACCGCGCGGGTCGCCTCGGAAGTGGCCATCCGCGATGGTGCACGGGCGGTGCTCATGGCCCGGGTGGATGAAATCGGCAACCGGTTCCGCTTCACGGTAGAGATCATCAATCCCGCAGATGGCCGCACACTGGATTCGCTGTACGCCGAAGGCCGTGGCGTGAATTCATTGTTGGCCTCGGTGGACACCGTGAGCGGGCGCCTGCGTACCCGCCTGGGTGAGCCCAGCCTGGCGCTGGCGCGTGACTCCGAGCCGCTCCCGGAAGTGACCACTTCCAACCTGGAAGCCTTGCGCGCCTATGCGCTGGCCCTGAAGGCGATGGCCGTACGCGACTACGTGCTGGCCGAGAATCTGTACAAGAAGGCTCTGGAAATCGATCCCGATTTCGCGCTGGCGAACATGGGTCTGGCGCGCATCTACTGGTCCGGATTGGATGAAGCACCTGCTTTGGCTCAACTTGATGCCGCGCTGTCCCATCGTGACCGGCTGCCGCCGCGCGATCAGATGTATCTGGAGGCCTGGCAGCACGAATTGCGCTCGGCAGCATCGCCCTTGCCACAGTGGAAGCTGCTGGCGACGATGTATCCGGACTACTTCGCAGGTCCGTCCAATACGTCCTGGTACCTGATCGTGGAGAACCGGTTCGAAGAGGCGTTGCCCTTCGCGCAGGCGGCGGCGGTCCCGCAGGACCCGATGCGTGCGGTGCCGCTGGATCATGTCGGCCGCATCCAGCTGGCGCTGGGCAAGGCCGAACAGGCGCTGCAGACGTTCCGTGAGGCCGAAAGCGAAGGCGGCGGCAAGCCGTTGCGCTACAGCGGCAACGCACTTGCGGTCCTGGGGCGGCTGGATGAAGCGCAGAAGCTGCTCGAGCAGATCAGGCCGGCGCCGGGCAATCCCTCCAGCCTCTATGCCTCCATGGACCGGATCAGTGTGGCCTTGAGCCGCTCGCAGCGGGCACAGGCCGTGGCCGAAGCCGAGCAGGCGTCACAGCTATCCACGCAGTACGGACCCGACCACGTGGTCCAGTTCAAGTTGCTGGAACAGATGACGAGAATGCTGGCCAGCGATGCCGGCAGCTCGGCGGCAACCCTGGCGTCGCTGCGAGATGAATCGGTGAACTATGCGCGGGGAACGGGCAATGTCAGAGGACGGCAGAACGCACTGTTCCGGGCACTTGTCGCTATCCATCTGGCACAACGCTCGGGCTTTACCGCATCCAGTCGCCGCGGGTTGGATGCGTTGCCACGCCTGTCCGAGCTGGATGGGCCGTTCAACCTGGCGTGGATGCGGCGGCTGGTAAATGCCACACAGGCACGGCTGGAGGGGCGTCCGGAGGAATCCGTGAGACTGCTTGCTCCGCTACTGGATGGCACCGAGGCGGTGCAGGTCCGGGTGGAGCTGGCCGCTGCGTTCGACGCGATGGGGGATGCCCGGTCGGCACGCATCCACCGTGCGTGGCTGTCGGAGAACCTGGGCCGGGCCTACGTGGAGTTCAATGGAAGCCAGCTACTGCAGCCGCTGAACGTCAGCGACGTTCTGGAGGCTGCCGAGAAGTTGCGGGGGGAGTCTGCATCGCTCCCCCGCGCCCAGGCTCCAGCGCCTCAGCTGCCGACCGCTTCGTTGATCCGGCCAGCCTCGTAGCAGAAGATCACCGTCAGGCCCACCGCCGAGGTCAGGTGTTCCATCAGCTGTCCCCGTGCCTGTGCGAATTCCTCCTTGCTGGCGAGTTTCTCCACGGTCAGGCAGTAGGGCGTGGCGCCGGCAGGAGGGGTATAGCCGAGCGACGTCAGCGCCGCCCGGGCATCGTTGGCGAATGCCTCGCGGAAGGCATCGTTGGTGGAAAGCTGCTGCAGCAACTGGTCGGCGACGTCATGGGGAAGGGGGGCGTGATCAGCGTTGGTCATGGAGTCTTCCAGTGAGGTGGGTGTTGCAGGTCGAAGTGAGTAGCGGCATGAATCGTAAGGCATCAAGTGGGGCGTTATGGAAGTAAGGCGTTGTAGCGTTCTGTTCTTCGAGCCGCTGGAAAGCGCCAGCTTCAGTCTGGCGGTACTTCTCGGTGGCGGCGACGGGTTGGAACGCCGTCGTTCATGGCGTGCGCTGGCCCCGCACTTGAGCGAAGGCGCGGTGGACGTTGCGGACTGGATGGTGCAGACACTGGGCCAGTGCAGCCCCAGTCGATGGAGTCGGGCAGACACGTTGGGCCTTGCACCGGAGCAGCTCCAGGCGCTGCTGGATACCGGGTTGCTGGTGAGCGATGCCGCAGAGCCAGCCTGGCGGCAGCACCGCGAAGCGGACGAGCGGTTGCGTGAGGCGAACTGGTGGCCATTGGCAGCAGCGTATGTTGCGCGTGGTCGCTGGTCGCAGATCGACAGCGCAGCTGACATGGAGCGCAACGGGACCAATACCATCGCCGGCCTGGTCGGCCATTTCGGCACGCCGCGCCCCGAACCGCAGCCGCCAATTGATCTTCGGCTCGGTCCTGGCGTGGCTACGGAATTCGATGCCGTACTGCGTCGCCGGGTGACCTGTCGGAACTTCTCCGACGAGCCGCTGCCCTTGTCGGCGTTCCAGACCCTGATGGAGCGCGTCTTCGCCGCGACGCATGTCGTGGAACCTGCGCCGGGATTGCGCTTCCTGAAGCGCAGCAGCCCGTCCGGTGGTGGTCTGCATGCCACTGATGCCTATCTGCTGGTGCAGCAGGTCGAAGGCGTGCCGCCGGGCCTGTACCGCTACCTGGCCGACAGCCATTCGCTTTCGCGCCTCCCGTCGCCCGAGCTGCCACTGGATCAGCTGGCGACAGCGATGGTGGCCGGCCAGTATTGGTTTTCCAATGCGCCGGTGATGGTTGCGCTGGTCGCCACCTATCGCCGCAGTTTCTGGAAGTACCGCAATCACACCAAGGCTTACAGGGCACTGGTGCTGGACGCGGGGCATCTGTCGCAGACCTTGTATCTGTCGGCGACGGAAATGGACCTGGGGGCCTTCGTCACGGCAGCGGTCAACGAACACCAGATTGAACAGATGTTCGGCCTGGATGCCCTCACCTCCGGTGTGATCGCGGTCTGCGGCTTCGGTCGGCGCAGACCGGCATTGCGCATTACCGAATTTGATCCGGGCAACGCGGTGTGGCCCGCGACCACCGCATGAGGCGGCGGTTGCGCGGCGCTCACCCGGCTTCGAAATCCACCAGCACCGTGCCATCTCCAACCTGATCCCCTGCCTTGGCGCGGAAGCCATGCACGGTGCCGTTGGACGGCGCCTGCAGGGTGTGCTCCATCTTCATGGCCTCCATCACCAGCAGCGGCGTGCCACGGCTGACGGTGCTGCCGGGCTCGACCAGCAGTGTCACCACGCGCCCGGGCATCGGCGCGAGCAGGCTGCCACCCGGGTCGCCGGCACTGTCGGCCTCGGTGACCGGATCGTGCACGATGAAGCGCTGTTGCCGTTCCTCGCCCAATACGTGCAGCACATTGCCATCACGTAGCACGTTCCCGCGATAGAGGCGGTCGCCGACCTGCAGGGCGTAACCGTTGCCGTGCGCCCTGCCGATGACGTGAACCAGCGCGTCGCCGACCTGTACCTGCCAGCCATCGGGCTGCCTGCGCACCTGCAGCGTCTGTTGCTGCTGCAGATGTTCCACGAGGAGCGAACGCGCGGCTGCACCGGTGATGCGCCAGCCATCGTTGATGGCCCACGGGGAGGTGTCGTTCGTCGCAGCGGCCGCGTCGTTGCAAGCCAGTACCGCCGCCAGCGCCCAATCTGCCACGGTTGCAGCGCTGTGCTGGATATCCAGCGCAGCGTGCTCGCGTTCTATCAGTGCGGTATCCAGGTTGGCGTGCTGGAACGAACCGGTAATCACCAGCCGGCGCAGGAAGGCCGCATTGGTGGTGACGCCCACCACCTGGCATTGCGCCAGTGCATGCTGCATGCGCTGCAGCGCGCGGTCGCGGTCCGCATCCCAGACGATCAGCTTGGCGATCATCGGATCGTAGTACGGGGTGATGGCATCACCTTGTTCCACACCGGCATCAATGCGGACATTGGCGCTGGGCTGTGGCAGGCGCAGATGACGCAAGGTGCCGGTGGAGGGCAGGAAGCCGCGGTCGGCATCCTCGGCGTACAGGCGCGCCTCGATCGCGTGACCGCAGATCTGCAGCTGTTGCTGGGTCTTCGGCAGCGGTTGGCCTGCGGCTACGCGCAGCTGCCATTCAACCAGATCGGTGCCGGTGATCAGCTCGGTGACCGGATGCTCGACCTGCAGGCGGGTGTTCATTTCCATGAAATAGAAATCGCCATCCGGGCCGGCAATGAATTCCACCGTGCCAGCACCGACATAGCCCACCGCACGTGTGGCATCAGTGGCGGCCTTGCCCATGGCGGCGCGACGTTCGGGCGTCATGCCGGGCGCGGGCGCTTCTTCCAGCACCTTCTGGTGACGGCGCTGCACCGAGCAGTCGCGCTCGAACAGATAGACCACGTTACCGTGGCTGTCGCCAAACACCTGGATCTCGATATGGCGCGGCCGCTCGACGTACTTCTCCACCAGCACGTGGGCATTGCCGAACGCCGCCTGTGCCTCGCGCTGGCAGCTGGCCAGCGCCGCTTCGAAGTCGGCACTGGCCTCAACCTTGCGCATGCCCTTGCCGCCACCGCCAGCGCTGGCCTTGATCAGCACCGGATAACCAATCGCATCGGCCTGCGCGCGCAGGAACTCCGGTTCCTGCCGCTCACCGTGATAGCCCGGCGTCAGTGGCACGTTGGCAGTTTGCATCAAGGCCTTGGCCGAACTCTTGTCGCCCATCGCATCGATGGCGCTGGCCGGCGGTCCAATGAACACGATGCCAGCAGCATCACAGGCACGCGCGAAGCCAGCATTCTCGGACAGGAAGCCATAACCAGGGTGGATAGCTTGCGCACCACTACGACGCGCTGCTTCGAGAATGACCTCGGCGCGCAGATAGCTCTCGGCAGCCGGCGCGGCACCAATATGGATAGCCTCGTCAGCCAGCCGCACGTGCCGCGCATTGCGATCGGCATCCGAATACACCGCGACGGTAGCGATGCCAAGACGCCGGCAGGTAGCGATGACGCGGCAGGCGATTTCACCGCGATTGGCGATCAGGATCTTGTTGAACATGACTTTATCCGTTGAGTGCCGAGGCGATGGAATTGCTGCGAAGAGCGGAAGTTGCGAGGCCGAGCTTTGCTCTGGCCTTTGACTTTGATCTTAGGGGCCCCTTACGTAGCGACGGAGCCGGCAGACAAGACCCAGAAGGGGCGGCGCACAAGGAAGTGCGTCGTTTTTCGACGAGACAGGGACGTCTCGTCGAAAAATCCTGCCGGCGGAGTGGACCCGCGCCGCGCAGCGGTGTGGGCGCGAAGGCAGGGTGTGCTTGACCAGCCATTCGGCTGTTGAACAGGCGCTTCTTTTGGATATCTTTTCTTTGCACAAGCAAAGAAAAGTAACTCGCTCCCCGGAGGGGAGTGAAAGCCCTTGCTGTTGCTGTCAGAGCGGCAATCATGCCAATCACATCCGGAACACGCCAAACCGCGTGTCCTGCACGGGCGCATTGAGACTGGCAGCCAAAGCCAACCCAAGCACCCGCCGCGTATCCGCCGGATCGATCACCCCGTCGTCCCACAACCGCGCACTGGCGTAATACGGATGGCCCTGCTGCTCGAACTGGTCGCGGATCGGCTGCTTGAACGTGTCTTCTTCTTCGGCCGACCACGCACCGCCCTTGGCCTCGATGCCGTCGCGCTTGACCGTGGCCAGCACGCTGGCCGCCTGTTCGCCGCCCATCACGCCGATGCGCGCGTTCGGCCACATCCACAGGAAGTGGGGGGAATAGGCGCGGCCGCACATGCCGTAGTTGCCGGCACCGAACGAGCCGCCGATCACCACCGTGTACTTGGGCACGCGTGCGTTGGCCACCGCCATCACCAGCTTGGCCCCGTCCTTGGCGATGCCGCCGTGCTCGTATTTGCGGCCGACCATGAAGCCGGTGATGTTCTGCAGGAACAGCAGCGGAATGTTGCGCTGGCAGCACAGCTCGATGAAGTGCGCCCCCTTCAGCGCCGACTCCGAGAACAGGATGCCGTTGTTGGCGATGATGCCAACCGGATGGCCATGCACATGGGCAAAACCGGTGACCAGGGTGTTGCCGTAGCGCGGCTTGAACTCGTCCAGGCGCGAGCCGTCGACGATGCGTGCGATCACCTCGCGCACGTCATAAGGCTTGCGGGTGTCGGCGGGAATCACACCGTACAGCTCGTGCGCATCGAACAGTGGCTCTTCGCTGGGCTGCAGCGCGACGCCCGGTTCGGGATTGCGCCAGTTGAGGTTGGCGATGATCGCCCGCACCCGCGCCAGCGCCTGCAGGTCGTTGTCGGCCATGTGGTCGGCCACGCCGGAAATGCGGGTGTGCACGTCGGCGCCCCCCAGTTCTTCGGCGCTGACCACTTCGCCGGTGGCCGCCTTCACCAGCGGTGGGCCACCGAGGAAGATGGTGCCCTGTTCCTTGACGATGACGGTCTCATCGCTCATCGCCGGTACATACGCGCCGCCGGCGGTGCAGCTGCCCATCACGCAGGCGATCTGCGGGATGCCCTGCGCCGACAGATTGGCCTGGTTGTAGAAGATGCGGCCGAAGTGATCGCGATCCGGGAACACCTCATCCTGCAGCGGCAGGAAGGCGCCGCCGGAGTCGACCAGGTAGATGCAGGGCAGGCGGTTCTGCTGGGCGATTTCCTGCGCGCGCAGATGCTTCTTCACCGTCACCGGGTAGTAGGTGCCGCCCTTGACCGTGGCGTCGTTGGCCACGATCAGGCATTCCACGCCGGAGACGCGGCCGATGCCGGCGACCATGCCGGCGCCGGGCACCGGATCGTCGTACATGCCATGGGCGGCCAGCGGCGCGATCTCGAGAAACGCGCTGCCGGGATCGAGCAGGGCATCGATCCGCTCACGCACCAGCAGCTTGCCGCGCGCGGTGTGTTTGGCCCGCGCCGCATCGCTGCCGCCGCGGGCGGTGGCCGTCAGGGTGGCGCGCAGATCATCGACCTGGGCCTGCATCGCGGCGCGATTGGCTTCGAAGCTGTCACTGCCGGGTTGCAGCTGGGAGGTGAGTACGGTCATGGCCGGAATCCTGAGGGTGCATGGAGCATGTCGGTTGCCGCATGGGCGCGAGGGTATGGTGTTCGAATCGCTTCACCGGTTTCCGGGGAAGGCGATCAAGCGCCATCACGCCGTGCGCTGGAACAGTTCGCGGCCGATCAGCATGCGGCGGATCTCCGAAGTGCCGGCGCCGATCTCGTACAGTTTGGCGTCGCGCCACAAACGTCCGGCCGAGTACTCGTTGATGTAGCCGTTGCCGCCGAGGATCTGGATCGCCTCACCCGCGGCCCAGGTGGCCTTCTCGGCCGAATACAGGATCGCGCCGGCCGCGTCCTGGCGTGTGGTCCTGCCCTGGTCGCAGGCCTTGGCCACCGCGTACACATAGGCGCGGCAGGCGTTGAAGCCGACGTACATGTCGGCCAGCTTGGCCTGGATCAGCTGGAACGTGCCGATCGCCTCGCCGAACTGCTTGCGCTCGTGCACGTACGGCAGCACCACATCCAGTGCCGCGGCCATCAGGCCCAGCGGGCCTCCGGAGAGCACCACGCGTTCGTAGTCCAGTCCGGACATCAGCACTTTCACGCCGCCGCCGACCTCGCCGAGCACGTTCTCGACCGGCACTTCGCAATCCTGGAATACCAGTTCGCAGGTGTTGGACGAACGCATGCCGAGCTTGTCCAGCTTCTGCGCGGTGGAGAAGCCCTTCATGCCCTTCTCGATGATGAAGGCGGTGATGCCGCGCGAACCGGCGTCCGGGTCGGTCTTGGCATAGACCACCAGTACATCGGCATCGGGGCCGTTGGTGATCCACATCTTGTTGCCGTTGAGCACGTAGTGGTCGCCGCGCAGCTCGGCGCGCAGCTTCATCGACACCACGTCCGAGCCGGCGCCCGGTTCGCTCATCGCCAAGGCGCCGACGTGTTCGCCGCTGCACAGCTTGGGCAGGTACCTGTGCTTCTGCGCCTCGCTGGCGTTCTTGCGCAGCTGGTTGAGGCACAGGTTGGAATGCGCGCCGTAGGACAGGCCGACGCCACCCGAAGCGCGTGAGATTTCTTCCATCGCCACCACGTGCGCCAGATAGCCCATGCCGCTGCCGCCGTACTGCTCTTCCACGGTCATGCCCAGCAGGCCCTGCTCGCCGAGCTGGCGCCAGAGCTGGTTGGGAAAATGGTTGGTCGCGTCGGCGTCGGCGGCCAGCGGCGCGATATGTGCCGCGGCAAACTGCGCCACGCTTTCGCGCAGCATGTCGATCTCTTCGCCGAGATCGAAGGACAGGGAGGGGATATGCATGGGGGCGGCTCCAGAACTGCTTGGCGAGGGGCGCTCCGGGGTGGGGATGACGGGAGAGGCCGTCAGCACGGGCGTTTGCGCGCAGCCTAACGGGTCCGTGCAAAGAAGTGAATACAAATTCAAAAATTGAACATAGAATCATTCCATGGCCTACAAACGCTCGGAACGGATGGAAAAGCGCCTCGCCGGCAACCGCGAGGCGATCCTGGCGGCCGCCCGGCGACTGGTCGCGGCCGGCGGCTACCGCAACGCGCCGATCACCGCCGTGGCGGCCGAGGCCGGCGTATCCACCGGCCTGATCTACCGCCACTTTCCGTCCAAGGCCGAACTGTTCGTCGAGGTGCTGACCGCGGCCGTGGAGCACGAGTTGGAGATCCTCGAGGCCATTGCTGATGAGCCCCTGCCGGCAGCGCAGCTGCTGCAACGGGCGGTGGCCTCGTTCGTGCGCCGCGCCATGGCCGGTCCCGGGCTGGCCTATGCCTTCATTGCCGAGCCGGTGGACCCGGAGGTGGAAGCCGAGCGTATCCGCTGCCGGCGGCTGTTCGGCGATGTATTCAAGCGCATCCTGGAAGACGGCGTGCGTAGCGGCGAGCTGCCTGCGCAGGATCTGGATGTGAGCGCGGCTTGCATCGTCGGGGCGTTCACCGAGGCGCTGGTCGGGCCGACCGCACCCAGCCGCGAGGGCCTGCGCGATGGCGAACATCTGGTGACGGCCATCAGCGCGCTGTGTCTGCGTGCCGCCGGCGCCCGCCTGCAGGCGTAATTCCACGCGCGCCGGATGCTGCATCGCCACACGCCCGCACGCACGTTCACCCGTTGCGGGCGGCAGCGGGCGCTGGTCTATACTCGCCCGGCAACTGCTGGTCCACCGACTACTCGCCCGGGGTGATGAGACGTGCGGAATTACGACCTAGAGTTTCTGAAGCGCTTTTCCATCGTGATCGGTTTTCTGGCCATCGTCACGATCGGTTTGATTGTTTTCGCTTTTTTCCTGCACCGCACGATTCCCGGTGAAGTTTCCCCGCAGGCGACCAAACGCACCGAACAGCGCATCGCGCCGATCGGCGCGGTGTATGCCGGCAGCACCGGCGCCGCGGCGCAGGCCGCCGCCGCGGCGGCGGCCACAGCAGCGGCAATGGCCAGTGGCGCATATGGCGGTACCCTGGATGGCAAGGTCATCTACGACAACCTGTGTACCGCCTGCCACACCAACGGCGTGGGCATGGCGCCAACGCTGGACCACGCGCACTGGGACGCGCGTATCGCCCAGGGCAAGGAAACGCTGTACAAGCACGCCATCGAGGGCTACACCGGCCCGAACGGCGGCATCATGCCGCCCAAGGGCGGCAATGCGGGCCTGAGCGAAGAGCAGATCCATGCGACGGTGGACTGGATGCTCGCCAACCTGAAGTAGCAAGCCGCCATATTCGGCAGCGGGCAACCGGCCGCATTGCTGCAGAATATCCAGCGCCGCCTTTCCAGGGCGGCGCTTCTGTTTTCCGTATCCCTGTTGCGCTTTCCTTTGGAGTCGTCCATGCGCTGTTTTCCTTCGCTACTCGCCCTGGCCCTGGCTGCGGCAGGTGCCGGTCCGGTTTTTGCTGCGTCCCCGGCCAGTGTGTTGCCTGTCGGTACGGTGCAGGGCAGCGGCGGGCGCAGCCCTTATGAAGGCAAGCCGGTGACGGTCGAGGCGATGGTTACCGCCGACATGCGTGACGGCCTGGGCGGAGTGTTTGTGCAGGATGCCGGGGATGGCGATGCGGCGACCTCCGACGCGCTGTTCGTGCGCCTGCCGGACGGCCAGCAGGTCCAGGCCGGGCAGTGGCTTCGCCTTCGTGGCACTGTGCAGGAGCAGGCTGCCGGCAAGGACGGCCCGTCGCTGACCACCCTGCAGGCCGACACGGTAGTGGCGCTGGCCGCGCGTGCGGCGCCGGCGGTCACCCTGATCGACGATGCGCCGGTCAGCTGGGAAGCGCTGGAGGGGATGCAGGTCCGCATCACCGCGCCGTTGACGCTGGCCGGGCAGGACGGCCTGCAGCGTTTCGGCGAACTCACCGCCGCCTTCGGTGGCCGCCTGTTGCAGCCCAGCGAAGTGGCCGCCGCCGGCAGCCCGGAGCAGGCCGTGGTGATCGCCGACAACGCGCGCCGCCGGCTGCGGCTGGACGATGCCAGCAGCCAGCGGGATCCGGGCACGGTGGCCTATCTGCCGCAGGCCCCGCTGCTGCGCACCGGTATGCAGCTGCGGGAAGTGCAGGGTATTGTCGACCAGCGCTTTGATGGCGACTACCGCCTGCAGCTGACCGCACCGCTGACGCTAGATGAGGTGCGGCGTCCACCCCAGGCACCGACCGTGCCGGGCGGTGTGCGCATCGCCGCGTTCAATCTGGAGAACTATTTCAACGGGGACGGCAAGGGCGGTGGCTATCCGACCCTGCGCGGCGCCAAGACCGCCGAACAGCAGGCCGCGCAGCAGGCCAAGCTGGTGGCCACCATCCGTGGTCTGGGTGCCGACGTCGCCGCGCTGATGGAGCTGGAAAATGACGGTTACGGCCCGGGCTCGGCGATCGACCAGCTGGTGCGTGCGCTCAACCAGGGCCAGGGCCGGGACGGTGACTGGACGTTTGTCGATGCCGGGCGCGGCCCGGGCGACAATCCGATCCGCGTCGGCATCATCTACCGCAGCACGAAGGTGCGCCCGCTCGGCAAACCGGCGGTGCTGGAGCGCGAGCCGTTCGGCGAACGCAGCCGGGTGCCGCTGGCCCAGGCTTTCCGCGTCGGTCGCAGCGGCAAACCGTTCGTGGTCGTGGCCAACCACTTCAAGTCCAAGGGCTGCTCCAACGCCAGCGGTGCCGATGCCGACCAGAACGATGGCCAGGGCTGCTGGAACGCCACCCGGGTGGCGTCGGCCAAGTTGCTGCACCAGTGGCTGCAGGGCGATCCGACGCGCAGCGGCAGCCGTGACGCGGTGCTGCTGGGCGACTTCAACGCCTATGCGATGGAAGACCCGATCCGCCAGTTGAAAGCCGATGGCTGGCAGGATGCTTTCACGCTGGCTGGCGTGGAGCGGCCCTACAGCTACGTCTACAACGGCCTGAGCGGGCGGCTGGACCACGCGCTGCTCAGCCCGGGCATGGCGGCGCGGTTGAAGGGCGCTGCCGAATGGCACATCAATGCCGACGAGGCCGATGAGGCCGGCTACCAAGGGCGCAATGTGCCCGGCCCATGGCGCAGTTCCGACCACGACCCGCTGCTGCTGGGCTTCGAGCCGTAAGTCGCAGCAGCTGATCGCACGCCTGCCCGGACGGGGCAGACAACCCGGGCAGGCAGGTCGCGGCCGTTGCCGCACCTGCCTGTTTTCATTGCAGCGTGCCGCGGGCGATCAGCCCGATCGCCACCACCGCCAGCGCCAGACCGGCGCGGTTCCAGCCGCTGGTGCGCTCACCGAAGGCAAGTACACCGACCAGCGTGCCCAGACATACCACGCCGATGTTCATGCCGGCGAAGATCGTCGCCGGGCTGTGCGGCAACGCCTGGTGCGCCCGCACATAGAACAGGATGTTGCCGAAGTTGAGCAGGCCCAGCAGCAGCCCATAGCCGAAGTTGCGGGCGGTGAGCGGCGCCGCGCTGCTGAGGTGGCGGTGCAGTTGCCAGCCCAGCATCAGCACGAAGGCGATGGCGAAGCTGACCAGCAGCGCGGCGGTGGACGGCGTGCCGGCCGCGGCCACCTGCTTGAGCAGGATGTCGATCAGCGCAAAACCGGCCCATACCGCCAGCAGCCAGCGCCAGCTGGCAGGCGTGGCGCTGGTTGTCCCACCATTGCGCGCGCTGACCCCGATGATCGCCAGCAGACCCAGCGCCAGCCCGGCCAGCTTCCAGCTGTTGGCCTGCTCGCCGAACAGCACGAATGCCGCGCCCAGCGAGAGCAGCAGCGACAGCCGCTGGGCGACATCGCTGCGGACGATACCGGCCTCGCGCACCGCCCGTGCCAGCACCAGGAAAATGGCCGGCAGCGCCACCGCCAGCCCCAGCAGCGCCGGCCACGGTGTGTGCGCGCTGTGCAGCGATTGCAGCGAGGGCTGCAGCACCAGCAGCGACAGCCCGCTGGCCGCCAGATAGTTCCAGGTCACCGCCTGGGCGATATCGATGCCGCGGCGCGGCGCCAGTTTCAGTACCACCGAAACCAGCACGCTGCAGATCACACTCAACATCAGGAAAAGCATCGGACGGGGCGACCGTGAAGGGCGTGGCGGTGAAGCCGCCGGGCGGGGCCGGTATTATGGACGCATGCAAACGCCCCCATTTCCCCACGAATCGGCGACGTTGACCCTGGAAGGCCCGGCCGGGCCGCTGGAAGTCGCCGTCGACCTGCCCGATGGCGACGTCACGCCGCGTCCGGTCATCGCCGTCATCTGCCACCCGCTGTCCATCGAAGGCGGCAGCATGCACAACAAGGTGGTGACCATGGCCGCGCGCGCGTTGCGCGAGCTGGGTATCACCACGGTGCGCTTCAATTTCCGCAGCGTCGGCGCCTCGGCCGGGACCTACGACAACGGTGTCGGCGAAACCGATGATCTGCGTGCAGTCGCCCACTGGGTGCGCAACCAGCGTCCGGACAGTGCCTTGTGGCTGGCCGGTTTCAGCTTCGGTGCCTATGTCTCGCTGCTGGCCACTGGTGCGCTGCAGCCGCAGGCCCTGATCTCGATCGCCCCGCCGGTCGGGCGTCGCACCTGGGATTTCAGCCAGGTGCAGCCGCCGGCCCAGTGGCTGGTGGTGCAGGGTGATGCCGACGAGGTGGTCGACGCCCAGGCCGTCTACCAGTGGCTGGAGTCGCTGGACAACCCGCCACAACTGGTGCGCATGCCCGACACCTCGCATTTTTTCCATCGCAAGCTGATCGATCTGCGCGGCGCGATCCAGCATGAAGTGCGGCGCTGGCTGCCCGACGACAGCAACTGAGCATGGACGCCATGACTCCCTCGCAGCGCTACGCCGCCGGCGTGGCCCGCAGCGACTGGCGCGATGACGTGGCCCAGCATGCGGCCCTGGCCGAACTGGACCGCATCCACGAGGCCATTGTCGATTCGGCGCAGGACGGCTGGCTGGACCGCCTGTCCGCCTTCTGGAAGAAGCCCGAGCCGGTCAAGGGCCTGTATTTCTGGGGCGGCGTCGGCCGCGGCAAGACCTTCCTGGTGGACCTGTTCTACGACGGCCTGCCGATCCGGGAAAAGTACCGCACCCACTTCCACCGTTTCATGCGCGGCATCCACGAGCAGCTGCGCGAGCACCAGGGCCAGAGCGATCCGCTGGCCAGGATCGCCCAGCAGTGGCGCAGCCAGCTGCGTGTGCTGGTGCTGGACGAGTTCTTCGTCACCGACATCGGCGATGCGATGCTGCTGGCGCGGCTGCTGGAGCGGCTGTTCGCCGAGGGCGTGACGCTGGTGACCACCTCCAACACGGCGGTGGCCAACCTGTACCTCAACGGGCTGCAGCGCGAGAGCTTCCTGCCAGCCATCGCGCTGCTGGAAAAGCACTGCGTGGAGCTGTACGCCGAAGGGACCGAGGACTACCGGATGCGCGCGCTGACCCGTTCGCCGGTGTACCGCGCGCCGCTGGCGGCCGACAGCGATGCGTGGCTGGACGGACGCTGGAAGGAGCTGTCCGGTGCCGAGGACGCACGCGCCGGCAACATCCAGATCGAAGGCCGCAAGATTCCGGTGCGTGGTCGCGGCAAGAGCATCGTCTGGTTCGATTTCGCCGCGCTGTGCGAGGGCCCGCGCGGGCCCTCGGACTACATCGAGATCGCGCGCGAGTTCAACACCGTGCTGCTGGGCGGCATTCCGCACTTCGATCGCATGAACGAGGATGCCGCGCGACGCTTCGTCAACCTGGTCGACGAGCTGTACGACCGCCAGGTCAACCTGGTCTGCACCGCGCAGGACCCGCCGCCGCTGCTGTATTCGGGCACCCGTCTGGCCGGGGCGTTCGAGCGCACCGCCAGCCGTCTGATCGAAATGCAGAGCGCCGAGTACCTGGGCACCGAACACCGCAACTGACTCCTCTCCCCGAACGCGCGGCCGCGCGTCCGGGGATTGACCCCGTTGCACCTGCCCGTGCGTTTGCTGTCTCCGTCTGCCGCCCCGCGCGGCCAATCCGCCCACAGGCGTACGGAGGTCCCATGAAGCAGGCAACAGGCAGTGCACGGCAGCTGCCGGTGAAGTCGCTGGCGTTTGCGTTGACGTTGCTGGCGGGTCTGCCGGCCACTGCCGGCGAGCCGGTATGGCCGGAACCGGCGGCAACTGCGGAAACCGCACTGCAGGCGCCCGCGCCCAAACGTGAGCGGCAGACGCGCCCGAACTTTCGCGCTCCGGCGGCCACGGTCTGCAGCGACACGCCGCTGCTGCGCGAGGTGGCCGATCCCGGCCCGCGGCGGCCGCCGCAGTTGACCATGACGGGCAGCCGGCGCACCCGCGCGGTGGCCGATGCCGATGCCGATGCCGATGCCGGCGCGGCAATGGAGGCTGTCATGGCGCCGCCACCGTCACCACCGGCGCCGCCAGCGGCACCCTTGCCGGTGATGGCGATGGGCGCGGCAGCGGAGCCGGCCCTGGAGCGGTACCGCAGTGCCGCCCAGCCTGTCCGCGCGCCACGCCGGCAGCCGGCCATGCCGGTCACCGCCGGGGTGGTCGATGACAACGCCGACTTCGGCAGCTTCCAGCAGTTCCTGCAGCGCCATGAACATGCCGCGCCGCTGGGCCGCGATATCCGCGTGCGCCAGCGTCTGCGCGTGGTCGATGGCCAGGGCCGGCCGGTGCCTGATGCCGAAGTGGCGGTCAGCTCGGCCGGTGGCGCGCGGATGTGGGCGCGCACCGATGCCGGTGGCCAGGTCTGGCTGCATCCCAACGCCTTCGATGACCGCGACTCCAGTCAGTACACGGTGACGGTGCGGCGTGGTGGCAAGCAGGTCACCGCGCCGTTGCGGCGTGGCCAGAAGCAGGTGCTGGAGCTGGTGCTGGCCGCTGCACCGGCGCCGGCGCCGGCACGGGCCCGGCTGGATCTGGTGTTCATGGTCGATGCCACCGGTTCGATGGGCGATGAGATCGACAAGCTGCGCGATTCGCTGCAGGGCATCGTGCGCCAGATCGGCATGCTGCCGTCCAGCCCGGACATCTGCCTGGGGCTGGTCACCTACCGCGATCGCGGCGATGAATATTTCGTGCGCAGCTGGGACCTGACCGGCAATGTCGCCGCGTTCCAGCAGGTGCTCGATGGCGTGCGCGCCAACGGTGGCGGCGATTACCCGGAGGCGATGAACGAGGCCTTCGACCATGCGGTGCAGGCACTGGGCTGGCGGGGCCCGGGCACCACCCGGCTGCTGGTGGCGCTGGCCGACGCGCCGCCGCAGATGGGCTACCCGCCGCCCCGCTATGACGCCACCATGCTGGCTGCGCTGGGCAAGGGCATCAAGGTGTTGAGCGTGGCCGCGTCCGGCCAGGACACCCTCGGCGAGATCGTGCAGCGGCAGATCGCCCAGTACACCGGCGGCCGCTTCATCTTCCTCACCTACCAGGACGCCGCCGACCCGGGCAGTGGTCCGGGCAGCCAGACCGTGCACGAGGTGGCCAACTATTCGGTAGACACGCTGGACCAGCTGGTGGTGCGGCTGGTGCGCGAGGAACTGGCGCAGCTGCCGGCCCCGCGCTGATCCGCCCGTCCGCTCAGGGCGCCGGGGCTGTCGCGGCGTCCTCCTCCCGCCCGCGCCAGGCCAGCCCCTGGCGCTGGCCGTCGCACAGCTCCAGCACCTGGTGCAGGTTGCCGACGATGCGCTGGGCATAGCCCAGATCGTTGACCAGCGAGCCGAGCTGGGCGCCGTCGAGCCGGCCCTCACGCACCTCCCGGAACAGCCGCGCGGTGAAGTCGTCCTTGAACGCGGTGAGATGCGCCTGCAAGGTCTGCCGCTGGGCCTGCCAGTGCCCGGCTGTGGCCGGCACTGAAGCCGATTGCCCCAGCCACGCCAGCGCATCGATCAGCTGCCGGCGCAGCTCCAGATAGGCGCTGGCCGCCGCGCTGGCGGTACTCCCCGGCTGCACCGTGGCGCCGGCATAGCGCTTGAGATTGGCCTGCAGCTGGTGGGCGTCCTTGACCGCCTTGACCAGCTGCGAGGCGGCCTCCTGGCCGTCACGCCACCACTGCTGGCGGACCTCGTCCAGCGGCTGTTCGAACCGGCCGGCAAAACGCAGCAGCTCGCCGTACACCGGCTTGATGTGTTCGCGGTACAGCGTCTCGCTGTCCAGGGTCGATTGCTGCAGGCGGCCGCGCAGCACGACGTCGTCGTGGCGCGGTGCCGCCAGTTCGTCCGGCGGGCAGTACAGGGCCTGGCCGATCACCTCCAGGCTGAGCCGGCCCAGATGGCGCAGCTCCTGGCTGAAGGCCTGGGTGGCGGTGTCGGCGCTGCGCAGCGCACTGTCGCTCAGGTACGGCGAGCGGCGCGTGGCCGCCGGCCCCCGTGCGATCTCCGCGACCAGCCCGGCCGGTTGCGGGCGGTCGGGCAGCCAGCGTTCCAGCAGCCGCGCAAAGCCCGCCTGCCATGGCCAGAACAGGGCCACGCCGAGCGCGTTGAACAGGGTGTGGAACAGGGCCAGCTGGATCAGCGCGTTGTCGCCCATGCCGGCCCGGGCGGTGAACCACAGCACCGCCGACTGCAGCAGCGGCAGGGCCAGCAGCGCCACCAGCGCGGTGCTGACGTTGAACAGCACATGCGCCAGCGCCAGCCGCTGCCCGGCGCGGTTGCCGCCCAGGAACCCCATCACCGCGGTGGACACACTGCTGCCGACATTGGAGCCGATGGCGATGGCCAGGCTCTGCGCCGGTTCCAGCTGGCCTTGCGACAGCGCCGCCAGGGTCAGCATCAGCGTGGCATGCGAGGACTGCACGATCACCGTCAGCCCCAGTCCCACCGCCACGAACAGCAACGTGCCGGCCCAGCCATCGGCGGCATAACGGCCCAGCTCGATGGTGGTCATCGCCGAGAAACCGTTCTTGATCTGGTCGATGGCCAGGAAGATGAAGGCGATGCCGACCAGCAGCTGCCCGGCCGCCATGCCGCGCGGACCGGTGTAGCGGGCCAGCACGCCGAACACCAGCAGCGGCAGTGCCAACGGCGACAGGCTCAGGTTCTGTCCGGCCAGCGCCAGCAGCCAGATGCCGCTGGTGGCACCGAGATTGGCGCCCAGCAGCACCGCGATCGCGCCGCCGAGCTGGATCAGCCCGGTGCCGAGGAAGGCGATGGTCAGCAGCGACACCAGCGTGCTCGATTGCAGCAGCAAGGTGGCGCCGCCGCCGAACAGCAGGCCCTTGAACGGGGTGGCGGTGCTGCGCGCGAGCAGGCGCTCCATGCCGCCGCCGGCCAGCGCCTTGAGCCCCTGTTCCAGACACTGCATGCCGAACAGGAACAGTGCCAGCCCCGCGCACAGCTGCAGCCAGCCGCCGCTGTAGTGGAACGAGGCGCCCAGCAGCAACACCAGCACCGCCACAGCGATCCATCTGAACGTCTGTTTCAAGGCCACGGCCCGCAGGAAGGGCCGGGGATTGAACCAGCTTTGAGAAAAATATGCTGCCGTCCGGCGATGCCCCGCAACCGTGGCGGGACAAGCTTGCGGCCGGGTTGTGCACAGGGTTGTTCACAATATCTAGTGTTGCGGCTGTCACTTTTGCCCAGTATCTTGTGCGCGTCGGTTCCGCCGGGCAGCAACCCGGTGGACTAAGAGGGAAGCTGGTGACGCCTGTCCGGGCCATTCCAGCACTGCCCCGCAGCGGTAATTGGGAACGACCCCGCCACACAGCACTGAGGCCGTCCGGCCTTGGGAAGCGGCGGAGAAGGAGGAGGCCTGCGCCTCCGCGCCCATGAGTCCGAAGACCTGCCGACAGCCGCGCGAAGCACACCGCGCGGTGCCGGCCGCGCGAATCTCCGGGGGGAGATGGTCGGTGCATCACGAGCCGTGACGTGGACCTGGCCGGTCCGCGCGTCGCGGTCCGTGCGACACCGCGTCCCCATGCTCTGGAACCGCCGGCCCCGCACCTGTCGAGGGACGGGAGCTGCGTGCATCACGCATGGAGAAACGCCGTGACCATTTCCGAAACGCCCGCCGCCGTCGCCCCCGCCACGGCGGACGAATTCCTGCTGACCCCGCCGCCGACCGCCACCGCGATGAGCGTGACCAAGCGCAACGGTGTGGTCGAGCCGGTGGACCTGAACAAGATCGTGCGCGCGATCCAGCGCTGCTGCGAGGGCCTGCACGCGGTCGATCCGATGCGTGTGGCCACCCGCACCATCTCCGGCCTGTACAACGGCGCCACCACCCAGGAGCTGGACGAGCTGTCGATCCGCACCGCCGCACTGCTGATCGGCGAGGAGCCCGAGTACGGCCGCCTGGCCGCGCGCCTGCTGGCCAGCTTCATCGCCAAGGAAGTCTCCGGGCAGGAGATCCACGCGTTCTCGCAGTCCATCGCCCGCGGCCACGAGGTCGGCCTGATCAACGAACGGCTGCTGGGCTTCGTGCAGATCAACGCGCGCAAGCTCAACGATGCGGTCAACCCCGAGTACGACCTGAACTTCGACTACTTCGGCCTGCGCACGCTGTATGACCGCTACCTGCTGCGCCATCCGCACACGCGCAAGGTGATCGAGACCCCGCAGCAGTTCTTCCTGCGCATCGCCAGCGCGTTGAGCGAAGACGTACCCGAGGCGCTGGCGCTGTACCAGCGCATGGGCAGCCTGGATTACCTGCCGTCCAGCCCGACCCTGTTCAATTCCGGCACCGTGCACGAGCAGCTGTCCTCGTGCTTCCTGCTGGATTCGCCGCGCGATTCGCTCGAGTCGATCTACGCCAGATACGGCGATATCGCGCAGCTGTCCAAGTTCAGTGGCGGCATCGGCGTGAGCTACTCGCGGGTGCGCTCGCGCGGCTCGCTGATCCGCTCCACCAACGGCCATTCCAACGGCATCGTGCCGTGGCTGAAGACGCTCGATTCCTCTGTGGCGGCGGTCAACCAGGGCGGCAAGCGCAAGGGCGCGGCCTGCGTCTATCTGGAAACCTGGCACGCCGACATCGAGGATTTCCTCGAGCTGCGCGACAACGCCGGTGACGAGTCGCGCCGCACCCACAACCTCAACCTGGCCAACTGGGTGCCGGACCTGTTCATGGCCCGCGTGGAAGCCGACCAGGAATGGTCGCTGTTCGATCCGAGCGTGGTACCGGAGCTGACCGACCTGTACGGCGAGGCGTTCGAGCGCGCCTATCTGCAGGCCGAAACGCAGGGCAAGGCGGCCAAGCGCATTTCCGCGCGCAAGCTGTACGGCCGGATGATGCGCACCCTGGCCGAGACCGGCAACGGCTGGATGACGTTCAAGGACAAGTGCAACAAGGCCAGCAACCAGACCCTGCGCCCGGGCAATGTGATCCACCTGTCCAACCTGTGCACCGAGATCCTGGAGATCACCTCCGACGAGGAGACCGCGGTGTGCAACCTGGGTTCGATCAACCTAGGCAACCACTTCGACGCGCACGGTGACTTCGATTTCGAAAAGCTGGCCGAAACCGTCCGCCTGGCCGTGCGCCAGCTCGACCGCGTGATCGACCTGAATTTCTATCCGATCGAAACCGCCCGCCGCGGCAACCTGCGCTGGCGCCCGGTGGGCCTGGGCTGCATGGGTCTGCAGGATGTGTTCTTCCGCAAGCGGCTGCCGTTCGATTCGGAGCAGGCCCGGGCGCTGTCCCGGCAGATCGCCGAGACGATCTACTTCCACGCGCTGGAAACCTCCTGCGAGCTGGCCATCGAGCGCGGCCGCCATCCCTCGTTCAGCGACACCCGCGCGGCCAGTGGCGCGCTGCAGTTCGACGCCTGGAACATCGCCCCGGTGGATGTCGCGCGCTGGGACGCATTGCGGGCGCGCATCCAGCAGCACGGCCTGCGCAATTCGCTGCTGATCGCCATCGCCCCGACCGCGACCATCGCCTCGATCGCCGGCTGCTACGAATGCGTGGAGCCGCAGGTGTCCAACCTGTTCAAGCGCGAAACGCTGTCCGGCGACTTCCTGCAGGTCAACCGCTATCTGGTGGACGAGCTCAAGCAGCTGGGCCTGTGGACGGCGGAAATGCGCGATGCGATCAAGCTGGCCGATGGCTCGATCCAGAACCTGGCGCAGATCCCCGAGCCGCTGCGACAGGTGTACCGCACCGCGTGGGAACTGCCGATGCGCGCGCTGATCGACATGGCCGCCGACCGTGGCGCCTTCATCGACCAGTCCGCCTCGCTCAACCTGTTCATGGAAAGCCCGAACATCGGTGCGATGTCGTCCATGTACATGTACGCGTGGAAGCAGGGCATCAAGACCACCTACTACCTGCGCTCGCGACCGGCCACCCGGATCGCCAAGACCACGGTCAGCAGCTATGCGCCGGCCGAAGCGGTGGCCTGTTCGCTGGAGAACCCGGAAAGCTGCGAGGCCTGCCAGTAAGGCGGCTCGCACCGCCGCCCGCGACCGGGCGGCGGCCACGCGGCTGACGGCCGCGCCGGCGTGCACGTTTCCCCTGCTTCCACCGCAAAGCGGCAAAAAATAGAGAGAAGGTTTCCATGTCCGACACCACCCGCCAGATGCTGCTAGACCCCGGTTTCGAGCTGACCCTGCGCCCGATGCGCTACCCGCACTTCTACGAGATGTACCGCAACGCGATCAAGAACTCGTGGACGGTGGAGGAGATCAACTTCCAGATCGACATCAGCGACCTGCACGGCAAGATGTCGCCGGCCGACCGCCACCTGATCCACCGCCTGGTCGCATTCTTCGCCACCGGCGATTCGATCGTCTCCAACAACCTGGTGCTGAACCTGTACCAGCACCTCAACGCGCCAGAGGCGCGCATGTACCTGTCGCGCCAGCTGTACGAGGAGGCGCTGCACGTGCAGTTCTACCTGACCCTGCTGGACAACTACCTGCCCGATCCGGACGAGCGCGCCAAGGCGTTCGCGGCGGTGGAGAACATCCCGGCGATCAAGACCAAGGCCGATTTCTGCTTCAAGTGGATCGACTCGATCCAGGATCTCAAGCGCATCGAAACCCGCGCCCAGCGTCGCCAGTTCCTGCTCAACCAGATCTGCTTTGCCGCCTGCATCGAAGGCCTGTTCTTCTTTGCCGCGTTCGCCTACGTGTACTACTTCCGCTCGCGCGGGCTGCTGCCGGGGCTGGCCTCGGGCACCAACTGGGTGTTCCGCGATGAAAGCGCGCACATGGAGTTCGCCTTCGAATGCGTGCGCACCGTGCGCGAGGAGGAGCCGGACCTGTTCGACGAGGAAATGAAGCAGCAGGTCTACACGATGCTGGCCGAGGCGATCGAGTGCGAGGTGCAGTTCGCCGAAGACGTGCTCTCCGGCGGTGTGGCCGGCATCTCCACCCGTGACATGCGCCAGTACCTGCAGCATTGCGCCGACAACCACTTCCTCAAGCTGGGCATGGAGAAGAAGTACAACGTGCGCAACCCGCTGCCGTTCATGGAACTGCAGGACGTGCAGGAGCTGACCAACTTCTTCGAGCGCCGCGCCTCGGCCTACCAGGTCGGGGTGCAGGGCGAGGTCAGCTTCGACATGGCGTTCTGAGCCGTCACATCGCCTGTTTTAAAATCGGGTTCTCCCCCGATGCCCGCGGCACTGCCGCCGCGGGCCAGTACGTTGCAGGATCGCCATGACACCGATTGCCGACACCAACCCGCCCACCGAGATCCGCATGGCGGAAATCGTGTTTCCCAACCACACCAACCACATGGGCACGCTGTTCGGTGGCCAGGCGCTGGCGTGGATGGACAAGGCCGCGTTCCTGGCCGCCGCGCGCTATTCGCGCCACACGGTGGTGACCGCGCGTTCGGACCAGGTCGATTTCAAGCTGCCGATCCGGGTCGGGCAGATGGTGGAAACCATCGGCCGGGTGGTGCGGGTCGGGCGCAGCTCGATGACCGTGGAGGTGGAGCTGGTCACCGAGGACCTGCACAGCGGCGAACGCAAGCTGTGCACCAAGGGCACCTTCGTGATGATCGCGCTGGGCGATGACGGCCACCCGACCGCGGTGCCGGCGCTGCCGCGCTGACCGGACCGGACACGTGGACGGCGCATCGGCAGCTCCGGCCGGAATCCCGGCCACCTCACCGGCCCCCGGGCTGGCGGCGTTCATCGCCCGGCACCGGCGCCTGCTGGTGCTGACCGGTGCCGGTTGCAGCACCGATTCGGGCATTCCGGACTACCGCGATGCCGACGGGCAGTGGAAGCGCACGCCGCCGGTGGACTACCGCGCGTTCATGGCCGAGCCGGCCACGCGCCAGCGCTACTGGGCGCGCAGCCTGCTGGGCTGGCCGCGTATCGGTCTGGCCCGGCCCAACGCCACCCATCACGCACTGGCGGCGCTGGAGGCCGAGGGCCGGGTCGAGCTGCTGCTGACCCAGAATGTGGACGGCCTGCACCAGCGTGCCGGCAGCCGGACGGTGATCGATCTGCACGGGCGCCTGGACGCGGTGTGCTGCATGGGCTGCCAGGCGCGCTCCACACGCGAACACCTGCAGCAGCGCCTGCGCCAGGCCAATCCCGGCTGGGAGGTGCGCCAGGCCGGTACCGCGCCGGATGGCGATGCCGATCTGGACACGGATTTCTCCGGTTTCCAGGTGCCGGCCTGCGAGCGCTGCGGCGGCATTCTCAAGCCGGATGTGGTGTTCTTCGGCGAGAACGTGCCGCGCACGCGGGTGGAGGCGGTGCACGCGCACCTGCGCCAGGCCGATGCGGTGCTGGTGGTCGGGTCCTCGCTGATGGTCTATTCGGGCTTCCGTTTCGTGCAGGCCGCGGCCCGCGCCGGACTGCCGGTGGCCGCGATCAACCTGGGGCGCACCCGTGCCGATGACCTGCTCGAACTCAAGATCCATGCGCCCTGCGCGCAGGCGCTGGCGTTTCTGTTGCCGGGCGGGCGCTGAGGCTGGCGCCCGCCAGCGGGCTGAACACGGAATTTGCGAAACAGTGATCCATCCCGGTGGTTGTGCGCGGCCGCGCACAGGAGTGCAATAGCGCTCATTTTCTCCTGCCCGTGAGTCTGTTTTGAGCCAGCTGTTCTCGCCGATCACCTTCGGCCCGTTGTCGTTGTCCAACCGCATCGTCATCGCCCCGATGTGCCAGTACGCCAGTACCGACGGGCTGGCCAACGACTGGCACCGCATGCATCTGGGCCAGCTGGCGCAGTCCGGCGCCGGCCTGCTGATCCTGGAAGCCACCGCGGTGCTGCCGGAAGGACGCATCAGCTGGGCCGACCTGGGCCTGTGGGATGACGCCACCGAAGCGGCGCTGGCGGCAGTGCTGGCCTCGGTGCGGCAGTGGTCGCCGATGCCGATCGGGATACAGCTGGCCCATGCCGGGCGTAAGGCTTCCACGGCGCGACCGTGGGACGGTGGTGCGGCGCTGTCGCCGGACGATCCCCATGGCTGGCAGACGCAGGCCCCGTCGGCCTGTGGCTATCTGGACAGCGATCCGCTCCCGCAGGCGCTCGATGAGGCCGGCATCGAGGCGGTGGTCGCCGCGTTTGTCGCCGCGGCGCGCCGCGCCGAGCGGATCGGCCTGGACCTGATCGAGATCCACGCCGCGCACGGCTACCTGCTGCACCAGTTCCTGTCGCCGCTGAGCAACCAGCGCGAGGACGAATACGGCGGCTCGCTGGAGAACCGCCTGCGCCTGCTGGTGCGGGTGTTCGATGCGGTGCGTGAAGCGGTCTCGGATAAGATCAGTGTGGGGGTGCGGATCTCGGCCACCGACTGGGTCGCCGGCGGCTGGGATCTGCCGCAGAGCATTGCATTGGCGCAGGTGCTTGATGCCCGGGGCTGCCAGTTCCTGCATGTCTCCAGCGGCGGTCTGGACCGGCGGCAGCAGATTCCGGTGGCCCCGGGCTACCAGGTGCCGTTCGCCGCGGCGATCAAGGCCGTGGTGACCATGCCGGTGATCGCGGTGGGGCTGATCACCGAGCCAAAGCAGGCCGAGGCCATCCTCAAGGACCGCCAGGCCGACGCGATCGCACTGGCCCGCGGCATCCTCTACGACCCGCGTTGGCCGTGGCACGCCGCCGCCGCCCTGGGCGACAAGGTCGTCCCGGCGCCACAGTACCTGCGCTGTGAGCCGGCCGGTGCCCGCGGGGTGTTCGGGTGAGGCCACCGGCCCGGCGTGACTGGCGGCTGCCGCCACGGGCGATGCCCTGGGTGTTCGCCTTCTACATGGCCGCGATCATGGCCTTGCTGATGTGCACGGTGATCACCGCCAGCAACACCGGGCTGGATCGCGGGCTGCCGGCGCGCATCCTGCACGCCTACGCGCTGGCGATGCCGGTGGCGTTCGGCTGCGTGCTACTGGTGCGTCCGCTGGTTGCCCGGCTGGTGCGCTGGAGCGTGCGCGGTCCCGGCTGAGCGCGGGGGCGCTTGGTTGCAGTTGTCAGCATTGCGTGCGGCCGCACGCCGCTGACTTAGACTCCAGCGGCTATGCGCCCCGATTACATTCTCACCCTGTCCTGCCCGGACCGTACCGGCATCGTCTACCGCGTCTCCGGCCTGCTGTTCGAGGCCGGCTGCAACATCCTAGATGCCCAGCAATTCGGTGACGAGGAAAGCGGCCGCTTCTTCCTGCGCGTGCATTTCGACATGAGGTCGGTGGCGGATGCGCCGGCCGTGCGTGAGCGTCTGCAGGCGCTGGGCGAAGAGTTCGCAATGCAGTGGGAGCTCCACGATGCACGCCGCCGGGCGCGCCTGCTGGTGCTGGTCAGCAAACAGGGCCATTGCCTGAACGATCTGCTGTTCCGTACCCACAGCCGCCAGCTGAAGGTGGACATCGCCGCGGTGGCCTCCAACCACACCGATTTTGCCGCGTTGTCCGGTTCCTACGGGGTGCCATTCCATCATCTGCCGGTGGACGCGCACAACCGCGATGAGCAGGAGCAGCAGTTGCTGGACCTGGTCGAACGCGAGCGGATCGACCTGGTGGTGCTGGCGCGTTACATGCAGATCCTGTCACCGCGGCTGTGCCAGGCGCTGGCCGGGCGCGCGATCAACATCCACCACAGCTTCCTGCCCAGCTTCAAGGGCGCGCAGCCGTATCACCAGGCGCATGCGCGCGGGGTCAAGATCATCGGTGCCACCGCGCACTATGTGACTTCCGATCTGGATGAAGGTCCGATCATCGAGCAGGACGTGGCGCGGGTGGATCATGCGATGACGCCGCGCGATCTGGTGCAGCTGGGCAGCGATACCGAATCGCAGGTGCTGGCCCGCGCGGTGCGGCGCCATGTCGAACACCGCATCCTGCTCAACGGCCATCGCACCGTCGTGTTCCGCTGAGATGTGCGGCCCGATGTCGTGATCGGGGGGGAGCGGTGCCGGAGCGGACCGCTGCCGGCCGCCGCTTCAGAGCAGGTCGATCCCGGCCGCTTCCAGCGCGATACGGGTGGCGGCATCGTTTTCGCTCGACACCGGCCGGCTCAACTCCCATCGCAAGCGCACACGGAAGCCGCTGATCGCCGCGTCCTGCGCGCTCCACAGCACGCAGTAGTCGCGGGCCAGTCCGCACACATGCACCTCGGCGATGCCGCGCTCGTGCAACCAGCCGGCCAGACCGGTCGCCGGCCGGTCGCCGTGCGGGCCGATGTTCTCGCGGAACGCGCTATAGGAATCCACCTCGCGCTGCGTGCCCTTGCGCAGGATCAGGTCGGCATGACGCCAGTCCACCCGCGCGTCCAGCGCCGCGCCGGCGGAGCCTTGCACGCAGTGGTCCGGCCACAGCGTCTGCGGCTGGCCATGCAGCAGGATCTGCTCGAACGGTTTGCGTCCGCCGTGCTGGCTGGCGAAGGACAGGTGATCGGCCGGATGCCAGTCCTGGGTGGCGACGACGGTGGCATAGCACCGCGAGGCCAGAAGCTGGGCGATCGCCGGGACGATCGCATCGCCCTGCTGGCAGGGCAGCGCGCCACCGGGCATGAAGTCCGGCTGCAGATCCACCACCAGCAGCGCAACGTCTTTTGCGTACATCGACTGTTTCCTGATATGGGCTGGCGCACAGTCTAGCGGTGGTGCGCATTGCCGGTCCGGCCAGCGGGCGGCTGTGCCGCGCGCTCCACAACGGGAGTGCAGCATGATCCAGTGGTGGGAAATCGGCCTGCGGCTGTTGCTGGCGGCGCTGCTGGGCGGGTTGATCGGCATCAACCGCAGGCGTCTGGAATGGGCGGCGGGGCTGCGCACGCACATGCTGGTCTGTGTCGGTTCGGCGCTGGCCATCACCGTGTCGGCCTTCGGTTTCGCCGATGTGCTGGAGCGGCCGAATGTGGTGCTCGATCCCTCCCGTATCGCCGCGCAGGTGATCAGCGGTGTGGGCTTTCTCGGTGCCGGCACCATCCTGTTCCTGCAGCGATAGTAGGTGATCCGCGGCCTGGCCAAGGCGGCCTGTCTGTGGGCGGTGGCGTCGGTGGGCCTGGCCGCCGGTGCCGGACTGTATGTCGCCGCGACGCTGGCGACCGCGCTGCTGTGGGCGATCCTGGCATTGCTCAAGCCGCTGGAACAACCCTACCTGCACCGTCACGCGCACAGTGGCTGGCTGCGTCTGCGCGGTGCCCTAGGCACGCCACTGCCACGTGTCGAGAATGTCGCCCGCGATGCTGCGGGCCTGGCGGTCAGGCGCATCCCCTGTGCCCGCGCATGTCGGGAACGGCAAACGTGCTCTGGCCGTCACCCGCCCTAGGTGGTGCCGATCAGTGTGTACAGCGCATCGTACAGGGAGATTGGCAGCAGGCTGCCGTCGCAGGCCTGCCAGCTGTTGGGGGCAGCGCGAGTGCCGAAGCCGAGCATGCGGATCTCGCCGATGTACGGAGTACTCATTGGGGTCTTGCTCCGGAAGTGGGTTGGACGTGTGCGCGACCAGACGGTACGCGATTGCGTTGTCCTTGGAACTCGACGTCATTCGCGAGACGGGAAGATGCCGCTCAGCGCGATGCAGAAGTTGATGGTCGTGTAGGGCTGAATGTTCGAATGCGGCTGGTTGCCGCCGGCGCCGATGAAGAATTCGCTCATCGTGATCCTTCCCCTCAGGTGGTGGGCGCCGCACGTCATGTGCCGCGCCGCTGCACTCTTAAGCGCCGCCGGTCGCCCCACAAGTCCCGATGGGGCGTATGGGCTGCCCACTATCATGGGGTCTTGCTCTGGTTGTGCGATGCTGTTCTCATATTGGGCTACCCGGCTTGCATGCCGGGCCAGCCGGGCGGTCGGGGACAGGGCCGTGTTCGGGTGGAAAGCACGACGTGCGCATCGAATGGTCGGCACGACCGTTCGTCGTTGGGTAATGGACTTCCGGGGAAACTTAAATACACATGCTTTCGAAGCTTCTGATGCGTCGCCGCGGCGATCGCCCGTTCCCGTTCGGCTTCCCCTTGCTGTTGTGCAGCCTGGCATTGCTGTGGCCCGCGCTGGCCAGCGCCCAGCACA
This sequence comes from Stenotrophomonas sp. STEN013, assembly GCF_056760355.1. Taxonomy (NCBI): domain Bacteria; kingdom Pseudomonadati; phylum Pseudomonadota; class Gammaproteobacteria; order Lysobacterales; family Lysobacteraceae; genus Stenotrophomonas; species Stenotrophomonas sp. STEN013. Next base: position 14,534 of record NZ_JBRREO010000004.1, on the reverse strand, counting down.
CCTCCGGTGAATGCCCGGCCCAGACGGCGACGGTTGTCAGCGGCGGATCGGTCACGATCAACGTTTCCGACTGCGAAGTCTCCAGCGGCTTCGGCGGTATCGGCGCCATCGATGGCGGCAGTTTCGGCACCCCCGATTTCGAGGACTACGGCACCGCTGTGCTCCGGCAGACCGGTGGCCAGTGGTTCCTGGACTACAGCAACAATGGCTCGGGTGCCGGTTCGACCGATGTTTTCGAGTTCGCCGATGGCTCGCTCGATGGTATCGGAGACGTCCAGGTGAGCATCACCATCACCCCGGCCACCTCGTCGATCGTCGTCTCCCCCAGCGCGCTGCCGACGGTGACCGCCGGCACCCCGTTCTCGCAGACGCTGACCTCCTCCGGCGGTCTCGCACCCTACACCTACAGCCTGCAGAGCGGCACCCTGCCGGTTGGCGTGAGCCTGAGCAGCGCCGGTGTCCTGAGCGGGATGCCGACCCAGCGCGGCGCCTACAGTTTCAGCGTGCGCTCGACGGATTCGACCACGCCCACCGCCCAGTACGTCGACAAGGGCTACACCGGCACCGTCCAGAATCCGAGCCTGAGCCTTGGCACCGGCAGCGGCACCGCCATCCAGGGTGTGGCGTTCACCCAGACCCTGACCACCAATGGTGGCGTCGCCCCCTATACCTACCAGCTCGAAACCGGCAGTCTCCCGGCCGGCATCACCCTTTCCAGCGCCGGCGTGGTCAGCGGCACCGCCACCGCGGCCCCCGGCAACTACCCGGTCACGCTCCGCGTCACCGATTCGAGCACCGGCCCGGGCAGCTATTTCGAGCTTGAGACCTACACCCTCACTGTCAGCCCGTCGCCCAGCGTGAGCATCGCTGTATCGCCGGCGTCGGTCAGCGAGGATGGCGCGACCAACCTCACCTACACGGTTACCCGCAGCCTCAACCTGACCTCGCCGACGGTGGTCAACATCACCACCACCGGTGCCGCCACCGCAGGCACCGACTACACCGGCAGCGTCGCCACCGTGACCATCCCGGCCGGCGCGACCACCGCCACCATCACCATCGACCCGACCGTCGACGACACCGTCGAACCGGATGAAACGGTCACCCTGACCGTTGCCGCAGGCGCCGGCTATACCGTCGGCGTCCCGGCCAGCGCCACTGGCACCCTCCTCAACGACGACGTGCCGAGCGTGACCGTCACGGTGTCCCCTGCGTCGGTCGCCGAGGATGGCGCACCCAACCTGGTCTACACCTTCACCCTGGACCAGGCGGCGTTCTCGGCGCTGTCGATCAACTACACCGTCGGTGGCACCGCCACCAACGGCACCGACTACGCGACCATCGCCTCGCCGCTGGTCATCCCGGCGGGCAGCACCACCGGCACGGTCACGGTCAACCCGACCGCGGACGTGACCATCGAGACCGACGAGACCGTCATCCTGACCCTGGCCGCCGGCACCGGTTACACGGTCGGCGTGCCCAACAGCGCCACCGGCACCATCCGCAACGACGATCTGCCGACCCTGACGATCAACGACATCCTGCTCAACGAAGGCAACGCCGGCACCACCAACTTCACCTTCACGGTCAGCCTGGACCAGCCCGCCGGCCCGGGCGGTGTCAGCTTCAACATCGCTACCGTCAACGGCAGCGCCACCGCGGGTACCGACTACATCGCCCAGTCGCTCACCGGCCAGACCATCCCGGCCGGCAGCAGCACCTACACCTTCACCGTGCTGGTCAACGGCGACCTGCTGGACGAAAACACCGAAACCTTCTTCGTCAACATCACCAGCGTGACCAACGCGGTTGTGTTCGATGGCCAGGGCGTCGGCACGATCCAGAACGACGACCCGATGCCGAGCATGTCGATCGATGACGTCACCGTCGCCGAGGGCAACAGCGGTACGACCAGCGCGGTGTTCACCGTGACCCTCAGCGCCGCCAGCAGCCGGACCGTCACCGTCAATTACGCCACCGCAGACGGCACGGCCACGCAGCCGGCCGACTACACCAGCACCAGCGGTAGCCTGACCTTCACCCCGGGCCAGACCACCCGCACCATCACCGTGCCGGTGATCGGTGAGACCGTGCCCGAGGCGAACGAGACCTTCTTCGTCAACCTGAGCGGCGCGACCAACGCGACGATCAGCGGCAACCAGGGCGTCGGCACCATCAGCAACGACGAAGTGCCGGTGACGGTGAGTCCGGCGACAGTGCCCAACGGCACGGTGGCGGCAGCCTACAGCCAGGCGCTGGGCGCCAGCGGCGGCGCCGCGCCGTACAGCTACGCCGTCACCGCCGGCGCGCTGCCGGCCGGCCTGACCCTGTCCCCGGCGGGTGTGCTCAGCGGCACGCCGACCGCCGGTGGCACGTTCAATGCCACCATCACCGCGACTGACAGCAGCCCGTTCCCGGGCCCGTTCTCCGGCTCGCAGGCCTACACCGTGACCATCGCGTCGCCGACGATCTCGCTGCCGGCGACCACGCTGGCGGACGGCACGCTGGGTACGCCGTACTCGGCCACCATCACCGCCGCCTCGGGGGGCACCGCGCCTTACAGCTACGCGGTCACCGCCGGCGCGCTGCCGGGCGGGTTGACGCTCAATGCCTCGACCGGCGCCATCACCGGCACGCCGACGGCGCATGGCACGTTCAACATCAGCGTCACCGCCACCGACAGCAGCACCGGCACCGGCCCGTACACGGCGACGCAGGCGTATGCGCTCACCGTGATCGACGCCCCGCCGGTCGCCAACCCGGTGTCGCTGACCGTCGCCTACGACGCGGCGGCCACCAGCGTGCCGCTGAGCCTGTCGGGCGGCGCGCCGACCTCGCTCGCGATCGCGACCCCGCCGGCCCACGGCACGGCACTGGTCAGCGGTACCACGATCACCTACCAGCCAACCGCCGGCTACGCCGGTCCCGACAGTTTCACCTACACCGCGGCCAACAGCGGCGGCACCTCGGCACAGGCCACGGTGAGCGTGACCGTGCAGGATCCGGTGATCACGATCACCCCGGGCGGTGGTTTTGTTGCCACGGTGGGTGTGTCGTACACCCAGACTTTCACCTTCAGCGGCGGTGCGCCGCCGTGGTCCGCCTTCCAGGTCAGCAACCTGCCAGCCGGCCTGTCGGTGACCGGTACCACCGCCAATACGGTGACGGTGTCGGGCATGCCGACCCAGGTGGGCAGCTTCAACCTGAATGTCTTGGCCACCGACAGCAGTACCGGCAACGGTCCGAACACGGCGGGCCAGGCGTTCACGCTGGCGGTCGCCGCACCGACCCTGGCGCTGGCACCAGCCTCGACCACCTTCAACCTGACCTACGGCACCGCCTACAGCCAGGCCTTCAGCGCAAGCGGTGGTGCCGGTCCATACACCTACACGGTGACCGGCACCCTGCCGCCGGGGCTGACGCTCAACGCCGGCACGGTGTCGGGCACGCCGGCGCAGCCGGGTAGTTACACCGTGCAGATCACCGCGACCGATGCCGGCACGACGGGGACCGGTGCGCCGTTCACCGTGCAGCAGAGCTACATCTTCAATGTGTCGGCGCCGACCGTCACGCTCGCCCCGGCGACGCTGCCCGATACCACTGCCGGCCTGGCATACAGCCAGGCGCTGAGCGCGACCGGTGGTGTCGCCCCCTACGCCTTCACCGTCACCGCCGGCAGCCTGCCCACGGGTACGGCACTGTCCGCGGCCGGCGCACTGTCGGGCACGCCCACGGTGGCGGGTACGTTCAATTTCACCGTCACCGCAACCGACGCGTTCGGCCAGAGTGGCTCCCAGGCGTACGCGGTTGTGGTAGCGGTGCCGACCCTGACCCTGACCCCGGCGACGCTGCCGGGCGCCGTCGCTGGCACGGTCTACTCGCAGGCGTTGACCATCAGCGGCGGTATCGCGCCGTACACCCCGACGTTGACCGGCACGCTGCCGGCCGGCATCACCTTCAATGCCGCGACCGGCACCTTCGCCGGCACGCCGACACAGGCGGGTACGTTCAACCTGGGCGTGACCGTCACCGACAGCACCGGTGGCACCGCGGCCACGGTCGGCAATGCCTATGTGTTGACCGTCGCCGCGCCCAACCTGGCCCTGACCCCGGCGGCCGGCGCACTGCCGGGTGGCACCGCGGGCAGCGGCTACAGCCAGACCTTCGCCGCGAGCAACGGTATCGCCCCGTACACCTATGCGGTGAGCGCCGGTGCGTTGCCGGCGGGCCTGGCGCTCAACGCCAGCACCGGCACGCTGAGCGGTACGCCGACGGTCGCCGGCAGTTTCGGCTTCAGCATCACCGCCACCGACAGCACCACCGGCAGCGCCGGTACCGTCACCCATGCCTACACGCTCGCGCTGTCGGCACCGACGATCGTCGTCGATCCGGCGACGCTGCCCAATGGCCTGTTGTTCGTGCCGTACCAGCAGGCCATGGCCGGTGCCGGCGGCACCGCGCCCTACACCTATGCGATCGGCACGGGTGCGCTGCCCACGGGCGTGAGCCTGGCTGCCAACGGTGTCCTCAGCGGCACGCCGAACGTGGCCGGCGCCTACGCGTTCACCGTGCAGGTGACCGACGCGCTGGGCTTCAGTGGTACCCGTGCCTACACGGTCAACATCAATGCGCGCCCCGATCCCAGCCAGGATCCCCAGGTCCGTGGACTGATCGAAGCCCAGCAGGCCACCAGCCGCCGGTTCGCGGAGGCGCAGACGATGAACGTCCTGCGTCGCATGGAAAGCCTGCACCGGCAAACGGATGGGCGTGGCTTTGCCAACCAGTTGAGCATGTCCTTCAACAGGGCCTGCGTCCCCGACCTGCAGAATCCGGACGAGCGCAGCTGTGCGGCGATGCCGGTTGGCGGACCTTCCGGCACATACGATCCATCGGGTACTACGATGCAGGGAACCGCGAACGCCCGCGAACGCGGAGGCAAGGGTGGGCTGGCGCTGGGAACCTGGGTCGGTGGCAGCGTGCGTTCGGGCAATGTGGATGCGCGTGCCGGACGCGATGCGTTGGATTTCGAAACCGATGGCCTCAGCGCAGGCGTGGACTACCGGTTCTGGCCGTCGCTCGCGGCGGGTGCCGGCGCCGGCTACGGCCGCGACCGTACCGACGTCGGCAATGACGGGGCGCGGCTGGATGCCAAGACCAAGGTGGCGTTCCTTTACGCCAGCTACCACCCGGGGCAGGTGTACTACCTGGATGGCATGGTCGGCTTCCAGCAGTTGGACTACCGGATGGCGCGTGCAGCCGTCAGCGGTACCAACCTGCATGGCCAGCGCGATGGCAGCCAGTGGTTCGGGTCGCTGACCTTCAGTGGCGAATTCGGTGGCGATGCCCTGCTGTTCTCCCCGTATGGACGACTGGACCTGGCGCGTACCGCACTGGATGCCTATGCCGAGCAGGGCGATGCGGTCTACGCGCTGCGCTACGACCGCATGGACTTCGACAGCAACAGCGGCACGCTCGGCCTGAGGATGGAGTTCCGCAGGCCGACCACGTGGGGCCTGCTGCAGCCGCAGCTGCGGGTGGAGTATCAGCACGACTTCAGCGCCGACAGCTTGGCCCTGCTGCAGTACGCAGACGGCTTCGGACCGGTTTACCAGGCGGATTTCAACGGGTTCGACCGCAATCGCCTGGTGATCAACCTGGGGAGCGTGTTCCGCACCGATGATGGCTGGAGCACCCGCCTGGAGTACCGCGGGATGTATGGCAGCGATGGCAAGGACCATGGGGTGTCGATGAACCTCGAGAAGGCGTTCTGACGCCAGCGCGGGCGGCATCAAACTGCCGCCCGCCTTGCCGGCATCGTCGTTGCCGCAATCCTGCAGGGGACGGCCTTGCCGGCGCATTGATGGCTCGGCGGCACCGCCCCGTGCATTTGCACGGCAAAGGCTGGAGCGGCGCCCGCCCGGGATTGGCAGGTCGACCCGGGTGCATCGCGGTGGATGCATCACCCGCCGGATTTCCGGGCCCCGGCACAGCGGGCCGGGTAACCCGCCCGCACTTCGCGTTTCGGCCAGCTGCGTTTCACTGCACGTCGGCCATCATCTGCGACGCACCGCGCGATGAATTGCCCATGGCTCCGCCCGTTTGCCGACAGCCGCGGGCCGAGGGGGCGCCGTGCAAGATGTCGCGTCCTGACCCGCCGCCGGGCCTACATGGCGTCCATCAGGCGGCCGGATGAGCGGGGCGTCGGCCGGGCTCTTACGCCGGTTCCCTACACTCCGCGCACGCTGCGCCCTGCGCTGTCGGCCGACAGTGGTTGGAGCGCGCGGTGGGGAGGTGGATGTGAGCAGGACACGCATGGGGGGACAGTGCCGCCGCCAGGCAGCACCGGTATCTGCAGCACGCAGGGGGCGAGCGCGGACGGTGTTGCTGGCGGCAGCGCTGTGCTGTGTTTCAATCGGCACCAGCTGGGCGCAGCACCGTTCCTACAACCTGCCGCCCTCGGTGCCGGCCGCCGAGGTGCCGCAGCTGGAGGAGCAGCGTCGCGCGCTGTTCCAGAAGATCCTCGCCAACCCGGCCGATGTCGATACCGGTTTTGCTTACGCGGTGCTGTCCACACGCGTGGGCGACTACGAAGCGGCCATCGGCACCTATGAACGTCTGCTGGTGCAGCATCCGGCCACGCCGCGGCTGCAGCTGGAACTGGCCGCGCTGTACTTCCGGCTGGGCGCCTATCCCCAGGCCCGCACGCTGTTTGACGCGGTGCTGGCGCGGACCGATACGCCCGAGCCGGTGCGGATCAAGGTCGAGGGCTATCTGGCGGTGATCGATGCCGGCAAGCGGCAACGCAGCGGGTTCTCCGGGCGCGTGATGCTCGGCAGCCGCTGGGAAAGCAATGCCAACGCTGCGCCGGATGTGAACTCGATTTCCCTCAACGGCCTGGATTTCCTGCTGTCGCCCGAGTCGCGTGCGGCCAGCGACCTGAGCGGCCAGCTGGGGGCGAATCTGCGCTACCGGCATCTGCTGTCGCGCCACGGCGACCGCCTGGATGTGTCGCTGGGCGGCTCGGGCAATCGCTATCGCGAACTGGACCGGCTCGACAGCCAGGTGCTGGAGCTGCGGGTGGGGCCGGATTTCTCGCTCAGCCGGCTGGGACTGCGCGATGCGCGCCTGTCGCTAAGCGCGGTCACCGGACAGATGTGGCTGCAGGGCGCGCGTTACATGCAGTCGGATGGACTGGCGCTGGCCTACCGGCAGCCGGTTGGACGCGAGGCGGCGCTGGCGGTGAACCTCGACTACCGCGATGAGCACTACACCCCGCCACCGGCCCAGGCCAGCGCGGCGGAGTTCTCCGGCCAGCGCTATCGCGCCAGCGTGAGTTACACCCGCCAGCACGCTGCCGACTGGCAATGGGTGATCGGCCCCGGTGTCGAGCGCCGTGAGGCACGCGCCGGTTACAACGCCTACTGGGAACCGCGGCTCACTGCCGGCCTGAGCCACCGTTTTGCCGCGCCAGCTGCTGCTGGCCAGCAGTCCTGGACGCTGGCGCTGCTGGGGCAGGTGGGCCGCCGCCGCAATGACGCGCCGATGCCGGTGGTGGACCGGCGCCATGTGCAGAAGGGCAACGAACTGATGCTGCAGCTGGTGCAGACCATTCCGCTACGCGACAGCTCCGAGCTGCAGTTCTTCGCCGGCTGGCGCACGGTGCATTCGAACTACCAGATCCGCGATTACAGCAACCGCTTCGTCGGGTTTTCGCTGACACAGAGCTTCTGAGGACACGACATGGCGGCCAAATATCTTCCGGTGATCGTCCTGCTCAAGGCGGCCGTACTGTTGCCCCCGGCGTTCGCCCAGCAGCCGCAGGTCGGCGTGACCGCCGCGGTGTCGCCGGCGGCGCGCAGCCAGAGCGGAACCGCCGCCATGCGCCAGGTGCGGCTGGGCGACCACGTGCTGCGCGACCAGCGCTTCGAGACCGACGACAAGGGTGCGGTGCAGATCCTGCTGGCCGATGGCAGCAGCTTCACCGTGGGCCCGCGCTCGTCGCTGGTCATCGACCGCTTCGTCTACGACCCGGCCAAGGGCAGCGCCCGACTGGCGGCCAGTGCCAGCCGCGGCATCCTGCGGTTTGTCGGAGGAGCGGCCTCCAAAGCCAAGGGCGGTGTCTCCATCACCACCCCGGTGGGCACGGCCGGCATCCGCGGGGCGGTGGTGGATATGCTCATCGGCGATCGGCTGCGCGTCGATCTGGTCTATGGGGATCGCATCGATTGGACCGGCAATGACGGGTACTCCGGCAATCTGAGCCAGGCCGGGACGTCGATGGTGGTCGGCACGGATGGCCGGGCCACTTACCGGGGTGATCTGCCCCCGCTGTCGCCGGGAGCCGTTCCCGACTCGCCCAATCCGCCGATGGGCGATGCCGAAGGGCTGGACGGCAATCCCAGTGGCCTGGCCGGATTCAGCGGCGCGCCGATGGCGATGGATCCGGCCGACCGCAGCCGTACGCCAGAGCAGGTCGGTGGCGGCAGCACCCCGGACAGCGACGAGCTGACGTTGGCCGCCACCTATGGCGACATCGCAGCCGTGCCGGAGCCCGTGCCGGAGCCCGAGCCGGAGCCGGAGCCGGAGCCCGAGCCCGAGCCCGAGCCTGAGCCTGAGCCGGAGCCGGAGCCTGAGCCTGAGCCGGAGCCGGAGCCGGAGCCGGAGCCGGAGCCGGAGCCTGAGCCTGAGCCGGAGCCGGAGCCGGAGCCGGAGCCGGAGCCGGAGCCGGAGCCGGAGCCGGAGCCGGAGCCGGAGCCGGAGCCGGAGCCCGAGCCCGAGCCCGAGCCCGAGCCCGAGCCGGAGCCGGAGCCGGAGCCCGAGCCGGAGCCCGAGCCTCCGTTGCAAACGCTGACAGGCACGTACAGTGGCTTCGCGTCGAGCTTCAGTGGTGGCCGTGCGGCCCTCGGCGGCAGCGCACAGCTGGTTTTCGATGTGACCGCCGGAACGTTCTCCGCGCGCATCGCACCGATGCAGTGGGAGGGTGCGGCCTACGAGGTCGTCGATGGCCAGTACGTGTCCAACACCGAGTACGGCGCCAGCAACAGCTACGGCACCCTGCAGGTGGCGGTCGAACCGGCGTTGCTGTGTGACTGCGACTACCTAAGCTGGGGCCACTGGGAGGCGCTCGTGCCCACCAACGGCACCGAGTACAGCGCCGAGCACGGCTACTGGATCGTGGGCAACGTCACTCCCGCTGCGCAGCTGCCCACCGATATCGTCGCCAGCTACAGCGGCCATGCGCTCGGAGCGGTGAGCGATGGCGTCTCCGATACCCGTACCGTCCGGGGCGACTTCAGCGCGACCGTGGATTTCGCCACCGGCACCGGCAGCCTCCAGATCAGCAACTTCGATGGACGCACCTTTGGCGACCGCAATCTGGATATCAACACCATGGCATTGCCGGGCACACCCGATGGCGCCTTTGCGGGAAGCCTGATGGACGACCAGAACAGTTCGCTCAGTGGCGGCTACAGCGCCGGTTTCGCCAGCGATGGCGAGGACAAGGCTGCGGCGATGTTCGGCACCTTCCAGGTCGAGGAGGGCGAATGGTCGGCCAGCGGTATTTTCGGCGGTACCCGTGATGCCGGCGCTGCCAAGTGAGCGGCGGTCGATGATCAGAGCGGCAAACGCGCGGCCACTGCGCCCGGGCAAGGCCCGGCTGTTCTTCGCCGGTGTGCTGGTACTGCTGCTGACACTGGTGGCGGACGTGGTGCTGCGCGATGGCCTGGCGCGACTGTCGGACCTGCTGTTCGATGCCTTCCAGCGCAGCGCGCCGCGCACGGCTTCGGCCGACCCGGGCGTGGTGGTGGTGGATATCGATGAGGCCTCGCTGCAGCGGGTCGGCCAATGGCCGTGGCCGCGCGACCAGATCGGGCAGCTGGTCGACACCGCCGGCCAGCTGGGCGCGGCCGCCATCGCTTTTGACATGGTGTTCACCGAACCCGATCGCACCTCGCTGGGGCCACAGCTGCAGCGGTTGCGCGCGCAGGGGCTGGATATCCGCCTGCCGCCGCAGCTGGCGCTGGACAACGATGCGCTGTTCGCCGCGGCCATCGTCCGTCACCCCGTGGTGATGGGGGTGGCGCCGGCCGATGAAGTCGGCCGTGAGCTGCCACCGCCGCTGGCCGGGCTGTCCTTTGCCGGGACCGATCCGCGCCAGTACCTGCCGGCCGTCCGGGGCGGCCTGTCCAATCTGCCGGTGCTGACCGCGGCCGCCAGCGGCCTTGGCAGTTTTTCGTTTCCGCCGGCCCACGACAACATCATCCGTTCGATGCCGCTGGTGACCGCGGCCGCGGGCCAGCTGTATCCCGGTCTCGGTGTGGAGGCGCTGCGCGTGGCGCAGGGTGCGTCGGGCCTGGTATTGCGCTCCACCGATGCCAGTGGCGAACGCGGCGGCGGGCCGCTGGCGCTGATGTCGGTGAAGGTGGGCGCGCTGGAGTTGCCGGCCTCCGGGCATGGGCATCTGCGCCTGCATTACTCGGGCATGCCGCACATGAGCGTGATTCCGGCATGGCAGCTGCTGCAGTCCGACGCGGCGAGGTTGGCGGCCAAGGTGGAGGGGCGCATCGTGCTGGTGGGGACCTCGGCGATCGGTCTGCGCGATATCGTCGCCACGCCTCTGGCGTCGGCCGCGCCGGGTGTCAACGTGCATGCCGAGCTGATCGACCAGGCCTTGAACCAGCAGTTCCTGCAGCGCCCGGACTGGGCGCGCGGTGCCGAGGTGCTGGTGGCGGTGCTGGGCACGCTGCTGTTGTTGCTGGTACTCAACGGCAGTCGTCCGCTGCTGTCTTCGGCGGTGTTGCTGGGATTGCTGGTCGCGGTGCTCGGCGGCGCATGGTGGGCGTACCGCCGGCACGCCTGGCTGCTGGATCCGCTGCCGGCCGTGCTGTGTCTGTTGGCGGTGTTCCTGACCCTGCTGCCGACGTTGCTGTTCATCGGCAACCGGGAAAAGCGCTTCGTGCGCTCGGCGTTCGGGCGATACCTGTCGCCGGCGCTGGTGGAGCGGCTCTCGCACGACGCCCAGGCGTTGAAACTTGGTGGCGAGAGCCGCCCGATCACCGTGCTGTTCTCCGATATCCGTGGCTTCACCGCGCTGTCGGAAAACCTGTCGCCTGACGCACTCACCTCGCTGCTCAACCGCTATCTCACGCCGATGACCGATGTGCTGCTGGCCCATGAGGCCACCATCGACAAGTACATCGGCGATGCGATCATGGCGTTCTGGAACGCACCGGTGGATATCGCCGCGCATCCGCGCAAGGCGTGCCTGGCGGCACTGGGCATGGTGGCCGCGGTGGATGCGCTCAACCGTGAAAGTGGCGTGGCGATCCGCATCGGGATCGGACTGAATACCGGCGAGGCCTGCGTCGGCAATCTCGGTTCGCAACAACGCTTTTCCTATTCGGCCATCGGCGACACAGTCAATCTGGCCTCGCGCGTGGAGGGGTTGACCAAGTTCTACGGCGTCACGGTGCTGGTCACCGGGGCGGTGAAAATGCAGGCCACCGATCTGGCCTTCATCGAAGTCGACCGGGTCCGGGTGGTGGGGCGCAGTGAGCCGGTGGTGTTGCATGCGCTGCTGGGAAATGCCGACCTGGTTGCCGACCCGGCATTCCAGCAGTACGCGCAGGCGCATGCGCACATGCTGGCGCGGTACCGTGCGGCCGAGTTCGATGCGGCCGCTATGGCGTTGCAGGTGCTGCGCGAATTCCCCGTCGCCGCCTCGCTGGCTGCATTGCATGACCGGTATGCGGACCGGCTCGAGCAGTTGCGGGCTCAACCGCCGGCGCAGTGGGATGGCATCTTCACTGCCACCGCCAAGTAGTGCCAGACTCCAGACCTAGCCCGAGCCGTGTGCGCAGATGGCCCCCTACGACATCCTCCAGACGTTCCTGCTGTTGATCCTCGGCCATGCGGTGGCCGATTACCCGTTGCAGGGCGAATTCCTGGCCCGAGCCAAGAGCCGCTTTTCGCCGATGCAGGGTGTGCCGTGGTACCAGGCGCTGGGCGCACATGCGGTGATCCACGGCGGCGCGGTCGCGCTGATCACTGGCAGTCTGCTGCTGGGCGTGCTGGAGACGGCCAGCCATTGGCTGATCGACGACCTCAAGTGTGGCCGCCGTATCAGCTACAACCTGGACCAGCTGCTGCACGTGCTGTGCAAGGCGTTGTGGCTGGGCGGATTGCTGGTGTTCGGGCCGCTGCCCTGAGGGTGGTCAGTCCTCGAATTCGGGCATGACTTCACCGCGCTGCCAGGCCTGGATGCCTTCCAGGCCACCGGCCTTGTCCAGGAAGCGGCGCGTGTACTCGTAACCGGCCTGCTCCTGCGCGCGGCCGAGTTTGAAGTTCAGCAAGCCCATGCCCGGCACGGCCGGCGGTTTGAGCAGCAGATCGCTGCCCAGCCCTGTGCCGCGCAGCATGCGCCCGGAGGTGATCTGCATCGAACGTGCCGCCACTTCGCCCAGACGCGGGAAGTCATCGTCCCTGCGCTGCCCGCGCAGCAGCTGCCAGGCCAGCGCCAGCCGCGAGGGCACGCGCTCATAGGCGCTCTTGACCTGCCATTCGTTGCCCGGAGAGAGCATCGAGACCATGTTCGGACCGCTCTTGATCGCGCGCATCACAGAGATCGGCACGTTGTTCATGACCCCGCCATCGACCAGCACCTGGCCCTGCGCGTTGATCCATGGCGGCAACGCCACCGGGATCGCGGTGGAAATGCGCAGCGCGTGCCGGGACAGCCCGTGCCGCACCACCTCCAGTTCGTTGGTGGAGAGGTTGGCGCCGACCGCGAAGAAGTTCAGTGGCAGGTCTTCCAGGCGTGAATCACCCAGCTGGTCCTGCATGCAGGCATCCAGATGGCGGTGATCGAGCAGGCTGTACCAGGGCAGGGTGAAGCGCCCCAGCGCCTTGCGCTTGATGAAGAAATGCTCGTAGTCGGCCAGCATCGCATGGGCGTCGTCGCCGGCCGCGTAGGCGTGGGCAACCACCGAGCCGATCGAGGTGCCGCCGATGATGTCCAGCTCAACGCCGGCTTCGCCCAGGGCGCGTAGGGTACCGATGTGCCCGGCCCCCAGCGCGCCGCCGCCGCCGAGCACGGCGCCCAGCGCCCGTCCGGTCAGCAGGCGGGCAACACGGCCGAAGTCACCTGGCCGGTCCAACGCGACATGGTGATGCAGGTGCAGCGCACGCCCCTGCAGCCAGTGCCGGGTATGGGCGATGGCCGTGCCGGACTGCTCCCGCCACAACAGCAGGCTGGTCTGGCGTGGGCGGAACAGAGGGGCGGCGTAACGCTCCAGCTCGCCCAGCGCCACCGGGCCGGCGTTGGCTTCATCCAGCCGGCCACACAGCAGCAGGTGGTCGCAGTGACGCAGCGCGGCGCGATCCCATGCCGGGTTGCCGTCACCACTGACCAGCAGCAGTGTGCTGCCGCGCTGTTCCTGCCCCCCCAGCCACTGCGACATCAGGCGCTCATCGTCCGCGGCCACATCGCCAGGCAGGTCACGGGCGCGCAGCACGCAGACGCGGCTGCCGCTGTCGCGCAGCGCCTGCACCAGATCGGCCACCAGTGATTCGGGTACTGCCGACTGGCCGGCCGCACACAGGCCGACAGCATCGGCGATGCGTGGTGCCAGCGCCGATGCGGCGGCGGTGGTGGCTGCCAGCCGTCGCCCCAGCGTGCGCAGGATCGACTGGATGAAGTCCGGTTGGGCCGCCGCCAGGCGGTCAAAATTCTCGCGGCTCAGTTCCAGTACTTCCGAATCACGGCTGGCCACCACATCGGCAGTGCGGCTCAGGCCGCCGAAGAACGCGATCTCCCCGACCGGCTCGCCGGCACCGATCTCGGCCACCAGATGCCGGCCATCGAGCAAGACCTCGAAGCGCCCACGCAGCACGTAATAGACGTGGTCGGCGCTGTCGCCCTGGCGCACCAGGTGTTCGCCCTTGTGCAGCTCCACCCGTCGCATCTGTGAAAGAACGCTATCGCGCTGCGCCTCGGAAAGACCGCTCACCAAGTCGGGAGGTGACGCGGAAGTGGCGATGTCCACGGGTGTACTCATAGGAAAAGTGGGGCAGGTTGACTGGGCAGTCTCGCAGCGCGGGAGGGAAATACGGAATGACCGGACCGCAACGATACCTGCGCGGCGGTGTTGTCACCATCGGCCCGATGCACGCGGATTTTCGCCGTTTCCATCGCGGTCCGCGGCGTGTCGTGGATTGTCGTTGTTGCGATTGCGCGATACCGGTTCGAAGCGGCGCTGGCGCGTCCTGTGCCAACGGGGTTCAGGCGTGTCGTTTACTCTTTGTTCCCCCTTGTTCTTCGCTGCCGGTCGCCTCCACGACCGGCGGGCCACGAAATCGCGTATCCGCCCATGCCCCTGTCGCCCATTTCCACTACCCGTTACGCCGCCTCGCTGCGCCTGTCCGTCGCCCCGATGATGGACTGGATCCACAGTCCTTAAAAATATATATAATTCAGTGACATGTGGTGTTTTATGTTTCTAATGTTGCACTTTCGTGGCATGTGGCAGGTGTTT